>NZ_JAYKKN010000020.1:0-2487 GCF_035117775.1 Cellvibrio chitinivorans
CTGTTGTTTTGCGTTTAAAACTGACCCACTAAACCCCCATATTTGCGTCGAAAATTGACCCACGTAAACCGACTATCCTGCTTGTTTTTTGAGCGGGAGATAGGAGTGATTAACGTGGCCATTTTGAGCAAGATCAGACGTTGGTATTTCCGTGACAAACTCTCGCTGCGGGAGATTGCACGACGTACCGGATTTTCCCGCAATACCGTTCGCCGCTATCTGCGCGATGAGATCAGCGAACCGGTTTACCCCAAGCGACAGACACCCAGTAAGCTTGATGCCTTTGCCGATAAGTTACGGCAGTGGCTAGTCGATGCCGCACGCACCTCGCGCAAGCAGCGCCGCTCACTCAAACAGATGCATGCCGATTTGCGTGCGCTGGGGTTTGAGGGTTCCTATGATCGTGTGGCGGTCTTTGCCCGCGAGTGGCGCCGCCAGCAGTTGGAATCGAGCAAAGGTGCGAGCAAGCACACCTATATCCCATTGCAATTCAAACCCGGTGAGGCGTTTCAATTTGATTGGAGCGAAGACTGGGCGGTAATTGCGGGTGAACGAGTAAAGCTGCAAGTCGCTCACTTCAAATTGAGTTACAGCCGCGCCTTCTTTGTTCGCGCTTATTTGCTGCAAACCCACGAGATGCTGTTCGATGCTCACCACCATGCGTTTAATGCGTGGGGTGGGATTCCGCAGCGCGGTATTTACGACAACATGAAGACCGCTGTCGATAAGGTAAAACGTGGCAAGCAGCGTGATGTGAATGCGCGTTTCGCCGCGATGGTTAGCCACTACCTGTTTGATGCAGAATTCTGCAATCCTGCCGCCGGTTGGGAGAAAGGTCAGGTCGAGAAGAACGTGCAGGACGCACGAAGAAGGCTCTGGCAACAGGTGCCAGCACAGCCCTCATTGATTGCGCTGAATGACTGGCTGCGTGAGCGCTGCGTTCAACTCTGGAGTGAATCTACTCATCCCACGGAAGTATTAACCATTCAAGCGGCATTGGATCATGAGCGATCCGTCCTGATGCCGGTAGGTCAGCCCTTTGATGGTTTTGTCGAACAGGCCAAGCGTATCTCACCCACGTGTTTAATCACCTTCGAGCGCACGCGCTACAGTGTGCCGTCGTCATTCGCCAATCGACCGGTGAGCTTGCATATCTATCATGATCACCTGGAGGTGATTGCTGAAGGCAATATCATCGCAGTGCATACCCGCGTGTTTAACCGCAAGCATGAGCAGGTAACGACTGTGTATGACTGGCGACATTACCTCTCGGTGTTGCAACGCAAACCCGGAGCGATTCGCAACGGTGCGCCTTTCGCAGAATTACCTCAAGCCTTTCAATCACTGCAAACCATTTTGTTAAAGCGCGCCGGTGGTGATCGGGAGATGGTGGATATTCTCGCGCTGGTTTTACTACACGATGAGCAGGATGTTCTCACGGCGGTTGAACTCGCATTGGAGACCGGCTCACCCTCCAAACAAATCGTGATCAATATCTTGAGTCGATTATTGGAAGGATCACCTATCGCACCGATTGAAGTCCCACCCTCATTAGCACTACGCATTGAACCGCTCGCCAACGTCAATCGCTACGACAAGCTGCGTGCGCAAACCATCGGCACACATGGAGGTCAGCATGCACACTAATCCCATGATCCCTGCACTCAAGTCACTCAAACTCTACGGCATGGCACATGCACTGAATGATCTGGCGGAGCAGGATTCACCAGCATTTCAAGCGAGTACTAACATCCTTGATCATTTGCTCAAAGCCGAACTGGCCGAGCGTGAAGTGCGCTCGGTGGCTTATCAGCTCAAGACAGCCAAATTCCCTGCCTATCGTGATCTGAGTGGTTTTGATTTTATGAGCAGCATGGCCAATGAAGCGCTGATTCGGCAATTGTGTACCGGTGATTTTATGGATAACGCACAGAATGTTGTGTTTGTCGGTGGCCCCGGAACGGGCAAAACCCATCTTGCCAGTGCAATCGGCATTCAAGCGATTGAGCAGTTGCATCGCCGTGTCCGCTTCTTCTCGACGATTGAGTTAGTGAATGCACTGGAGAAAGAAAAGCAGCAGGGCAAAGCAGGACAAATTGCATCGCGACTCATGCATACCGATTTAGTGATTCTGGATGAGATGGGTTATTTACCCTTCAGCCAAACCGGTGGTGCATTGTTGTTCCACTTGATGAGCAAGTTGTACGAACGCACCAGCATGATCATCACCACCAACCTCAGCTTTGCTGAATGGTCGAACGTATTTGGTGATGCAAAGATGACAACGGCGCTATTGGATCGAGTCACCCATCACTGTCATATTGTTGAAACCGGCAATGACAGCTATCGTTTCAAAGAAAGTTCAAACCCACCGAAAAAGGAGAAAAAGACGACAGCTTATCCACAACCCAAACCCGTAAAATAAACCATTAAGGGTGGGTCAAAATTCAACGCAAAAGGTGGGTCAGTTTTAAACGCAAATCAACA
>NZ_JAYKKN010000021.1:0-2070 GCF_035117775.1 Cellvibrio chitinivorans
CGACTGATGTTGATGGCGATACCTTGTCCTACGCCATCACCAGTAATGCCGCCAATGGCACCGTCTCTCTGAACACCGCAACCGGCAGCTTCGTCTACACCCCGAACGCCAACTACAACGGCAGCGATGCATTCACCGTGACCATCAGCGATGGCAACGGCGGTACTACCACCAGCACCGTGACTATCGGCGTAACGCCAGTGAACGATGCGCCAGTCAGTGCAGATCAATCTCTCACTACCGATGAAGACGTGGCGCTGCCCGGTCAAATCGTGGCAACCGATGTTGATGGCGATACCTTGGCTTATGCGCTGACTGGCAATCCAGCCAGTGGCACCGTCACGCTGAACGCCGCCACTGGCAGTTTCGTCTACACCCCGAACGCTAACTACAACGGCAGCGATTCTTTTGTTGTCACCATCAGCGATGGCAACGGCGGTACGACTACCAGCACCGTGACTATCGGCGTAACGCCAGTAAACGATGCGCCAGTCAGTGCGGATCAAAACCTCACTACCGATGAAGACGTGGCGCTGCCGGGTCAAATCGTGGCGACCGATGTTGATGGCGATACTCTGGCTTATTCGCTGACCGGTAATCCAACCAACGGCACCGTCACGCTGAACACCGCAACCGGCAGCTTCGTCTACACCCCGAACGCCAATTACAACGGCAGCGATGCATTCACTGTGACCATCAGCGATGGCAATGGCGGTACGACTACCAGCACCGTGACCATCGGCGTAACGCCAGTGAACGATGCGCCAGTGAGTGCAGATCAATCTCTCACTACCGATGAAGACGTAGCGCTGCCGGGTCAAATCGTGGCGACCGATGTTGATGGCGATACCTTGGCTTATGCGCTGACTGGCAATCCAGCCAATGGCACCGTCACGCTGAACGCCGCCACTGGCAGTTTCGTCTACACCCCGAACGCTAACTACAACGGCAGCGATTCTTTTGTTGTCACCATCAGCGATGGCAACGGCGGTACGACTACCAGCACCGTGACTATCGGCGTAACGCCAGTAAACGATGCGCCAGTCAGTGCGGATCAAAACCTCACTACCGATGAAGACGTGGCGTTGCCCGGTCAAATCGTGGCAACTGATGTTGATGGCGATACCTTGTCCTACGCCATCACCAGTAATGCCGCCAATGGCACTGTCTCTCTGAACGCCGCAACCGGCAGCTTCGTCTATACCCCGAATGCCAACTACAACGGCAGCGACTCTTTTGTTGTCACCATCAGCGATGGCAACGGCGGTACGACTACCAGCACCGTGACTATCGGCGTAACGCCAGTAAACGATGCGCCAGTCAGTGCCGATCAAACCCTCACTACCGATGAGGACGTAGCGCTGCCGGGTCAAATCGTGGCGACCGATGTTGATGGCGATACCTTGTCCTACGCCATCACCAGCAATGCCACCAACGGCAGCGTCTCTTTGAACACCGCGACTGGTGCCTTTGTCTACACCCCGAACGCTAACTACAACGGCAGCGATGCATTCACCGTGACCATCAGCGATGGCAATGGCGGTACCACTACCAGCACCGTGACCATCGGTGTGACGCCGGTGAACGATGCGCCAGTCAGTGCCGATCAAACCCTCACTACCGATGAGGACGTAGCGCTGCCGGGTCAAATCGTGGCGACCGATGTTGATGGCGATACCTTGTCCTATGCCATCACCAGCAGTGCCACCAACGGCACCGTCTCTCTGAATGCCGCGACTGGTGCCTTTGTCTACACCCCGAACGCTAACTACAACGGCAGCGATGCATTCACCGTGACCATCAGCGATGGCAACGGCGGTACTACCACCAGCACCGTGACTATCGGCGTAACGCCAGTGAACGATGCGCCAGTCAGTGCCGATCAAAACCTCACTACCGATGAAGACGTAGCGCTGCCCGGTCAAATCGTGGCAACTGATGCCGATGGCGATACCTTGTCCTACGCCATCACCAGCAATGCCACCAACGGCAGCGTCTCTTTGAACACCGCGACGGGTGCATTCGTCTACACCCCGAACGCTAACTACAACGGCAGCGATTCTTTTGTTG
>NZ_JAYKKN010000022.1:0-1995 GCF_035117775.1 Cellvibrio chitinivorans
TTGGCGTGCGCCGTGATAAGGCGGCGCTTTTCCCCGTGGGTGAAAATCCCACTCGGCTATCGCTCCAGCCGAAAGCAACCGGAGCAATTATAGAGGCAACGAAATAGTTGAAGCCTCCGGTGAAGCGTGCCACAAAATAAGGTGGCAGCGCGAGTGTGCAGGCCGTAACGCGAGTGAACGCCGAGCAATCCTCGAAATGGACGTTACACAGGCCGACCCGATCGCCATTTCGGGGAAGGCTGATACAACTGGAGGACTTGAGCAGGGTTGATCCCAGTTGCTGTGTCGGGGTAGTGGCGACAGCATGTACACAAGGGAAGCGCGCGCAACACGGGAAGCCCCTCTGCGTGATCTGGGGAGATCAACCGAACACCCGTGAGGGAGCGTTTGGGCGCATCGGGGTGGCGGAGAGGCTCGTAGTACCGCGGAAGCCGAGTAATGTCGGTGGAGGAAAGGGGCCTCAGTTCAAAACCAATGTTTAAAGTAGGAAAGGATCAGGAGATTGGGCAACCTAGCAACTCCAATTAGTGTTCGGAAACTACAGAGAGCATTACACGTAAAAGCGAAGACTGAAGATAACTACCGTTTCTACGCCCTCTATGACAAATTGTATCGACAAGATGTCTTGGCTCATGCCTACGCAAAGTGCCGCGCAAATCGCGGAGCACTTGGTGTAGACCGACAAGATTTTTCTGACATAGAAACATATGGTGTTGAGCGATGGTTATCGGAACTTGCGCAAGCACTAAAAGATGAGAGCTATCGGCCTGATGCAATCAGGCGAGTGTATATCCCCAAAGCCAATGGCAAACTCAGACCGCTGGGTATCTCGACGCTAAGAGATCGCGTCTGCATGACAGCAGCAATGCTGGTGCTGGAACCGATTTTTGAAGCAGATCTTCCACCGCAGATGTATGCCTATCGTCCAAGGCGCAATGCGCAACAGGCGATAGTTGAGGTGCAAGAACAAATGTATCGAGGGCGACCCGATGTTATCGATGCAGATCTTTCGGATTATTTTGGCAGTATTCCCCACGTTGAAATGTTGAAGTCACTTGCGCGTCGTGTTGTTGATCGACGTGTTCTGAGTTTACTAAAGCGATGGCTGGAATCTCCTGTCGAAGAGAAAGATTCGAAAGGCCGCACAAGGAAAACAACGGAAGCAAAAGACCAGCGGCGAGGAATACCTCAAGGTTCGCCAGTGTCACCACTGCTAGCAAATTTATATATGCGCCGGTTTGTGGTGGCATGGAAACAATTCGGCCTAAATGAACGTCTTGGAAGTTTTATTGTTACTTATGCAGATGATCTGGTGATTTTATGTCGGCGTGGAAAAGCTGATGAAGCATCTTCATGGATGCGCAAAATCATGGAGAAACTCAAGCTGACAGTGAACGAAGACAAGACGCGAATTTGCCGAATACCAGAAGAGTCTTTTGATTTTCTGGGTTACAGCTTTGGCAGGCTTTACTCACAGAAAACGGGCAAAGCCAGATTGGGTATGCGACCGTCGAAGAAGAGCATCAAGAACATGGTGCAAAAGCTTCATGGAATGACGACAAACTCTTATTCGTGCATGGATACCACAGAAATGGTAAAGCAATTAAATCGCACATTGGTGGGATGGGCGAATTACTTTTCAGTAGGAACTCATCTGCAAGCTTATCGTGCGATTGATAGTTATATCGCTATGCGGTTGCGTAAGTGGCTGCGACACAAATACAAAGTTAGAGGACGTCGAGGTGGGGCATTTCCCCAGTCTCATCTCTACGGGCATTTTGGGCTCGTACGTCTAACGCAATTGGGTCGCGGTGAGTCGTGGGTGAAAGCGTGATGTTTTGTCCGAGAGCCGGATGCGGGAAATCTGCACGTCCGGTTCGATGAGCGGGGGCTGGAAACGTGAGCAAGGTAGAAGGAGTGTCACCTGCATTAATCGAAAGAGCAGGAGTAGGAAGCCACTACCTAAACTCGGCGCGCCAGTCTTCGACTCTACCG
>NZ_JAYKKN010000023.1:0-1754 GCF_035117775.1 Cellvibrio chitinivorans
ACCGATGGAGTCCTTCTTTAGTCGCTTGAAAGTCGAGTTGATTTACACCCAGCAGTTTCACTCGATTGATGAAGCTAAATCCAGTATCTTTGAATACATTGAGGTGTTCTATAATCGCTTGCGCCGACATTCCAGTATTGGTTATGTGGCGCCCGCTGAGTTTGAACGAAGGGCAGCGCTAGCTGCATAGTTAGAGTGTCTACTTTTTGTGGGTAAGACCACATTCAGGAGGGACAATGCAGGAAATATCCTTTCTCTGCGAGCACTTCAAAATACATGCTGACCAAAGAATCAAGACGTTCAATTTTTTCATTGTTCTATCTATATTTGCGGATAGTGGTTCAATTACCGCTTTGGCTAAAGAATCTCCCGATTCTATTTTAATAGTACTGGGTATATTTATAATTTTACTTTCTTGTATTTTCTGGGTTCTTGACGTTCGTTCTCATTCATTGGTTAGGCTTTCATACAAAGGAATAATTAAATATGAAAAATCTTTGCCAATTTGTAGCCGCCTCTTCACCAAAGACGCAAGAAGGAAAAAAGGAATATTTCGTTACACCTTTGCTTTTTCTGCCTTATTCATCATTCTAATATTGTTTGGTGTATTAGTTGCGGTCATAGGGGCAAGCAGGTTGCTATGCTAACAAGGTGGTCAAACATCGTTCCGCTTCGCTCCACTGGACAGAATTTAAGTCGCGGCTTTGTGGTTTTGCTGCGCAAAAGTATTCCACAAAACCGCAATTTAAATTCTACCGTTTACCACGGCGTTAGCTGGCTGTAATCCATACTACAAAGGAGTTTAAGGGTGAGTAATAAAGAAAAATTGACCGAGAAAGTTTTTGGATCTATAGCTCCTAAATTTTCTCAATTAAGTGATGATGTATTGTTTGCTGACGTATGGGAAAGAATTGAGCTGTCAAAACGTGACCGTAGCTTAATTACGGTTTCGGCTTTAATCTCTATGTATCGATTAGAGCAGTTGCCGTTTCATTTAAGTCGAGCTCTTGAAAATGGACTATCAAAAGAAGAGCTTGTTGAAGTGACTACTCATTTGGCATTTTATGCTGGCTGGCCTTCGGCAGCTTCGGCTTTAAAGTTGATAGAACAACTAACTGACGTAAATTAAGGAAAATCTCCATGCCATATGTCCGCATATCCCTTATTAAGGGAAAAAGCCCCGAATACATAAAAAAACTTTCTGACGGAATTCATCAGTCTTTAGTTGAGTTCTTTGAAGTTCCTCTGGATGATCGATTTCAGGTCGTCCATCAACATGAGCCTTATGAATTGATTTATGACAAGCATTATATGGGCGGCCCTCGTTCAGAAAATTATGTGCTCATTTGTGTTACTGCTGGCCGCGTACGAAGTACGAAAGTAAAGCAGGAATTTTATCAAAATCTTGTAGAGTGTCTTAATAAGTTAATTGCTATAAGGCCTGAAGACATTATGGTGGTTATCAATACAACTCAGGCGGATGAGTGGTCTTTTAGCAATGGGAATTCAATTGTCCCACCAGCGAAATAAATAAATCAGCTAACAAGCGACTGTGGTAAAAATCGATTGATTTGGCATCAAAAACATCCTTTTATTTTGCTGGGTAACTTGTCACCAAGGTCCGCAATTGGCGTGCGCCGTGATAAGGCGGCGCTTTTCCCCGTGGGTGAAAATCCCACTCGGCTATCGCTCCAGCCGAAAGCAACCGGAGCAATTATAGAGGCAACGAAATAGTTGAAGCCTCCGGTGAAGCG
>NZ_JAYKKN010000024.1:0-1266 GCF_035117775.1 Cellvibrio chitinivorans
CCGAGTTACCCACCAATTGTAGACACCCTGTATAGTTGAAAATCCTATATGGAGGTGCTCACTATGGCACGTAAAAAAACACAGGCTTATACCGAAGAGTTTCGTCGCGAAGCCGTTAAACGCGCAGAGCAGGAGGGTAATACCACTGCATCTGTTGCGCGGGATCTTGGTGTTAGCGCACAGCAAATCTACAACTGGCGCCGTCAATTTACCCGTCTTTCTGAAAAGCAGTTCAATTCGGTGGCGGGTGTCGATTATTCAAAAAATGAAAGTGATGAGCTGCGTCAGTTAAAGCGAAGAAATGCAGAGCTTGAAAAAGAGTTGGCCTTCCTAAAAAAGGCAGCTGCGTACTTTGCGAACCAGCGCGAGTGAAGTACGCATTAATACGTGAGCATCTGGTGGCATTTCCGGTAACGCTAATGTGTCGTGTATTGTCCGTTTCCCGTAGCGGCTTTTATCGTTGGACTGTTCGGGAAAAGAGCCAGCGGCAGCAGAAGCGGGAGTGCCGCGAGCGTCAGATCATGGACACCTATGCGACTTACAAAGCACGCTATGGTGCGCCGCGCATCGCCAAAGAGTTGCAGGCCATAGGTCATCCTTGTTCAGTGAACTTTGTTGCCAATGTACTGAAACTACAGGGTTTAAAGGCGCACAACGGTAAGGCATTTAATTATGGAAGCCATGCCTTGACGATGCACAACGTGTCAGAGAATTTACTCTGGCGTCGTTTTGGCGCGAACAAACCCAATGAAAAATGGACAACGGATATCACGTATATCTGGGTTGAAAAGCAGTGGCTCTATTTGGCGGCGGTAATGGATCTCTATTCGCGCAGTATTGTCGGTTGGTCGCTGGATACCAGCATGACAGAGGCACTGATTAGCAATGCATTACACATGGCATTTGAACGGCGTGATACCAAACCTGGCTTAATCATTCACTCTGATAGAGGTGTTCAATATCGGGCGCAAAAATATATTGATTTTATGCGTTGTCATGGTGCCATCCCGAGTATGAGTCGCAAAGGAAACTGTTGGGATAATGCACCGATGGAGTCCTTCTTTAGTCGCTTGAAAGTCGAGTTGATTTACACCCAGCAGTTTCACTCGATTGATGAAGCTAAATCCAGTATCTTTGAATACATTGAGGTGTTCTATAATCGCTTGCGCCGACATTCCAGTATTGGTTATGTGGCGCCCGCTGAGTTTGAACGAAGGGCAGCGCTAGCTGCATAGTTAGAGTGTCTACTTTTTGTGGGTAAGACCA
>NZ_JAYKKN010000025.1:0-707 GCF_035117775.1 Cellvibrio chitinivorans
GCGCATTCGCTCCTCGCGCCGATTGGAAACAGAATGCCAACGCAATGTGGAGGTCATGTGGCTGCTTGGCCGATTAACGCCGGACTTCAAAACCATCGCCGAATTTCGTCGATTAAACCGCAGCGCGTTTATCGCCACTTGCCGTGAGTTTGTGCAGTTTTGTCGTCGCGCACAGCTCATCACCGGTGAGCTGGTGGCGATTGATGGCAGTAAATTTCAAGCGGCTGCGTCCCATCGACAACACGTCACTCCTGCAAAGCTGGCTAAACAACAAATCCTACTGGAACAACAGATTCAGCAGTACTTAAGCGCACTGGATCAGCAAGATCAGACCGAAACAGCGGAGCCTGTGAATGCCGATGCCGTTCGTGCGGCGTTGCAAACATTGCAAGCGCAACAACAGCAAAATTTCGCACAACAAGCGCATCTACGAGAGCAGAATCTCACGCAGCTGATTAAAACCGAGCCCGATGCCCGCATGATGCGCACCGCATCGGGAAAGAAAGTCGCCTACAACGTACAAACGGCCGTTGATGCCATGCACCATTTGATTGTGCATCACGAGGTCACACAAGCGTGTACTGATAATCAGCAATTGCTGCCCATCGCACGGGAAACCAAAGCGGTATTGGAGCAAGACACGCTGACAGTAGCGGCCGATGCCGGCTATTCCAATGGTGAGCACTTTGCAGTGTGCGAGCAGGAAC
>NZ_JAYKKN010000003.1:0-482747 GCF_035117775.1 Cellvibrio chitinivorans
TTAGTGTTGGACGATGGAGTAAAAGTGGCTGTCCAAGTCACACCACCATCCGATGAACTCACTGTGCTCAGCGAACCATTGGCAATGCTTACATCAGCGTTGGTAAATCCAGTCACTGCTTCCGAGAAAGTAAAAGTAACCAGACTGGTTTCACCCGCAGCCAATGCCGTATCTGTCACCACAATTGTTACTGTTGGACGCTGGGTATCAATCGCGTAATTGTTGGAATCTGTTGTGCCCGTACCCGCATTGCCCGCAGCATCGGTTACACCGGTGTTATCGAGAGTGATGGCATTGGTCGCCGCATTAGCGCCAGCAGTAGGAGTAAACGTTGCCGTCCAAGTCACACCACCATCCGCTGAACTCACCGCACTTAAGGAACCATTAGCGATGCTTAAATCGGCGTTGGTAAACCCTGTTACTGCTTCAGAAAAGGTGAAGGTAACTAAACTGGTTTCGCCTATCGCCAAGGCACTATCCGCCATCACAATGGTTGCAGTGGGACGTTGGGTATCGATAGCGTAATTGTTGGAATTTGTAGTGCCTGTTCCCGCATTACCCGCTGTATTTATTACACCAGTGTTATCCAAAGTGATGACATTGGTTGCGCTGGTAATACTGGCAGACGGTGTAAATGTTGCTGTCCAGGTAATACCGCCGTCAGATGAGCTAACTGTGCTCAGCGAACCATTGGCGATGATTAAATCGGCGTTATCAAACCCTGTTACTGCCTCAGAGAAAGTGAACGTCACCAAACTGGTTTCACCAACAGCCAATGCAGTATCGGCGACCACAACACTCACTACGCTTGGAATCTGGGTATTGATCGCAAAGTTATTGGAGTCCGTTGTTCCTGCACCCGCATTTCCTGCTGCATCCGTTACACCGGTGTTATCCACTGTGATGAGATTGGTTGCAGTATTAGTGTTGGACGATGGAGTAAAAGTGGCTGTCCAAGTCACACCACCATCCGATGAACTCACTGTGCTCAGCGAACCATTGGCAATGCTTACATCAGCGTTGG
Organism: Cellvibrio chitinivorans; assembly: GCF_035117775.1. Lineage (NCBI taxonomy): Bacteria > Pseudomonadati > Pseudomonadota > Gammaproteobacteria > Cellvibrionales > Cellvibrionaceae > Cellvibrio > Cellvibrio chitinivorans. The sequence goes on from NZ_JAYKKN010000003.1 coordinate 1,025, forward strand.
TAAATCCAGTCACTGCTTCCGAGAAAGTAAAAGTAACCAGACTGGTTTCACCCGCAGCCAATGCCGTATCTGTCACCACAATTGTTACTGTTGGACGCTGGGTATCAATCGCGTAATTGTTGGAATCTGTTGTGCCCGTACCCGCATTGCCCGCAGCATCGGTTACACCGGTGTTATCGAGAGTGATGGCATTGGTCGCCGCATTAGCGCCAGCAGTAGGAGTAAACGTTGCCGTCCAAGTCACACCACCATCCGCTGAACTCACCGCACTTAAGGAACCATTAGCGATGCTTAAATCGGCGTTGGTAAACCCTGTTACTGCTTCAGAAAAGGTGAAGGTAACTAAACTCGCTTCACCAATCGCCAAGGCACTATCCGCCATCACAATAGTTGCGGTGGGGCGCTGGGTATCGATAGCGTAGTTGTTGGAGCTTGTAGTTCCTGTGCCTGCATTACCCGCTGTATTTACTACGCCAGTGTTATCCAAAGTGATGACGTTGGTTGCGCTGGTAATACTGGCAGACGGCGTAAATGTTGCTGTCCAGGTAATACCGCCGTCCAATGAGCTAACCGCACTCAATGAGCCATTCGCAATGGTTAGATCGGCATTGGTAAACCCTGTTACTGCCTCCGAGAAAGTGAAGGTCACCAAACTGGTTTCACCAACAGCTAATGCTGTATCGGCAACCACAATACTCACTACGCTTGGAATCTGGGTATTGATCGCGTAATTATCGGAGCTAGTTGTACCCGCCCCTGAATTACCTGCTGTATCTGTCACACCAGTGTTGTTCAATGAGATGACATTAGTTGAAGCGTTGGTACTCGCAGAAGGAGTAAAAGTTGCTGTCCAAGTTATGCCGCCATCAGATGAACTCACTGCACTCAGTGAACCATTTGCAATGGTTAAATCGGCATTGGTAAAACCTGTCACTACCTCAGAGAAGGTAATAGTAACCAGACTGGTTTCACCAGCAGACAATGCGGTGTCTGCCATTACAATCGTTGCCGTTGGGCGCAGAGTATCAACCACATAATTATTGGAGTCAGTTGTACCTGTACCCGTATTACCCGTTGTATCTGTTACACCGGTGTTATCGAGAGTGATGGCATTGATCGCTGCATTAGCGCCGGCAATCGGAGTGAAAGTTGCTGTCCAAGTCACGCCGCCATCCGCTGAACTCACCGTACTCAATGAACCATTGGTGATGGTTAGATAGACGTTGGTAAATCCGGTCACGGCTTCAGAGAATGTGAAGGTAACCAAACTGGTTTCGCCTATCGCCAAAGCACTATCTGCCATCACAATGGTTGCAGTGGGGCGTTGGGTATCAACGGCAATAGACAATTGAGTGGCGGCAGTATTGTCATCACCACCGGCATTGGTAAAAGTAGCGGCAGCCACATCAATAGTGGCCATTGCAGTACTATTTGCAGTTGGAGTGAACGTTGCAGTATAACTGGTTCCGCTCCCTGCAAAATTTGATAAAACCCCACCAGTTACACTGATATCTCCTGCCACAAAATCACTGCTTGCTTCGCTCAAGGTGAACGTCAGTATCGCCGTTTCACCAGCTTTCACACTGGACTTATCACTAGCAATACTAACGGTCAGCGGAAGACCAGCATTTAATAGCACGCGCGTTTCTATATCAGCGCCGGTGGTTTTACCGGTAATTGAATCCACCCAAGCAACTGCAAAGCGCGCATCACTTAAACTTGTCACGACAGCATAGTTTTGATCCCCATAACGCAACTCATTAACTTGAAACTCGGTTGCATCAAGAGCTGTTCCATCAGCAGCAAATCGACGCCCATGAACACTTAATCCACTTCCATCAAGATCTGCTACATTCCATACAACAACAAAACTACCGTCAGATAAAGTGCTAACCTGAGGCCCACCTAAAGTACCAGTCTCGCTATTAACAGTAATTACAGAAGAAGTGGCTGTACCAGTATTGTCGTAGATCTGCGCATAAATCGATTGCGAGTCACCGCTACTCCACACTAATACAAACCCAGCCCCCACTGGAGCAATAGCCGGCACTTCCCATGTATCACCAATGAGAGATAACGGGTTTAGCAAAGTCCCATTCAGGCTCAGATAAATGCCTGCATAGCTAACACCATCCACATTTGCTGTCACCTTCTCACCGCCGGACAATATAGCTATAGATGGTGAATAGCCCCAATCTGAACCCAAGGTTTCAGTAACACCAATCTGCACACCCGCATCATTAAAAGCAGCCCGTTTAATTGTGGTGTAATCAGCAAGATTCCATACAACTTCAAAACTATCACCAGCCGCATTCGCTGCAACAGCTATGGCGCTATATTGATCCCATTCGCCAGTAGCTGCGAGCTGTTTAGCACCAACCTGATCACTACTATCCACTATGCGATAGTTAATGTCGTAACTTGAATAGTCCGTATAAACAACAACCCACTTTCCACCTGAAAGCGCAATAGCACTTGGGCGAGATGCATTAGCATCACTGTCCACTGTGATTGCCGCGCCAATAGCCACACCCAGATTGCTAAAACGCTGCGCATAGATTCCGCCATTAGATTCATCAGACCAGACCACGACATAATTACCATTTGTCAAAGTGGCAATAACTGGTTGCCACTGATTTGCTGTATCACTTGATGTGTCATTTACAGCAATGTCCGCAGAAAAATCCAAATCGTAAGATGCACCTTTGACAGTGTATGAGAATGTCTCTGAGTAACCTTGTCCCGCAATCGGCACTCCAGACGAATCGGTTTGATAAATATCGTGATACCTAACGGTAACCGACGTTTGCTGCCCATCAGCAGGCAGTTGGGATGGATCAGATAAAATAAGTTTCGCGGTATTACCGGTTAATGGATTGGAATCCAGAGAAAAAGCACCGGCATGGGTTTGACTATCAATGGACCAATGACCATTAGTCGTCAGACCAGTATCGACCGGAGTAAATGTAGTGATTACTCCATTGACTGGCGCATCACTTACAACAAAACCTGCTGTATTAGAGCTATTAATATCAGTGGGGGCGGCATCTTCTTTTATCGCAAAACCACTCGTACCGTAATCAACCCCACCCGCTGTAAAACCAAATCCAATTCGATCCTCTTGAGCAGATGCAGGTGCTCCCTGGATATTAGTATTTACAAAGCGCCAAAGCTGCCCCGCAGTTGTTTTACGGTCGCTGCTAGATGTATCAGTAACATTATAAGTTGTCCAATTTGCGCCCGAGTCGATGCTGTATTGAAAGTAACCATAGTCCAAATACCAGTTAAAACTTGAGCCTTGGGGAGGCACATTCCAGAATGAAACTTGGGTAATTTGTACAGATCCGTTCACGGTATCCAGCCCCCAAGTCCAGTTATAACTTGCCTCACCTGGACGCACATAAACCGTTGCGCCAGGCCAACCGACAACTTGATTTGGCGCAGCGAAGACGATTTGAGGCGTACTCATTAAAAAAATTGTTGCCAATATGCATATGCGCAAATTGTTTGTAGCGGTAACACAAAACCCGTAAAGCCCAAGAAGTATCAACTTAAGCTGCGACATAAACACCCCAAAACGTCAATTTATTAACTAATTTTTAATTTCGAAAAAAATAAAGACAAACAAGGACAGAAAAATGACAAGCAGAATCATTCATTAAGAAAGAATTTGCTTAAAGACTAGCATTCAAAAAAGAGAAAACAATTCAGCGCGGCATTTTATGAAGCCAACTAAAAACAGCAAGCAAAACCACAAAAATAAAAAAAGAGGAAGGCGATAACCCACCTTCCTCTTTTTATTTACATATAGCTAAAAATTCAGTCGTTACCCAAAAAATTTCTTTTTCTAAAAGTGATAACTACCGATTAGCGAAAATACATTCGTTGTTTGATCATCAAAATAAATCCGGCGCAGGCCAACACCAAATCCGAATTTATCATCTACTGGAATATCCAGTTTTACACCAACTAATACGTCTTCACCTTCGTCTTTATCGACAGCAAATACTTGCTCTTCGATATCGATTTTATTGCGCCAGATAAACACGCCAACTTCAGCGGAAATTTTAATTGGCGCATCCGGCGTGAGCATGATGCCCTGCACTAACGTCAGACCTTCAGCACTGAGTGGATAGCTGGCAGCGAAGTCTTGCGAGAAATCCCCCAAGTCAGTTTCGCCATCGAGTGTTAAATCCACTTTTACATCGCCCAAGTCCAGATAGCCAAGTTCGGTGTACAAATGACGCTCCCACTGCAAACCCAGCGCGAGCTGAAAGCCGGAGCGGCTCGCATCAAAACGATTGATATTGAAGTCGTAACCTGCCGCCGACAAAACAGACGAAAAATCTTCTTTCTCCACACTGCTGGTGACGCCGGCGATATCGGCACGCAGATAAAAGCCTTTGTTCTCGGCCGCTTGGGTATTGACCGAGGCTGCTACCAGCGCAGCCAAGGCAATCCAAACCGGTTTTACACGTTTAAATAACATCAATCCTCCTAACACTAACAACCAAAGTCCGCCCATTGCACCGCCACCTTTGGATTTCACCTCAACCGGTGGTTTTGGTTCTGGTGGTGGCGGCGGCTCAACGACCTCCAGCTCCACACTTACCGCACCTGGGTCGGCAACGGCCGAGTTCACCAAGCCGTCATCGTCGTTCGGGCCGCCATCCTCGATGGTCAATTGCACACACAGATGACCTTCGGTTAAGCCGCTCGTCCATTCAGGGTTGCCCGGTGGTGGGCAATAACCTGGGTTGCCCGGTGCCGAGAAGATGGCGTTGTTGGCATTCTCAATAAAGCTGACCCAACGACCTTCCTGATACTTGCGATAGGTCGCATTGGCGGGAATCGCCGCAGCTTGCGGGATAACAATGCGCACGCTTTGGCCCGGTGTTGGCAGATCGCGAATCACAAAGTCGAAGATGCCCCCCACTGGTTCGAAGGTAGTATCTGCAACCAAGTCGGTCATAGTGCCCAACTCTTCGTCAAGGATTTGTACCCCGCCGGAGTTGCTGCCCAGAGCGAATAAACCAAGACCACAACGCACACCCGGATCACATTCGATCAGGTAGGAGGTTGTAGCACTGCCCTGCTGCGGCACTACGTTGGTGGATGGCATGTTGTCCAGATAATCCGGTATGCCATTGCCAGAAGTGTCGCCATAGCCTTCCGTTAGGTCATCGATACCATCGCCGTCGGTATCCACATCAGCACTCAATACCGGCTGGCTGGCTACTACGCGGAAGTAAAGCTGCACGTTGGCGCTTGCACCACCGGCATCGGTAACGGTGAGTTGCACCTGATGACGACCAGTCAGATTGGCTGGGTCAAACACCAGTGTTGCATCAACCGGATTGCCATCGGTATCGGCCAATACTGAATCGGTCGCAGACCAGTCGAAGCTGTGGGTATCACCGGGGTTCAGGTCAACTACGGTTGCAGTAACCGTCACCGGGCCATCGGTTGGGGTGATATTGGCGGTATTCACACCGTTTTGGCTTAAACGCAAGCTAAGCATTGGCGCGATATTACCTTCGCGGATACTGATGCGATGGGTATTGGCTACACCGGCGTTGAGGCCATCCGCCAAACGTACGATCAGTTCGCTGTCGGACAAACCACTCAAGCTAGCCAGTTGCACCGGCACTACTGCTTTCACCTGCCCTGCGGTCGCGAATTCAACGGTGCCGTTCACCAAATTGTGTTCGCCCGTACCCGCGGTGCTGGCAGCATCTATCTCGTAAGCCACGGTGAATGGATATTCCGGTGCCTTGCCGTTTAGCAGTACATGGAATTCCACCGCACTACCGCGAATCGCGATTTGTGATTTGCTGAACGACACCAGCGGACGGATATCTACGATTTGCGTAGCGCTACCGGTCACATCGGCCGCGTTGGTTGCGTTCCACTTCACTTCATGACGACCGGGCGGCAGTAACAGCGCGTTGTTCACATTTAATCCTTCCGGATTAGTGGTGCAACAGGTATTACCGCTCACACCATCGCTCGCCATAGAGTTCAGCAGTGCATCCACTTCATCTTGCGTTGCAGAAGCACTCAAGCTCAACAACTGACGCAGACTCACCGGCGTATACAACGCGGTTGCATTGATGACGATATCGGCCGGTGCAGTCACTATCGGTTGCAGCGGATCTATGGTGCGGATTACCTCAAGGTTGAACGCTGGCAGGCTCGCACTCAGCACACCATCACTCACAGTGATAATGATGTTGGCAAACACACCTACGTCAGCCTCGGTCGGCGTACCAGTCAGCTCACCGGTGATCGCATCAAACATCGCCCAAGCCGGTTTGTTGCTGATGGTGAAGCTCAATACATCAGCAATATCGAGATCGCTAGCAACAGGTGCGAAGCTGTAGAGCGTATCCATATCGATACTCAGCGTCGGAGTACCGCTGATTACCGGCTCTGCGTTGACGTTAACGACAGTCAAATCGAAGGCGGGCAAGCTCGCTGTATCAACACCATCGCTGACAGTGATGATGATGCCAGTTGTAACCCCTACGTTGGCTTTAACTGGAGTACCAGTCAAGGCGCCAGTTGCAGTGTCGAACGCTGCCCAAGTTGGTTTATTGGTGATGGTGAACGTCAATATCGCATCTGTATCAACATCGCTTGCGGTTGGAACAAAGCTGTAAGCCTCATCCTGATCAACCGAAGTAGCAGGTGTACCGCTGATGACTGGGGCATCATTCACATTGGTGACGGTCAAGTTGAACGGAGCAAGGCTCACATCCACAGTGCCGTCATTCACGGTGATCACGATACCGGTGGTAGTACCTACATCCGCATTGGTTGGCGTACCGGTTAAGGCGCCAGTTGCAGGATCAAACACAGCCCAGCTTGGTTTGTTGGTGATGCTGTAGGTCAGCACATCGCCCACATCAATATCACTTACAGTTGGAGTGAAGCTGTAAGCAACATCCTGATCAACTGAGGTAGTGGGTGTGCCGCTAATGACTGGTGCGTCGTTCACATTGGTGACGGTCAAGCTGAACGGAGCAAGACTCACATCCACAGTGCCGTCATTCACGGTGATCACGATACCGGTGGTAGTACCTACATCCGCATTGGTTGGCGTACCGGTTAAGGCGCCAGTTGCAGGATCAAACACAGCCCAGCTTGGTTTGTTGGTGATGCTGTAGGTCAGCACATCGCCCACATCAATATCACTTACAGTTGGAGTGAAGCTGTAAGCAACATCCTGATCAACTGAGGTAGTTGGTGTGCCGCTAATTACTGGGGCATCGTTCACGTTGGTGACGGTCAGGTTGAACGGAGCAAGGCTCACATCCACAGTGCCGTCATTCACAGTAATCACGATACCAGTGGTAGTGTCTACATCCGCATTGGTTGGCGTACCCGTTAAGGCGCCAGTTGCAGGATCAAATACAGCCCAGCTTGGTTTGTTGGTGATGCTGTAGGTCAACACATCGCCTACATCAATATCACTTGCAGTTGGAGTGAAGCTGTAAGCAACATCCTGATCGACCGAAGTTGTAGGTGTTCCGCTGATTACTGGGGCATCGTTCACGTTGGTGACGGTCAAGTTGAACGGAGCAAGGCTCACATCCACAGTGCCGTCATTCACGGTGATCACGATACCGGTGGTAGTGCCTACATCCGCATTGGTTGGTGTACCCGTTAATGCACCCGTTGCAGGGTCAAACGCAGCCCAGCTGGGTTTATTGGTGATGCTGTAGGTCAATACATCGCCCACATCAATATCACTTGCAGTTGGGGTGAAGCTGTAAGCCACATCCTGATCAACTGAGGTAGCAGGTGTACCGCTGATGACCGGCGCATCGTTCACGTTGGTGACGGTCAGATCAAAGGCCGGACGACTGGCACTCAAGCTGCCATCACTCACGGTGATCACGATACCGGTGGTAGTACCTACATCCGCATTGGTTGGCGTACCCGTTAAGGCACCCGTTGCAGGATCAAACACAGCCCAGCTGGGTTTATTGGTGATGCTGAAAGTCAATACATCACCTACATCAATATCATCGGCAGATGGAGTGAAGCTGTAAGGCGTATCCTGTGCTACCGATGTGGCTGGCAGACCGCCGATGGTTGGCGCGTCATTTACATTAGTCACGGTAATATCGAATGCAGGCAAACTCACGGTTTCAACACCATCATTCACACTGATCACAATGCTTGCAAAAACCCCAACATCAACAGCATTTGGCGCACCGCTTAATTCACCAGTCGACGGATTAAAGCTCGCCCACACAGGTTGATTGGTAATACTGAATACCAGTAGCACGGAGTCCGCATCAGTCACAGATGGGATGTAGCTGTAATTTGCATCCTGAGCAACCAAGAGAGATGGAGAGTTCAAGAAAATCGGCGCGTCATTAGTCGCTGTGACAGTCACGTCTTTGGTGCTTGCAATACTGTCATCAGTACCGTCATTGACAACAAAACTGATGGTGCGAGTTGCAGTTGATGGAGCATCGGATGAATTGGTGTAAGTAACAGCCGCCAGAGCTGCTTGCCACTCAGCAAGAGTTGCGGTAGCACTACTGGATGTCAGCGTCAGAACACCTGTGCCTGCATCGTAGCTGGCAGCGATATTGCCCATAGTCGCGCCGTCATTAGTGAAGGCAAGCACGTCTTCCGCTGTTGCAAAGCCCGTCGTGATACTGACCGTTGCAGATGCCAGAGTCGTATTGTCTGCATCAGTCACAGTGAATCCTGCATCGATAATCACCGGTACTGACGCGACGTTATTACCCTCTACAAAATCGGTTGCATCGGCTGTTGTTGTCACCACTGGCGCACTGTTAACCGCATCGATAGTCACGGTCGAGGCAATATTCGGGTTAAAAGTATCTACACCGCCATTGGCAGTACCGCCGCTGTCTTGTAGCGATGTGATAGTGACGACACGATTAGCGCCGATTGGCGTAATACTGCTGTTGGCGTAAGTAATGCCATTCACGACCGTTTGCGCATCCGCAACAGATACACCTGCAAGCTTGCTTAGCGTTACCGTTGCTGTAGTTGCCACCACAGAGACACTAGCGTTAAACCCGTTAGTTAAGGTTGTGGTCGAGTTGCCATTGGTTAACTGGATATTTGTGCCATCTACAGAGAGAACCTCATCGCTACCGTTTGCCAGATTAGCAACCGTCAGTACCAGTGAATTGATGGATTCACCCGCTTCAACGGTATTGATAAGCGCGCCGCTAAACAGCGCAACAGCAGAACCACCTTCGGTAAAGGTTGGGTTTGCAGCGGTGGCCGTCAGTGTGGGGGCATCATTCGTAGCTGTAACGCCAACAGTCACATTCGCAGCCGTACTGGTTCCGCCATCGCCATCATTAATGGTCACACTCGCTGTACGAGAAGTCGTAGTTGGCTCAGTGGTATTGGTGTTGATGTAAGTCAGGTTACGCACAAGCGCCTGAACACTTGCGGGTGTTGCTGAGCTATTGAGGCTGATAATCAGATTAGTAGAACCAGTACCGCCATTGAGGTTTACAGTACCAATTTGCACACCGCCATAAGTGACATCCGCGCCAGAAAGGCCAATCTGCCCTGCCCCAGTTCCTTGATTGCGAATAGAAAGAACATCTTCCGCATCTACACGGCCACTGGTGATAGCGACAGTCACATTACCACCATTGAAATCGGCCGAGTCGGCATCGATTACGGTTGCATTGCTATTTGCATCCAACAAGATCGCCGTGCTGTCTTCAATAAAGGAGATGGAATCGCCGTTGAGATCGGCAATAACCGGGGCTGTATTGATAGGTGCAATCAGGATGAAATCATTGCCGGTTCCAGCTGCGTAGCTAGCAGTTAACACTGTGCTGTTACCACCCGCCGTCAGCGTACCGCCTTCACTCAGCCCACTAAAGGTGCCGACAATTGCATCAACGCCATCGTTGACGATGATGGTGTAAAAATCCCCCTGCCCAGCGGTGTAATTATGGGTAGCAGACACGGTAGCACCCGCAACACTTACCGTGCCATTGACCAGCAGCCGATCGTACTGAACTCCAGCAGTAGAGCCATTGATTTCCAAGGCCAGCGTGCTGCCAGCGTTCATGCTCAGATTGCCGTTGATGATTAAGGAGCCGGCGCTGTTGCCCGGTGAGAGAGTACCGCCGCTCTGCACGGTGACATTGCCCCCCATAGTGCCGGCGCCGCCCAACAAACTGCCGCTAGCAACCGTGGTACCGCTGGCGGTACTGCCATTAACCAACAGCGCGCCGGCCGAAACCGTGGTGGCACCAGTGAAACTACCTGTCCCACTCAATCCGAGTGAGCCCATGCCAGTTTTACCCAGCCCCCCAACACCAGTGAGCCCACCTACAAGCGTTGCAGTCACATTATTGGGCACTTCAATCACAGCGTTACTTGCACCAATGACAAGATTATTGTCGTAGATACCAGTAGCAGTGATAGCCAGAGTCCCACCATTAATCGTGATATCACCGGAGTTAAGATGACGATCATCACTAACCGACAAAATCCCGCTGGCGACAACAACATTACCTGCCATGAATTGAGAGTTGGCGGTACTGGCCAGAGTTAGCCTTCCTGTACCCGCCTTGGTCAGGGTGTGATTGGAATCGCTCAACTCGATTACGTTATTCAATGCGACATCATTATCGTTCGAGATGGTTGCATTAGCCTGTATGGCAATCACAGACGATACTGTTGTTGTATCCGTAAAAATTAGATTACCGCCACGTAAAACAACTGTGCTCGGCATGTAGGAACCATCAGCGACCAATAAATCCGCTTCGAAAACAGCAATTTCACCAGTCATGTTAGCGTTATTACTGTTGGCGATGGTTAAGTCACCAAGACCCCATTTTGCCAGTCGATATTGCCCGGAAAGCTCACCTGTAAGGCTAGTTGCAGCGGCCAGGTTCAATGTGCCGTCATTAGCTAAAGTAATCGCGTTATCGATTGTGCCAGCGCTTGTCACTGCAAGAGTGCTGTTATTTAACGTGATACCACCAGACCCCAAATTCGCATCATCAGCAATACTTAAAGTGCCTGCACTAACCGTAGTACCTCCGTAGCTGTTGGTACCCGATAAAGTCAGCGTGCCCGAACCTGATTTGGTTAGGTTATTCGTACCGCTAATAGTGCCAGACAAAGTCACCGCTGCTGAGTTGCTGATTGTGGCATTGCCACTCAGGGCAATCGCATTGTCGATAGTGGTAGCACCTGTGATGTCGAGTATGCTGCCACTGGCTATAGAGAGAGCACCTGAACCCAAATTGCTATCACTGCCAATGCTCAACTCACCTGCACTGACCATGGTGGTGCCAGAGTAGCTGTTTGTGTTGTTGGCATTGGTCAGGATCAAGCGGCCCGCACCCGCTTTGATTAAAGCACCTACTCCGGTCAATTCGCTCGCCAGCGTTAATTTATCGTCAGTGCCATTAGTTAAATTAAGGCTACCCATCAGCGTGAAGGTACTGCCAGTAATAGTCGCCTCTCCTAGTGCGTCTGTATCCAAAGTGATGCTCGCTGGCACAGATAGAGGTGCGCCCAGAGTTATAGTGGTGCCGCTCAAGCCCGCCGCAAAATCAACCGTGCCGCCTGCTGTTACATAGGCCAAAGCCTCTCGCAGGGATAAACCACCACCATCGGCTATATCTGTCGCCAGACTGCCATCAATAGTTGCATCCGCACCCGAATCAGCATTGGTAGTTACGGTAACCGGGCCATCGATAGTGACCGCCAAAGCCGCCGATGCACTGCTGACATTGCCTGCCGCATCAGTCGCCGTAGCAGTGATGTTGTGAATGCCATTCACCATAGCGCCTGCGGTATAACTCCAATCACCGGAGCCATCGGCCGTCGTTGTGCCAAGCGTGCCGCTCAATGACGAAATAATTGTCACCGTAGCATTGACTTCGGCAGTGCCGGTAAAGGTGGGAGTATTGTCGCTGGTGACATTGTCAGTATTGGAAGCGCCAGTGTCAGAGGCAGCATCCAAATCTGGTGTGCTTGGTGCGGCAGGCGCATCGCGATCAACTGTGTGCGTGGTGCCGCTGCTATATGCAGCTATGCCATTGCCCGCAGCATCAACAATATTGGTCGAACCATTCAAATTTAATTTGAGCGTGCCAGTACCTGTGATGGCATTGACGGTGACAGTGACACTGGAACCAGAAGCAGCCGAGACGCTGGCAATAGTGCCCGACGCTGAATCTGTAGAGACCAAGGTAAAGTCATCGGTAGAGATATTGCTGACAGATTCATCAAAGGCCACCGCAAAATCCATGCTTGCCGCATTGGCAGCAGGTGAACCAGTAGGTGCGATACTGGTGACACTGGGAGCGGCTGCATCGACTAATATTGAGGTTGTTGACCCCACGCTATTAAGAGTCAGGTTAGCATCATTAGAAGCAGCATCGCGCAAGGTACCGCCATTCGCACTCAAAGTGCCGACAGCAATACCATCTGCATCAGACTCTCCCGCTTGAACGGTGTAACGGAATAATAATGCCCCGGTTCCCGAACCACTTTGATAGGTTGCTTGACGAGTTATCGCGCCAACAGTAATGGATAATTGTGGTGTACCGCCTCCAGTATTGACTGTAACGTTTTCACCGAAGTTAATGGTGAAATCCAAGTTTTGTCCTGCGATATAAGTAGCATTAGCTGGAACAGTCACGGATGTAACTGCTGGCGCAGTTGCATCAACTAATACCGAGGCTGTTGCCCCTACACTATTGAGGGTCAGGTTAGCGTCATTAGAAGCAGCATCGCGCAAGGTACCGCCATTCGCACTCAAAGTGCCGACAGCAATACCATCTGCATCAGACTCTCCAGCTTGAACGGTGTAACGGAATAATAATGCCCCGGTTCCCGAACCACTTTGATAGGTTGCTTGACGAGTTGTCGCACCAACAGTAATGGATAATTGTGGTGTACCGCCTCCGGTATTGACCGTCACATTGTCATTGAAATTAATCGTGAAATCTAAATTCTGGCCTGTGATATAGGTTGCGTTGGCAGGAACACTAACGCTACTCACAGTTGGTGCAACACCATCAATCACTAGGGCTTTATTTGCTCCTAAAGAGTTAGCAGCGCCGGGGCTTGGTAAGGTCAGGGTTGCATTATTGCTGGCCGCATCGCGAATAGTGGCGCCATTCAATGTCAGTGACGTGGACGCAACATAATCTAGGTCAGCGGTGGTATCACCCGCTTGCACTGTGTAGTTGAAAGTCAATGTGCTGGTACCCGACCCGGACGCATAGTTAATTGTGCGATCAGTTGTACCGGTTTCCAGCGTCAACTGCGGTGTACCGCCGCCGGTGTTTACCGTAACGGGTTCGCTGAAGTTGACTTGAATACTAATGACGTCACCTACTTTGTAGGCGCCATCGGCAGTGCTGGAGTTGACAGAGGTTACTGTGGGGGGAGTGGCGTCGGGGGATACGGCTGGGCCAATGTCAATATCATCTATATAGATAGAAACATCAGTAGCGCCATTTTGACGCACAACGCGAATTTCATCCAGATACTGCCAAACGACTCCCGTGACAGTAACCAAAGTGCCGCCGGAACCAAAAGCTCCAGCATTAAAATTTTGAGTGGCTCCCGAAGCTGGGCTGCCATTTAAATACCCCACCAAACGATAATCGGTGCCCGCTGAAGCACCGTTTTCCACCCGAACAGAAATAAATGCAAATTCTTCACCCAGGGTAGCCTTGAATACTGCTGCCGCATTTCCGGTACCTCCCGCAAAATTACCGTTAAGTAATGCGGCTTTATCAGCACCATCATCTGCGAGCGATGTAAAACCCGAATCATTTGTAACATCAACATAAGCATTAATGCTCGTATCTTGGGTACCCGCCGCATTGAGTAAAGTAAATGTCCAGTTATTAATTGTTCTTGGTGCACCTGGAGTCCCAAAGCTCATTGTGCCGCCAACATCACCCAAAGCAACACCATCGAAATTTTCGTCCGTAGGCACCGCCGCATTCACGCTAACCGACACGACCGCCGTAAACATAAAAACTCCAACTAACAGAAAGCTGCGTTGAATTTTGTTTTTCATAAAGTCTAAAGCCTGATAAGCGATACCAAAGAACCAATTCCTGTACATGACAATCCCCAATACCAAATAGATAAGAAACAGGCACAGATCCTTTGTGCCCAGTACAACAACTGCCGATTAATTACGCGAAGGGAAGATCCCCTGTGTGCAAATAATGTAGTTCATCCCCAAATAAGGATTACGCACAGGTACAGCGGCGCCAGCACCCATTGGGGTGACAGTAACGTTGGCATTGAAAGGTTTCAGGGTGGTATCGGCTGCATCGGTACTGTACAGAGTACCGGGGCGACCACCACCGGTGACAGGGCCAAGCACAGTAGTGTCTGATGGGGCTGCGGCCACATTGGTGCTTGCTGCCACAGCGGGTACTGCAACTTGAACAGTTACTTGAGGTGCATGCACGGGCAACTCATTAACGGTCAGATGGACAGATTCAACACCTGATTTTTGCCCCTGTGCCACCGGTGATAAGCCAGGACCAGAACCAACACCAATCGGCGCGCGACCACGCAAATCCGGCAGCGCAAAAGTAGTTCTTCCATCGCCACCATAGACAGTGCCGAGCAAGGAAAACAATGCGGTGTTTGATGAGATGGCGAGCAATTGACCTTCGCAAAATGCCCAACCACGAGGAGCAAAATTACCGGCAAACATGCGAATTTCACCTAAAAACTGATCCATAAATTCTCCTTAATACATTTTATATGTGAGGCTAATACCTCAATTATTGAGATGGGTAATAAATCACCCGGTTAATTCCCTTGTTGGTAAACATGCCCTTTTAGATAATCGCAACCTTGACTACTCCAGTGAGCCTGCCTCCCCTACCACTCCCTTAAAGCAGAGCCGGAGGATAGGACTATCATCGAATCCGATTCTGCTAGCTTAGCCGTTAACATAAAAAAAGCCTAAAAAATATTCAGCTTATAATTTTTTGCATTTTCGATACTAAAGGCTCAGCCAAAAAAGCATATTCACAATGCCTACCTATCGCCATTACACCCAATAACAGCCCTCAGATTTCCACGCTATTAACAGATAACGCCTGCCAACATAAGCGCTCATGAGTTTCACCTTGCAGCACCTCACGAAATCCCAAACTCAAGTACAAGTTTTTAGCGCGCAGGTTGTGCCTATCCACCTGCAAGCTAATACCGCAGCCTTGTGATTCCGCCCAAACCTGCAGAGCTTTTAACAACTGCTGACCTAGCCCCTGACCGCGAGCATGAGGGATCAAACTGATATCCACCAAGTGAACCCAGCCCTCGCCAGGGTTTACCACTAACTTCCCCGCGCATTCCCCCTTAACTTCCACCAGCCAATGCCAAGCCTGAGGAAACTGCTGCGTGTAGAAATGCTGTTGGAGCTGGTATTGCTGCTCGTACAGCATATCCAATTGCGCAGCAGCCAAAGGCAGATAGGCCAGTTGCTCACGGGTAGAGCGAAACAACGCCAGCAAAAAGGAATGATCGGCAGCGATAATGTCGCGCAGCACAAAACCATCGGGTAATTCTGGCAGGTTATGCATGATGTACTTTTCCTGTGTTCATAAAACAAGCCGCAAAAACCTGCTGATAAATCTCACTCAACTCCTGCTCGATTAACAACACATTCTCCTTCGAAAAGGCTGACTGTTTTTCCAGTATATCTTCCATAAACACTTGCTTAGGAACTTTGGAGTTAAACGCCATGCGCTTGCACCAAGGCGACTCACTTGCATTCGCCGTATTGTCACTCACAAGCCGCCAGCGCATTAACAGTTCAGCGATAGTTGCCGCCGTTAAATGTGAATAATCCAACATCAAGCCTTGATGTTGGTGAAACAAGAACGCCTCTAACAAGGCTTGAAGTACGGTTATCCGACCAGCAACTACAGGCATATCAGTGCTGGACAAAAAAAACGGATGCAAATGCGCCAAACTCAAATCCCCAGCCATATGCCTGCCCGGCATTTTTTGATGAGATGCCAATATCTCAACCGGATTGCGCACCAAAAAAATGACCGGCACTTTTGGATATAACTCGCGAATTAACTCCCACTGAAAAATATCCCAGGCATTCCATTTAATAATCATCTGTGGGCGATCGGGAAATGCCGCTGCTTGTAAATCAATAAACGCGCGCAGAGATGTTTTTAGCTCTTCAGTTGATAGCTGCTTATCCAACAATAATTCGGTTAACAAAGGCGATTCAGAAAATACACAGGTGAAATCCAACTCGGAAAGACAACCCGATAACAGCGTTGAACCACAGCGCGACAAATGAAAAATAAATCCGGCGGGTTGTACATCCGCTACTTTTGTTGCCTGCCGATGTACAGCCTCCAACGAAGTGCGCGGCTGAATAATTTGATTGAATAATTTCTGGCAGCAACGAGAAATATATTCGTCTTGAAACGGCTCAGTCGCATGACCAACAGGAATTAGCCAATGCACTTGCTTGCGTTTAGGCTGATAGCGGTGCGGTAGCCAATTACCTGCAAGCACTACTGTGTCGTCTACTGGCATTTGGTTTAGACGATTAATCTCGCCCAGCAATTTTTCATCATCCAATTGCGGGCAATTCCAAAGCTGTTTAATCCGCATCAGCAAGTCACTCAGCGAGTCGGCTTGTTGGCAATGAATAATTTGCTCGTGAGAACCAAGCAACGCACAGTAATCAGTAAAATAATTACTCATCTGCAGCACCGCTCAGGACTTGTTCGTGTAGCCAGTCGTTAGCGACACAATCAATCACCAGATTAATCCTGTCCTCACTGCCACGATTGTAAACTTCGTGAGTTTGATCAGCATTGAAATACCAAAGCTCGCCTGCCGCCATAGGAATTTTTTTATTGTTGACAAGAAAACTTACCGCATCACTTGTATGAATGGGAACATGCAGACGCGCCTCGCCAAATTCGATACTTAATTGATGATCGCGATGGGGTTTAATTTCGGCACCGGTTTTTAAGCGCATCAAGCGCGCGGCTTTAATCGGGCATTGCAATTGATTAAAAACGCTTTGGATTTCCGAGCACTGTGCCATTACCGGTAAGTTTTCCCAGTCATCGCCTTCGGCAATCGCAAAACCTTGCAATATAGAATGGGCATTCAAATGCTGGCGCTGACAACGCAGTGGTAATACATCCCAGCCGCCGCGGTAATCGTTATTATTTACGTGATCGACCCATGAATTAGTTTCCACCGAGACATGCAAAAGAGCATCGACTTCCGCTTGCAAAGCGGTGAGCGATATAGCGCAATTAATCTTTGCGAAAGAAACAATACGCGCAGAAGCAGCGGAATTAGAAGAGCAAACGTTTGAAGGCGCAACAGGATTTTCCATTCACAGGCTCACTATGAGTTAACTGGAAATCCCTTTTGCCCAGTTGAGGTTAAATTTACAAAATCACCATCAGTAAAAATGGCAGACCGATAAATGCGACCAGTGTAGATACTAATACCATGGCTGCAACTTCTTGCGGGTTGTGCCCATAACGCAAAGCCAGCAAATAGTTGAATACTGCTACAGGCATGGCAGATTGCAATAACACGACATTACGCGAAGTACCTGTTAACCCCAAAAACTTACAGGCAGTGAAACCTAACAGCAAACCGCCGCCGATACGAACAAGACTAAAAAACAAACTGCGCTTCCAGAAATGAATTTTTAAAGTGGCGAGTGAAACACCGAGGGCGATGGTCATTAAGGGGATGGCGATACCGCCGAGTAGGTCGAGCGTGTTGGCGAGCCAGCGTGGTAAATCTGTGTCGGTTATTAGCAGCAGGACGGCAATGATCATCGCGTGAATTACCGGCTGCTTAAATATAGAAGCAATACGCGCGCGAATTCCGCCTTCGCTATCGCTGACGATAAGCAAGCCTACTGTGAAAGTCGCGACCATCATCACCATAAATGAACCCAGCGCGAGCGCGAGGCCGGTTTGACCGAAGGCGAATAAACACAGAGGCAAACCCATGTTGCCGTTGTTGGGGAATACCAGCGGCGGCAGATAGGTGGCAATTTCCAATTTCATCCAGCGCAACAGCAGCCAGCCGAAAATGCCCATCGCACTCATCACGATTGCAGTTGCCAAAGCCACCTGCCCCATGACTTGCGGGTCTATATCGACTTTTGCCATAGCGCTGATGATTAAACAGGGTGTACCGATGTTCATCACAATGCGCGAGATAAAATCCGCAGGAAATTCGGAGCCGGTTTTGCCCCAGATAAATCCGGCGCTCACGGAAATCACAATCGGGGCGAGAATGGCGAGCAGTTCGCTCAACATAAGGAGGTTCCAAGGATCAACTACAGGAAGCGCGCATCTTACTGGCACCCGCCGCTTGGCGATAGCTGACACCCGAAAAACACTGCTATAAGCTGCTACCAAATTTTGTTAATTATTTTGTCATCACTATGCAAAACCCTTTATTCGGCGATGCGGACAACACATCGGCCAAGCTCACTAAAAAATCCAGCAAAGCAATTGAGCCGATTACCCCATCGGCAGAATTAATTGAACTTGCACAGACGCTGCCGGCGCATTTGCGCTTGGGAACTTCATCCTGGAATTATCCCGGTTGGGATGGATTAGTGTGGAATGGCGATTACGCTGAAACCAATTTATCGCGCTTTGGCCTTAGCGCTTACAGTCAGCATCCGTTGATGCGCACGGTGAGTATCGACCGCAGCTTTTATCGCCCGTTGAATGTTGCGCAATTTGCCCAATACGCGTCGCAAGTCAGTCAGGATTTTCGCTTTGTAGTGAAAGCACCGAGTTTGATTACCGATGCACTGATTCGCGATGAAACCGGCCGCGGCATGCGCCCCAACTCACATTTTTTAAACGCCGAAGAAGCAGTGCAGATGTTTGTCGAACCCGCACTTGAAGGCTTGCAGCACAAACTCGGGGCGCTGGTATTTCAGATCAGCCCCCTGCCCGCCGCTTGGCTGTCGCAAATGCCAAAATTAATCGACCGATTACACGCGCTGCTGAAGGCAATTCCCGCATTAAAACCTATCGCACCCGATGGCGTGGTCGCAGTGGAAGTGCGCGATCCGCAATGGCTGACCCCGCAATTTGTCGCTGCCCTGCGCGATACCGGCGCGACTTATTGCATGGGCTTGCACGCCAAAATGCCGCGCATTGATGAACAACTGCCAATCTTGCGTGCGCTTTGGCCGGGGCCATTGGTGTGCCGCTGGAATTTAAACCCGGTGCATGGCGCCTTTGGCTATGAGGATGCTAAAGATGCCTATGAACCTTACGACAAAATAATCGACCCTGACCCCGAAACCCGCGCAGCCTTGGTGCGCGTGATTGCCGGCACCGCAAGTGCGGGGCAAAACGTATTTGTCACACTCAGTAATAAAGCAGAAGGTTCTGCACCTCTGTCAGTGATTGAATTGGCTCGGGCGATTCGGTTGTCCCCCTCCACTAAAACAACTCCGAATAAGCACCCGAAAAACGATTAGCCCCGGCCTTACTTATAGGGTATATAATTTGAACAACACTCCGCACACCCAATCACACACGAATATGAATCCTATGAATATTCAAGCACTTAGCATATCGGAAAGAATTTTGCTGGCAGAACAGCTTTGGGATAGTGTTCAAACAAGAAGTGATGAGATCAAAATTTCAGACGAACTTATCGAGCTGCTGGATGAACGCTTGACCACCTTGGCCACAGATGGCGATTTAGGTCACAACTGGGAAACCGTGAAAAAAAGGATTATGGAAAAGTAAGATGGAGTATCAAATATCGGTAAGGAAAGAAGCCGAAGCAGATATCATTGAAGCCTTTTAGTATTACGAATCCTGTCAAAAAAATCTGGGCCGGGATTTTCTGCAATGCATTGAAGAATCGTTAACCAAAATCCAAAAAAATCCTCTTTTCTATAAAGAGACTTACCAACAGGTACGACGGATTTTTATTAACCGATTCCCCTACGGGGTTTATTTTGTGATTCTTGAAGACACTCTATTAGTAATAGGTGTTATTCATGCACGCAAAAACCCACTTCATTGGAAAAAACGTACCTAGAAAACTCACATAGAGAGGAAAGCCAAGCGTTTGCTAAAACAAACTCTTGGCGACCATTTTAATTTCTTGCACGCTGGTCATCACAAAAGTAAGCCCACCTGCTACGACCGAATTGTCTGGCGCTTCCAGTTTTTGAAATGCGGTTAATTCTTGAATCGGTGGCAAATCGGTTTTGGAATTGCTGAGTTTTAGCGAGTGATACAAGCCCAGATTAATCAAATCCACAAGGTTTGGCGCTCCGGGGTTTTCACCTTTCCAGTTGCCAATTTGCTGCATCACTTTTACGTACTGCTCATCGACCTGCCACTGCTTGAGGGTAATCACTCCCAAGGATTTTGCGTATTCGCGGCAGAGCGTGACGTATGCGGGAACATCGGGGGTTTGATCAGAGTTTTTAAAGGCCGATAACACCGCCAAGGTGCCCACTTCACTGAGCAGCGCTGCCATAAGCACGTTGTCGGGCAGGACATTTTTAAAGTGCAGATGCTTGGCAATAAACGTACTGACGCTGGCCTTTAATGCCAAGCGCCGCCAAGCCTCCATAAATAGACGCTTGTGCTTAACCGAGTGTACGGAAAATAAACTTTTAACCGAGTGCACCATGGTAATGCGCTCCACCTGATTCATCCCCAACAGGCGAATCACATCGAGCAGGTTTTGCGGTGGCGTTTGGCTGCCCACTAAAGGGCTGGATGCATATTTGATCAATACCGCAGACAGGGCCGGATCTTTCGCGAGCAGCTTGCTCAAATCCATCATGGATAAATCCTGCTGCCCCATGGCCTTGCGAATTTCAAACGTAATAGAGGGCAGGCTCGGCAATTGTTCTTGGCCGTTTAGGAGATCGCCTATCACGCGGCGATAAACTGCATAATCTGATTGTGCTGAGGTCACGCTGGAATCCATATCTCTTTCATTCTTCATTAATACTATTTTTGGGCAAGATTAGCAGATTTGCTTGTCGCGGTAATTAGCGCAGTGACAACAAACACGGAAATCACCTCGCATTCATGCTCAAACATCGTTCGGGTTTTGTATCCGGCTGTTACCAAATCTTCAACAAAATGTCGTCTTTCTGACACAAATCGTCGTTCTAATCATCCGGTTCGTTTTATCTCTAATCAAAATTAAAGGATGCAACCGATGACCGACCATAACGCTTATGAAATCGACAACTCGGGTATAGAGCCGCTGTCGAACCACTCTAACAACACCCATTTTTCTGAAATTCTGACTCAACGTCGCCAATTTTTAAAAGGCAGTTTGAGCACTGCCGTTGCTGCCATTATGGGCACCACTCTGGTTGCTTGTGGTGGCGACGATGATGACAATAACAACTCCTCTTCAAGCAGTTCATCTAGCAGCTCCTCCAGCAGCAGTGATTCATCCAGCAGCGCCTCATCCTCATCTGCTGCTCCACTGTTAGGGTTTACCGCCATCGCCGCCAACCGTAACGATGCCATCACCGTTCCTGCGGGCTATTCATCGGTCGCATTTGTTCCTTGGGGCACGCCATTAACGGGTTCCATGCCTACGTATAAAGGCGATGCAAGCAACAGCGGCGCCGATCAAGAACAACAAGTTGGCGCGCATCACGATGGCGTTCACTTCTTTGCAATGGATGCCAAAACCGAGGGCACCAACTCCAGCGAAGGTCTGCTGGTGATGAACCACGAATATATCGACCCATCATTAATTCACACTAACGGCCAAACTCTGGGCGCAACTCGCCCAGCCGATGAAGTGCGCAAAGAAATTGCCGCGCACGGCGTGAGTGTTATCCACATCCGCAAAAACGGCAGCGCTTGGGAAGTGGTAAATGGCAGCCCATTTAACCGTCGTATTACTGCTTCGACCCCTATGGACATCCGCGGCCCAGCCTCTGGCTCAGCCATGCTCGCCACCAAATACAGCCCAAATGGCACAGCTACACGCGGCACCCTGAACAACTGCGGCATGGGCGCAACTCCCTGGAATACCTACCTGACCGCCGAAGAAAACTGGGCCGGTTATTTTGTAAACAAAGATACCTCCCAACCGCGCGAACACAAACGCTATGGTGTGCCGAGCAAAAATGGTCGCTACTACTGGGAAGTGGCTGATTCAGCTGCCGATGAGTATGTCCGCTTTGACGCCTCAACTATCGGCGCCAGCGCGGCAGAAGACTATCGCAACGAGCCAAACACCTTTGGCTGGATGGTCGAAATCGATCCGTTCGACCCGGAAGGTCGCCCACAGAAACGCACC
Source organism: Cellvibrio chitinivorans (assembly GCF_035117775.1). Lineage (NCBI taxonomy): Bacteria > Pseudomonadati > Pseudomonadota > Gammaproteobacteria > Cellvibrionales > Cellvibrionaceae > Cellvibrio > Cellvibrio chitinivorans. The sequence goes on from NZ_JAYKKN010000003.1 coordinate 23,378, forward strand.
GCACTCGGTCGCTTTGGTCATGAAGGTGTCATCTTCGCGCCAGCGGTAGAAGGTGAACCAGTGGTTTGCTACTCGGGTGATGACTCGCAAAACGAATACATCTACAAGTTTGTCTCTGCGGAGTCTTTCCACAAAGCAACTGCCGGCGGCTATTTGCTTAACACGGGCACATTGTATGTCGCTAAATTCAATGCCGATGGCTCTGGCGAATGGCTGGCATTGGATGTGAGCAATCCAACTTTAATCGCCAACGCCGCTTTGGCGGGTGTGAACTTTGCCAATCAGGCAGACCTGCTGATCAACACCCGTTTGGCGGCAGACATCATGGGCGCCACAAAAATGGATCGCCCTGAGTGGGGCGCAGTGCACCCAACCAATGGCGAGGTGTATTTCACTCTGACCAACAACACCAGCCGCACCGAAGCACAAATTGACGCCGCAAACCCACGCGCTAATAACGCGACCGGTCATATCATTCGCTGGAAAGAAGACGCAGGCGCCAGCACCTTTAAGTGGGATATTTTCCTGCTGGGTGGCGATGTAGGCACCACTACTGGGACGGGCGATGCCGCTGTCACCCTGACTGAAGAAAACCACTTCGCCAGCCCCGATGGCCTGTTAGTTGATAGCCGCGGCATTGTCTGGATTCAAACCGACATGAGCGGCTCACAACAAGGTACTGGCCCTTACGGCAACAACCAAATGCTGGCGGCAGACCCTGCCACCAAACAAGTGAAGCGCTTCTTTGTTGGCCCGGTGGACGCCGAAGTCACAGGTGTAACCCTGACGCCGGATTTGAAAACCATGTTTGTCAACATCCAACACCCGGGCGACCGCTCTACCCCATCCAGCTTTACCAGTAACTGGCCTGAAGGCAACGGCGCCCGTCCACGCTCATCAACCGTTATTGTCACCAAAGATGATGGCGGCCTGATCGGCTCTTAAAGCTCTCATTATTCTTAAGAGAAAGTTACTGATAACAACAACCAATAAAAACGTCATCAGATCGTCATCTAACGGGCGCAAGATGAAATCGTGAAATGTAAGGAAGCGCAGCGGCAAGGAGGTCACAGGGAAGTAGCGCGATCAGAAGGGGCTCAGGCCCCTTTTTTATTGGTTGCTTTATTGGCTGCGAAATGCACCATCCTGTTCCAAAAAAGCCCAGCTTGCCGATGAATTCGGCAACCACTATATATAGTCATAACTATTTCAAATATACATGCCAAAAAAGTCTAAGGCGTGCATTCAACAGTCATTTTTAAACGGTAATGAGAGATCACAGGGGTTTCACGGAACCCCGCCAGACTTGCTTCGCTTTCCCCCAGTTTGTCCCCGCATAACCCACACCTTATCCACAGGTTTTCAAGCTTGCATAAAACCCCTAACCGCATTATCTTGTAGCACATTCGCGATTTACCCCTAGATATAGGTGTTGTCGGCGCCAAACACCCAAGTGCGCCCTAACCATCAACAGGGTTATCGTCAAGCATTTTTTCGACCCAATTGAACATTAATTACAGAAACTGCCACAAAACAGCCTGTTATTAATGGCTAGCCCAAGACTTCAGCACACTCGGGCAGCATCAGTAGTATGGGCACAGCCGGTTAGATGGCAGCCACTATATATAGTGGTAATGCCGTCAGAGCAAAACGGTGTTCAAAACCCTGATTTTAATAATTGACGCGCCACCCAACAGACTCTTGAGGCTGTTATATAAGGATGGCAACGAAGGGTCGGCAATATCGCAAGCGCAAAGCTGTACTCGCAGTACCAAGACCTATCGAAAGACTGATATCGAAAGCCTTGTATCGAAAGACCCGTATTAGAAAGTAGCTACCAACGCTGTTTACGACAAAGAATCAAACTTCAACCAGGAATGACCTCACGCAGGAGACGTCTATGCAAACTGACATTGAGCAAACCACCGGCAAGTCCAACATCCAACAAGACATCCACGGCGGCTCGTCGAGCCTCACGGCAACAGCGCCGGGGCAATTGCGCGTTATCAAGCGCAACGGAACGGTGGTTCCTTTCGATGCCAGTAAAATCGCCATCGCCATGACCAAAGCCTTTTTGGCGGTAGAAGGCGGCAAAGCAGCAGCTTCTACGCGCGTGCGCGAGATGGTTGATAGCCTGACCCAACAAATCACGGCGACTTTCAAGCGCCGTATGCCGTCTGGCGGCACTATTCATATCGAAGAGATCCAAGATCAGGTTGAGCTGATTCTGATGCGCTCTGGCGAGCAAAAAGTCGCACGCGATTACGTTCTCTACCGCGAAGAGCACGCCCGTATGCGCGCCCAGAAACAACCTGTCGCCCAAGAGCCAGATCCGGATTACGCACCACTGAACGTGGTATTGACCGATGGCACTCGCGCACCACTCAATATCGCTCGTATGCGCACCATCGTGCACGAAGCCTGTGCCGGTTTGGCTGGTGTAGAAGAGAAAGCGATTCTCGATGAAGCTATGCGCAACCTCTACGATGGCGTTGCCGAAAAAGACGTAAACACCTCACTGGTGATCACTGCCCGTACGCTGGTAGAAAAAGAGCCTAACTACTCCTTCGTAACCGCCCGTTTGTTGATGGACAAACTGCGTGCCGAAGCTCTGAGCTTCTTCGGCGTTGCCACTTCTGCCACCCAAGCGGATATGGAAACCCTGTATGCGCAAACCCTGCCGCTCTACATCCAAAAAGGTGTTGAGCTGGAGTTGGTATCGCCCGAGCTGCTGGATTTCGATCTGGAAAAATTGGGCAAAGCCTTGATCGCCGAGCGCGACCTGCAATTTACCTACCTCGGTTTGCAAACCCTGTACGACCGCTACTTCATCCACAGCAACGATACCCGCATCGAATTGCCGCAAATTTTCTTTATGCGTGTTGCTATGGGCTTGGCTGTACAGGAAACCAATAAAGAAGACCGCGCGATTGAGTTCTATCGCCTGCTCTCTTCGTTCGATTACATGAGCTCTACCCCAACCCTGTTCAACTCCGGCACCCTGCGCCCGCAGCTGTCCTCTTGCTACCTGACCACCGTACCGGACGATCTGCACGGTATTTACGGCGCCATGCAAGACAACGCCATGCTCAGCAAATTCGCAGGCGGCTTGGGTAACGACTGGACGCCAGTACGCGCTCTGGGCGCTTACATCAAAGGCACCAACGGCAAATCACAAGGCGTTGTTCCCTTCCTGAAAGTGGCGAACGACACCGCTGTAGCAGTAAACCAAGGCGGCAAGCGCAAAGGCGCTGTGTGTGCATACTTGGAAACTTGGCATATGGATGTCGAGGAATTCCTTGAGCTGCGTAAAAACACCGGTGATGACCGTCGCCGCACCCACGATATGAACACCGCTAACTGGGTACCAGACCTGTTTATGAAGCGCGTGTTTGACGATAAAGAGTGGACCCTGTTCTCTCCAAACGATGTACCTGATCTGCACGACCTGTACGGCAAAGCCTTTGAAGAGCGCTACGCCCACTACGAGCAATTAGCGGCTGCCGGTCAAATCAAAGTATTCAAAACTGTGCGCGCACTCGACCTGTGGCGCAAAATGCTGGGCATGCTGTTTGAAACTGGCCACCCTTGGATCACCTTCAAAGACCCATGCAACCTGCGCAGCCCGCAACAACACGCCGGTGTGGTTCACTCGTCCAACCTGTGTACCGAGATCACCCTCAACACCAAAGCGAACGATGAAATTGCCGTATGTAACCTCGGTTCTATCAACCTCGCGCAACACATTGTTGATGGCAAACTCGACCAAGCCAAACTTGAGCGCACGGTGAAAACCGCTATCCGCATGTTGGATAACGTAATCGACATTAACTACTACGCCGTTGCGACTTCAAAACAGTCCAACCTGCGTCACCGTCCAATCGGTTTGGGCATCATGGGCTTCCAGGATGCACTCTACGAACAACGCATCGCCTACAGCTCGCAAGAAGCCGTTAACTTTGCTGATACCTCAATGGAAGCGGTGAGCTACTACGCGATCAAAGCGTCTAGCGACTTGGCAGCTGAGCGCGGCAAGTATTCAACCTTTGAAGGCTCACTGTGGAGCAAAGGTGTACTGCCAATCGACTCTATCGAACTGTTGGTACAAAACCGCGGTGAGAATTACATCAAAGTGGATCGCAGCCAAACCTTCGACTGGGCAACTCTGCGCGCACAAGTAAAAGCTCAAGGTATGCGTAACTCCAACGTGATGGCGATTGCACCAACCGCAACCATTTCCAACATCACTGGCGTAACTCAGTCGATTGAACCGACTTACCAAAACCTCTACGTGAAATCCAACCTGTCTGGCGAATTCACCGTAGTAAATCCGCACTTGGTACACGACTTAAAAGCACGTGGCCTGTGGGATGCGGTAATGGTTAACGATTTGAAATACTACGAAGGTTCACTGCAAAAAATTGATCGCATCCCTGCCGATTTGAAAGCCATCTACTCCACCGCATTTGAAGTAGAACCGCGCTGGATTGTTGAAGCAGCAAGCCGCCGTCAAAAGTGGATCGACCAAGCACAAAGTTTGAACCTCTACATCGCTGGCGCAAACGGCAAGAAGTTGGACATCACCTACCGCATGGCATGGTTCAGCGGTTTGAAAACCACTTACTACCTGCGCGCCTTGGCAGCAACCACCACTGAAAAATCCACCATCAATACCGGCTCATTAAACGCCGTATCGGCTGGCGGTTCAGCTGGTTTGCAAGCTGCACCCGCAGCGGCAAAACCAGCGGTATCAGAAGTAGAAGAAGCGAGCTTCGCACAAGCAGCGCCAGTACCGTTGGCGTGCTCGATTGATAATCCAGATTGTGAGGCTTGCCAATAATTTGAATCCCCCTAGCCCCCTTTTTCAAAGGGGGAACTGGAACCCTGCCATTCAAAGGAGAGTGAAAGCTCCTTCCTTTGAAAAAGGGAGGTTGGGAGGGATTAAAAACCCTCGCTAACAAAGGGGAGTCCAGTCCCTCCCTTTGAAAAAGGGAGGTTAGGAGGGATTAGCTTTTGCTCTTTGCGTTAAAAAAGAACGCAAAAATGATTAAGCAAAAGAATCCATAAAAACCGAATTAGATCAAAGTGACAATCGCAACCGACACTCAAACTACGCGATACACGCACACAGACTTTTAAAGAGGAACACCATGCTAAGTTGGGATGATTTCGATACCGAAGAAGCAGCAAAAGAAACCGCACGCCAAGACGCGATTGCAGCCAATTTAAATAAACCAGCTGCACCACAAGCACAGCCAGCACAAGCTGCCCAAGCGCAAGCCGCTGCACCACAAGTATCTGCACCAGCAGCGCCAGCGAACGCTACTTTTGCTGCGTCGGCAAAAGAAACTGGCATCAGCCCTGAACTTGCCAAAGCGCGCGAAGCATTGGCTGCACTTGACCCAGCACCCGGTTTAGAAGAATTGGAAATGGGCGCTGCCCGTATTCAAGTTGATGAAAAACGCATGATCAACTGCCGCGCGGATCTGAACCAATTAGTACCCTTCAAATACGACTGGGCATGGCAAAAATATCTTGATGGCTGTTCAAACCACTGGATGCCACAAGAAGTCAACATGACCGCTGACATCGCGCTCTGGAAAAGCAAAGACGGCCTGACCGATGACGAGCGCCGCATCGTTATGCGCAGTCTCGGTTACTTCTCAACTGCTGACTCACTCGTTGCAAATAATCTGGTGCTCGCGATTTATCGTTTGATCACCAACCCTGAGTGCCGCCAATACATTTTGCGTCAATCATTTGAAGAAGCGATCCACACTCACGCCTATCAATACTGCATTGAATCGCTGGGTATGGATGAAGGTGAAATCTTCAACATGTACCGCGAATTACCAAGCGTTGCGAACAAAGCCGCGTGGAGCTTGAAGCACACCCAAACTTTGGGTGATCCAACCTTCCAAACCGGCACACCAGAAACTGATCAGGAATTGCTGCGCAACCTCGTTGCATTCTATGTAGTGACTGAAGGTATTTTCTTCTACTGCGGATTCAGCCAAATCCTCAGCATGGGTCGCCGCAACAAAATGACCGGTGTTGCCGAACAGTTCCAATACATCCTGCGCGATGAATCCATGCATTTGAATTTTGGTATCGATGTAATCAACCAAATCAAACTGGAAAACCCACACTTGTGGACTCCCGAATTCCAACAAGAAGTGTTGCAAATGATTCTGCAAGGCACCGAGTTGGAAATCCAATACGCCCGCGACTCAATGCCACGCGGCGTACTCGGCATGAACGCAGCAACAATGGAAGAATACCTCCACTTCATCGCCAACCGCCGCTGCTCACAATTGGGATTGAAAGAACAATTCCCGGGCGCACAAAACCCGTTCCCATGGATGAGTGAGATTATGGATTTGCGTAAAGAGAAGAACTTCTTTGAAACTCGCGTAATCGAGTATCAAACAGGTGGGGCGTTGAGCTGGGATTGATTTTTTTAATTCAAGCGTAGGTTGGTGCTGAGCGCAGCGATGCCCAACAAACCATTACGAACGGATTACATATTCCGGAGTGAATAAACCTGAACCGCTATTGAGTTTTGTCAGAGAGTTTTCTGGTGGGGCTGAATGGCGGTTTTTTATTGAGAATGAAAAAAATGAAAACAAGAGAATGGCTCTTTACCATAGCAATTATTATATTGATACAGTTCATAGTGCAGGTCGGGGCATTAATTTACTCAAGTGATAACAACGTTCTGAACTATATATCTTTCGCAGGAACCATAATATCGATAATTTTGGCCACAATCGCAATTGTATATTCCTTTGTACAAACCATATCCCAGCAAAGTGCGTCATCAAACATTAGCAATCAAGTTGATAAATTAATGTCTATCGTTGGCCAGATAGACAGCAGTAAAAAAATTCTAGTAGACTCCCTCGAACATCTAAATAACGTAAGCCAAAAACTTGATACATCAATAGAGCACCAATCTAAAATAAGCTCTCAAGTTGAAAACTTATCAAAAAATATAACCAGTCCCGACTACGAAAAGCTTTCAACTCTGTTCAACTCCGAATTAATGCAAAAATTAAATACAGAAAAACCCGAAAACACTAATGAAATACATGAAAAAATACTAACCAATGGATACAACGGAACGCAATTCATGTCTTTATCACTATATTACGGCGAAAAAAACAAACTAACACTAAATGAGACCTTTGAAAAAATAACGACCGCAGTAATCCATAATCATGTCGAAGCTTCAGACACAACAGAATTACTCATTCAGAATCAGGCAGGCATGTTTCTTGGTGTATGGCAAATACTAGCGGCACTAGATCTAGTTAGAATAACCGATAGGAAAAAAGGAACTTTTACACTGAGCCAAAACTTCGCCAACGAGATAGATACTTTTATTGAGTTTATCTCAAGTGACACTAGCGAAGATGAAGACTTAAAATTCACAAAAGACATAATTAAAACCCTAAAATCCATAGAATATAATTAGCACGTAGGTCGGGCTTATGTAGGTTGGTAGTGAGCTTGCGAACCCCAACATCGCAATCGCAAACGGCACATTGTTTTGGGAATACGAAAAACCAATTAACGGTACACGGATTTTGGTTTTTGTGGTTGCGGATACATGGACATGTTGGGGTTCGTTCCTCACCGCCAACCTACGGGGCACCCTGAATTGAATTACGCGCGAAATGTAGGTTGGTGGTGAGCTTGCGAACCCCAACATTCGCAATCGCAAATGGCACATTGTTTTGGGAATACGAAAAACCAATTAACGGTGCACAGATTTTGGTGTTGGTGGTTGCGGATGCATGGTCATGTTGGGGTTCGTTCCTCACCGCCAACCTACGGAGTGCCTTGAATTAAATTACGCGCGAAATGTAGGTTGGCGGTGAGCTTGCGAACCCCAACATCGCAATCGCAAACGGCACATTGTTTTGGGAATACGAAAAACCAATTAACGGTGCACGGATTTTGGTTTTGGTGCTTGCGGATGCATGGTCATGTTGGGGTTCGTTCCTCACCACCAACCTACGGAGTGCCCTGAATTAAATTACGCGCGAAATGTAGGTTGGTGGTGAGCTTGCGAACCCCAACATTCGTGATCGCAAACGGCACATTGTTTTGGGAATACGAAAAACCAATTAACGGTGCACGGATTTTGGTTTTGGTCGTTGCGGATGCATGGTCATGTTGGGGTTCGTTCCTCACCGCCAACCTACAGGGTGCTTCGTAGGTTGGCGGTGAGCGGAGCGAACCCCCAACATTGGATGGTGCAGGTTGGTTTGAAATTGGGGAATGGATTAATGACAAGGAGTGGTTATGCAATATCGGCGGGTTTATGTTGAGGGTGGTTGTTATTTTTTCACCTTGGCATTGGCGGATCGCAAGAGCGATTTGTTGGTACGAGAAATTGATTGTTTACGTGCGGCGGTTAAAACGGTAAAACAAAATCATCCATTCGAGATAAACGCGATGGTGGTGATGCCGGATCACCTGCATTGCTTGTGGACATTACCGCACAATGATTGTGATTACTCCATGCGTTGGTCATTAATCAAAGCCAACTTCTCCCGCCGCATTGAAAAAGACGAATTAATAAAAACCACTCGACTAAAAAAGGGAGAACGCGGAATCTGGCAACGCCGTTTTTGGGAACATACCATTCGCGACGAACGGGATTTTTACAACCACATTGAATACATACACAATAACCCCGTAAAACACGGTTACGTAAGCAACGCGCAAGACTGGCCATATTCAAGCATCCACCAGTTCGCGTAGGTTGGTGGTGAGGAACGAACCCCAACATTCTTAATTACAAATGGCACATTGTTCTGTGATTACGAATAACCAATTAACGGTGCACTGATTTTGGTTTTGGTGGTTGCGGATACATTGTCATGTTGGGGTTCGCAAGCTCACCACCAACCTACCCGTTTCATCAAATTTGGTTTAAGGTGTTGGAATATTTTGGAGTTTTTATGAGCGATTATTCTTTAACACCTCAAGCCGAATCTCTAATTTGCACCGAACTGCAAAACACCTTTGCCAATGCGCTCGGTATTTACGCCTTTGGTAGCCGCATACAAGGCACAGCCAACGCGCAGAGCGACTTGGACTTGGCGATTTTGGTTGCAGGCTATGCCGAACCATTACAGCTCTTTGAATTGGCCAACCAGTTAGCCGATAAACTCGGTTACGAGGTAGACTTGCTCGACCTGCGCGCCGCATCCACGGTGATGCAATATCAGGTCATCACCACCGGTCGCCGCTTGTGGGCGAAGGATGTTCAGGCAGGGTTATTCGAGGCTTTTGTATTAAGTGAAAAAACTTCGCTGGATGAAGCGCGCGCACAACTATTAAATGAAATTCGGGAAGACGGTGCTATATATGGTCGATGATGTACTAATCAATAAAGCCGCAACCATTGAACGCTGTATTAAACGAGTCCGCGAGGAATACACCAAAGCGGGAGTTAATTTCGCCACAGACTATAGCCGCCAAGATGCCGCCATTCTAAATATTCAACGCGCTTGCGAAGCTGCACTGGATGTGGGACAACATTTGATACGCGTAGAACGCCTTGGCGTCCCGCAAAGTTCTCGCGATGTATTTACCCTACTAGCCCAAGCCAATTGGATCGACGCCAATATCGCAGAGACTATGAAACGCATGGTCGGCTTCCGCAACATTGCCGTTCACGATTATCAAGCGCTCTTGCTACCTATAGTGGAAAACATCATCACCAATCATTTGGATGATTTTGTTCAGTTTTCAAAACAGCTTTTGCAACAAAAATAATTTATAAATCAAAAAACCAACCACCGGGGCTAGGATTTTGGTTTTGGTGGTTGCGGATACATAGTCATGTTGGGGTTCGTCTCTCACCGTCAACTTACGCTAGAGCACCACCTTGACATGGTGGGGGCCAGCAGGATCAAGATATTTTTGAAATAACGCAAACATAAGGATTAATCATGCTTAAAAAAATAATCACTTCCACCTTGGTATTAACCTGCGCATTCGCACAGGCGCAAGACGATTTGCTTGAAGAAGTCATCGTAACCGGCCTTATGGATTCGGATGAATATTATGAAATGCCGGCAGTTACACTGAAAAAACAAGGCGATTTTTTGGTGCAGAATGTCAAAATCATTAACGACACCCGCGACCAGAAAATGCGCGAGCAGGAAATCCGCGAAACGTTGGGGGCGTTGGCAATCTCTGCTGCCAAACAAGGTAATTTGCAACTGGCGTATGGCGATGAGTTCCTGCGCCCTCTCGATCCTAAAAATAAATCACTGGAGTTCCGCAAAGACAGTTCGCGTGCTGATACGAGTTATTTGTATTTCTCGGTCAAACAAAAAGTCAATCCGCAAAAGCCCGCCGCCGAGCAAGAGGAGGCGCTGGAAAAATTTATTAAGTCCGCCAAAAAAGTCGGCCGCACCGAAATTGATATGAATGGCGATATCGACCTGAGCATTGTCAATCCAGAAAAGTACCGCTACGAAGTCATTCAAAAAATCTCCGAAGAAAACACCAAACTGCGCCAAGCCATTGGTCAAGCTTGCGATATTGAGCTGGACGGAATTTCCAACCGTGTTAAATGGCAGCGCAGCGGGATTATCGAACTGGTTATCTATATTCCCTACCGCACCCAATTGCTGTGCAAACAAAACTGATTGTTAGCACCTAGATTGAGCAGCAATGCCCAAGACATAAAATCAAATATCAACATCGGTATAACGCCGTTTAAGACTAAAAAATAATGAAATATCTATTTTTATTAACCTTGCTAATCACAAGCACAGCGAGCCTTGCGGATGAAGTCTCAGTAGCAGCCAATAAAGAAAAAACAGCAGAAATGCGTGAAATGCTTATTGGTAAGTGGTGTGGGTCAAAACACTTGGCCGATGGTGACTACCAAAGATGGATGGTTAACCGCAAGGCCGATGGGACTTATGCCATTAAATTTTCTCTAACGAAAAAAGACAAAACCACAGAAACTTGGGGCGAGTACGGAATATGGGGTATTCGATACCCTATTTACTTTACTGCTGTACGAGGCTTTATCGATGAGGGTAGCAGTTTTCCCGCCGACACAAACACACCAACACTCTACGATGCATTTAGGGTAAAAAATCTTACGTCTGATAGCTTCACCTACAAAAGTTTTACCTCAGGCAATACCTTTACCGTAAGCAAAAAATGTAATCACGAATAAGCCAATAAAATGCACCCCGCAGACTCTTTTATTCATCTTCTGGTGAAATGATCAGAATGGGTATTATTGCGATGGAAAACTCATAGATGAACTTAGAGAATACGATGAGTTTATTGGCGAGCCCCGCTACTGAGCTATTTAAATTCACAAATAGCAATTCAGTATTAATGGTGTATATTGGCGCCAGCCTTAAGGCTCATACACACGTAACACAATAAGTGAATTCAATAACTTTCAACCTGAAACAAGGATTTGCACGATGTTAAAAAGAACAAAAATCGCGTTATTTATTTTAGCTGCATCCACTAGTGGCTTTAGCAGCGCCGACCCAGTGACTATGCAGGCCGTAATTCCCTACGCTGCCGATGCAAAAGTTGCCCAAAACATTCGTACTGAATGCACCAAGCTCGGATCACAGTTAGCGGAATTCACGCAAGAGTTCGGCAAGAAAAATGGTGTAGCGGTGCAATTAACCGAAAGTTTAAATACTGCCCAACAAGGCCGTGTACTGCAGCTGGAAATCACTGATGCAGTTAGCATGGGCAATGCATTTATGGGGCACCATAAATTCACTACCGCTCAGGGAACACTGTTTGAAAGCGGTAAAAAAATTGCATCCTTTGAAGCCCGCCGTATATCAATGGGTGGTGCTTTTGCTAACTACAAAGGTTCTTGTTCTGTTTTAGGCCGCACAGTTAAAGCTATGGGTAAAGATATCGCCGAATGGCTGAAAGCACCTAACGATAACGCACTTTTAGGTGATCACTAATCAGATGATCATCAGGCTGGGCGATTATTAAATATCGCTCAACTCTAATTTTATCTGTTTAATTTTTTACCTGACGGCTCGATGATAACGACTCCATGAACACAATGAACAAACTGTTTATTATCGGCCTACCGCGCACTGGTACTACCAGTATCAGTGTTGCGCTCCTGGATTACGATTTTAAAGTTGCTCACACGGCCTACACCAAACGTGCGTTTGAACTGGCAGATGTAATATCCGATGCCCCCTGCTTTGCCGACTACAGAGAGCTGGATGCGCTCTTCCCCAATTCAAAATTTGTTTATCTTGATCGTGCATTGAGCGCATGGGTGCCATCCATGCAAATGCTGATGAATAAAATGCTGCCGGAGTTAACACCAAAATCCGGCTATCTCAATCCGGTACTGAAACGCTGTATCAATAAAATCTTTGCGCCTTTCGATTGTGAAAACCCACTTACTCAAGAGCATCTGGAAAATTGTTATCGCACTCATCAACAAGCCGTATTTAGCTATTTCGCCCAGCGCGATGATTTTTTAGCAATCGATATTAGTCAGTCAGGTAGTTTGAAACAATTGTTGGATTTTTTAGGTATCGATAGCAGCACTGCTGGCGACTTCCCGCACTTGAATGTGGGCAAACGGGTAGATAGTTGGAAGGAATGCAAACATCCCAATAAAATAAATTCAAATAGCGCTGGAGCAGAGCGCCGCAAGTTTTTTGATTACGCTTAATAATTGCAAAAAAGAGAGCAACCATGAAATACGCCATAAACACCATTCAATTTTTATTTGCACTGTGCATGCTCGCTTTTGCTGCGCTACAAATTAATGACCCCGACCCGGCCAGTTGGATTTTGTTTTATTTAATCTGCGCCGCTGTGCCTGCGCTTGCATTATTTAATCGCCCCATCAAGGCTGTATTTTGGATTGCGCTGGCTGTGTGCGGTATTACACTGGGGCTGTATGCAGAGGGTGCTTATAATTATTATTTGCATCGCAACACCGAACCGCTGATGCAAAGCATGAACCCTGATAAACCTTACATCGAAGAAGCGCGAGAATTTTTAGGTGCTTTTATCGCATTGGTTCTTGTTGTTATTAGTCGCCTGCTCACCCACTATCGAAAATAAAAAAATCAAGGAAACCTAAATGAAATTTATCAAAACGTGTTTGCTTGCGAGTATTGCACTGCTGGTTACTGCCTGCACCACTACACCAGAACCTGCAGCACAAGCAGATGATGATGTGGCTTATTCATTAGCAGCACTTTTTGGTGAAAATATTGAGGTAGATGAGAAAACTCTGGCTCAACATCCTTTAGGTTCAGCAGAAAACCCCGTTCGTGTTGATGGACCTATGGGGCAGCGTATTTATCTGTCACGCTTGGTGTGTGATAACAATGAACAAGTTTCTGCATTTCAGCGATCGGGAAGTGCAGGAATTGGCCCGTTCGGGAATATCATTGATTTATATGAAGTGATTTGCGATACCAACCAAGGCGCTGTTAGCCATAGCGTTTACCTCGATATGTATCATGGCGACTATAAAGAAACTCGCCCCGCTGCAGGTTTTATCGCACTCAAACCAGAGAAAACACAATAAATCGTGCTCGGGTGTTTTCCAGGGCAATCCACAATCGGCTCAAATTACTCAAAACCATAAACAGCAATGCTCTTATTTCGGTTTGGCAGGACTTATTAGCGTCAAAATAGTCTATCTTTACTTAGCCTATTTCTCGAGCAGGCATTTTTAAATACCCTATCCATCCCCGAAAAGGAAAATGTGATGAGCGATTATTTAGCTGATGTAAAAAAATATGACGCCTCCGCTGATGATGCTGTGGTTCAAAAAATTGTTAAGCACCTTGGTATTGCGCTACAGAGCCGCGATGCCTCTCTGGTTGCCGCTAGCGATAAAGAAGAACTGGATCGTGTAATAGAAAAGTGGTGCGGCAAAAAACTTGGTGTGAGCGGCGCTGCTGCAACCGCCGCGGTTGATGCGGTCTGCAATATCATGAAAGCCGAACGCAATAAATCGCGCGTTACCTTTTATTATTTGGTAGCCAAACAATTAAATAAGCTAAACGATCTCTAAGCGTAAATTCTCACTCACTGCACAAGTGCAGTGAGTGCATTTCCAGCTCCCCCCGGATTAAACTTCAACTCTAATAAAAAAGGTTATCCCGCTATGCAATTACAAAAGAAAATAGGCTTGGGATTTATTCTCTTTGGTGTTGCTCTAACACTCGCGATGTATTTTGCAATCGATGGCGGTGCATTTTTATTTACTGCACTCATTGGTTTGATGGCGATTTTTTTTGGCGCTTTTCAATTGATGATTACGGCTGATTTGGCTGCAAAACCAGCCATTAACCGTAAAGTTAAAAAAAGACACTAAACACTTTAATGGAGTAGAAATAATGAATATTCTGGCAATCTGCGGCAGCTTGCGCAAAAAATCTACCAACATGGGTTTATTGCGCTACGCACAAGCCAATGCACCTGAAGGCAGCAACATCACAATTGCTGATTTATCCGCGATCCCCTTTTATAACGCCGACCTCACAGAAAAACCGGCAGCAGTTACCACGCTGCTGGCACAAATTGGCGCGGCTGATGCCTTTATTTTTGCTTGCCCGGAATACAATTACTCCATCGCCCCCGCGTTGAAGAATGCGATTGATTGGGCCTCACGTGAGCCAGATAACCATTTACTCAATGGCAAAGCTGCAGCAATTATGGGCGCTGGCGGCGGCATGGGAACATCCCGATCGCAATATCATCTGCGTCAGGTTTGCGTGTATGTGAATGTACATCCACTCAATAAGCCTGAAGTTTTTGTTAATGCGTTTGCAGGCACATTTGATGGTGATGGCAACCTGACCGATGAAAAAATTCAGGGAAATATCAAAGCACAATTGAGTGCGTTAGTTGAGTGGGCAGCGCAATTGAAAAAATAATATCGAGTCGGTAGTTTTTTGCCTTTTTCATACATCCCATTCTGTTGTATGAAAAAGGCAAATTAACCCACTTACTTCACCTGCATATCGATTAGCATTTTTTCA
This sequence comes from Cellvibrio chitinivorans, assembly GCF_035117775.1. Taxonomy (NCBI): domain Bacteria; kingdom Pseudomonadati; phylum Pseudomonadota; class Gammaproteobacteria; order Cellvibrionales; family Cellvibrionaceae; genus Cellvibrio; species Cellvibrio chitinivorans. The sequence continues at coordinate 38,428 of NZ_JAYKKN010000003.1, forward strand.
AAATCTTTTTTCTTTTCTTCATCAACTACAATCGTATCGCCAAATAGGTCTCTGTGCATATTGATGGCATCCCACAACTGATTCACCAACTTGACTGCCCTATTGGAATTCCCGGCCTGTTCTCCAAACTTATCAGTTACCAGTACCTGTAAATCCTGCTGCTGGATATCATCAATATCAAACACGTTTAATGCCCAAGGGGTATTTGCGGCCTGAATTGCACTGAGTGCTACCAGCTTGGCCTCAAGGTGCTCATCGCCTTCCTGCTCCAGCTGCTGACTGGTATCGGCCTTACGAAACAAGCGCAAGAACCCATCGCTCACACTCGAGGAATCCATATCAGGCTCGGTGCGATAACGCATAGCCATGTAACGTATTCGGTTGAGATAACGTTTGATGGCGCGTGGCGTTTGTCGATTCAAGAGTATCCAGGGCTGCCATATTTTTAGTGCCTCTTTAAATTCCACCGAATCTTTTGGCCGGCGCTCTGGCATTTTCATGCTGTAGGCAATCACACCAATTGCCAACAAAATTCCCACCAGCACTGGCAACCAGAAATCGCCCCAGAAATTATCTTGCTGGCCGGTGCGAAACAGTGCTTCGCCAGAGGGTGAGTTTTCTTTCGTGATTGCATCGCTATTTTCACTCAGTTTTGGTGTGGACAACTTTCCCTTTAGCACCAAAACAGCATTGGATTTTGCATCGCCCAATTTTCCAATCACTATACCTTTTTTAATATCCTCCTCGGTTGCATTTAGCGAAAGCTGCCAGGATTCATCAAGGTTTCCTGAAGCGTTCGACATAGTATTCGAGCGTACGCTTACGGTGAATTGTGGATTGTCATCCCCCATAGAAAGCTTGTTAAGCTCGATATTATCCCAGGTTGCAATTGTCTGAACGGGGGATACTGACTTTGATTCAACTTTAAATACTGAATCGATTAAAAATCCAAAACAGCCACCCAAGACCACAACACCCAGCATCAACATAAAATAACGATAAGGATAGAGCGCGCTTTTCATGCCGCGCCATAGTTGTGCAATCGCAGATTCGCTTTTGCTGCCGGAGTCGGGTAAATCCCAGCCGAGCAGTTTACTGGTGCCGGTTTCCGATAACTGTGGCACCGGCACTTTGATGTTGATCATTTTTTCCAAATACTGTTCTGAAAAGTCCGATTTATCTTTAGACATTTCTTTAAAGTGTTCATCGATACAAATTTTTACCCAGGTTTCATCCATCCCCAAGACTATGTAGCAATCGCCAGAGACAGAAAGAAAATTAATCGCCTCCAGAATATCCACCACATTTTCTTTGCTGCAGCGATCCAGGTCATCGATAAAAATAACCATTCGCCCAAGCGATAAACTTTTTGCAACCTCATTAAATTCACGCGCAAATTGCTGGCGCGCGCTGGGGTCTACTCGCCCTTGTGCTTGCCGGTCATTCTGGGTAGTCATCAAACTCAGTGGACTGAGCCCAAATGCCCGCAATGCTTGAAACAATGCCAGCAGTGGCGCCACGTTGCCAAAGAGTGCAATCAATAAAGTCTCCCAACTAAAACCCGGCGCACCCAACACCTCGGTAATTTTATTAACGTTCACCGCTGAAGCTGAACTATGTGCCGCCAGATAGGTAGCGCTTGCGGCAAATACTCCAATCAGCACTACTGTCATTAACCAATGTTTAACGCCGCGCCGGAACAGTAAATTGATGCGGAACATTAAGCCAACCGGAATCATTTGCGAAAAACTAAATAAACCGGGAACTGCCTGATTGCGAATATTTGCGTAAAGCGACGCGAGTAGTTGCTCGCCTTTTTGATGGTGCCATGCGTTAAACCACACAGGTGTAAAACCAAATTTTTTTAAATCGTAATACAGCAAATTCATCAGCGAACTTTTACCGCTCCCCCATGCTCCAGTGATGGCGAGTGTTAAGGGTGGCTCAGTGTTCGGGTTACGCATAAACCGCGAAAGCCCACAGGCAATTGAGTTGTAACCAAGAGGATCAGGGTCGCCTGGGCGCAGTGGCCGATCCGATGCGAGTAAATCGGCAATCGACTCTTCCTGTGGCAAGGGCTCGGCTTTGCGAGTAAAAAAATAAATGCCATAAAAAATGATGAAACAGCACACCAGCCAATACCAGGGCGCTGGAAATTTTCGATATTGCACCGCATCAATATTATCCGCACCGGCCAGCAACTCCTCCTTTGATAAAGGCGCAGTGCCTGCCCAAGAGAAAACACCCCGGCTGATGGGGTACCAGGTTTCACCCGCATCATCGGAGCGAATCATCAAGCCATCATCACCGACTTGCAGCCAATGACTAGCATCAAGCTGTGCGAGTGCATTTTGCGTGAGATTGGGTTGTTGTTGCTGATCAATGTAATTCGTATTCGTTTGTTGTTTCGCTCGCTCCCCTGCTCTGCTGATCAATTCATCAGAGGCAATTTGATTATCCCAGTTTTCACCGCCATCAGAAGTGGATAGCACAGTTCCATCACGCGCGAGAATTACCCCTGATTTGGCATCCTCAAAAAAAACGCTATACAAATCGGCCGGCATATCGTCCTTGGGAGGCATCCTATTGGCATTGGATTCAGGAGCGGTTTGCACAGGCGACGGGTTTTCCACCGCCTTCTGCTCTGGATATTGTTGCACTGGGGCTTGTGCGGGCGATGTTTGCGGTAACGCTGACTCCGTTTGGTACTGTTCTGTGGAATATTCTGTCGTGGGGTATTGCGCGTTGGGATACTGCGCCTTGGGGTCTTTTTCCGCCGCAGCCACAGCGGCAGGAAAGAGTGAAAAACGCGTCGCCTCCAAGCCCGGGGGCGCCGACATGGCAGCGGCCGCTGCGGCTGGCTGCGCTGAAGGATATGCCTGCTGCACCCAGCTAATCCCGTCATCCTTACTGTGCAGAATCATGCCGCCATCGCCAACCACCCAAACCAAGCGCGAGCCAGGTAATACGAATACATCGTTCAAATGGCCAATCACAATCGGCAAACGCTTGAGCGAATTACTTTCCCAAGGGGAAAAAAAACGCTCAGTAAATGTTGGAGGCTGAAATAGATTGGCGCGAGGGGATTGGGTAAATGCAGCGTAAGTCGCGCCAAAAAATAACAGCAATACCGCAACTAAAACAATACCTTGAGGCAACCCCGTTTTTGCCAAACCGGAGCGCGTGGGATTTATTGCCCGCGAAGAACGTTTACTCACTTGCATAGTGGTAGTCCTTTCAACTTGTGCCAAGTTCACTCTAGCACCACCCCAACAATCCAAACAACGTGAATAATGCCCTCCAGCTTGGCATAGCCATTATTCGGTTCGTCTGCTAGCGGCAAAACCTTTACAATGGCGCCATCATTCCCCCAACACAGGTAGCCCCAGTGAATTACGATGCCCGCACTAACACCTCAGAAGCTGACCGCACTGCATTTATCCAATGGCTCACTGAGCAGACCGTCGCCGAATTAAAAGCAGCACGCGACAACGAACCTGCCATTCACGCTGCGGTAAAAAATTACGTTAAACACGCACTGGACGCTAACTTGCCCTTTGAAGATATTGAGGAAATTCTGGGTATCAACGAGCCTTGCATTATGGATTTGGCCGAATTATCCGAAGCTGATGAAGAATCCGTTGTGGATGCGTTTGAAGACCTGTGCAATGCCTAAGATCAAAACCATCGCTATGACAACCACTGACTGGCAAATCCAACCACTTGCGAACGACACTCATTACACGCTTACCAATGCAACACAGCTAGCGTTAAAAGATGGCTTGGAAGCCTGCGCCGCCAAAGCTATCAATCTACTAAACGACAATATTCAGGACGACTCACTCTATTTATTGTTTGAGTGGAATCCGCAAACCAATAGCCTGAAAGTTGTAGTGACGGATGCAAATAAACAGCAGGATGCGCCGATTAGTGTGGGCGCAGACTTCGAGCAAACTGACATCGCCACCGAGCAGGTTAAATTTCTGCTGAGCGATTATCTCGCCAGTTGCAGTGCCTTTTTCCGTTATTCGCTGGTCGCGATATTCCACTCCAGCAGCCGAACCGATAGCACCTTACTATAGGCAGAATCGACTATAGTTAAAGCTCTCGCCACCGCCGATACAGCAGGAGCACTTATGAATCACTATCACCAAAGCCTGATTTTAATTGGCATGCCCGGCGCGGGTAAAAGCACACTGGGCTTGCTGCTTGCTAAAAATTTGGCGAAAGATTTTGTCGATACGGATTTGCTCATCCAGCTGGAGCACCACAAAACCCTGCAAGAAATTCTTCATCAGCAAGGCTATCAGGCACTGCGCGATATTGAAGAACAGGTACTGCTCAACGCGCACTATCCCAATCACATTATCGCCACCGGCGGTAGTGCGGTTTACTCTGAGGCGGGCATGCGCCACCTGAAACAATTCGGGCCGATTGTGTTTCTGGATGCGGATATTGATGTGCTTGAAGGGCGTATCAACAATATGGACTCACGCGGTATCGCCCGCCCAGCAGGCCAGAGTTTTGCCGATGTTTACGCCGAGCGCCGCCCGCTCTACCAACGCTATGCCGATATAGTGATCGATTGCAATAACAAAACCCAAGAGCAGTTGATCGATGAAGTCATCTACGCCGAAGCCAGCATCTTTATTCAGGATGAAGCCTGACCCCTTCAGGGCCGATCAAAAATCGGCCAACCCTCCCTGACACATGCCCAAAGTGGATGAAATTCAACACCAATACGCGTAGAGTTGCACCCCCGCAAAAGCGATAGCAATCCCGCTGCAAGCAAGCGCCACAAGCGCTCCGATAGAAAGGTAGAAGAAATGACCGCAAACAACGCCTCAACCGGCAAAAAAGCCCCGCAACGCAGCAAGCGCCTGCGCAAGAAATTATTTCAGGACGAGTTCGCCACCTTCGGCTTTGAGTTGGAATGCGAATTTAAAAGCGACTTGAGTGATGAAACCATCAGCGAGTTTGTGGACAACTTTTTTATCGATGCAATTAACGCGGAAGGATTGGCCTTTGGCGGCGGCTTATCCAGCAAGCGCCTGTCCGGTTTTGTAGGTTCAAATAGACGCTACGGTTCAGCAACCGAAGAAGACAAAGCAAAATTACTCGCATGGCTCAACGCACAACCACAAGTTGCCAAAGCCGAACTGGGTGACATTATTGATGCGAATTACTACATCTAATTAATTTTCGCTCGAGATTATTTGCGCAATAAAAAAGCCCCGCACAATTTTTTTTGTGCGGGGCTTTTCGCTAGATGCAGGAGTGAACTTCCCAGACTCCTCTATATACATCTAAATGTTGTCAAAAAGTTTATAGGCAAGCACCTTATCAATGCGACGTCCGTCCATATCAATAATTTCCAATGACCAATCCTGCACTCTTACTTTATCGCCGGTGGCGGGCATGCGTCCCATTAGTAACATGATCAAGCCATTGAGTGTTTGGTAGTCGCCCTCTTCCGGCAGGTCTTCAATTTCCAGACAATCTTTCAAATCTACGATAGGCAACATGCCATCCAATAATAACGAACCATCATCGCGGCGAATGATATAAGCGTCTTCACCATCACCGAGAACAAACTCGCCCGTCAGTGCTTCCAAAAAGTCTTGCAGAGTAACCAACCCTTTTAGATCGCCATACTCATCAACCACAAATACCATCTGGCTATTTGATGATCGGAAAAAATCCAACAACTCCATTCCCGTTAAGGATTCAGGTACTACATGACAGGGCTGCGCCATTGCTTCCAAATCGACGGCATCGCCACGAATAGCTTCAGCCAAGAGTTCTTTTGCATTGATGACGCCAATTAAATTATCGCTCTGCTTATTGCATACGGGAAACCGCGAGTGAGGGGATTGCATTACACGCTGGTAGTTTTCTTCAAGTGATAAAGCGGTATCCAAATAAACAATATCAGCACGCGGCACCATCAACGAAACAATACTGCGCTCTTCAAGACGCAATACATTTTTTACCATGGTGTGTTCTTGTTGCTCCAAAATTCCAGAGCTTGAACCTTCATCCAGAATTGCGTGGATATCTTCTTCAGTCACCTGATGATTTTGTGTTTGGTGAAATCCAAGAATACGCATCACAGCGCGCGTGGAGCCCGATAAAAAATGTTCAAAAGGTTTGGCGACAATCGCCAAGACTTGCATTGGACGCGCCACAACACAGGCGATGCGTTCAGCATTTAGTTGGCCAATGCGCTTGGGGACGAGTTCGCCAATCACAATCGAAAAATAAGTGACTACGATTACGACTAATACAGTTGCGATGTTATCGCTAAAGTTAACTGGAACACCGAAAGACTGCAGCCATAAAGCAAAGGGTTCAGCAAGAATGGACTCACCGTAAATTCCGTTTAACAAACCGATAGAAGTAATACCAATTTGTACAGTAGATAAAAATTGTGTGGGATCTTCTGCGAGCTTTAATGCGACCTGCGCCGAGCTATTGCCTTTGGCGGCTAGCGCCATCAAGCGGGATTTTTTAGCGGTAACAATGGCAATTTCTGACATTGCAAAAAGGCCATTGAGGACGATCAAGCCAAGTAATACAAAGATTTCCATGAGTTTTTTCTACCAATGCGCAATGCGCGGGGGGTCGAGTATAACATCGGCGTCCACGAAGATTGCCAGCCCTGATTCCGCAATAGAGAGACGCTAACGATTTCATTGCCTTAATCAATGAGAAATATTATCATTAGCCTCATCTTATTATTCCCATTAGAAATTAGCCTTTTCAGTAAGTTGTCGATGCACTCCAAACACACATCTTTGATTTCGTTGCTGCTCGTCATCGGCATTCACGCTGGGGTATTGGGCGCAGTGTTGCTTGCGCCAGAGGCCCCCAAGCCTGTTGATATGGTTATGCCCACAATTCAGGGCGCAATCGTCATGGCGGAACCAGAAGAAGCACCACCTCCTCCACCTGAACCGCCACCACCGCCTCCTCCACCAGAAAAAAAGCCGGAGCCTAAACCCAAACCTAAGCCGCCACCAAAGGCACCGCCATCAGAGCGAGCAGTTAAGGCACCAGAACCTGAACCGCCACCACCGCCGCCGGTAGTTCAGCCAAGCGAAGCCAAACCTGCTGAGCCTGCACCAGCGCCAGTACAACCGCCGCGCGCAGACGCCGGTCAGCTAAATAACCCTGCGCCAATATACCCGAGCATGTCACGCCGGCTGCGCGAAGAAGGCATAGTGGTACTAGAGATTCTGATCAAAGCCGACGGCACCGTAGGTGAGATCAAAATTAAAAACTCAAGCGGTTTCAAACGCTTGGATGAGACAGCGGTAAAAGCCGTCAAACGCTGGCGTTATCAGCCTGCAACACAAGGCGGGAAGTCAATCGACTTTTGGTATGAACAGCCGCTTGAATTTAGTTTGCACTAATTTGTTTTAGTATTTTTTTAACCCGAATTTTTTATTGATCGTTTTAGAGGTTTATATGGATTCTCCTTACGGTATTGCCTCCATCTGGCAACAAGGCGATGCGCTGATCAAAGGCGTTGCAATTATGCTCCTGCTCATGTCCATCGCCAGCTGGTGGGTTATTCTGGTACGCGCCTGGGGCCTGTGGCGCTTGCGTCGCCCATCGCAGGGCTTGAACGATTTCTGGCATGCGCAGAGTTTCGCGGAAGGTTTACGCACACTGGGCGATGACCGCACTACCCCTTTCCGCCATTTGGCAGAAGAAGGCCAGGCAGCACTTGACCACCATAGCAATCACAAAGATGACCTTCACGGTCATTTGCCACTGGCTGAATGGCTGACTGCTTGTTTACGCGGCTCCATCGATGAAAGCGCTGAGCGTTTGCAGCGTGGCTTGGCGATTCTTGCTTCTGTAGGCTCAACTGCGCCATTCATTGGATTGTTTGGCACCGTGTGGGGGATTTACCACGCGCTGGTAGGAATTGGCGTAAGCGGTCAAGCGAGTATCGATAAAGTCGCAGGACCGGTGGGTGAGGCATTGATCATGACGGCATTTGGTCTGGCTGTAGCAATTCCAGCAGTACTGGGTTACAACGCTTTGGCGCGTGCGAATAAAGGCGTATTGAATAAACTTAATCGCTTTGCGCATCAACTGCACGCTTACTTTATTACCGGTAGCCCGATTCAAAATAAAAACGCTGTTACCAAACTTACTCCACGTAAAGAGGGCTAAACCATGGCCTTTGGCGGTGGACTCGACGACGACTCAGAAGTAATGAGCGAAATCAACATGACGCCCCTTGTGGATGTGATGTTGGTACTCCTGATTATTTTTATTATTACTGTGCCGGTATTAACTCACTCCGTAAAAGTGGATTTACCGCGCGCCGATAACACACCCAACGAGTTAAAACCTGAAACCATCAACCTTTCAATTGATGCAGTGGGTGCGATTTTTTGGAACGAGCATCAGGTGACGCCGGAAGAATTGGAAGTGCGCTTGGCGACCGAAGCCAGCAAGCAGCCACAACCCGAGGTACACATTCGCGGGGATAAAGCCGTGAGCTACGAACATGTGATTACCACTATGGCCGCGGTGCAGCGATCGGGTATATTAAAATTAGGATTTGTGACTGAACCCGGCAACTAGCCGGGTTTTTTATTTGCGAGCAACACATCTGTGATTCCCATAGCAACCAGCCGCCGCGCCATTATCCAATTGGCCATTCCTATCATTCTGGCAAATGCGACCGCCCCTCTACTCGGCTTGGTTGATACCGCCGTAATTGGCCAAACCGGTACTGCTGCCGACTTGGGCGCGATAGCACTTGGCTCACTGATATTTTCATTCGTGTATTGGAGTTTTGGCTTTTTGCGCATGGGCACCACCGGCTTTACCGCACAAGCCGTTGGTGCAGGGGATGCCGCCGAAGTACGCGCTGCTTTTTTGCGCGCGTTACTGCTCGGCATAGTCATCGGATTAGTGTTAATCATCGCCCAATACCCATTGGGGCATATGGCGATGTGGTTATTGGATGCAAGCCCTGCGGTCGAGCAAGGCACTCACGACTATTGGCAATTACGTATTTGGGCAGCACCTGCCACACTCGGTAGTTACGCGATCATGGGCACACTGATTGGCCTCGGTGAAACACGCAGACTGCTCTGGCTGCAATTACTGCTCAACGGCACCAATATCGTTTTGGATATTCTGTTTGTTGTCGGATTTGATTGGGGCGTGCGCGGCATTGCACTGGGCACTTTACTCGCTGAGTGGATCTGCTTTGCAGTAGGCGGGCTTGTGTTGTTCCGGCGCCTGCGCCCTGCAGATTCCGAATCCTTTTTCAGCTGGCGCAAAATTTTTCTGCGCAATGCCATCATCAACACTCTGAAAACCAACAGCGACATCATGTGGCGCACTTTATTTATGCTGACCGGCTTTGCATGGTTCGCAAATCAGGGCGCGCAGTTTGGCGACAACACTCTCGCGGCCAATCACATACTGCTGCAATTTATTTCCTTCTCCGCCTTTTTTCTGGATGGTTTTGCCTTCGCGCTGGAGTCGCTCATCGGCAAAACCATTGGCGCTAGAAATCGTCAGCTATTTGATCGCGCGATTATCCACTCAACGCAAATCGCCGCTGCCTGTGCGTTTGGTTTGATGATGATAATTGGCTTGTGCGGACATCAATTTATCCAGTGGCTGACGCCGATTTCAACGGTACAAGAGGTCGCCTTCACCTACTTACCCTATGCAGCCATTTATATTTTGGTGTCGTTTGCGGCGTTTCAGTTGGATGGTATTTTTATTGGTGCAACAGCTAGCCGTGCGATGCGCAATGCGTCATTTATTTCGCTGTTGGTATTTTTATTGGCAGCTGAAGTATTGATGTCGACAACCGACAATTTGGCGGGTAATCAAGGATTGTGGATCGCATTTATCATCTATGTGATCACGCGCGCGCTTTCGCTTGGGTATCACCTACCGCAGTTGCGGCGCGCACTCGAACCGTTGAATGGAACAGATATGAGAAAAGTGAACGCGGATTAGCTCTGTTCCAAATACTTTTTGGTCAGCGCCATAAAATGCGGTGTAGGGCCGACATCTTCGTAAATGGCATCGCCCATTTCGTCGGTAGCGACAATTTTGGTTCCTTGTACATAAGGAAAACTCGCCTCCAGTTGCCCCAGTGCGGCAGTTAATAATTCACTGATCAACTGCTCTTTAGTGCGCTTGGGGTACATCTCCGCGAGCGCGTCCAGCTTTGCGGCATCCTCTTTTAACAACTTCACTGTGTAGGTTTCTTTCGTCAGCACACCCTGTGCGGTGGATTCCCATTGGGTCACTAAATCTCTTAACAACATAGCTACTACCTCGTCTTCGTCACTGAACAATGTATGGTTAAACCATCAGGTTAAATCCATCTTTCGCGTTGCTGTTGTGAGTATAGAACAAGGAATTAAACCCACTCACAGTGCGCAAACGCACCATGAGGGGCTGTTGAGCAGAGATCAGGCGCGGCGCTTACGCAAGTCGAGAATCAGCGCAATAACAATATAAGCCACGACCAGCGGAAGCAGTCCGTAGAAGACTGCTGTTTTTAATTGCGCCACATAACCCAGTGATAAAGCGGTCGCAACCAATATCCAAACATAGGCAGTGTAGAGCGCAAGGAACATCAAACCTTCGATACGATTTAATGAAGCGCCGATAAAAAACAGTGGCACACAGAGCACTGCCACACCCAGCATCACCGGAATATCAAAGGTCGCCAATTGCTCACCTGCGAGCAGCGGCATAGGCGATACCACACCGGAAATCCCCAGCACGCAGAGGATGTTAAAAATATTGCTGCCAACAACGTTGCCAACGGCGATGTCGCGCTCACCTTTCAGTGTTGCAACCACCGAGGTCACCAGCTCAGGCAGAGAAGTTCCTATGGCAACAATAGTCAAACCGATAATCGCCTCGTTCACTCCCCAAGCAGTCGCCAATTCAATTGCGCTTTGCACCAACCAGCGCGCGCCCATCACCAACAGAATCAACCCCACAATCACCAAGAGTACGTTTTGCCACATAGGCACTTTGCTGCTCAGCATCTCCTCTACTTCGCCATCAGCAACATCGTTGCCGGATTTCTTTCCTTGATAAAACAAAAACCAGGTATAGGTCAGCAAGCCAAGCGCCAAAATCGCGGCCTCGCCCCGATTGATACTGCCATCAAATGCCATATAGGCCGCCAGTGCCGACAACCCCACCATGATTGGTACATCCTGACGAATCAATTGCTGTGAAATAATTAATGGTGAAACTGCCGCTGATAGGCCCAGGATAAACAGCACATTCACGATGTTACTGCCCACGACATTAGCGATAGCCAATTCCGCCTCGCCCGAGTAAGCCGCTTTTACACTGACCGCCAACTCTGGCGCACTGGTACCAAACGCCACCACTGTCAAACCGATCACTAACGCAGGTACACCAAAATTGGATGCAAGACGCGCTGCGCCTTTTACCAACACATCGGCGCCAATTACCAACAGCACTAAACCAACAATCAACAACAGCCAGGTCATGGGTTACTCCAAGGGTCAAAAAATTTTGCCCAGCTTATAGAGATCACCCGCAAAATCAAACCGAAGTTGATGAATCTTAACCGCGCAAAAGAAAAGCCGGAGCCAACTTGTGCTGGCTCCGGCTTTAATTGCGATGATCGCCTAAGGATTAATTACCCCAGAGATCCTTCAGCAAGGTGGTTTTGCGCGCATCAAAACCTGTCCATGTACCCCAAGCAGATTCGTTGCTTACAGGATCATATGGAGTGGAATACCAACCATGAGTGTCGCCCGACTCAGGGTTGATCGACCAGTAACAGGCTTGAATGTTTTTCTCTTTCGCGTACTTAACAAAGGCTTGCTGCCATTGCTGATCAACATTGGTGGTGATGTGATTCCACTTGCTGCGATCAGAAATGCTGCCTTTTTGTGGCCAATCCATGTTACCGCCGAATTCGCCCACAACCATCGCGAAGCCTTGCGCACGCAGGTAACCAAAGTGCTCATCCCAACCGGCTCTGAGTTTGGTTTCGTTGATTACGATACGGCAATCTTCGTCCGCCGCAGCATCACCCTCAAGACCAGTACACTCGGTTTGCGCAGGGTCCATAAAGTGCTTCTGTACGAATACTGATGGGCCATAGGTATGTGGCGAGTAAACCAAACGCTCTTTTGGAATGTTGAGCGGTGCGATACCGGCTTCAAACAGGTTTTCGCCCCAGTTCGGATTGTATTCCTCAGAACCGTGTGGAACTTGTGTGATAGTTGATGGAGAACCATCCTGGTTATCAGCAGTAGCCGAAATACCTTCCACGAAAATCAACATATCCGAGTTAACAGAGTTGATCGCAGTGTAAGCACTTTCAGACAGACGCTTCCAATCAGCCCAGGTGTAATCCCACGGCTCGTTGAAAATATCGATACCGATGATGTTATCAACACCCAATTTCGCTGGCAGACCGGCGATGTCTTTCAGGTTATCCAACCAGATAGATTCGTTGTACGCATGAGTAGTTACGCCCGGAGTGCCGGTTGGCGCACAGGAATAATCTTCACGAGTAAACTCATAGTTTTCACGGGTAGCATCAACATACGGAGGACGCGCATCCAAACGACCAGCTCTCCAACCTACGTAGTTAGAGCAGGAGTGGATGTCGATCAACACTTGAATGTTGTTTTGCGCAGCAAGTTTGATGAAATCTTCCATCGCCTGACGCGCATTGGTTTGACGCACAGACGGATGATTTTTCAATACACCGCCAGTACGAATATCGCCGATGCCTTGCGGGTCAGTTGGATCCAATGTTTGCGGTGCAATCGGCAAGCGAATCATGTTGATACCTTGCGCTTTGATTTCAGTCATCGTCTGCTGGATGGTACGGCCAGTGTTAGCCCACCACATGTTCCCAACATACAACTCCAGTGCTGCACCGTTAGCATTGTTCTCCGCATCTTTTGGCTCATGCTGACCTTCAAGACCAAACCAGTTGCCACAGCGAACCGGGAACACAGTGCCATTTTTGGTGATGTTGCCGGTTGAATCGACACGGAATACACCCGCTGTAGACGGCACACTGGAAGAACTGCCTATCGAGCTTGAGCTAGGCACAGAGCTTGAACTAGGTACTGAGCTTGAGCTTGGGACTGATGAAGAACTCGGTACGGATGAAGAACTTGGACGGCTTGAGCTGGAAGGAATAACCGACGAAGACGTACCACAAGCAGAAGTCACACCAAATGGAGACGGCTGACTGGCGCAGGTATTTCTGGAGATACAGCTCTTATTGTTCTCATAACCCCAACCGCTGGTAGTGGTAACACAAAGCGGATGCACACTGCCGTACCAATTACATTGCTCAAGACAGGCGCTGATGCTGCTTGATGAAGAACTTGGAACAGACGATGAACTGGGTGTTGATGATGGAACAGAAGAGCTAGGTACTGATGATGAAGATGGCGCAGATGATGGTGCCGATGAAGTAGTAGTCCCCGAACAAACCACACCATTAATGGTTGGCTGCTCAAGCGCCCCGCCATTTTTGTTCAGCTGGAAACCAAAGCTCGTTGATTGCCCGGGCTGGAGAGTGCCATTCCAGTTCAGGTTGGATGCGGTGTAAGGGTTGCTTCCCGATACATTCGCATTCCATGAACCGCTCAAGCGATTGGTCGTGTATTGCCAATTTACCGACCAACCGTTAATCGCAGCAGAAGTAGAGTTGGTGATACTGATTGTGCCGGTCGCGCCGGTATTCCATTCGTTATCGATCTTGTAAGAACAGGCGGCCGATGCTGCGCCGCTATAACCGACAGCCATAGTGCAGAGGCTGAATACAGCCAGCAGACTCAGGCCTTTTTTGGGCGGAGTTATCATGCGTTGTCTCCTTGATAAAGTGAAAGTTAATAACCTGCATTATTGTCTTAGCCCTCTAGAACGGGCGTTCGCTGTTGCCACTCCTGTCGTCCGCCTAAAATTGAGGCAAACAAAGCCCGAAGGCATGTCAAAGACACACCGCCGCACTGTGATCCCATCACATTCGTTTAAAAACGCAAACGTCTACAGCTTTTTGCTTTGTAATTTTTTTGAGTTGTAACCCTGAACAGGATTACGGCTTTAACACGGGTGATACACGGAGAGATTTGTCGCCTAAAAACGCATTAGTGCTATTATTCTTATCAGTTCTGCCATCTCGACAGCGCTGTCATTCTCATTTTTATTGATTCACTTTTCTGAGAACTGATTAACAACTGTTCATCTTTTTCAAAAAGTTGAATGACAGGACATTTGCAACTACAACAATGATACTCATCGATTAATGATGAAATTGATCACCAACCATTACAGCTCACACAATTTCAGCTAACAGTTACACCTAACAAAAGCCTCAACCAACAAGAGATAGAAACAATGACAATAAAAATTCCCGCACTATTAATCGGCATAAGTTTGGCGCTTGGCTCTACAGCGAGCATCGCAGCGGACAAGCCTTTCACTTGGCCAAAGGGCGCCAAAGCGGCAGTCAATCTTGCTTATGACGATGCCCTCGATAGCCAACTGGATAACGCCATCCCCACGCTGAATAAATACAAACTGCGCGGCACTTTTTATTTGAATGTTGTTAGCCCAACCTTGGTGACCCGTTTGCCAGAATGGCGTGCCGCCGCCCAAAAAGGCCATGAACTAGGCAACCACAGCATTTTTCACCAATGCGCCAAAAGCCAACCGGGGCGCGACTGGGTTACGGATGACCGCGACTTGGATAAGGTCAGCGTGATTCAAATGCAAGATCAAGTGAAAGTCGCCAACAGCTTTTTACATGCAATTGATGGCAAAACCGAACGCACTTACACCCCACCCTGCATCGACTTAAAAGCCGGTGGCGCTAATTATGTAGACGGGCTAAAAAGCGAATTTGTAGCGATGAAAACCGGCTTCGGCGCCGTCACGCCCGATATGAAAACCCTTGACCCTTATGCAGTGCCCGTGGATTTCCCCGCTGGCGTTACTGGTGAACAATTGATTGCGCACGTCAAAGAGGCCGCCGCCAAAGGCACTATGGCCAACTTCACCTTTCACGGCGTGGGTGGCGATCACATAGTGGTATCTAAAGAAGCGCATGAGCAGTTGGTGAAATATCTAGCAGACAATAAAGATATTTACTGGACAGACACCTTCGTAAACATCATGAAATATGTAAAAGAGCAGCAGGCGAAACAATAGTTTTGCCCAAGACTTTTGCTCGTTAAATCCCAACAATCCTTTAGTAACAATAGATCCCGCTCTGACTACACAGAGCATGCGATTGAGTTACTAAAGGACATCTCTGGCAAATTACTTGCTTCAATATACTTATCTCGTCGCACACTACTCTCTCCCAGCTGATTAATTCAGTTGTAGATTCAGCGTGCAGACAACAGTCGTGTAAAAACGCTTGCGGATATTTCCCATTTTTACAATTAAACAAACGGATTGCGGAGCTTTGCTGTGAATACTGCCCTTTTAAATACTCCGATTACGGCACTGATGATTGTGAATCCAAATAGCCGAAGTGGAGCCGATACGGACATCAGTGAAGGGTTACGCCTGTTAGCTGAACGCGGGATCAATGTCATTCAAAAAACCTCTTCCAGTGCCAAACAAACAGCGCAACATATTCACGAGTTCGCCGCACAAGTCCAACTAGTCATCTTAGGTGGTGGTGATGGCACCATCAGCTCTGCGGCAAGCACGCTCTATAAACATCAATTGCCCTTCGCCATTCTTCCACTCGGCACTGCAAATGATTTGGCACACTCCCTGGATATTCCACCTAATATCCCTGAGGCATTTGAGATTATCGCTAACAATCATCGCGGACGAATTAATCTAGGAATAATTAACGAGCATTACTTTTTAAACGCGGCACACATAGGCTTGGGCGTAAAAGTCACAAGTGAACTCACGCCCGAAGTGAAAAAAAAGTGGGGAGTATTTAGTTATTTAAAAGCAGCGTTTTCTGCGTTTAAAAAAAATCGCCCTTTTCGCGTCACGATTAAAGCCAACGGCAAAGAACATAAGCTGCGCTCCATTCAAGTCGCTATTGGGAATGGTCGATTTTACGGTGGCGGTAATGTGATAGATGAAAAATCAAAAATTGATGACGGCGCCCTCTGTCTTTATAGTCTGGCGCCCTCATCAATATGGGAATTATTAAAAAACGCCGTATTTTTACGCTACGGCAAGCACAGTTATATTCCCACTTGTTTTACCGGCTCGGCCAAACGCATAGAGATAAAAACGCGTAGACCAAAAGAGATTATTGCCGACGGCGAACCCATCAGCACAACACCGGCATTGTTTGAGGTAATCCCAAACGCACTTGAAGTTATCCGCCCTGCCCCCAATACTATTTAAGTTAAATATCAACGGGAGCCACGTATGTTTTACATACTGTCAGACACTGAAGTTGCATTGAATGAAGTATTGATCGCCTGTCAGGAAAGCATCGACTATTACGAAGATGCGCTGAATAACATCTCTGATAAAGAAGTGACTTCGCTTTTTAACAACATTATCAGCGAGCGAAAAACATTTGCCAAAAAATTGGAAGATATACTTCTCAATCTCGGCACACTGCCGTCTGCACCCGATCCGGATAAAGAAACCGGTGAGTTGATCATTGAAAAAGTTGCAGCATCATTATCACCTAACGACATTTCCCCGCTCATATCGCATCGTTTAGATACAGAACAGCATCTGCAATCATTAATTGATGCAGCATCTGAAAACGATTTACGAGAATCCCATCGACAAGTAATTAAAAATTTAGCTGCGCAGGTGGAAGATACAATTACAAAATTATCTTCCTTAGTTAAGGATTGATGGGTTGAGATTTGATATGGTTAAGAGTTGATGGGCGCTAGCTGAAAGCGCCCAGATTAATAGCAGTAGGTTTAACCTTTAAACCCCTTTCCTACCACATAAACTTCACGCGAGCGAGGGCGTGAAGCATCAGGTTTACGAATTACAACCTTCTCAAATGAGGTTCGCACATCTTTCACGTAATCATCGTAACCTTCGCCGTGAAAAACTTTTGCCACAAAATCGCCTTTGGGTTTTAACACGCTGCGCGCCATATCCAACGCCAGCTCAACCAAATACATGGATGATGCCTGATCAACTGCATCCACACCGCTAATGTTCGGTGCCATATCCGAGATCACCACATCAGCGCGATTACCGCCCAGTTTTTCCATGATCTGATTGAAAACCGCTTCTTCAGTGAAATCACCCTGAATAAAATCGACGTGCTCAAGTGAGTCCATTGGCAAAATGTCTGAAGCAATCACCCGGCCTTTTACCCCAACCAAACGCCCAGCGATTTGCGACCAACTGCCTGGCGCAGAACCTAAATCCACCACCATCATTCCGGGGCGAATCAATTTATCTTTTTCATTCAATTCGATCAGCTTATAAGCGGCGCGCGCACGATAACCATCGACCTGCGCCTTTTTGACATAAGGATCGTTGACATGCTCTTCCAACCAACGGTTGCTGCTTTTGGATCTAGCCATAGGGATAACTCAAAAAATTACTTTACTGACAATAAAGCCTATTTTAACCCGATTCCAAACTATGCAGATACATGGCCTTGGCTCCAAAACCCGCGTAAAATGCCCGCATTCCTTGCAATACACCTCTATTTCTCATCCTTTTGCCGGAAAGTTACCGGCCAGGAGCCATTATGATTCGCATCACCGAACTCCAACTGCCGTTGGATCACCCAGCTGAAGCCCTGCGCGCTGCTATCGTTAAACGCCTAAAAATCAAAGACACAGATTTGCTCGATTTCACTGTGTTTAAACGCAGTTACGATGCGCGTAAAAAAAATAGCGAAATCACCTTTGTATACATCATCGATTTAAACGTAAAAAATGAAGAGCAAATTCTCCAGCGTTTTGCCGATGATAAAAATATCCGCCCCGCGCCCGACACCAATTATTATCCGGTTGCGCAAGCGCCAGAGAACTTAACCGAACGTCCGATTGTTATTGGTTTCGGCCCCTGCGGATTATTCGCTGCCCTCATACTCGCGCAAATGGGTTTTAAACCGATTGTGTTGGAACGCGGAAAAGATGTACGCAAACGCACCAAAGATACTTGGGCACTCTGGCGCAACAAAGTACTAACGCCGGAATCCAACGTGCAATTTGGCGAAGGTGGCGCTGGCTTATTTTCCGATGGAAAACTCTACAGCCAAATTAAAGACCCGAAATTTTATGGCCGCAAAGTGATGCACGAATTTGTGCGCGCCGGTGCGCCCGAAGAAATCATGTACGTAAGCAAACCACATATCGGCACCTTTCGCTTGACCGGTGTGGTATCTACCATGCGTGAAGAAATTAAAGCGCTGGGCGGTGAAGTACGTTTTGAAAATAAAGTGACAGATTTTCTGATCAACAACGGCCGTATTGAAGGTGTAACACTTGCCGATGGAAGTGAACTGCGCAGCCGCTATGTCGTACTTGCATTAGGTCACAGTTCACGCGATACCTTCCGTAAAATTCACGAGCGCGGTGTTTATGTAGAAGCAAAACCATTTGCGATTGGTTTCCGTATTGAACATCCACAATCGTTGATTGATAACGCGCGTCTAGGTAAATATGCAGGCCATCCCGAATTGGGCGCTGCCGATTACAAACTCGTTTATCACGCACAAAATGGCCGCGCCGTTTACAGCTTTTGTATGTGCCCCGGCGGAACCGTTGTTGCTGCGACCTCGGAACCCGAACGCGTTGTTACCAACGGCATGAGCCAATACTCGCGTAATGAGCGCAATGCTAATGCAGGTATTGTGGTGGGCATTGAACCGGAAAAAGATTTCCCAGGTGGCCCACTTGCCGGTGTTGAACTGCAAGAAAAATTGGAATCGCGCGCCTATGAGTTGGGCGGCAAAGATTACTGTGCCCCCGGCCAATTAGTCGGTGATTTTATTCGCGGCAAAAGTTCTACCGAATTTGGGGAAGTAGAACCGTCTTACAAACCCGGCGTAAAACTCGGCGACCTCGCGCCTTCACTGCCTGACTATGCAATTGAAGCCATCCGCGAAGCACTGCCCGCGTTTGGCAAACAAATCCGCGGGTTTGATCGCAAAGATGCCGTGTTAACCGGTATTGAAACACGCACATCATCGCCAGTGCGGATCAAGCGCGACAATGAAACACTCCAAAGTTTGAATACACGCGGCTTATTCCCTGCCGGAGAAGGTGCGGGCTACGCAGGTGGAATTTTATCTGCAGGAGTGGATGGCATCAAAGTCGCAGAAGCTGTTGCCAAAGCCATGCTCGCCGATTTGGAAAACTAATCCTATGCCATTGAAATTGGACGAAGCCAAAAAACTCCACCAAAAAAAATACCGCACGGAATTCGGCTATTTTTTGGTGGAGGGAGAGCATTTAATTCTGGAGCTTGAAAAAGCAGCAGAAGTTAATCCTGCACTCAAAACCTGTGAGTTATTTGTTACCCAAGCGTTCAAGGATTTTCCCAGCCAGTTTAAAAAACACCTGGTGAGCGAAAAACATATGGCGCAGCTTTCCGATACCAAAACACCGCAGGGAATTATCGCTGTTGCACCAATGCTCAATACAGCAGCAAATAAAATTGCAAACGAGAAAACGATTTATCTTTACGAAGTACAAGACCCCGGCAACCTCGGGACTATTTTGCGCAGCCTCGCTTGGTTCGGCAACTTCCGCTGCCTACTCAGCCCCGGTTCGGTTGATCCTTACAATCCTAAAGTCGTTCGTTCCAGCATGGGCGCCATTTTTCATGTGTCAATGGAATTGGATGTACCGCTTGAATCACTAACAGCGCGCTTCAATTCAATTGCCACCCTGGACATGGATGGAAAGACACTTAGCGATAACAGTTTCAAAACGTTTGATTGCTATGTGTTTGGTAACGAAGCGCGCGGCGTACCACGCGAAGTACTACAAAGCATGAACGCGCAGGCATTTACGATTGCAGGCTGCGGAGCGATTGAATCGCTGAATTTGGCTTCAGCGGTGAATATGTGTGTGTATGAACTAACAAGATAAGCACGGCTGCCGCAATGGCAGCCATAAAAAGAAGTGTTATTTTTTCAGAGGAAGGGCTGCCATCAACCCCTTTGATAATAATCCGGGAAACACGCTGTGATGGTTTTCCCCCTGCATAACCTCCACACGCAATCTAAGCCCTTCATAATTACGTGAACGCAGTTGTTTTTCCATCGCTAGCAAATCTTTCACCATCGGGTGGTAATCATCCTCCAACGATCCAACAAACATAGCGACGTTAACAGGTAATGTTTTGTGGGATTTTGAATACTCTTTTTCCATTTCAAACATAACTCGATCATCGTACCAAATGGTGGAATTTGGTTGGCATACACGCCATTCACAAAGCTGCTAATACCTAACACGAACGAGAACAAAAAAATTTTATTGAATAACATTTGATTTCCTTAGTAATTATCTATTTTGGCTATCTATTGTTGTTATGGATTAATAATCACACCTGTTTTCGCAAACTCCAGATCTAGGTATTGCTCATTTTCAGATGGATGGCGCAATTCAGATTCGGGAACTCCTTTGCTGTTGGCAATAGCAGCTACCCTGCCCTGTTTGTGAAAAACAACTTGCGGGAAGTTTTTAGCGATAGGGTCTTTATAGGCTTGCTGAGGCGAAATAATTTTCCAACCTTTGCTACGTAAATGCTTAATTAAATCACCCACAAATAACGCAGCTGCATCATTTTCATGCAGTAAAAGAACGTGTCGAGGGGAACGCTTCAATGCCTTTTGCGCGATAGCATCATAAAACTCAATGGATTCATACAAATAAGTCACGTAAAAATCACGAGCTTTATCATAATTAATCGGTTTATTTTCCTCGGCGGCTTTCGTGATAATCGAGCTAATATACCAATCATAATTATCGATAGTCACATAACCATCTTTGTAACCAAGCTCTGCCAACAAGCCCTGTAACTGATTTATCTCAGCAAGGTCTTTTCCGTAATGCAAATACGGGAAGCGATGGAAATTTAAGACATTCTTGAAGGGCTTTAAAGCCAAGTGCGCTTTGTAAGCATCTTCCGCGTAGGCATTTACACTTATCTGATTCGCTGATTGATGGGAGAAGCTGTGATTCGCCAAATGAAATCCGGCATCCGTATATTGTTTTAAACGCTCAGCTGTTTGCGGGGTTATATAATCTGTTTTTACAAAAATCAGCACATCGGGTACATCAGCCCGCTTTAAAGCATTGATAATTTTTTGGGTTCGCTCAGCCCCGTCATTAATACTGAATCCGGGGTTGGTGCATCATCAAAGGTTAATGCAATTTCGCGAGCCTGAGCGATTAAAGTAAAACTGAAGAAAATACAGAACAAAAACGAAAGGTTCAGCAACGAAAAATAGCGCTTATCCATACAAACATCCTGATTATTATTTGCTTTATCCTTTTGGATACCCAAAAGAAAACGGGAACATGGTACAGCATATGCTGACCATACTCTCATTTAAAAATTCAGAACGTGCTAGGCAAGTCCACTCTCCCCCTAACTCAACTCCAGCGATGCTGACTCACACCGATTAAAAAGTAATCGCTGTTTTCGCTTGCCATTCAAAATAGTACCAACAAACGTAGACCGAATTAACGCATCGTAAATTACGATTGATATAACAATAGTCAGCAGCGAAATACTCATAAGTTTGGTTAACCAGTGCAATGGTAATTCTGCGAAGGCAATCTGGAGAAAGATAACAATGGGTAAATGAACCAAATAAAGCCAATAGGACGAATCCGCAAGATAACGAACTACCTTGCGTGGGCGATCAAAAAATTGTTTGAAAACTCCAATGATTAGAGCAACAAGCGACCACATCATGATTGCATGAGAAACAACAAAACAGGCTTTAAATAAGTAGTAGTGAGGGTCGCTCAGGTTTATGCCCATATCATAAATCACGCTGGTTAGAATTATCCCGCCCATACAGAGAATAAACTTACCCCAAGTTAAGCGAGAAAAACTCTCTATCAACCCAGCCTGACGATGAAGCAACCAGCCAAAGGAAAAGAACCCACCATAGACAAGTAATACCGGAACATTCGGAACCAGTGTTTTATCCGGAGTATCTACACTCCAGTGGCTCATAAACCACAAGCAAATAGCAGTAGGGATTGCAAGCGCAACTATCGCCAATTTCGAGTTGCCAATCCAAAACATTGTCGCATCAGAAGCTTGCATTAACTTTTTATGAAAAGGTTTATACGCAGACAATAAAAAACGAAGCGATATAAAAATTGCACTGATCATTAAAAGATAATACAAAAACCACAAATGAGTCCCTGTAAACAAGCCATTCGGTAAACTGCCGAGGCTGGCAAAACTAGCCTCAAGTTCCATGAGGATATTTACCTCGCCGCGCATACTTTCTGCGCCCATCACCCAGCCTAAGACAAGCAGTGGGCGCAACAAAAACCAACCAATCACAAAAGGTACCGCGATTCGCAGTGCACGAGAACGCACAAAACTCTTTACACCTTGATTGTGAAAACTCATATAGCTGAAAAATCCCGCGATGAGAAAAAACAGTTCCATGCGAAACGAATGAGCAATCATAACGAATAGCGAAACACTTTCACTGGTCGATACATCCATCACCGCCCAACCAATAAACATCGGCATAAATGAGAGGCTTGCATGAAAGAAAATTCCTAAAATTAATGCGAAGGCTCTGGCTGCATCCAAATAATCCAGCCGTTTTTGATTGAGTGTTGGCATATTCATAATCTCGCCTTAACAGAATTGATATGAATTAGTAAAAACTCACTTCGTCTACTGAAAAATCAAAACTGCCTTTTGCCATGTCATAGGCGGTAATACTGATACTACTGAGTGTTTTAGTATTGAGCGGAATCTGCTCAGACCAACTGCGCTTCATGGAAATGAATGGGATTTTTATTTCGTGAAATTTTCCATCCGCTTTCACCACAACGGATGCAGCGTGATAATCAAAATTGGTAATCTCAATGCTGTTGGCAGAAACAGAAATATTTCCAGCATTGACTTTAAGCAACAGGCGTATACCCTCAAAACTACTCGCATCTTTAGGCAACCCCTGCGCATCAAGAAGCAATGCAACGCTCGCCCAGCCAGGTTGGCCGCGCGGAGGGGCAATATCACCGTTATAAGAGATAATACCTTCGGCTATTTTCTGCTGGGTTGTAGTACCACCACCGGACATGGAATCATTCATAAAATAGCGAGGAAAACCTAAACTATTGTTGTTGGCATCGCTAAAATCATCAATGATTGGTGCCAAGTCTGCTCCGAAACTAATACTGGAAGCAGCAAGCCATAGGGCCATTAATAACACTTTACTGGTTGCTAAAATTGTTACTCGATGAAAATTCATTGGTGTTTCTCCATTATTTAAAGGCTGTTATAAAGGCAATATCGAAATTAACGGTTCGCTTAACCTTGGAAACCAGCAGGCTGCTCTGCGCCTGACAATAAAAACCAAAGTCATCAATAAGTGCCTGAAGGAACAGCAAAGGTGACAAAAAAATTAACATCTCAAGAAAAAATTAAAAAAAACGACTGATTTTTAATTTTTCTGTCTTTTTTTCATCTTCGCTGTCACCTTTTTTGAAAATCGGGCACCTATTAGCTCATAGCAAGAGAAAATGACCATGAGCCTATTTAAAAAGCAAAATGCCTCATCCGATTGTAATAATGCCAACTGGAGTGATGCCGATCTGGTGATGGCTTCACTGGGCGGGGATCGCAATGCGTTTTGCGAAATCGTAACTCGCTACCAGAATCTGCTCTGTGCATTAGCCTATTCGGCAGTGGGGGATTTAAAACACAGCGAGGACATAGCTCAGGAAACTTTTATTGAAGCCTGGAAAAAGCTCGATACTTTGCGCGATCCGGAAAAATTGAAATCCTGGCTATGCGGAATTCTCCGCTTTAAAACCAGTCACTTTCGCCGTAAAGAAGCCGCGCAACCTGTCGCCGATGCTCATGAGTTGGACGAATACAGTGATGAGCAATCAGCCCAAACAAAGATTGAAGATGATGTCATCAGCGCGCAAGAGCAGGCGCTGTTATGGCAAGCGCTGGAGAAAATGCCAGACACCTATCGCGAGCCTTTGATTTTATTTTATCGAGAACAGTGTTCTGTAGAGCATGTAGCCGATCAATTGGAGTTGACTGAAGACACAGTAAAACAACGTCTATCACGTGGCCGAAAATTGCTACAGCAAGCGATGGTAAATTTTGTTGAAGATACCCTGACAAAAAGCAAACAAGGCACCGCATTCACCCTATCGGTACTGGCTGCCATTAATGACATTGCACCCGCAATAAAAGTTGCCACCTTTAGCACAGGTGCAGCAAAAGCAGCGGCTATTTTTAAATGGGGAGCGCTCTTGGCGGTTATGGCAACAGCCTCTGGCTTTATTAGCTCATTTTTTGGTTTGCGCGCAGCACTTGATCAATCCCGCACTAAACGGGAACGCAAGCAAATCATTTTTTACGTCACACTTTATTTCGTGTTCACATTTGTCTACATTCTAGGCATGATGGGCTTGCAGTACACAGCCGAAAAAAATTTTGGCAATGCGGTAAGTTTTTCAATCATCTCACAACTTTTAGTCGCCGCATTAGCGGTCATCCACATTTCTCTCACAATAAAAATGCTACGAGCAAAGCGCAAACTCAGAATGCAGGAGCGATTACTTCACCCTGAAGCATTTCAAGACCCAGTCGATCACATTGGTTACAAACGGCGCGAATATAAAAGTCACCTTTATATTGCAGGCGTGCCATTAATTCATGTTCGTTTCGGTATACCAGAACAGGGCGATAAACCACTCGTCGCGTGGTTTGCAGGAGGCAGCCACGCTTACGGATTAGTATTCGCTTGGGGCGGCATAGCCATTGCGCCGATTAGTGTCGGTATTATTTCTGTGGGCGCGATTGGTATAGGTGCAGTGGGCGTAGGCCTATTGGGAATGGGCACTGTCGCAATCGGAGTTATTGGTTTTGGTGCTTCATCCATAGCTTTCAAAGCCTATGGCTCGCTTTCAGCGCTCGGCTGGGAAAGTGCATTAAGCGGCGGTTTTTCTATCGCGCATGAAGCGGCAATCGGTGCAATTTCCTTCGCCAAACATATCAACAACGAACAGGCAGCTGAGATTGTAAGCATGGCAATCTTTCAGCAAAGCTATTTGTGGATGCTTGCGGCTCTCACCGTTTTGGTTGTGGTTCCCGCTATTTTGTATTCGAACAATGTGCGCAAACACATGACAAAAAAATCATCCCGCAACACAGACAATGATCATCTTTAATTAGTGACAAACTTTTACGTACTAGTTTTTACATCTTCCTTCGCACGTACCGGTTCAACATCAATTTGCGGCGCAAAGCTATCTGGATTTGCTGCGCGCCACCATTCGGCCAGATAGGTTTCATCTGGTGCGTCCAGCAAAGCATTTTCAGGCAGGAAATGATAAACACGATCAATCATTTTAGAGCCGGTTGCGCCAATGCGATGAACTATATGATGAGGTTTTAAATCGCGCGGATGAGTAACACCCGCAGCGGCAACAATATCACTCAAGGCTAACAAGGTTTTTTTGTGAAAGCGCGCGGCGCGCTCAGCTTGCACCTCAGGAACCAAACCGCGCTGGCGATCAGCATCCTGTGTTGCGATACCAGTTGGGCAAGTACCAAGATGGCAGCGCTGGGCTTGAATACAGCCAATAGAAAACATAAACGCGCGCGCGGCATTACACCAATCTGCGCCAATCGCAAGATTGCGCGCTAGACCAGCAGCAGAGGCGACTTTTCCACTCGCAGCCAGACGTACTTTGCTGCGCAACCCGGTGCCGACCAATGCATTGCGAACGGTAATCAGCCCTTCAATCAAGGGCATACCAACATGATCAGATAATTCCAAAGGAGCGGCGCCCGTACCGCCTTCGCCGCCATCAACAACAATATAATCCAGAAAAATTCCGGTTTTGAGCATGGCTTTCATAATCGCCAGCACTTCGTGAATTTGCCCTACACAGAGTTTTATACCTACAGGTTTTCCACCCGACAAATCACGCAGCTGTGCAGCAAATTGAATAAGCCCAACTGGCGTAGAAAAAGCAGAATGTGCACGCGGTGAAATACAATCCTCTCCCACTGCAACCACACGAATTCGGGCTATTTCTTCAGTCACTTTAGCCCCGGGAAGTACACCACCATGTCCTGGCTTGGCACCTTGACTGAGTTTAATTTCAACCATTTTTACTTCAGGCCGCTGGGATTCTTTTGCAAATAATTCAGCGTTAAAACTGCCGTCAGAATTGCGGCAGCCAAAGTAGCCCGAACCTATCTCCCACACCAAATCGCCGCCATGCTTTAAATGGTAAGGGCTGATACCGCCCTCACCTGTATCGTGATAGAAATTCCCGAGTTTGGCTCCTTTGTTTAATGCCTCTATCGCGTGCGCCGAAAGCGAACCAAAACTCATCGCAGAAATATTAAGTACAGAGGCATCATAAGGTTGTGCGCATTGCTCATTGCCGACTAAAACACGAGGGCTTTCGTCGGGATGCTCCGCAGGTACAATGGAATGACTTAGCCATTGGTATTCGTCGGAATCGGTATTGCGCTCAGTTCCAAAAGGTTGGGTATCATTTTCACCGCGAGCGCGCGCGTAAACTAAATTACGCGCATCCAAACTGAAAGGTTTTCCTTCGAGATCGCCCTCAACTATATAAGCACGTAAATAAGGGCGCAGATCGTAAAAAATCCAGCGGATACGCGCAGCCAGTGGGTAATTTCGCGTGAGTGTCCACTTTCGCTGAAAGCGATCATAAATCCCTAACAACAAGAGAGGGGCGAATATAATTAATCCGATGCACCACCACGGATTTATAAAGGTCAACACGAAGGAAATGGCCGTTAGTAACGCGACAATAATCAGAAGAGAAAAGCGCTTTAATATATCCATATCAATTTTTAATAACTCCCTCAGTTGGTTGCTTCTGTTTTAATTATTGATTGAAGCAGCTTATTAAATGAAAAACAAATGAGTTAATGCGGCGCAGACGTACAGTGGAAACTCTCTTTTATTTCACCCGAATCCACAGAGTGGAGATGCACATCAAATCCCCATAGTCGATGCAAATGCTTTAGTACCTCAGGTGTTGACTCACTTAAAGGGCGGCGATTATGCATGTAGTGATGCAATGTCAGTGAGCGGTCGCCACGCACCTCTACGTTATATACCTGAATATTAGGTTCACGGTTTCCAAGATTATATTGCCCCGCCAATGTTTCACGCAGACGTTTGAATCCTGATTCATTGTGAATTGCATCGACATTAATTTTGTCATGCTGGTCATCATCAACAATGCTAAACAGTTTCAGATCGCGCATCACTTTTGGTGATAAAAATTGCAGGATAAAACTCTCATCCTTAAAGTTTTTCATTGCAAATTGCAGTGTTTCTTTCCAGTTAGCACCCGCAACCTCAGGGAACCAAGTGCGATCTTCATCGGTAGGGTTTTCACACATGCGGCGAATATCACTCATGATTGAAAAGCCAAGCGTGTAAGGGTTGATCCCGCTGTAGTAAGGGCTATCGTAAGCGGGTTGAGCTATTACGCTGGTATGGGATTGCAAAAACTCTAAAATAAAACCATCGGTCACATAACCACGTGCATGCAATTCATTCAGCAAGGTGTAATGCCAAAATGTTGCCCATCCTTCATTCATTACCTGAGTTTGACGCTGCGGATAAAAATATTGTGCAATTTTGCGCACTATGCGAATAACTTCTCTCTGCCAGGACTCAAGCAAAGGTGCATTTTTTTCTAAAAAATAGAGGATATTTTCCTGCGGCTCAGAAGGATAATGAGGTATATCTTTTTCTGCTTCAGTACTTACCGATTTGGGAATAGTCCGCCACAAATCGTTAACATGTTTTTGCAGATACTCTTCACGCTCGCTTTGGCGTCGCTCTTCTTCCTGCGCAGAAATCGGATAAGGCCGTTTATATCTATCTACACCGTAATTCATCAGCGCATGGCAGGAGTCCAGAATATCTTCAACCGCATTTATGCCGTAGCGCTCTTCACATTTACTGATGTAGTTTTTAGCAAAAACCAAGTAATCAATAATCGAGCTGGCATCCGTCCAGGTGCGAAATAGATAGTTGCCTTTAAAAAAAGAATTATGCCCATAGCAAGCATGCGCAATGACCAGCGTTTGCATGGTCATGGTATTTTCTTCCATCAAATAGGCAATACAGGGGTTGGAGTTGATGACTATTTCATAGGCGAGCCCCATTTGCCCGCGTTTGTAAGAGTGCTCCGTACTCAATAATTGTTTTCCGTAAGACCAATGACTGTAACCAATCGGCATACCTACCGATGAGTAAGCATCCATCATTTGCTCAGAGCTAATAACTTCAATCTGATTGGGATAAGTATCCAAACCAAATTCAGCAGCCAATTCGCTCAGAACCTTATCTACATCCTGAATAAGATCAAAATTCCATTCAGATGTCGTAAACAATGGTTTTTTCATGCGACCTTCTTGTGGAAAAGCTCACGGAATACCGGATAAATATCGCTCACTGTACGAATATGCTGGAGCGAGAAATAGTCGGGATGCTCATCGCGAATAGATTCATAAGTCGCCCACAGGGCTTGATGTTCATTGTTGGTGATTTCAATGTAGGAAAAATATTGGCAACTGGATAAAAGGCCATCGACCAGAATATCTTTGCAGACATCCGAGTCCTCCCCCCAGTTATCACCATCTGATGCTTGCGCGCCGTAAATATTCCAAATATCTGGTGAGTAGCGATCCTGAATAATTTCCTGCATTAACTTTAATGCGCTGGATACAACTGTTCCGCCAGTTTCACGGGAATGAAAAAACTCATCCTCATCCACTTCTTTTGCACTGGTGTGATGACGAATAAAAACAATTTCAGTTTTCTCGTAATTTCGCTGCAAAAAGAGATACAGCAAAATAAAAAATCGTTTGGCAATATCTTTAGTGGCCTGATCCATAGAACCTGACACATCCATAATGCAAAACATCACGGCCTTTGAGCGAGGGATAGGCTGTTTGATATGCAGGTTATATTTGAGATCAAAGGTGTCCAGCCAGGGAATACGGCCAATCGCCTTCTCCAGTTTTGCCACTTCGGCAAGTATCAAAGCAATTCGATTTTGATCACGTTCCGCTTCAGGCATTGCATCCAATGCTAATAACTCTTGCTCCAACTCCGCGAGCTGTTTTCGTTTTCCCGCAGTCAAAGCAATGCGACGCATATTGGCAGAACGCAGTGAACGAACAATATTAATTCGTCCAGGCTGCCCTTCATTCGCGATGCCCGCGCGCACTGTTTTAAACTCTTCCAAACCGGACAATTGGCGTTTAATCAGATTAGGTAATTCCAAACCATCGAACATGAAATCCAGAAATTCTTCCTGCGAAAGCGTGAATGAAAAATCATCCATACCTTCACCTGAATCGCTGGCATTACCGCCACTCCCCTGCCCACCACCAGACTCTGGCCGCGCAATTTTATCGCCTTCAGAAAAATGTTTATTGCCCGGAAGAACCCGTTCGTTATGTCCACCTTGGCCGTGATAAATACTCGGCTCACTAATATCCCGTGTTGGAATACTGACTTTGCCGCCCTTATCAATATCGGTTATTGAACGCTCGCTTACAGCATCGGATACAGCTTTTTGGATTTGTTGGCGATAGCGCCGCAAAAAGCGCTGGCGATTCACAGCGCTTTTATTTTTGGCATTGAGGCGTCGATCAATGATGTAACTCATATCCTAACCTTAATGTAGCCCAGCCTTAATGAGATTATTGAGACTTTCTTACTCGCAAATACCACTCAGACAACAGACGAACTTGTTTTTCGGTATAACCACGCTCCACCATACGCTGTACAAAATCGTGATGCTTTTTCTTGTCTTGAACAGACGCCTTGGCGTTAAACGAAATCACCGGCAGCAAGTCTTCGGTGTTAGAAAACATTTTTTTCTCAATCACGATGCGCAATTTTTCATAGCTGCGCCAATCCGGATTTTTACCTGCATTGTTTGCCTTGGCACGCAGTACGAAGTTGACAATTTCATTACGAAAATCTTTAGGGTTGCTAATACCTGCCGGCTTCTCAATTTTTTCCAGCTCATCATTCAACGAAGACCGATTGAGGATTTCGCCGGTTTCAGGGTCGCGATACTCCTGATCCTGAATCCAAAAATCAGCATAAGTGACATAACGATCAAAAATATTTTGGCCGTATTCAGCATAGGATTCGAGATAAGCAGTTTGAATTTCTTTGCCAATAAAATCGACATACTTGGGAGAAATGAATTCTTTTAAGGCATTGAGATACTTCTCTTGCACCTCTTTGGGGAATTGTTCCTGTTCAATTTGCTGCTCCAGCACATACATTAAATGCACGGGATTAGCCGCAATTTCGGTAGGATCAAAATTGAACACTTTGGATAAAATTTTGAATGCAAAACGGGTAGACAAGCCATTCATACCTTCATCTACACCGGCAGAGTCTTTATATTCCTGCAACGATTTTGCACGCGGATCTGTATCTTTCAGGTTCTCCCCATCGTAAATTCGCATTTTGGAAAACACATTGGAATTTTCCGGTTCTTTGATACGCGACAACACCGAAAACTGCGCTAGCATCCGTAAAGTATCCGGTGCGCAAGGCGCTCTGGATAAAGAAGAATTTTGCAATAACTTCTCATAAATTTTCATTTCTTCTGTAACACGCAAGCAATAAGGCACCTTGACGATATACACGCGGTCGATAAACGCCTCATTGTTTTTGTTGTTGCGGAAATTTTGCCATTCAGATTCGTTCGAGTGCGCAAGGATAACGCCATCAAATGGAATTGCACCTAAGCCTTCAGTGCTATTAAAGTTACCCTCTTGGGTTGCTGTTAAAAGTGGGTGAAGCACTTTAATCGGTGCTTTAAACATTTCCACAAACTCCATTAAGCCTTGGTTAGCGCGGCACAATCCGCCGCTAAAACTGTAGGCATCAGGGTCATTTTGCGGAAATTCTTCCAGTTTACGAATATCAACTTTGCCCACCAGCGATGAAATATCCTGATTATTTTCATCGCCCGGTTCTGTTTTGGTAATGGCAATTTGGTTAAGAATGGATGGATACATCTTAACGACTTTAAATTGGGTGATATCCCCATGAAACTCATGCAAACGTTTTGCCGCCCATGGCGACATAATCGTTTTGATGTAACGCCGCGGAATGCCGTAATCCTCCTCAAGAATTTTTCCATCTTCATCGGGATTAAATAATCCCAGTGGCGATTCAAAAACCGGAGAACCTTTAATGCAATAAATAGGCATTTTTTCCATCAAGGTTTTCAGCATCTCAGCCAGAGAAGACTTCCCTCCCCCAACTGGACCAAGCAAATAGAGAATTTGTTTTTTCTCCTCCAGCCCTTGTGCTGCATGCTTGAAAAATGAAACTATTTGCTGGATGCACTCTTCCATGCCATAAAAGTCGCCAAAGACTTTATAGCGTTTGATAATTTTGTTAGAAAAAATTCGACTGAGACGTGCGTCTTGTGAGGTATCTACCACTTCCGGATCGCCAATGGCCATCAACATACGTTCGGCGGCAGAAGCATATATGCTCGGATCTTTTTTGCAGAGTTCGAGATACTCCTTAATCGTCAATTCTTCCTGCTGGGTAGTTTCAAAACGCTCGCGGTAATGACTGAAAATACTCATAATCTACCTCGGGTTAGCGACTAAAGCGGCAAACGACAATGTAGCAAAACAGTAAACGAATTTTGGTTAAGACAGGATATAAAAAATTAAACTTTACAGTTAAATCTAAGCATAGCTCTAAAATTCTCAAGCACTATAGGGAATAACAAATTATTGGCTGATTTCCCACAATATATTTACACTCAAAAAACGCGCCAAGTAATGAGCTGCGCAGATAAAATGTAAATGTTTTTAAACTATCACGCGATGCAGTTTACGCTTAAATAAGAACAATCTATTGATGCGAGCCTCATGATTTCAATTCCTTGGCTAAACCCCGACAACTACGACTTTCCTGATCCAGTTCACGCACTTGATGAGCCGGCGGGTTTACTTGCGGTAGGCGGGGATTTATCGCCAGATCGAATTCTCGCAGCATATCGCCAGGGAATTTTCCCTTGGTTTAATCCCGGCGACCCCATCTTATGGTGGAGCCCAAGCCCTCGCACTGTCATTTTCCCTAAGCAACTTCACATCTCAAAAAGCTTACGCAAAACGCTCCGTAAAGGTGTTTATAAGGTCACATTTGACCATTGCTTTCGCGCGGTAATGACCGCATGCGCAGGACCTCGCGCTTACGCTGATGGCACTTGGATTAGCTCTGAAATCATTGCTGGATATTGCGCATTACATGCGCGCGGCATTGCTCACTCAGTTGAGGTTTGGCGTGAGGATGAATTAGTTGGAGGCTTATACGGTATCGCGCTAGGCAAGATGTTTTTCGGGGAATCAATGTTTAGCCGTGCTGACAACGCTTCCAAGGTAGGTTTCGCACATTTGGTTCGTCAGCTCATTCGTTGGGATTTTCAATTGATCGACTGCCAAGTTGCGAATGACCACCTATTCAGTTTAGGTGCCACTGAAATCCCACGTGAAGAGTTCCAACAAATGCTGATAAACTTTACCGACGAACCTGGAATGAACTCTTCGCTTTGGTCTAATGTCAGTATCACAGACTGGGATTAACCGGGATTGCATGGGGCATTTATGTCTGACCTCTCTACCCTCAAGCTTTTCGCTACCCAACCACACCCCTGCAGCTATCTTGATGGGCAAGAGGCAACGACTGTTTTTGTCGACCCCGAGGCGGCAATAGACCCATCACTCTATACCCAGTTATCACAGCTTGGTTTTCGCCGGAGTGGCGCTCATTTATATCGCCCACAATGCATGCGCTGTCAGGCCTGCGTATCTTGTCGCATCCCTGTTCAGTTATTTAAGCCAAATCGCTCACAGCGCCGCTGTTTGCAGCGCAATCGCGACTTATCGCTGCATATCACCCAAAACATCAACACACCAGAGCATTACAGCCTCTATTCGCGTTATATCGAGAGTCGCCATCAAGACGGTGATATGTACCCTCCGTCTGAAGAGCAATACAAAGCATTTCTAACCAGCGAATGGGGAATCACCCAGTTTATTGAATTTCGTCTGGGAGATCGCCTGATCGGAGTATCTGTATGCGACCAGCTGGGGGACGGCCTTTCTGCAGTGTATACCTTCTATGACGCTGAGGAGGAACATCGCAGCTTGGGCAAATTTGCCATACTCGCGCAAATCGAAAAAACTAAAGACCTTGGGCTTGATTACCTTTATTTGGGATATTGGATTAAAGAGTGCGAAAAAATGAACTACAAGATCCAGTATCGCCCACTGGATTTGTTGGTGAATCGTCGCTGGATGCGACTTAACTGAAGACCCCGATTGAAACTTGCTCAGATTTGCAGCGATTCGAAGCGATAAAATCCTCAAAACCCCGCTTTTCCTACCTTTCTACTTGGCGCCGCTGGTTAATTAAGGCACAATTCACGCCTATTTTTTTACCCCCCTCCTTACACTGATGTGTAACGGAAAAGATCTGTTGAAAACCTGAGGAAACTGCCGCATGGCAAAAGACGATTGCATTGAATTTGATGGCGAAGTGGTTGATACCCTGCCCAACACCACCTTTCGTGTAAAACTGGAGAATGGGCACGTAGTAATCGCTCACATTTCTGGAAAAATGCGCAAAAACTACATCCGCATTCTGACAGGTGACAAGGTTAAAGTTGAGATGACTCCTTATGACCTGACCAAAGGTCGTATCACCTATCGCGCACGTTAATTCCATCTTTTAACGTCCACTTATAAGCAAAAAGCCGCACTAGTGCGGCTTTTTGCGTTTCACAAACATTAACTTAAACCGGCTAAGCTGGCTGTGCATGTTTGGCTTTCACATCGATGATTAATTTATCCTCTGCAGGATCAACATTCACATCCACAGTACCACCACCATGCGACAGCGAGCCAAATAGGATTTCTTCGGCCAACGGCTTTTTCAGTTTATCCTGAATCAAACGAGCCATTGGGCGAGCACCCATTTTTACATCGTAACCGTGAATAGCGAGCCACTCGCGCGCCTCATCACTGATCTCCAAAGTAACGTGCTTATCATCCAACTGGGTTTGCAACTCCATCAAGAACTTATCAACCACAGTTTTGATGGTATTCAGCGTGAGCGATGCAAACTGAACAATCGCATCCAAACGGTTACGGAACTCAGGTGTAAACATTTTCTTGATCGCTTCCATACCATCAGTCGTGTGATCTTGATGGGTAAAGCCAATCGACGCACGGCTCATTACTTCTGCACCGGCGTTGGTAGTCATAATCAAGATGACATTGCGGAAGTCAGTTTTACGGCCATTGTTGTCAGTAAGACTGCCGTGATCCATAACCTGCAACAACAAGTTAAAGACTTCTGGATGTGCTTTTTCGATTTCATCGAGCAACAGCACGCAATGAGGCTGCTTGGTGATGGCATCAGTTAACAAGCCGCCCTGATCAAACCCAACATAACCAGGTGGAGCACCAATCAAGCGAGATACGGTATGGCGCTCCATGTATTCCGACATATCGAAACGCACCAACTCCATACCCATGCACTGAGCAAGCTGACGGGAGACTTCCGTCTTACCTACACCGGTAGGCCCGGCAAACAAGAAGGAGCCAATCGGTTTTTCGGCAGAGCCAAGACCTGCACGTGATAATTTGATTGCGGTAGAAAGCGTATCAATTGCTTCGTCCTGACCAAACACAGTCATCTTCAAATTCTGATCCAGCTTGCGCAGCTGTTCTTTATCTGAAGAAGACACACTTTTTGGTGGAATACGTGCAATTTTTGCAACCACATTTTCTACATCAGTTACACCAATGGTTTTCTTGCGTTTACTGGCAGATTGTAACTGTTGGTAGGCGCCCGCCTCGTCAATCACATCAATTGCTTTATCTGGCAGGAAGCGATCATTGATATAACGCTCAGCCAACTCAGCAGCTGCACGCAAAGCAGCATCGGTGTAACGCAAGTTATGGTGTTTCTCGAAACGGCTTTTCAGCCCCTTAAGGATTTGGTAAGTCTCTTCAACAGTAGGCTCGTTCACATCTACTTTTTGGAAGCGGCGCGACAAGGCACGGTCTTTATCAAAAATACCGCGATACTCCTGATAAGTTGTTGAACCCATGCAACGAATTTCGCCGGAAGACAATAATGGCTTTAATAAATTGGACGCATCCATCACGCCACCAGATGCAGCACCTGCACCAATAATGGTGTGAATTTCATCGATAAACAGAATCGAGTTGTGTTGTTTTTTAAGCTCATTAAGTAAGCTTTTGAAACGTTTTTCAAAATCGCCGCGATATTTTGTCCCCGCCAAAAGCGCACCCATATCTAACGAATAAACTACGCTATCTGCCAGATTTTCAGGAACCTCACCATCGACAATGCGCTTGGCCAAACCTTCAGCAATAGCGGTTTTACCAACACCCGACTCACCTACCAACAACGGATTGTTTTTACGACGGCGCGATAAAATCTGGCATACACGCTCAACCTCAAATTCACGACCAACTAATGGATCGATTCGCCCCTGCATAGCAGCTTCATTTAAGTTGGACGCGAAATTTTCGAGCGGACTTTGCGCAGTCGATTCACCCGATGAAACTTCTTCATCCTGATTCTCTTGTGCAGAATTATGATCCTGAGCGTGATCTGAATTGCCGGACACCTTATGAATACCATGGGTGATGTAATTCACCACATCGATACGCGCAATACTTTGTTGCTTGAGGTAATAAACCGCCTGACTTTCTTGCTCGCTAAAAATAGCGACCAACACATTTGCACCGGTAACTTCTTGCTTACCAGATGATTGCACATGAAATACTGCACGCTGTAAAACACGCTGGAATCCGAGCGTTGGCTGGGTTTCACGCTCTGAATCATTTTCGGGAATCAGTGGAGTAGTTGAGTCAACGAACTCGATTAACTCTTTACGCAGACCGATTAAATCGGCCCCGCACGCGCGCAACACATTTGCTGCAGAGTCATTATCGATGAGCGCTAATAACAAATGCTCGACCGTCATAAATTCATGGCGCTTGGAACGCGCACCTTTGAAAGCAAGATTTAAAGTTACTTCAAGATCTTTACTTAGCATCGCGCTTACCCTCATCTAACCAACAAACTTAAAATCTTTCAGCAGTTGCCAAGCCTAATCTAAACCATCACTCGCTGAACAATGCCTGAACATCTTGGCAATACCCTTTACTCATCTTCTTCAACCGCTTCGATTTCACACAGCAGTGGATGTTGATTTTCTCTTGCATATTCGTTTACTTGCGCCGCTTTTGTTTCAGCTATATCACGAGTATAGATGCCACAAACTGCTTTACCTTGATTGTGCACCGTTAACATTACGTGAACTGCTTTTTCGCGCGTCATGGAAAAAAATATTTCCAGAATTTCGACCACAAAATCCATTGGTGTGTAGTCATCGTTTAACAACATCACCTTGTACATGGGTGGCCGTTTTAACTTGGGTTTGGACGTTAAGACAGCTAAATCGCCGTCAGATTCATCAGCAGAGTGATCGTCGTCTTTACCTAAGGTTAGTTGAAGGATTTGGAGATTGCCCATAGAGATTCAATAGAAAAGTGAAAATGTTTGATTGCTTGGCGACATTGTAACGCATAGGTATAACAAGCCCTAATGAGACAGTTTCGAGATAAATGCTTGACTTTGGCGCTGTTGTTGGATAAAAAAAGAACGCACCTGCACACAAATGCAGCACAGAGTTCAAATAAAAGCACTATTTCAATCTATTAACGACTTTCAGCGTTAAACACATCTCGTCCAACCCCGAGCAATAGCTGTACTTGGGACAATAATAACGACAGTGATGTTTTTCAAGGGCATCACTTGGGCAGAAGGACTCCAATTATGCCAACTGGCACAGTTAAATGGTTCAACAATGCAAAAGGCTATGGTTTTATCCTCGCAGATGAAGGCGGCGAAGACCTGTTTGCACACTACTCCGCCATCTCAATGGAGGGTTACAAAACCCTCAAAGCCGGTCAGCCTGTCACCTTTGAGGTGACCAAGGGTGATAAGGGGCTACACGCTGTGAATATCACAGCGCCAGCGAATGAGGCATCTATGGCTCAGGGTGAGCGAACGAGTACAGTGCCGGCCTGATAAAACTGTGCCTACCCGCTAAAACAGCAAGAGTAATTCCCAATAAAAAGCCCCTTGTATTGCTACAAGGGGCTTTCGGTGTTTTCTTAACTTGTGAAAACTTAGTTCAAGCTTGCCAACACTGCGTTAAATGTTGCACTTGGGCGCAACGCTGCAGAAGCTTTGGCAACATCTGGACGGTAGTAACCACCCAGATCAACTGGTTTGCCTGATGCAGCTTTCAACTCAGCAACGATTTTATCTTCGTTTTCAGTCAAGGCTTTTGCAACAGGAGCAAACTCGGCTTGCAGCGCAGCATCTTCAGTTTGTGCAGCCAGAGCTTGCGCCCAGTACAGTGCCAAATAGAAGTGGCTACCACGGTTATCCAATTCACCTGCCGCACGGCCTGGTGACTTGTTTTCGTCGAGGAATTTGCCGTTAGCTTGATCCAAAGTTTTAGCGAACACCTTGGCTTTAGCGTTGTTAGCCACATTGCCAAAGTGATCCAAAGATTCCGCCAGCGCCAAGAACTCACCCAGAGAATCCCAACGCAAGTGACCTTCTTCAACAAATTGTTGAACGTGCTTAGGTGCTGAACCACCTGCGCCCGTCTCAAACAGACCGCCGCCGTTCATCAGTGGAACGATAGACAGCATTTTGGCTGAAGTGCCCAATTCCATGATCGGGAACAGGTCAGTGAGGTAATCGCGCAGTACGTTACCGGTCACAGAGATAGTGTCTTTGCCAGCGCGGATACGGTCGAGCGAGTATTGGATCGCCTCTTCTGGAGTCTTGATGTAAATCTCAAGACCTGAAGTGTCGTGATCTTTCAGATAAGTATTTACCTTGGCGATCAGTTGCGCGTCGTGAGCACGTTTTGGATCCAACCAGAACACCGCTGGAGTGCTGGAAGCGCGCGCGCGATTAACAGCCAGTTTTACCCAATCCTGAATTGGCGCGTCTTTTACTTGGCAAGCACGGAAGATATCGCCTTGCTCAACCGCTTGTTCGATCAGCACTTTGCCTGCTGCATCAACAATACGCACTACGCCGTCAGTAGGAATTTGGAAAGTCTTGTCGTGTGAACCGTATTCTTCTGCCGCTTGCGCCATCAGGCCAACGTTAGGCACGCTGCCCATGGTTTTTGGATCAAATGCACCGTGCTTTTTGCAGTCGTCGATAACCACTTGGTAGATGCCTGCATAGCAGCGATCCGGAATACAGGCTTTAGCATCTTGCAGCTTACCGGCGGTATTCCAC
The DNA here is from genome assembly GCF_035117775.1 of Cellvibrio chitinivorans. Taxonomy (NCBI): domain Bacteria; kingdom Pseudomonadati; phylum Pseudomonadota; class Gammaproteobacteria; order Cellvibrionales; family Cellvibrionaceae; genus Cellvibrio; species Cellvibrio chitinivorans. The sequence goes on from NZ_JAYKKN010000003.1 coordinate 77,075, forward strand.
ATTTTGCCTGAGTCGCGAATCATTGCTGGCATAGATGCATCAACGATCACATCGCTTGGTACGTGCAGGTTGGTGATGCCTTTGTCGGAATTCACCATCGCCAATTCAGGGCGAGTAGCGTAAAGCGCTTTGATGTCAGCTTCGATTTCCGCTTGCTTGTCAGCAGGCAGGGATTTGATTTTGGCGTAAAGATCGCCAATACCGTTGTTCAGATCAACCTTCAGCTCAGCCAACACTGCCGCGTGTTTTTCCAACACTGGCGCGTAGAACACAGAAACAAAGTGACCGAAAATGATCGGGTCAGACACTTTCATCATGGTGGCTTTCAGATGAACTGACAGCAACACACCCGTGTTTTTAGCATCTTCAATTTGCGCAGCGATGTAGGTGCGCAGTGCGTTTTTGCTCAGTACAGACGCATCGATAATTTCGCCAGCCAGCACTTTCACAGTTTCTTTTAATACTTTGGTGCTGCCATCTTTAGCAACCAATTCGATTTTCAAGTTGCCCGCATCGGCAATCAGCGCTGATTTTTCGCTGCCGTAGAAATCGCCAGCGGTCATGTGTGCAACATGGGATTTTGAATCAGCAGCCCAAGCGCCCATCTTGTGTGGGTTCTTGCGCGCGTAGTTTTTAACTGACAAAGGTGCGCGACGGTCAGAGTTACCTTCACGCAGAACCGGGTTTACCGCAGAGCCTTTGATTTTGTCGTAACGCGCTTTGGCATCTTTTTCTGCATCGTTCGCAGGATTCTCAGGGTAATCAGGCAGCTTGTAACCTTGAGATTGTAATTCTTTGATCGCTGCTTTCAGCTGTGGAATAGACGCACTGATATTTGGCAGCTTGATAATGTTTGCTTCTGGCGTAGTCGCCAGTTTGCCCAACTCAGCCAAATGGTCACCAATGCGTTGAGCATCGGTCAACAACTCTGGGAATGCAGAGATGATACGGCCTGAAAGGGAAATATCGCGGGTTTCGATGGCGATGCCGGAAGATTTGGTGAAAGACTGGACGATGGGGAGTAAGGAGTAGGTTGCCAGAGCTGGCGCTTCGTCGGTTTGGGTATAAATAATTTTTGAATCTGTCATTTAAAGATGGCTCCATCAATTCATGCGGCTCGGCCTTGTGAGCATTGCCATTAACGATATGAAAATGTAGAAAAAGAGCCCCGCCACAGGGAACTCCCCCTTGCCAGAGCGCGGGCGATTCTACACCCCTACACGGGTTTATGCATGGTTTAGTTACTATGGCTGGAGGATCAATCTCGGCTAGAATCCGCTTTTTCCCCGCTCCATCACTTGGTTGTATCGATATTTATGGCTTCTCTGATTCTCTTTAACAAACCTTTCGGCGTGCTCTCGCAATTTACTGACGGCGAAGGTCGCCCGACACTGAAGGACTACATCAAAATCCCGCACGTCTACCCCGCCGGGCGTTTGGATCACGATTCGGAAGGTTTGCTGCTGCTCACCGATGATGGCGATTTGCAGCATTACATCAGCCACCCAGCCCACAAACAGCCCAAAACTTACTGGGTTCAAGTAGAGGGGGCGCCCAACAGTTATGCCCTAACCAAGTTGCGTCAGGGCGTTGAATTGAATGACGGCATGACACAACCGGCTGAAGTGCGCTTGATTCCCACCCCCAAACTTTGGGAGCGAGTGCCGCCGATCCGCGAGCGCGCTAACATACCAACCCAATGGATGGAAATTGTGATCACCGAAGGCCGCAACCGCCAAGTGCGCCGCATGACTGCTGCCGTTGGTCACCCTACCCTGCGTTTGGTGCGGGTAAAAATTGGCAACTGGACATTAGAGGGGATAGAGCAAGGGAAGCACAAAGTCGAAAATGTGCAGGTACCTAAGTCGGCAATGGGTAAAGCGACCACAAACAAATCACCGCGCGCACGTACTGGTTCGCCGACTGGCAAGGTTTCAACCAACGGTAAACCATCGACCAACAGACCATCCGGCAGAGGCGATTCTGCTACACGCGGCGACAGATCGGGCAAGGCATCACCGAGCAACTCATCACCCATTAACAAGCCCGCGAACAAAAATGGAAACCGCCCGGGTAATTCTGCAGGGCGTGCGCAACGTCCATCTGCACCCGCAGCGAAACCGACGGCAGCCAACACTCATAAAACGCTGGTGATTCAAAAACCCAAAGCCAAACGGATTGTGAATCCAGACTAATTGCATCATTGATTTACGCAAATAAAAAAGGCGCCAATACAGGCGCCTTTCTCACATTAAAAACAAAGAAATTAATAAACGAACGCCAGCCCTTTCTCGCGATAATCCCGAATGCGAATTCCGTAGCTGCCATCGCAAAGTGCACGCTTGATTAAAAAACTTTTATCCAGCGTTTTTTTCTCTACCTCATCCAAATTAATCACCTGCTCTTTTTCAAGCGGTTGATTCAAATCTTTAACCGTGATGATTTTGGGCAGGTGTCGATAGCGATGATTGGACTCCAGCACTATGCCAATCAACCCATTCACCAGCTCGACGATGCTACCGGGCGGATACAAGCCCACACATTTAATAAATTCCAAGGCGAGTCGCTCATCAAAATGCGTACCGCGATCATAAAAAATACGCCTCAGCGCATCGGTACTCGGAATTGCGCGGGAATAACAGCGATCGGCAGTCATCGCATCATAGGCATCTACAATACAAATAATACGAGCAAAATCCGAAATACCTGCTGCTTTAAGTTTGCGCGGATAACCAGTGCCATCAATCCGCTCATGATGGCTGTAAGCAACATCAACAGTGGAATTGGGCACGCCGGGCGATGACATTAATAAATTGCGCCCATGTACTGTGTGCGCCTTGAGGATATTGAACTCTTTTTCAGTTAGCTCACCGGGCTTATTCAGAATATTCTGGGGGACCCGCATCTTGCCTACATCATGTAGCAAACCGCATAACCCCAGTTTTTCAAGCTCCGCCTCACCCATACCCAAATGACGCCCAAACGCGATAGCCAAAATACACACATTCAAGCAATGTTCAGATGTATATTCATCCTCGTTACGCATGCGCGACATCCAGATAAGTGCATCTGCATTACGCAAAATACTACTCACACAATCCTTCACTGTTGCCTTGGCTTCTTCGGTATTTACGACACCGCCCAAACGCACATCATCAAGCAATGTTTTGGTCAGTTTTTTGGCTTCACGAAATACACCCAATGCCGCTGCATGCTCTTTTTGGGCTTCGATTTTATTGATGTAAGTTCGGGATTTGGCAATTGCAGGACCGGCAACTCCGCGCTCTTCAGGCGGAATCCAATGTTCGCGTACGGCGTCGATCCATACATGCTGGGAATATTCGGCGACTATATCTATGTCATCGAGGCTTTCGATCATAAACCCTTGCATTAGAAATGGGGTTTCTTGCCAGTCGCGATCGAGCTTTGACACAAACATGCCTATTTTTAGCTCAGAGATGTGGATTTTGATGGTGCTGAGTTGCTTGTCCACATAGCCCGGCTTAACTTCTCGCCGATCCAATTCAAGTCGCTCCCATTCTCCTCGGCCCAAGGGCCTCGTTCTTTGATTAGTATTTTTATTGTTGCAGTAGGGGCATTTACATAGACACTAATGAAGCTAGGTGCTAATGAAGCATAGCTGTTTTTGAAACCGGTCACATGTAACAAAACGCTATGAAGAAGTTGTATTTCTATACTTATTTTGCTGATTTATGCGTCAATCACTGCTTTTTAGCTTGATCCCATAGGCGGTTCATCTCGTCTATGCTGGTTTCAGCTAAAGGTTTAACGCTATTGGTTTCGATAAAGTGAAAACGCCGCTCAAACTTTTGGTTGGCGCGACGCAATGCCTGCTCCGGGTCGATTTTTTGGTAGCGCGCGATATTCACTACGGCAAACAATAAATCCCCCAGCTCCTCCTCTAACGCCACCTCATCGCCTGAGTCCAGTTCAGCTTCCACCTCCATTAATTCTTCACGCACTTTGGCGATGGGGCCGTAGACATCATCCCAATCAAATCCGACGCTCGCTGCCCGCTTTTGCAGTTTTGCCGCGCGACTTAACGACGGCAAATTCAGCGGGACATCGGCCAATATGCCCTGCGCGCCCTTTTCAGCACGTTCCTGTTGTTTGATCGCCTCCCAGCGCGCTTTTACGTCACTGGGCAAGGTGTGGCGATTATCGATGCGACTGTGCAAGGTGCCATCAGGAAAGACATGTGGGTGGCGACGAATCAGTTTTTCGACCAAGCCCGAGACCACACCGGCAAATTCAAATCTGTCTTCTTCTTTGCCTAACTGGCTGTAAAAAATCACCTGAAATAGCAGATCGCCCAACTCTTCTTTGAGATGCGCAAAATCCTGCTTTTCAATCGCATCAACGACTTCATAGGCCTCTTCCAAAGTGGACGGGGCAATGCTGGCGTAATCCTGTTTGATATCCCAAGGGCAGCCAGATTGTGGATCGCGCAGGCGCGCCATTAAATAAAGCAAGTCGTCGATGCTGTATTGATAAGTCACAAGTCGTTCCACTTTTGAATGTTTGCGCCGAGGCTTTTAATGCTTACGGCGCGCAGAGGCGATATTGGGCAAGCGGTTCAGCTTGGTGAGTATGCGGCTCAGCTCGTCGAAGCTGCGAATTTCAACCGTCACCTGCATATCCACGGTGTTTTTGCGCTTATCCGACAGGGTTTGCATAGCGATAATATTGATTCGCTCGGTGTCCAGCAGCGCCGTAATATCCTTGAGCAAACCGTAGCGGTCGTAAGCTTCGATCACTACATCAACCGAGTAGAAACTTTGCGGCGCATTGCCCCACTCGACTTTAATGATGCGCTGCGGTTCGTCCGCTTGCAGTTGCAGGATATTGCTACAGTCTTGGCGGTGGATAGACACGCCCTTGCCCAGCGTGATGTAGCCGGTGATGGCATCGCCCGGCACCGGATTACAACAGTTGGCGATTTGGGTAAGCAAATTACCCACACCTTCGATGTACAAGTCCGAATCTTTTTTCTGGCGCGCCGATTTGGTTTTAAACGGAATCAACGGCTGTTGCGGGTCGGCATCATCCACCTGTTTTTGCGCGGCGTTTAATACCTGCCCAACACCCAAATCACTTGCACCAACGGCAGCATACAAATCATCGAGCGTGTTAAAACGCAGCTTTTTCGCCAGCTCTTCAAAGTCCAAATCCAGCAGCGCGAGGCGTCTGAATTCGCGGTCGAGCAGTGCCTGACCTTCGGCGATGTTTTTATCGCGCGCCTGCTGTTTAAACCAGTGCTGGATTTTGGCGCGCGCACGGCCAGTATTTACATAACCAAGCGCCGAGTTCAGCCAGTCGCGGCTGGGCGATTCCAATTTACCGGTGAGGATTTCCACCTGATCGGCGTTGGTCAGCTGGTAGTTGAGCGGCACTATGCGGTTGTTGACCTTGGCGCCGCGGCAACGATGGCCGATGTCGGTGTGGATTTTGTAGGCGAAATCGAGTGGTGTTGCGGTGCGCGGCAAATCCACCACATGTCCTTCAGGAGTAAAGACGTAGATACGATCCTGATTCACCAATCGCAGGTCATTCTGCAGATGTTCGGAATCGCCGCCCAGCTCTTCATGCCATTCAAGTACTTGACGCAACCAGGCGATTTTCTGCTCGTAGCCATCCTGCACGGCTTTGGTGTCGGTGCCTTTATAGCGCCAGTGAGCACAAACCCCCAGCTCCGACTCCTCATGCATTTCCTGAGTGCGGATCTGGATTTCAAGCACCTTGTTTTCCGGCCCCCAAACTGCGGTGTGTAAGGAGCGGTAGCCATTCTCTTTGGGCGAGGCGATGTAATCATCAAACTCGTGGGGAATATTGCGCCAGAGGCTGTGGACAATACCGAGCACGGCGTAGCAGTCGCGCACACTCGGCACCAGAATCCGCACTGCGCGAATATCGTAAACCTGTGAAAAGGGAATTCCCTTGCGCTGCATTTTGCGCCAGATGCTGTAGATGTGCTTGGCGCGACCGCCAACACTGCCCTCAATACCCGCTTTTTTCAGCTCGCTGCGCAAGCGCTCCAGCAAGCTGTCGATGTATTCCTGTCGCGCCAAACGGCGTTCGTCGAGCAACTTGGCGATGCGTTTGTAATCGTCCGGTTGCAAGTAGCGGAACGACAGATCTTCCAGCTCCCATTTGATATGGCCGATACCAAGGCGATGCGCCAGAGGTGCGTAAATATCGGCAACTTCACGCGACACCTGACGACGGCGATCCGGCTCGGCGTTTTTTACCGAACGGATGGCGCAGGTACGCTCCGCCAGTTTGATCAGGGCGACGCGAACATCATCCACCATAGACACAAGCATCTTGCGGATTTTTTCAGCCTGCTCGGCGGCTTGGGAGCCCAGCACTCGCTCTTCTTCGTTGCGCTGGTAGCTGATTGCCGCCATGCGCAGCACACCCTTCACCAGCTTGCTGACGGTATCGCCAAAGCGGGTATGTATATCAGCGAGGGTGATTTTGTGCTCGCGCACTGCGCGGTAAAGAATGGCGGCGACCAAGGCATCCTGATCCAGTTGCAGGTCGGCCAGAATTTCGGCCATTTCAAGGCCAATGCGAAAACAGGAGAAATCTTCGCCCCAGTTGTGATCGTCATCGGCGTGAACATCCACCAATGACAAACTTAACTCGGCGGCGCGGCGCAGCTCGGCATGGCTGGCCTCGGACTGGGTGTAACCCAAGTTGAGATGATTGATCCATGCATCAATATCGATTTGACCATCCGCAGCGATGGGATGATCTGCTCTGACTTTAACCATACGCGTTTACTTCAATTAAATAGGAGCTTATTTATTATTAAGTTCTGATTTTTACGCAGTTATTAATCGCACTGACTGCTGCAAGTTTTAGGTTACAAACAACAGTTACTTACGCAAAAACAGCGCCATAGATTCAACGTGGCTCGTGTGCGGGAACATATCCAGCACCCCAAGCGTTTCCAAACGGTAGCCAGCTGCCGCCAATAATGCGGAATCCCGCGCCAAGGTAGCAGGGTTGCAACTGACGTAGACAATCCGCTTGGGCGAAAGTTGCTTGCTGGCATCCAACCGTAAAATGCTGGCGATAATATCTTTTGCACCATCGCGGGGCGGGTCGAGCAAAATCGCGGCAATGCCCTGCTCTTTTCCGGCACCCAAGCGCTGTAACTGAGTATGGGTCATATCGGCCAAATTGGCGGCGATAAAACGTGCGTTGTCGATGTTTAAACGCTCTGCATTTTCGCGTCCGCGCTCGACCATTGATTCAATCGCTTCAATTCCCACCACTTCCGCACACCGCTGCGCCATCGGCAGGGTGAAATTGCCAATCCCACAAAACAAATCCAGTGCACGATCTGTAGGTTTTAAATCCATCAAATCCAGCGCCTGCGCAATCATCTGCTGGTTCACTTGCGGGTTTACCTGGGTGAAGTCTTGAGGATGAAAGCCAAGCTCCAAATTCTCGACCGAATAGTCCAAACGCGGATCACAGGGCTGTCCGGCCAGATCGGTCAATCCTATATTGCCGTTGGGTTCCAACCAAATAGTGCAATTCTGCTGCTCAGCCAACTGCGTCAGTGCTGCCAAATCAGCATCAGCCAGTTTTTTGGTGTGGCGCAAAATCGCCGCGATTGCATTCTGGCCTTTCACCAGTTCGATGTGCGTCACCGCTTTTGCCGCGCGCAGATCGGTCAACCATTGATGCAAAGGCTCAAGCAGCGCATTTAATTCAGGCGTGAGAACGATGCACTGGCTGATCGGGGTGATGGCATTGCTGTAGCGCTGACGAAAGCCCAGAGTCACACTGCCGTCATCCTCATACCACACACCCAAACGGGCGCGGCTGCGATAGGCGCGGTCACCAGCGGTAATCGGCGGCAGCACTTTTCTAGGCTCCACCCCACCCCAGCGCTTCAGTTGTTCCAGCACCGCGTTTTGTTTCATCGCCACCTGCGCGTCCGGTTGCATGTATTGCAACTGGCAACCGCCGCAACTGGAAAAGTATTCGCAGGGAGGTTGCACTCGCTCAGATGAGCAATCGATGAGTTGATCGATACGGGCATCGATAAAGCGCGCATGATCTTCTACCAAGCGCGCAGTAACTTTTTCACCAACCAAAGCGCCATCGATAAATACGGTTTTGCCGTCGAGGCTGGCAACACCGCGGCCATCGTGACTCAAACGATCAATAACAAATTCGCCCAAGCGCTTGTTGGTTTGCGGGAGAATTTTCTCTTCAACGCGCGCATGATTGCGGCGCGGCGCATCATCGCGCACATAAACGCTACCGCCCGCTTTTTTAGCGCGCGGCTTTTGACCGAGGGAAGATGACTTGCCCCCCGCTTTTTTTCCGCCGGGCTTATTGCCACCAGAGTTGCCGTTCTTAAAAGACATGAATAATTCCGAGAGGAAGAAGTAGAACGCCATGCAAATACCAGCACGGCTTAATCAGAATTCACTGCTAACAAGATTAGTCGTTAACAACACTAATCGTTAAATAGCCCTGAAGATAAATAGCGGTCGCCGCGGTCGCAAATAATCGCCACTATCACTGCATTTTCGACTTGCTGACTCAACTCCAGCGCCGCCGCTACTGCACCGCCCGATGACACACCACAGAAAATGCCCTCAACACGCGCCAACTCACGCATGGTTTGCTCGGCCAATGCTTGCGGCATACTCACAATGCCATCCACGCGGTCGCGCTCATAAATCTTAGGCAGATAAGCTTCTGGCCAGCGGCGAATACCGGGAATCTGCGCACCTTCAGATGGCTGCAAGCCAATAATCTGAATTGCGGGATTTTTCTCTTTCAAAAAGCGCGAACTGCCCATGATGGTGCCAGTGGTACCCATCGAACTGACAAAATGGGTGATGGTGCCGCCGGTTTGCTGCCAAATTTCCGGGCCGGTGGTGGTGTAATGAGCAAGTGGGTTATCGGCATTACCGAATTGATCCAATACTTTGCCCTTGCCTTCGGCCTGCATTTTAAGAGCCAGATCGCGCGCACCTTCCATGCCGGCTTCTTTACTCACCAAAATTAACTCGGCGCCATAGGCCAGCATCGAGGCTTTGCGTTCTGCGGTTGAGTTATCGGGCATGATCAACACCATGCGATAACCTTTGATCGCCGCTACCATCGCAAGGGCAATGCCGGTATTGCCGCTAGTGGCTTCGATCAGGGTATCGCCGGGTTTAATATCGCCGCGCTGCTCAGCGCGATTAATCATAGATAACGCCGGGCGGTCTTTTACTGAACCTGCAGGATTATTGCCCTCCAACTTCACTAAAATTCGATTGCTGGTTACACCGGGCAAACGCTGTAAGCGCACTAACGGGGTGTTGCCAACAAATGCTTCAATGGTAGGGAAATCCATACTGACCTCAGGTGGATAAATCAAATAACAGGCGGGTAAATCAAACAAATAGCTGGTTGCGCGCACGCGCAAGGGGCGGCTATTCTACCTGTGATCACCCTGCGGTGAAACTCATTCAGGCTCAATGCACGCCAGCATAATAAACAAGGCTAAAACCCCATGATCAATAAACGCAGAAACATTAAATCCAATGTCTGGCGACTCATTTTTATTCCCTCTATCAGCCTGATTATTCTGATCGCAGTGAGCCTTACCTATTTATGCATCTCGCAAATTAACAAATTTATTGAAATGCGCGGCAGCGTACTTGCGCAAAAAACTGCACATCTGCTGCATAAACCTATGCAAGAAAATAATCTGGAGTTAGCGCAGTACATACTCAATGCCGCGATCGAAGAGCCTTATATCCGCGCGATACATGTCTACAACAATGCTACAAATTCAAGTTTTCACAGCGGCCCGCAATTTATGAAAACTGAAGATGCAGGCGAGCCAAATCTGCAACAGCCGTTAGTGCGAAAAACCTACCGCAGTTTGCGTTTTGCCCATCCGCTGGTTGACCTCAATAATAAAAATCCGATTGGCTGGATAGAAGTTGAATTATCCACCGCCCCTTATGCGGTGGTTCGTTACGAAGCAATCGTATTAACCATTGCACTCACACTGCTGTGTTTAATTATCGGTGCCTATTTTGCAATTTCGCTTTACTACCGTATTACAGAGCCGCTCGATCACATTAAAAATGTTGTACATGCGTTAGCACGCGGCCGGCTAAATGAGCGAGTTGAACAACAAAATTCAAGCGAGTTTTTAGGTTTGGCTGAATCGATCAACACCATGGCCGATTACATGGAAGCGGCGCAGGCGGATATGCAATCGCATATCGACCATGCCATTGAAGATTTGCGCGAGACATTAGAAACAATCGAAATCCAAAACGTGGAACTTGATCTGGCAAGAAAAGAAGCGTTAGAGGCAAGCCGTGTTAAATCTGAATTTTTGGCCAATACCAGCCATGAAATTCGTACGCCGTTGAATGGCATTCTCGGCTTTATTAATCTCGCACTCAAAACGGATCTCAATGAACAACAACGCGAGTATATGGAAACCATTCGCGATTCCGCACAAAATCTGTTGACCGTCATCAACGGTATTCTCGACTTTTCTAAAATTGAATCCGGCAAACTCACACTGGATTACGCACCAGTGCCTATTCGCAACAGCGTCGATGAAGTGCTGCATATGCTGGCGCCCGATGCCCATGAAAAACATCTGGAAGTTATCAGCCACGTTGAATCCAGCATTCCTAAAAACTTATTAGGCGATGCATTGAGATTTAAACAAGTGCTCTCTAATTTGGTTAGCAACGCCATCAAATATAGCAGCAGCGGCAACATTTTGATTGATGTCAGCACCATGCAGCAGCAAGAAACGCAAATCATTTTGAAAGTCTGCGTCAGCGATGAAGGCATAGGTCTGACACGCGAAGAGCAGGAGCAATTGTTCAGCCCATTTAATCAAGCAGATACATCCAGCACCCGCGAACACGAAGGCACCGGCCTTGGCTTGGCTATTTGCAAAGGATTAGTTGAGCGTATGCATGGCGAAATTGGTGTGGTAAGTGAACCCGAACAAGGCTCAACGTTTTGGTTCACCGCGCGCATGGGAATCGACAAACGCCAACCTTCGTTAAGCCAGTTAGCTAACCTGAGCGACTATCGCATTTTAGTCTGCGGTGAAAACCCTGCATCGCTTAAACAAATCAATAGCTTGCTGCGTGAATGGAATGGCAACACCGAAAGCATTGCCGCAATTCATGATTGCTTCCCGATTTTGCGCAGCGCGCGTAACAGCAACCACAATTTTGATTTACTCATTTTGGATATAGCACCAAGCGAGCGAAAAATACCGCCCGTGCTTTTGAATAATCTCGCTGAACAATTGCATATGGAATTTAATTGCACGCTCGTCGCCTGCTGCACGCCAGCACATCAGCGATTATTCCGCGCCCACTCCGACAAATCGCAAGTTCTGTTTGTCAATAAACCTATTGCTTACGATGCGCTTTTGCAGACACTGGGCCGCCAACTGGATTTGCATATCAAAGATATGCGCGAGCAAGATGAAGAAGATGCATTGCGGCCAAGTGTTTCAGTGTTGCTGGTGGATGACAATCTCGCCAATTTACAGCTCGCATCGGAATTGCTGCGCGGTTTGAATTTACAAGTCGTACAAGCCAACAGCGGCAAACAAGCTATCGAAGCCTGTAGTGAAAATTTATTTGATGTGATCTTTATGGATATTCAAATGCCGGGCATGGACGGCATGGAAGCAACACGTCACATACGCGCACTGGAGCAAGGCAAACGCCGAACGCCGATTATTGCGCTCACCGCCCATACCATCACCGAACAAAAAGCAGAATTATTAATTGCAGGTATGGATGACTGCATTAGTAAACCAGTAAATGAAGCGCAATTAGCGCACATCATTAATCGCTGGGCCAGCTTATCGGGCAAAAAAGAAGTCATTATTCCCAATGAGGATCGCCAGCAACATCAGCCTGTGCGCGAAACAATACCCACACACGATCTCACCGGCTCAGTGGATATTCAACTTTGTTTAAAATTAGCTAACAATAAACCTGCACTAGCACGCGATATGCTTAGCATGCTGCTGGGTGGATTGGAAAATGAAAAACAGCAGATCGCCGCCGCATTAGCGGAAAATAATTTTGAAGAGCTTGGCGAATTAATTCATCGCTTATATGGCAGCAGTTGTTATTGCGGTGTGCCGCGCCTAAAACATATCAGCGGCTTACTCGACAAACTGTTTCAAAGCAAACAATACGAACAGACACGCGACGCCATTCCTGCGCTAAACCATGCGCTGGATGATTTAATGAAATGGGGAAAAGACAAAGACCTGGATTTGCTCTTTGGCCTGGAAAAAAGCCCAGCTTGAGCAATGACCGAAAAATAACGATGCGAGACTTAACATTTAGTCTCGTGTTGCATTAACAAATAACTGCCTGCTATTGAGCGGGCGACTCCCCAACAGCGGCTTCAGCATCCGACGCGATAAATGTTTCGCTGCAAGGCGTGTGCCGGGGTCGGAATAATCGCCCGCCGCTATCGCAAGCAGCCATTCTCCTTTTAATAAAAACTGCTCGGGTACATCGTCTCCCGCCAGAAAAAAACCCTCTTGCACATGACACTCGTAATAAGCCTGTGCATTTACTTCACAATGGTTGCGCACATCCACGCCAAAATCCAGACCATAACCTAGCTCAGCGAGTAAGCGAAATTCAAACTCACGCAAGAGCGGTTCAATATCACACTGCTGATACAACGCATCCAGACATTGCTCATAGGCGAAATACAGCCCATTGTGCCTGTCCATTTCCGGCAGTAAACGCACCAATAATTCGTTGAGATAAAATCCGGAATAGAGATGATTAGCGGTGAGCGTAAGAAAGTGATTATCGGATTCAAAACTGGTCAGCAGTTTCATATCCGTTTTACCCTGCCAGCAAATTAGCAGGCGGCTAAATGGATTAAGCAATTGGCGTTTAGGAGTTTTATTTTTGCGCACACCGCGCGCAACAGCGGTGACACGCCCGAAATCGGGCGTGAGAAAATCAATCAATAAACTGGTATCGCGATACGGTCGAGCATGAAGAATATAAGCGGGCTGGAGATCAACACGCATAACAGCAGATTAAAATTCGTTGTAACCGAGACTGCGCAACGCACGCTCGTCGTCAGACCAACCGGATTTAACTTTAACCCAGAGTTTGAGCATAATTTTCATCTCAAACAGTTTTTCCATATCAACGCGCGCTTCAGTACCAATCAGCTTAATACGGCTGCCCTTATCGCCAATCAGAATTTTTTTCTGACCATCGCGCTCAACCAAAATAAGCGCCGAAATATTCAGTAAATTACCTTCTTGCTTAAACTCTTCAATTTCTACCGCCATCTCATAGGGCAATTCATCGCCCAGCTGGCGAGTAATTTTTTCGCGCACAATTTCAGCGGCCATAAAACGTGAGCTGCGGTCGGTAATCTGATCTTCGGGATACATATGAATACCCTCCGGCAAGCGCTCGGTAATCAATGCTTCCAAGCGATCCAGATTGGTATTGCGCAACGCTGACATAGGCACAATTTCAGCCACGTTCAGTTTTTCAGATAGCGATTGCAAATGTGGTAACAGCGTTTCTTTGTCTTCGATTTGATCGACTTTATTTACTGCCAAAATAATCGGACAACGCAGATTTTGTAGCTTTTCAGCAACCGCCTCATCTTCATCGGTCCAGATAAAACGATCAATCACAAACACCACCACATCCACATCTTTCATTGCACTGGTGGCGGCTTTATTCATGTAGCGATTGATGGCTTTTTGCTGACCAAGGTGCATGCCCGGCGTATCAACAAAAATAATTTGTACATCGCCTTCAGTTTTAATGCCGACAACCGCATTGCGCGTTGTTTGCGGCTTGCGCGAAGTGATGCTGATTTTTTGCCCGAGGATATGATTGAGCAAAGTGGATTTACCCACATTTGGGCGACCGACAATAGCGACATAACCGCAACGGCTATCGCCAGCTTCAGGCTGATCTGTATCTGATTCGAAAGTCATAAAAAATACTGGGTGGAGAATAGAAATTAAGGATAAAAAAACAGCAAGCGTAGATTACAAAATCAATCGATTTTCAATTGCGCCAACATTAATGCTGCTGCTTGCTTTTCCGCTTCACGACGATTGGATGCGGTAGCACTGGTAGGTTTTTTGGATAAAGCAACACGACACTCAATAGTAAACATTTGCGCGTGACCTTCGCCGCCCACTTCAACTACCTGATATTCCGGCAGCGATTGACGCTGGGATTGCATGTATTCCTGTAAACGGGACTTGGAATCTTTGGCGCTGGTATTGAGCCCCAATTTATTCAAGCGCGGCGCAAACCAGGTTAACACGCGCTCGCGGCAAACATCCAAACCACTGGCAAGATAAATTGCACCAATAATAGCTTCAACGCTGTCGGCCAAAATGGAATCGCGGTCTTTACCACCAGATTTCATCTCTCCTTCACCCAACACCAAACAGTCACCCAACTCAAATTCACGGGCAAGTTCAGCCAGAGTTTCACCTTTTACCATTTGCGAACGCATGCGACTCAACTGGCCTTCGCGCACTTCTGGAAATCGCTTGAACAGCTCTTCACCGACAATAAAATTTAAGATGGAGTCACCCAAGAACTCAAGGCGCTCATTATTGGTAGCGCCGTGGCTACGGTGGGTCAGCGCCAGTTGTAACTGGCGCTGATCGTCAAAGTGGTAGCCAAGGCGTTGCTCAAGGCGTTGATATTTAAGAGTTAACACAAATTACTTGGTCTTCAATGTGGCGGGCGGTTTACAACATTGACCGGGGCGAGTGCTATCCAAATGATTTTGGAAACTCAATACCAAATCGATGTTGTAAAACAGTGGAACGCGGGTTTCGTAATCAACCGTAACTACCGCCTTTTCACTTTCCCGCAGAATTTTGATGTTTTTGGTAGGGCCTTCACTGCGCACGTTGTTGATCATGTAAAAGTTATTCAACTTTTTGATGATTTCTGCATCTGTCATCTGGTCAAGTTTTTCACCGCCATTTTCCAGCGAACGCAGTGCTGACTCAACGTAGCGATTCTCGGCGTAAAGCGGCACAACTTTAAATGCAAACAGTAAAAAGAAACCTGCAATTGCAATGACCAGCGCCCATTGCAGCATGCCCAAGCCGCGCTGATGTTTAAGTGATTTTAGCCCGTTGGTTTTCATTGTAATTAACTCCGGTCGAGAGAAATATCTGGCACTCAAGTTAACATAAACACTTATTTAATAACGCCGACATGATCAAAAGACGGAATGCTCAGGAACTTCTCCCAGTGCATCCAGACAGCAAAGGCTTTACCTACAATTGCATCTTCCGATACAAAACCCCATTCGCGACTGTCGAGACTGTTGTCGCGGTTGTCACCCATCATAAAGTAATGACCTTCAGGCACCACCCAAGAGCCATGCATACTTAAACGACTGGGATGTATGTGTTTATAGGCAGTGAACTCTTTACCGTCAATATTCTCTTTCACCATACGCAGCACTGGCGCACCTGCCGGCAGCTCAGCAATCAACTTTTCCTCAATCACCTTGCCATTCAAGGTAAGCACATGATTGTTGTAGGAGATGTGATCGCCCGGCACGCCAATAACACGCTTGATGTAGTAGGTTTCTGGCGCGTGCGGCGGGAAGAACACCATGACATCACCGCGCTGGGGTTTTCCAATCGGGATGATTTCGTTATTCAACACCGGGGCACGCACCCCGTAGGCGAATTTATTCACCAGAATAAAATCACCTACTTCCAGTGTTGGAATCATGGAGCCAGATGGAATCTGGAATGGCTCTACCAAAAACGACCGCAGGAAAAACACGATAAACAGCACAGGGAAGAAGGATTTGGAATATTCCACCAAAACCGGTTCTTTTCCTGCTACCGCTTTGGCTTCCTCATAAGCATTTTTTTGCTGCTCGGTTTCCAGTGCAATACCGGAAAATTGTTTTTCCACTGCTGCAACTTTTGTTTTGCGCGGACGGGACAATACCAACGCATCAAACAACCACACCAAACCGGTAATCAATACTGCCAGCGTAAGAATCAGAGGAAGGTTAATACTGCTCATCGAGTTTCCTTAGTGAGTTGCGATAAAACGTTGTTAGCTATCTATCTTCAATACCGCGAAGAAGGCCGCTTGTGGGATCTCAACACTGCCCACCTGCTTCATGCGCTTCTTACCAGCTTTTTGTTTTTCCAACAGCTTTTTCTTGCGAGTAGCATCACCACCGTAACATTTTGCGGTTACATCTTTACGCAACGCTTTTACGGTAGAACGCGCTACGATTTGGCCGCCAATCGCCGCTTGAATTGCTACGTCATACATCTGACGCGGAATCAACTCTTTCATCTTCTCGGTAAGCGAGCGGCCCATGCTGTGGGATTTATCGCGATGCACAATGATCGCCAAGGCATCCACTTTTTCGCTGTTGATCAATACATCCAAACGCACCAAATTAGCTGCTTGAAAACGTACAAAGCTGTAGTCGAGCGAGGCAAAACCACGGCTCACTGACTTCAATCGATCAAAGAAATCGGTAACCACTTCGTTCATCGGCAATTCGTATTTCACCGATACTTGAGAGCCGGTAAATTGCAGATCTTTCTGCACGCCGCGCTTTTCGATACACAGGGTAATTACGTTCCCCAAATGCTCTTGCGGCACCAGAATATTGGCTTCTACGATTGGCTCACGCATTTCTTCGATAGAACCCGGATCAGGCAATTTGGATGGGTTATCAACGTAGATAACTTCGCCACCGCGCTTGACCACTTCAAACACTACGGTTGGTGCAGTAGTGATCAAATCGAGATCGTATTCGCGCTCTAGACGCTCCTGAATGATCTCCATGTGCAACATGCCGAGGAAGCCAACACGGAAGCCAAAGCCCAAAGCATCGGAGCTTTCAGGTTCGTAGAACAGCGAGGCGTCGTTCAGGGTCAGCTTCGCCAGCGCTTCGCGGAAATCTTCAAAGTCGTCCGAGCTGATCGGGAACATACCGGCGTAAACCTGCGGCTTTATCTTCTGGAAACCAGCCAGCGCTTCAACTTCGGGGGTTTGGGCATGGGTGATAGTATCGCCCACAGGGGCGCCGAGAATGTCTTTGATACCGGCAACCACAAAGCCCACTTCACCGGCTTTGAGTTCTTTCAATTGGGTGGGTTTGGGGCTGAATACGCCCACACCATCGACAATATGTGCTTTGCCGATGGTTTTGGTGATGATTTTGTCTTTCAGGCGCAGGGTGCCCTGCTTTACGCGCACCAGCGACACAACGCCAAGATAGTTATCGAACCAGGAGTCGATAATCAGTGCCTGCAGTGGCGCATCCACATCACCCACAGGTGCAGGAACCAAACGCACCAACTCTTCCAGCACATCTTCCATACCCATACCGGATTTAGCTGAACAGCGCACGGCTTCGGTAGCATCAATACCAATGATATCTTCAATCTCTTGTGCGACACGTTCTGGCTCGGCTTGCGGCAAGTCCATTTTGTTCAGAACCGGGATTACTTCCAGCCCTTGCTCAATAGCGGTATAGCAGTTGGCAACTGACTGAGCCTCTACGCCCTGCCCGGCATCTACTACCAGCAGCGCACCTTCACAGGCTGCCAGAGAACGGGACACTTCATAGGTGAAGTCCACGTGACCGGGGGTATCAATAAAGTTGAGTTGATAGGTTTTGCCATCGCGCGCTTTGTAGTACAAGGTCACGCTGTGAGCCTTGATGGTAATGCCGCGCTCACGCTCCAAGTCCATGGAATCAAGCACTTGCGCTTCCATTTCACGGTCACTCAGGCCGCCGCACATCTGAATAAAGCGGTCGGCGATGGTGGATTTACCGTGGTCAATGTGGGCGATGATAGAAAAGTTGCGGATATGGCTAAGGTCAGTCACAGATGCTTAACTACTTTATAAAGTTGGAGTATGTCCCCTGAAATGGGGGGCGAAAAGATTGGGCGGCATTCTAGCCTATTTGCATACTAGGTGCCATGTGCCTCAAAAGTCTAAAAACCACCTCCCAACAACCACCCACAAGCAAAAAACGCTGGCCAATTGACCAGCGTTTTCTCATTAAATCTCCATCCATATAACAACTATTTGATCACTATCGAGCGGAATACCGGGCGGCCATCGCTATAAAAGCGGATCGCATGAGGCTCGTTTTTCGGCAAACGTTTAACGATTTTTTCGTAGTCCGCTGGCGATTTAATATCGGTAAACGCCAATTGGGTAATCACATCGCCCGCTTGAATTCCGGCCTCTGCCGCAGGGCTATTGGGTTTTACTTCGCGTACCAGCACACCTGCATCGGCACCGCCGCGACGGGTTTGCTCTAACGGAGTAACCACAATACCCAGTGCATCAACTGAATTTTCATTGGGTGTCGCTGCTGGGCGAGCGGCAGCTTCTGCTGGCGATACCGGCAAAATTCCCACAGTCACATTCAATTTCTGCTCTTTGCCTTTGCGCATGATGACTACTGGCACCTTGGATTTTGGCGGTGTACGACCAACCAAGTAGGGTAAATCGCTGGAGGTATGAACATCGCTACCGTTGAATTTGATAATCAGATCACCCGCTTTCAAGCCAGATTTCGCCGCAGGGCCTTCGCCATCCACTTCACTAATTAGCGCCCCCATAGGCTTATCCATACCGAGTGAACTGGCGAGGTTTTTATCCACATCCTGAATCATCACTCCCAACCAGCCGCGATCAACTCGACCCTTGTCTTTTAATTGCGCCACTACATCCAGCGCGAGCGAGGAAGGAATCGCAAAGGAAAGTCCAACTGAACCACCGCTGGGCGAATAGATCTGCGAATTGATACCAACTACTTCACCATCCATATTAAAGAGCGGGCCACCCGAGTTACCGGGGTTGATGGCTACGTCGGTTTGGATAAAAGGAACATAGGTACTTTCATTGGCGGCAGAAGGAATGCTGCGGCCAATAGCACTGACGATACCGGCAGTCGCGGAGTAATCCAGACCAAAGGGCGAGCCAATCGCGACTACCCACTGCCCGACTTTTAAGGTTTCATCTTTCGCAAGGGTCAGCGTAGGCAGATTTTTCGCCTCGACTTTTAACAACGCCAAATCCGAGCGCTCATCACTGCCGATTAATTTAGCCGTGTATTCGCGCTGATCATTGAGGATAACGGTGATGGTATCCATGCGATCAACCACATGGTTATTGGTCAACACATAACCATCGCTGGAAATGATAAAACCTGAACCGAGCGAGCCTCTGTCGCGTGGCATTTGGCGGCGCTCAAGCAGCTCGCGGAAAATATCTGGCAAACCCTGCATATTGGGCGGCAATTCTTGTGGTGCTTGGCTGACCGCACCTTTGGATACCGCAGTGATTTTCACCACCGCCGGAGAATGTTGTTCAATGAGTTGAGTAAAATCTGGCAGCTCCGCTGCTGAGCTGGTTAATGGCAAAACGATCAGGCTAACTATGACTAGGGTAACTCTGGCAACAAGACTCGCCCGTTTGGCAGTCACTTTATACATATAACGCTCCTCAGATGATTACGACGGCCAATTAGACGGTTGCAATACGTGGACTAATTGATCGCGGTTCGCAACTTCAGACTTATCGATGGGGAAAAAATTCCAATCCAGCCGTAAATTCCGGGTTAAGAATCATCAGGAAATTGTGCGTAAAAAATGCAAATAGCAGCTAACTCTGGGGAATAAAGCTTAGCACGCGCGGGATAAAAGCTTAGCGAGCAAGGAATAAACTCTTAGCGGGAAAGCGGTTGCCAACCGTTGGTAATATCCTGCTGTTCAACTAATTGCTCCAACTGTTGCAGGCTTACCGGCAACGCAGGAGGAGCTATGGATTCCTGCGCGACTTGTTGCCCAGCTTTTTCTTCGGCCGCTTTCGCTTCAGCTGCTTTCTTGGCTGCTGCCTTTTCTTCTGCCGCTACAAATGCCGCGATTTTCTGCTCCATTTGATTGCGTGTGGCTTCATTTTCCATACGCACTGTAATGCGGCGATTTTTAGCTTGCCCCGCCTTGTTTTGATTGTTGGCGATGGGAAATTTATCGCCATGCCAGCGGGTTTTAATCTTCTCTTCACTCAAGCCCTTACTAACCAGATAAGCCGTTACCAATTCAGCCTGCTGTTGCGATGCAGCCTCAGCCTCTTCCGGCGCAGCCAAAGCATCACTGTGGGCATCGACCAAAATGCCCAACACCTTTGGGTCAGCTTTGGTATAGCGAATGATTTTATCGAGCTGACGCTTGGTGGCATCGCTCAGTTGAT
The DNA here is from genome assembly GCF_035117775.1 of Cellvibrio chitinivorans. Lineage (NCBI taxonomy): Bacteria > Pseudomonadati > Pseudomonadota > Gammaproteobacteria > Cellvibrionales > Cellvibrionaceae > Cellvibrio > Cellvibrio chitinivorans. The sequence goes on from NZ_JAYKKN010000003.1 coordinate 97,411, forward strand.
TGGCATCGGGCGCATAGTTGATCCGGGTGCGCGCGATTTGATTAAAGGTATAAGGAATCAATGCGCCGACACAGGCTTGGTATTTGTCATAGGCGGCATTGAAATTACGCGCCTCAAGCGTGACCCGCGGACGTTGGCCATTTACACCAGACGCCGTACCACTAAATACCACACTGGATCCCTGCTCCAGAGTTGCGCGAATACGAGCAAGCTGCGCGATGGGGATACGCAATGACTGACCAGAGGCGACTTTGATTTCGCCCAACTGACTAACACCAGCTTCGTTACGCCAAACCGGCGGGACAGCTTCGATTTTTACACTATCAGTCAAAATCGCCCTGCCGGTTGATCGCAACTCCAAAAATTCTCCGCTGCCGGTATTGCGCACAAACTGCGCTTGACCAAAACCGGGGATTTGATGGTTCAGACTACAGGCAAAGGCGCCGGATTTTGTCGTCCACTGCGCATCGCTAAAACCGGCAGCATAGGTTTGCGCACCCGCCGAAGCTGAAGCACACAACCAAGTCGCCAATAATAGCGATGACATGTAAAAGCGAATAAAAGCCGAACGCATAGATAATTCCAATCAGGAAAACCAGACACCTAAAATAAATGTTTAATAAGTATAACCAGTCAAACGCGCGCTTGCCGGTGCCCCCATTGAGTGAATCTACCTAGAGAACAACACCAGAACAACAACAGAACACCTACTCTTACGGAATTAAGGCTGCGAACAAGAGCCGTTTTTTGGTAGGATGCGACGACTTTTGGCAGTTTCTCATTACCTACACAACCGTTTTACGCCCACAGAATTTACGGACTCATCCGCCCCATGACCCAGCAACTTACGCTTACCCGCCCCGACGATTGGCACATTCACCTGCGCGATGGCGCTTCACTTGCCCGCACCGTAGGGGATGCCGCGCAACAGTTCTCACGAGCAATTGTTATGCCCAATCTGGTACCGCCAGTGATGAATACCGAGCAGGCGCTGGCGTACAAAGAACGCATTCTGGCGGCACGCCCGGCGGGCAGCCAATTTGAGCCCTTGATGGTACTCTACCTCACCGACAATACCGATCCGGCTGAAATCGCCATCGCCAAGGCTGCTGGTGTCACCGCCTGTAAGCTCTACCCAGCGGGCGCCACCACTAACTCGGCGTCAGGCGTGACTGACCTGAAAAAGATCTATCCCGTGCTGGAAGCCATGCAAAAAGCCGGTATGCACTTTTTGTTGCACGGTGAAGTGACTGATTCTGCGATTGATATTTTCGACCGCGAAAAAGTGTTTATCGACCGCACTTTGACGGAAGTAGTGAAAAACTTCCCATCCCTGAAGATGGTTTTAGAACACATCACCACTGCCGATGCCGCACAGTTTGTCGCTGACGCACCTGCTAATGTAGGCGCGACTATCACTGCGCATCACCTGTTGTACAACCGCAACCATATGCTGGCCGGCGGTATTCGCCCGCACTATTACTGCTTGCCGATTTTAAAGCGCGGCACTCACCAACAAGCGCTAATCAAAGCCGCTACCAGCGGCAGCCCGAAATTCTTTTTGGGAACCGATTCAGCACCGCACACCAAGGACAAAAAAGAAGCTGCCTGCGGCTGCGCGGGTAGCTACACAGCTTATGCGGCTATCGAGCTATACGCAGAAGCCTTTGAAGATGCTGGCGCGCTCGACAAACTCGAAGGTTTCGCCAGTCACTTTGGCGCAGACTTCTACGGTTTGCCGCGCAATTCCGATACCATCACGCTGGTCAAACAGGATTGGCAAGTGCCCGACACATTGAGTTTGGGCGATCAACCGCTGGTGCCACTGCGCGCTGGTGAAACTCTACGCTGGCAGTTAAAAACTGCTTAAGGCCAGATTGTGAATCCACCCGAGAATACCCGCGACCCAGACTCCCCCATGGCGCAACGCTTTCGCGGCTTTTTGCCCGTGATTGTCGATGTCGAAACCGGCGGTTTCAAAGCGCAAACCGACGCACTGCTGGAAATCGCCGCCGTAACTATCCGCATGGATCAGGAAGGCAATCTGCATCGCCACGAAACCTTTGCGTTTCATGTCGAACCCTTTGAAGGCGCCAATATTGAACAGGCTGCGCTGGATTTTACTGGCATCGACCTCGACTGCCCTGAGCGTATGGCCGAGCCGGAATTGATGGTGATGACTGACTTGCTCAGCGCCGTGCGCCGCGCCGTCAAAGAAAATGGCTGCACCCGCGCCGTGATCGTTGGGCACAACGCGCATTTCGATTTGAACTTCGTGAATGCGGTAATTGAGCGCTGCAACATCAAGCGCAGCCCATTTCATCCGTTCTCGGTATTCGACACCGCCACTCTCGCTGGTCTCGCTTACGGCCAAACCGTGCTCGCCAAAGCCTGTCAGGTTGCAGGTTTGGAGTTTAGCAACAGCGCTGCCCACTCAGCCGCTTACGACGCAGAGAAAACGGCGGATCTGTTTTGCCTGATCGTCAATCGCTGGAAGCAGTTAGGTGGTTGGATGGCAGAGGATGAATATGTCGATGAAGAAACGGAGTGACTAAGCCACTCTGGATAAATAGTTTCCCTTAATCGGTAAACACATGGCGTTTGATTTAAAAAAATACCTACTCAATAAACCCGGCGGTCGAAGATTTTCCTTTTGGTTCCGAGATTGCCGTTTATATGGTTCGCGACAAAATGTTTGCCCTAATCGGCAAAGACAATAACGAAACCCGAACCAATCTAAAATACGATCCATCTGAAGACATTAGGCAAATCAGCAGCACATATTCTCTTACAATAAAATTCCATCAGGAGCGCTTATGACAAGGTTGAAATACGTTTTTCTTTTTATACTTTATTGCTGCACCAGTCTTTTTTCCCCAGCACAAGCATTGGAAGGCATTACCGATCCAGCACAAATCCCCGCTGAAAACTTCTTCAAAGAAAACACCGAGTTTAGCTACCGTATATCTCCCGATGGAAAGCAACTTGCATTTATTCGCAAGTACACACAAACCTACAACATCGTAATTACTGACTTGGAAAAATTCGTAGAGGTACATGAGTTTGCCGTCAGCAAAAACGTGCCCGAACAATTAACCTGGATCAGCAATAGCCGCTTAGTATTTGGTGTGGGTGGAGTCATTTATTCCGTCAATCAGGATGGTGCTGACCTGCGCGTTCTGCTGAGCAACATCTACGATGCAGATAAAGTCAAAGGTTATATTTCCTTTGTGAAGAATCTTCGCTATTGGTCGCTACTTAAACGCCCTCGTGGTAACGAAGAGGACGTATTGTTTCTTTCCTACAATAGTGACGGGCATGCCAATGTGCATAAAATCAACATCTACACAGGCGAGAAAACCGACTTATATGAGGCAAAAAAATTAAAAGCAGATGGCCTTTATACCGACCGAGATGGAAAAGTGATTCTGGTTGAAAAAGTGAAAAAAGAGCAGCATTCATTTTATCGTTTGGCAGGCGAGCAGAACAATCTGGAACTAGCGAGCATCGATATTGCTAACCACAGTTACCAATTGAATTATGATGCAAAATCCTACTTAAATCGTTCGGTTGTGGTGCACGAAATTGGCTACGACAAAGATACAATGTATCTTTCCGAAAAAACCTCGGGCGATCGATATCAGTTGGTAAAATACAACTATGTCACCAATGCAAAAGAAGTTATTGGCAGTGACCCGGTTTACGATGTCGGTAGCCCCGATGAAAGAGCATCACTTTATTACGACCACAAAAATAGGAAACTGGTAGGTTTTAGCTACAACGCAGACAAACGCAAAACCGTGTGGTTGGATGAGCGCTTCAAACGATATCAACAATCTCTGGATAAAACCTACCCAGATCAAACCAACCAGATTTATGACTGGAATGAAAGTGCAGACAAATTATTGGTTATCAGCAGCGATGCCAAAACCAAAGGTAAGATTATTGTTTTTGATACCATCAAAAATAAAACAATTGTTCAAACCGATTACTCCTCCATTTTAAGCCCTGCGCATATGAAGGATACGGAAATCTATAAATACAAAACACAAGATGGGACGAATATTACGTCGTACCTCACACCACCGGCTAAAGCAACCAGTTCAAAGTGGCCATTGATCGTAATGCCTCACGGAGGACCTTTCTCACGTAGTTATTATGGTTATGATGGTCATATGCAATATTTTTCTACTCGCGGCTATGCAGTGTTAGAACCTAACTTCAGGGGCTCTACCGGTTATGGCGTACAACATCTGCTTGCGGGAAAACAGCAAATAGCAGACTTAATGCTCTCCGATATAGCCGATGGCGTTGGCGCTTTGATCAAAGAAAACAAAGTGGATCCGTCACAGGTTTATATTCTGGGTTTCAGTTATGGTGGCTATGCAGCAATCATGAGTGCAATTAAATATCCAGATTTATACAGCGCTGCAGTTTCAGCAGCAGCACCACTGGATTTGAACGAACAGCTAAAACATTACAAAAAAGAAGAACGCTGGTTCGCTTATGAATTTTGGCAGGATGTGATTGGCGCCAAGCAACAAGGTAAGAAATTTGTTGAGTCTATTTCACCTTATCATCGTGCAGAGGAGATCAAGATTCCATTACTCATATTTCATGGCGACAGAGACAATATAATCCCAAAAGAACAAGCAGAAGACTTTAAGAAATTAGCTGAGAAGAAAAAACTCAATATCCCTGTGCGAATTATCCAATCAGAAGGACATGGGTGGGATTTGGTCAGTAGTAACACCTATTTTGCTGAAAAATCTGTAGAGCTATTCAAGGCCAATAAAAAAGTAATCCACTAGCAACGTACGCATATTCAGTAATCATGCGGGGGAAACGCATTCCCTTAATTATTGCGCGGTGGAATGGTCATTTCCGAATTCAACACCTTCCACTGCGCAACACGATCATTGATCGCCCCCGCACCGCGATACGCGCGCGCAATCACACCTTGCTCGCGCAATATCGCCAAACCTTTCTCAATCACCTGATGCGCAGTTTCCCCCTGTGGATTCACAAGGCTCACCACCCAACCGCGGCTACCCGCCAGCTTAATCTTTAGCCCCGGAACCGGCACCAGTGTTATTCCCATTGCCTGATAGCTCAAATCTGGTAACCGGGAAAAGCCACTCAGCATAAAATCCACTCGCTGGCTACGCACCATCTTAACCATACTTTCCCAATAGACGTTGTCGTAAACCCCCGCCAATCCTAGCTGCTGCAAGGCATCCCAATCGGGGCGCCACTGTGTGCTGGAAACCGCCGTGAGCTTGCGCACATCAGCCAGTGTTTTAGTGGTATGTAAATGAGGGTTGTCCGGGCTCATATACAGCCCCGCCTCCAAGCCACCAAACTCCATCAAAGGCGATGACACGCGGAGTTGGCTATCGGTTTCCGGGAAATCCTCACGCCAGATGCCGTTGCTGAACACCGCTGCCTGCCCCGCGCGCAAGCGCAACACCAACCGGTCGTAACTGACATCAATCCAGGGCTCTATATGAATAGGAAGACGATTTCCACCCAGCGCCAGAGCGCGCCGCAATAGCAAGTAATCGGTGAGATCGCGGTAATTTCCGGCGCGGGCGTAATCATCAAAACTGTCGAGGGATTCATTCGGACGCAGAAACGTTTTCAAGGCGTCCAGCACAGTTGGCGGCACGAAAATCACCAAAGGCGAGATTCCAGGAAGCCCTCCAGAGGTTTTATCCCCTGCGGTTTTGTCCTCTGCGTGGAGCTGATGGCTCGCGGCCAACACGACCAGTAAAATCAGCGCTCGAAAACATCTCATGCAAACACAACACTCAGCCGCCCAAAGAAATCGTCGGCAACACTCCCGCAGGCAGATTCAATTTCTCTGCTGGGGCAATTACCTCGGCAACTCCTTTAGCAATTAATTTGCCATCTTGATTGTGTGCCTCACAATCCAAGGCGACCAGCTTTACCCTTTCTTTAATTTCGGTGATGGCCAGGGTCACAGTCACTGTATCGCCAATTTTTACCGGATGCTTAAAGCTGAGGCTTTGACTGCGATACACAGAACCAGGCCCAGGCAGTCGCGTAGCAATCGCTGCCGACACCAGCGCACCTGTCCACATACCGTGTCCGATAGGCTCACCAAAAGGAGTGGTCGCGGCGTATTCTTTATCCAGATGCACGGGGTTTACATCGCCCGAGCAGGCCGCAAACAGGATGACATCCTGCTCAGTCAGGGTTTTGCTGTAGCTCGCAGACTGGCCAACCGCCAGTTCGTTGATTGGGTAATTTTCAAGCAATTTCATAGTCTTATCTCAGTTGTACTGTAAAAACGGCGTACAGTTTAATCTATATCAAACTTATTTCATTCCTAAGCCTCAGCAGCAGGGGTTTTCGCGCTGTAAAAACCATAACGGGGTTGTTATGCTAGCCCCGTCCAGAAAATAACAACCCACTCTTTTTAGGGAACCAGTAGGAGCCAGTATGACCAAGTCACAAAAGCTGTTCGTTGTTGTCGACCCCAACGATACCCACCACATCGCACTTGAACGCGCCATTATCGTTTCTTCTTTGATGCAAGGTCCAAAACCCAAAGTTCACGCCTTTGTGGCGGTTGATGGCGATGCGGTAGATACCCGTTCAGTGAACGATCACTTATTCCGCGATCTGACCTGGTTTGAACAAAACGTAAAATCTCCACTGGCTAACGCTGGCATCGAATACACAATGGAAGTTTCCTGGTCTTCTGAATGGCAAAAATCCATTATGGAATCAGCCAAACGTTTTGATGCGGACCTGATTTATCTGCCAGTTCACGCCAGCACCAACAACAGCCGCTTCTTCTTCACCGAATCCAAGTGGGAACTGTTAAAAGGCGCTTACTGCCCAGTGGTATTGATTCGCCCGGGCGCAAAAGCTCAACGCAAAGTGATTTTGGCCGCAATCAACGTTCAGGCGCAGCGCGATGTACAAATCGAGCTGAACAAAAAAATCATGACTGCAGCAAAATTCTATGCTGATACCTACGGTGCAGACCTGCACGTCATCAACGGTTATTTGGATTCCATGACCTACCCTGACCGCGCCAAACTGGTTGCAATCAGCGGTTTGCCGAACGATAAAATCCATGTTGAAAACGGCTATACCTCCGATGTAGTTTCTGCTCTGGCAGAAAAAATCGGCGCCGATTTGATTGTGATGGGAACCCTCGGTCAAAACGGCATGACCAAAACCCGTCGCGGTAACACCTCCGAGCGTTTGATCGCCGCGGTTGATACCGATGTAATGGTGCTGAACCACGAATAATTTTTTCGGAAGTTAACTTAATAAAAAAACCGGATGCAGTGAAAAACGTATCCGGTTTTTTTATGCCTGTAATTTGTGCTTTTATAAAAAAATCCGGCAATCGTGCGACTGCCGGATTTCTTGTTTTAAACAACGCGCGCGAATTAACGCATTGAGTTGCCAATTACACGAATCAATTCACCATCGCTGGTATCGCCGCTCAACTCCCAGAAGAAAGTACCGGCCAAACCTTGTTGATGAACGTAATCCATTTTTCCAGTCATGGTTTGCGGGGTGTCGTAGCTCCACCAGTTGTTGCCACAGAAAGCGTAAGCAGTACCACCCACTGTGCCAGTAGCAGGGCATTTGGCTTTCAACACTTTGTAGTCATCAATACCTGCTTCATAAGTACCTGTTGCAGCACCGGTTGCTGAACCGCCTGGCGCAGCTTGAGTTACACCAGTCCAACCGCGACCGTAGAAGCCAACACCCAACAAAATTTTGCTGGTCGGGATGCCTTTTGATTTCAACAATTGGATGGCATTGTCAGACTGATAACCTGCAATCGGAATACCGGCATACTCATACAGAGCTGAGTGTGGCGCGGTTGGACCAGTTTTATCCCAGGCACCGAAGAAGTCATAGGTCATTGGCATGTAGAAGTCGATGTATTGCGCTGCACCAGCGTAATCAGCCGCATTGATTTTTGCTGTACCAGCACCAATCGCAGAGGTGATTAACAGGTCGCTACCGAAGCGGGCACGCAGTGCTTGCATCAGATTTTTGTAACCAGAGAAGCCACTGGTGGTATCACACTTCAAGCCACACTCGTTCGGATATTCCCAGTCGATATCAATACCATCAAACACATCAGCCCAACGCGCATCTTTCACCAAGTCATAACAAGAGTTGGCAAATGCAGTTGGATTTTGCGCTGCTTGCGGGAAGCCTTCAGACCAAGTCCAGCCACCAAAAGACCAGATGACTTTCAGGCCGGGGTTCATAGCTTTCAGCTTACGCAATTGATTGAAGTTACCGCGCAGAGGTTGATCCCAAGTATCGGCAATACCGTCTACGCTGCCAGCTGCATCATAGGCTTTGTCATAAGCAGCATAAGAATCGCCAATGGTGCACTTACCGTTTTGAACGTTACCGAATGAGTACAGAATGTGAGTCAACTGTGCAGCAGAGCCACTAGTCTGAATATTTTTCACATGATAGTTGCGGCCATAAATGCCCCACTCAGCGAAATAACCCACAACCTTTTTGCCACCCAGCTGTGGAACAGAGCTGCTGCTTGAACTAACAGAACTGGCAACAGATGAACTTGAGCTTGATGCTACCGAGCTAGGCACTGAACTGGAAACAACTGAACTGGCTACTGAGCTAATTACTGAGCTGGAACTTGAAACCACAGAGCTTGGCGCCGAGCTACTTACGACTGAAGAAACTACGGAAGATGACGACGCGGAAGACACAACGCCGCCGCACGCACTGATCAATGTCCAGTGAGCATAAGGACCATTGCTGGTTTCAGGTGCGTTGCCTTGAGTCCAGTAGTTAGCTTTATACAAACTGCCATTGCGCGATACAGTCGCACCGCCGGTATAAACGGCAGCGCTATCCCAAGCGGCAACACCATCACAACCTGCTCCTGCAACAGATGACGCCACTGAAGATGATGCAATCGAACTTTGCACAGATGATGCAACTGAAGAAACGCTGGATGCTGAACTGGTAGTTGTGCCATCACATGCGCCCAAGCTGGACCAGGCATTATTCCACGCCCAACCTACACCCGGCTCGTAAGGACCGCCGACCGAACACCATCCGCCCACTGTGCACGAATAAGCGCTGCCAGCGTTTTGCACTATCGCACCCGAGCTGTATGTGCCAGTTTTATAAGCGGCAACATTGCTACAGTTGTAGGCCTGCGCCTGAACACTGGCTAATGCAGTGATCGACAGCAAACCCAGACTTGATAAAAGCGATAAAGGTTTGAAGGATTTCATTAATTTTCCTCGGACTATTTTTTGTTTTTTAATTCGCGTTTGCTGCAAAAAACCACAGCGAAACGGCTCCCAGACTTGCACTGACAAATCTTTCGATTTGCTTGAACCCCAACTCCCTATGTCATTTTTTTATCCAGTAAACCTGCATCCTTTCGCTTACTTCTCCACTTCTATTAAGACTTGCGTAACAGTTTTTTGGGGCAATACGAATCTTCAGGCAATAGGACGCCCTGAGTGATTACCCAATAAAAAATTAAGAATTGAAATTGAAAAAACACACCCGCACACCCTGCAACAAACAAGGTGGAGTCAATGTCCTGATAAAGAAAAGTCCATGAAAACTACAGTGATTTTCAGTTTGGAAAATCAGTCTTCACTATCATCTTTCTGGCTTGGCACAAGATTTTTATTATTAAATTAATATGACAACACAGAAGACGCTTTGAAATTACACCCCAATGGACAACGTTGTCAACAAAACATTACAAAAATGCTTTACGCGACACATTTTTTATCGGCATGGCAATTTATTGGCGCCAACTTTATGAAATCAGGGGAGACTTTTTATCGAATTGGTGCAGAAAAAGCGGATTTAGCACAGAAATAAGGCAAGGTAAAAAGCTGTAACTTTTGATAATCAACAACACCATCCTTGGTATCGCAGACAAAATTTAGCGGGATTTTTTGATGAGATCGTAAGCGGCCTGAATTTCCTGCGAGCGTTCGGTTGCTGCTTTAATCATATCTTCCGGCATACCCTGCCCGATCAGTTTATCGGGGTGATATTCGCTCATTAATTTACGATAGGCTTTTTTGAGCTCAGCATCGGTAGCCGTCTTTTCGACACCCAAAGCTTCGTAAGCTAAAGCCAACGCATCGGCGCGCGGTACTTGCTGGCCGGCAGACTGATAGCTGCCCTGCCCTTGTCCATACCCCTGACCTTGTCTGAACGCATGTTGTGCGTTGAGCATACGCAGCAGCTGCTCAAATGCAAAACGGGAGAAGCCAAGGCGCTCAGCAACCTGACGCAGAACCTGCGCCTCTTGTTCATCCAATACACCGTCGGACATCGCCAAATTAACCAAATTTACCAACAACATATTGATCAGATTCGGGCTGTTACCACAGTGCCGTTTAAACTCTCCCATCACTACATCGAGATTAAAATCATCTGCAGCGCCCTGCTTGAATAAGCGAATAGCTTCGCGGCGGTGATCGGGCATCAATCCCATTTTTGCCATCAAGGATTCAGTGAGTTGGATTTCTGTTTCACTGACTCTGCCATCGGCTTTAGCCAAATGGCCAAGCAATAAAAATACAGTGGTGAAAAAATTCGCCTGAATCGAATGCAATTGTTCGCTGGACATTTTGGGCGCGAGCGCGCGTTTGCGATCCACAAAAAAATGCCCGAGCAGCGCCCCAGCTATAGCACCAAAGGGGCCGCCCACAATAAGCCCCAGAATAAAACCTGCCAGTTTTCCAATCATAATTTTCTCTTACTCATGTAAATACTTAATCATGTAAGCGCCTAGCCATGTAAAACACTAGGAGCTACAAGACAACATTGAACAGCCCGCTTTATGGCGCGCCCACTCAGGGCGCTTGGCAAAATATTCTTCGTACTCTGGCTGTTCGTCATAGGGTTTGCGCAGCACCTGCAACAAGCGTTCAACCTCGGAGTTATCGCCTTCACTCGCTTTATCAATCGCCTGTTGTGCCATGTAATTGCGCAACACATATTTGGGATTGACGGCATTCATACGCGCGCGCCGCTGCTGATCATCATTGCCCGTCAACACATAATCTTGCTGCAATCGTTGCGCATAGGATCGTAGCCATTTAGCCATACTCGCTTCAGCAGTGTTATCGACTGACTGATAATAAGCTGGGCGCACGATATCAACCCATTGCGCATCTGTGTATTGATGGATGTCATCGAGCGACAAACGCGCAAGCAGACGATAAAAAATCGTCATATCAATTTCTGCGCTTTGCAGCACCTCTAACAGCTCATCGGTGAGCGCTTGATCTTGCGCTGGATCGAATTGGCTCAAGCCCAATTTATTCGCCATATCCCGCTGCGCGCAGCGTTCATATTCGGTGCGATAAATTTCTAATGCTTGTTGTAAAGGTTCAACGGCATTGATCAGCGGATAAATCGCATTGGCAAGCTGGGCAAGATTCCACAGTGCAACACGCGGCTGAGTACTATAGCGATAACGTCGCCCCTGTGCGTCAGTGGTATTGGGGGTCCAATCGGGTTCATAGCCTTCCAGCCAACCGTAGGGTCCATAATCAATGGTTAACCCAAGGATCGACATATTGTCGGTATTCATCACGCCGTGCACAAAACCCACGCGCATCCAATGCGCCATTAATTGTGCAGTTCGAGTGCAAACTTCAATAAACCATTGCAGATAGGTGTCTGTATCAATTTCATCGGATGAACTTTCCAACAAATGAGGAAAGTCGGTGCGGATCGTAAAGTCGGCTAATTTTTTGAGCGTTTCTATATCGCCACGCGCAGAAAAAACTTCAAAATTGCCGAAGCGGGTAAAGCTCGGCGCAACACGACAGACAACAGCACCCGCTTCCAATTGCGGATTGCCGTCATAAAACATATCGCGTCTAACCCACTCGCCAGTCGTGACCAAACTCAATGCGCGTGTTGTAGGGACGCGCAAATGAAACATGGCTTCACTGCATAAAAATTCGCGCACAGAGGAGCGCAACACCGCAAGCCCATCCGCTGTGCGCGAATAAGGAGTTGGGCCAGCGCCTTTTAACTGTAAAGTCCAATGCTGACCATAGTGATTGCGCACTTCACCAAGATTGATCGCGCGGCCATCACCCAATTGCCCAGCCCAATTGCCAAATTGATGGCCACCATAACAACAAGCGTGCGGCTCCATTCCCTCCAGCAGTTGATTACCGGCAAATACTTGCGCAAATTCAGTTTGGGTGAAAATGGATTCAGGCAAATCTATTAACGCGGCAACTTCTGCTGCACCAGCGACCAACTGGGGATTTTTAACCGGCGTAGGATTCACGCGCGAATAAACTGCACCCGCAACCTGACGGCGATAATTTTCCAGTTCAGGATCGGAAGGCAATTCACGCACAAGGCGATTATCAAATTGAAGTTGCTCAAGACGTGTGATCATGATGAAAGCGCGACCAGTTGCTTAGTCAATAATAAATTACTTAGCCAATAAGTAGCTGCTTGGTCAGTAATGAAGAGATAATTAAAACGCGGAGAACTTAAGTATTTCTTAAAACACACCACTTGAAGCAAGTCCAAGTGGCAATTCAACATTAATTGCTATTTAACACCAAGCAATTCGATTCTATAACCATCTGGATCTTCCACGAAGGCAAGAATAGTTGTGCCGTGCAGCATAGGCCCAGGCTCACGCACAATTTTTCCACCCGCCGCGCGAATTTTTTCGCAGGTTGCATAAACATCATCACAACCTAATGCGATGTGACCATAGCCTTTACCAAGATCGTAAGACTCCACACCGTAGTTGTAAGTGAGTTCAATCACCGTATTGTTTTCTTCATCGCCATAACCGACAAACGCCAGAGTGAATTTTCCTTCGGGGTAATCATGTTGGCGCAATAAAGTCATCCCCAAAACTTGAGTATAAAAGTCGAGAGATTTTTGCAGGTTACCAACCCGCAACATGGTGTGAAGCATTCGCATAATGATGTACTACCAATAACGTAAAAAATAAAACAGAGTGATTAAAACTTCTTTGCTGCGCCGACCGTTAGCTGATATTCGCTAACACCCTGCGCATCGCGCTCGGACGTTGGCACAGCAATATCGACATGCACCACATTGCCGATGCGCACTTTGCTGGAACTAAAACGCAAACCAAATCCAACGTCACTCAGCAAAGGGCTATCGCCATACTGGTCTATACCCCAAGCTTTGCCGACATCCAAAAACATAACGGCACCAACACGTAAAATATTGAAGATATGTATATCGGTAAAATAACGGCGTTCAATTGTAAGCACATAGCGTTCATTACCACGCTGATAATCACTAGGGTAACCACGCAGGCCAGTAACATCGCCAACAGTCAACTCTTCATACTGTGCAAGGTCTTGTCCAGCTTCATAAAGGAACCCCATATACCAGCGGCGTTTTTCATCTTGAAAATAATTGTAAGAAAGGTTGATGCCAGCAACGCTACTGTCGATACCTTCAACATCCGAATGATAACGGCCATCTATTTGGAATGTTGATTCAAAAATATGCTGACGATCAAAGTCAATTACGTGACTGTAAGTGCCTATATAGCGAATCACATCATCTGGATTATCAAAATGAGTACCAGCAAAACCCACTCGGAAGCGAATATTTCGCCCCAGTGCTATATCTTCCGGGCGCTGAATTTGATTGACGTTTTTAAATACACCGTAACTATTTTCCAAAAATTGATATTCAATCCAGGGGTAGACAGCCTTGCGATCTGTTGGAATCGACTGCAAGGTATCATCGGTTGCAAAAAAGTTATCTTCTTCGTTGGTAATACCTGCCAACCAACGCTGGGTATGCGTCGATTGAATATCGGTCGCTACGCCGAAATAAACTTCGTTATACATCGTCTGATGTCGGAAGGAATTAATTTCTTCATCCATGTGGCGAATGGGAGCTTCCAAACTTTCATCTTTCGTATAGAAGCCGGCAGCCCAAGGCGTCTCCAACGAATAAAATGGATGGGAGATATCCACCAAGGTATCGCGGCCATCACTGGTATCGGCGTAATAGAGTTTGGTTGCGATTTGCGAGTTAAAAATATGCGGATTACTGAACTCGTAAAGAATCATATTCCGTTCAGTATTTTCTTCGTAACCAATAGTTAAACTGTTGCCCGAGCCCAAGATATTGCCATCGGCAATCGCAAAACCGGATTTAGTTCCCTCAGATTCTTTGCTTACCGAAAACTGTGGCTCTAATGCCCAGGCATCCTGAGTTACCACCATAATATCCAACTGCTCGGCACACACAGTAAGCGGCACTATATAGGCGTTAGTCAAATAAGGGCGCGCGCGCAAAATACGCTCACTCTCCTGAATTTTTTTGACTTCCAGCTGCTCACCTTCTTCAAATAATAATTGGGCACGTACAACGCCGGGGCGAGTATTAATATGAAGTTTATTTAGAAATAAATAGAGGCTGTTATTTTCATCGGGGTCGTCTTTATCAAACACCGACATGCTGGTGAATTCAATTTTGCGAATACGTTTTCCTTGCAAATCATCAAACGCATGGGAATCAACGCGCGTTTCTTTAGCGTCAGCCACTTTAATGCGTTTGCCGGAAAAGCTTTCACAGCTTGCATCTATTTCGGTAGTTTCAGCAACCGTTTCACCATAGGCAGCACAGGATAAAAATCCCGCAACAGCAATCCATAACACATGCGTGACACCAAAAAATCCAATCCGCTGGTTTTTGATCATAGAGATATCTCAATCACCACTGACAACAAAATAAGGCTTTGTATGTATTTCGACCCAAAAATATGCCATCAGTTTCAAGTCCAATAGCAGTGCACCTTAGCATGGTGCATTTCGCTAGCCTAGCACGACACTGTTAAGAGTTTTTATTCGGACGCGTTCGATGATGAATCCAAGTTGTGATTATGCATTTGGGTGTGATCCATTTCTGCATGGTTTGTAGTTGAATGGTTCATATCAGAATGATTTATGTGCGAGTGATCCATTTCTGAATGATTCATTTGCGAATGGTCGATTTCTAAATGATCCATCGAGTGATGATTATGCTGATGGCTGCCATGTCCACCGCCCCAAATGGTCCAGACACCAAATAAAATCACAACCATCGCAACGCTCCGGCGGATATGGCGACGTTGCAATAAGCGCGCAAGTTGCTGGGCAGCAAAACCGGTCGCCAATACCGTAGGTAAAGTACCCAAGCCAAAGGCGAGCATAATCAATCCTCCGCCGAGCGCTTGCCCTTGTGCCATTGCATAAGCCAAAGCTGAATACACGAGCCCGCACGGCAACCAACCCCAAATACCCCCTAGCGCAATAGCCTTAGGTAGGTTATCTACCGGCATGAGCGCCTTACCTATAGGTTGTATATACACCCAAAGATAACGACCAGCAGTTTCCAAATAGGTCAACCCGCGCCACCAATTGGCCAGATACAAACCCATTGCAATCAGTAGTACTCCCGCCAGCCAGCGCAGCCATTGTGCACCGCCCGATTCGGTAATCTGGTGTGCAAATAGCCCAACCAAAACCCCCATCACCGCATAACTGAAAATTCGCCCGAGGTTATAACCCAGCAAAATTAACCAGCGCCGTGCTTTGGCATTGGTCGGAACCGCCATACTAAGCGCCCCCATAATACCGCCACACATACCCACGCAATGGGCGCTACTAAACATACCGAGCAAAAAAGCCGCGGCAAGGGCTGGCCAATCGATTGTCATACTGAGGGAGTCTTATCGTCTGGAGTGTTGTTTGATGCAGAGTTTGGAGTAGAAGATGCTTCTGGCGCAGTTTGATTGCTCGGCTTTTTGTCGGCATCAAACAAAATGCGATGGGCCTCGGTATCGAGGTTGTCGTATTGGCCATTATTGATGGCCCAGAACATCACCTTGATCGCCAAACCGATAAAGATTAGAGCGCAAGGAACGAGAAAATACAGGCTTTCCATGAACAGCTCACAGGTTAAATTACTGGCGTTAGGTCACTTGGTTAAACGCAGCGCATTGAAAATAACGATCAGCGAGCTGGCAGTCATACCAATCGCCGCCAGCCAAGGTGGAATCATACCAGCCGCTGCTAAAGGCAAGGCGAGAAGATTGTAAATCAATGAAAAGCGCAGGTTTTGAGCGATAACCGCTTTGGTGCGCTGGGCGATATCCAAAGCTTCAGCAATCACCTCAAGGCGATCATTGAGCAGTACCGAGTCGGCGCGGGTTTGCGCCAAGTCCGATGCCGATGCCATAGCGACAGACACATCCGCACCGGCCAATACCGGCACATCATTAATGCCGTCACCGATCATCAGCACCTTATCACCTGCGGCTTGGCGCTCGCTCAGATGCGACAATTTGTCGCTTGGTTTCGCACCGGCTACATAATCATCTATGCCGAGCTGCTGCGCTAACTGCGCAACGCTGCCCGATTGATCACCACTGAGTAGCTCAACTGCGATACCACGTGCCTTTAACTTTTCGATCAGGCTGGCGGCATCGGGGCGAACTTCATCAACCAGCGCAATCCACGCCAATGGCTGCTGCTCATTTGCCAATAACAACCAAGTATGTAGAGCATCTGGCAACTCCGGCACATTTGCCCGATCGCCCAATAATTCGAGTACAAACTCAACTGTGCCCAAACGATAAGTCAATTCTTGAATGTTGCCCTCGACACCCGCTGCGGTAATTTGTTTGATGTTGGTTGCTGTCTCACGGCCTTGCCAATGATGAAATGCCGCCGCCAAAGGGTGATTGGAGCCAGACTCCAAGGCCGCTGCCCAACCGAGCAACTGATCGCTACTGACATCAACCCCGGCGAATGGCTGCACTTGGTCAACTACGAACTTACCTTTGGTGAGGGTGCCGGTTTTATCAAAAATCACCCTTGTGACAGAGTGCAAGGTTTCGACCACATGCCCACGCGCAACTAAAAAACCCTGTTTGCGCAGATTGGCAGTCGCAGCCGACAAGGCAGCTGGCATCGCAAGTGCGAGAGCGCAAGGGCAAGTGACCACCAACACTGAAAGCGTTACCCAGAGCGCATGATCAGGGCGATACCAAAGCCAGAATGCAAAAACTGCCGTACATACAATTAGTAAGCGGGCGATAAAAAAGCGGGCAATGCGATCTGCTGCCAGCACCTGTTGCGGCTTTTCATCTGCCGCCTGAGTCGCCAAGCGCTCAATGGCCGAGAGTTGAGTTGCAGCCCCCAAAGCCGTCACCTCAACCTTAAGCGGGCTGTGATTGTTCAAGGTGCCAGCGATGACCATATCGCCCAGCTGCTTGGGCACCGGACGGGACTCACCAGTCAGCAGCGCTTCTACCACCTCACTCTCCCCCGCCACTACTCGACCATCGCAAGGAAAGGTTTCGCCTGCTTTCACCAGAATCAGGTCGCCCAGCTGCAGGGTTTTTATCGGGATGGAGCGTTCAACTTCGCAGCCATTTTCCTCTCGTAGACAACAGGCAGTGAGCGGCATGAGCTGCGCGAGATTACCAAATGCCAAACGGTTGCGATGACGCGCGCGCAGCTCCACATAACGCCCCACCAGCAAAAACAGGGTAAACATAGAGACGGATTCAAAGTAGACCTCGCCCGTCCCCGATACTGTCGCCCAAACGCTGGCGAGATAGGCCAAACCAATCGCTAACGCGACCGGCACATCCATCACCAAATGGCGCATTTGAATACTGCGCCACGCGGCCTGAAAAAACGGCCAGGCAGAGAAAAACACCACTGGCGTTGCCACCAGCATCGACAACCAGCGTAGAAAATCCAGCCAGAAATCAGTCGCGCCGGTATACATCCCCACCGCCACCATCATCGCCTGCATGGTGCCAAAACCCGCAACACCTATGCGAAACAGAGCGATACGATTCTCTTTTTTGATCAGCTGCTGCTGTTGGTCGTCGGTCGCGGGGCGCGGCAAATAGCCAATACTGGCGAGGGATTGGAAAATCTCACTGAGCGGAAATTGCCCATCCCAGACAATAGCGCAGCGATGAGTACTGAGGTTTACCGTGACTGACTGAATGGCCGGATTCTGTTTAAGATGCGCTTCAACCAACCAGCTACAAGCGGCGCAGCTAATGCCTTCCAGCAAAAGATTGGCTTGTTTTAATTGCTCGCTAAATGGGATTACAAACTCGGATTGCACTTCGGGAAGGTCGTAAATATCCCAACGCTGCGAAGCCTGACCGGCATATTCAGGACGATCATTATTGGTAGTACGGAATTGATAAAAACTGTCCAAGCCACCATCGACAATCGCCATTGCCACCGCCTGACAGCCGGGGCAACACATGCGGTGCACTTTGCCTTGAATGGTGACTGGATAATTACTGGCGGGAGGAACTGGCAGGCCGCAGTGATAACAAGCCTGCTCTAAAGATTCGCCGGTAATAGACTGACTTGCCATTAACTATTGAACGCGCGGCGCCAGAAGTGTGTTTTCCGAAGCGCGGAAATCAATGTCGCCGCTCAGAGTCCAGGGCGCATCATTACGCTGGGCAATGTCGCTGATAGGATAAAGCGTCAGATACCATGAAAATTCGGGTTCAGCCACCAACTCACCGCGATACTGACCGGGCGCAATCGCACGCAGACTGATGAGCTGATCTTTGGCCGCTTTAACCGGATGCCCCATCAACAACAGCATTTGCTCTGGCATCAAGCTGGCGTCGGCAGGTGGATTGGTAATCGCCAGCATCACTTCACCCGTGGTGCGATCAAAGCTCAAATTGCCGCTCAACCCCAAGGCTTGCGCACGCTTATCCTGCTCCAGCGTTTGGTTAATCATGCGCCCTTCTTTGTAATAATTATCGATGATGACATCGTCTGCGCCTTTCAGAGCGATAGTGACAGTGATACTGCACATAATCATGATGTAAATCAGCGGACTAAATACAAACCAGAACCAAAACTGGCGATACCAAGGCTTTTGGCTTTCATCTGTTGTTTCGTCTTTTAGCTCTTTCTGTAAAACGCTCATGCTAATACCTTAAAAACAATTCTTAAGAACAATTCCCGCCCTATTACCAATACTAGGGACCGATAAAAGTAGTGGTATTTGTTGTTGTAATCTCAGGATTTTCCCGCGCACGAACGCGGAACTGAATTTCCGATTTTTTACTCTTTAATTCCGACTGTTTGACCGACACCCGCACCGGAATTGTCAGCACTTCACCTTCAACTGCGGGGACAGCTTTGTAACCCTGCACATCAAACTCATAAGCTCCGGTTACTTCGACATCATAAATATGAGTGCTGCGATCCATATTGCTGATTTTGAGGGTGTAGACGTTTTGAATTGTATCCTCCACCACGCGATACATACGCACGCCGCGGTCGCGTTGCGCCTCCAAGCCCACAGGCACACGGGTGGCGATGGAATAGATGAACAGGGAAATCATAATCGTCAACATCAAGCCATAACCCAGCAAGCGCGGACGGAACACCTTGGTTTTGCCGGTTTGGATGGCATCTTCGGTGGTAAAACTAATCAGGCCGCGAGGATAGTCCATCTTATCCATCACGCTATTACAGGCATCAACGCATAAACCGCAGTCGATACATTCAGCTTGTAATCCATCGCGGATATCAATATCCACCGGACATACCTGCACGCACCAAGAGCAGTCGATGCAGTCACCCATGCCTTGTGCTTTGTAATCCACACCAGATTTACGCGGGCCACGCTTCTCACCGCGCAGGCTATTGTAGGACACGGTCAAGGTGTCATGGTCATACATCACCGCCTGAAAACGAGCATAAGGGCAGATGTACTTACAGAATTGCTCACGCATGAAGCCGGCATTCATGTAGGTCGCCGCCACATAAAACAGCACCCAAAATGCCGTAATCAAATCCAGATGAAAGGTAAAAAAGCCCACCACTAATTCGCGAATTGGCGTGAAATAGCCCACAAAGGTAATCGCAGTCACCAGTGAGATCGCAATCCAAATAAATTGCTTTGCGCCCTTGCGCCAGATTTTCTCAATATTCCACGGCTGGGCATCCAGTTTTATGCGTTTGTTGCGATCACCTTCGCAAAGGTGCTCAGCCCAGATAAACATCTGTGTCCACACAGTTTGCGGGCAAGTAAATCCACACCAGACCCGACCAACTAGCACAGTAACGGTAAATAGTAGAAAGGCTGCAATCACAAGTAACCACGCGAGATACATAGCATCTTGCGGCCAAAAAGTGAGCCAGAGGATATGAAATTTACGCTCGGGAAGATCAAACAGGATCGCGGGACGGCCATCGATCACAAGCCATGGCATCAGCAAGAAACCAAGCATAAGCGGCAGACCGGTATAGCGGCGCAAACGCTGATAAAAACCGGTGATGCGACGGGTGTAGATTTTCTCATCCGCCTCGTAAAGACTAACGTAGCGAATACTCGTCTCACTAGGTGATGGCGACTGATCTGGTGCTTTCTGTTCACTCAAAGGGAATTACCTCTTTGCTACTGCGATGGAAGCTAAGCCATCTACAACGCAGATTGAGCGCGAAAAAAAAGGCAGGCCTGAGCCTGCCTTCCTTGGGGAGAAAATTACTCGTTTAACGATTAATTTTCTTCCAGCGACAGGCTATATACATAAGCCGCCAACAAATGGATGCGATCTTCCTTCAACAGCTCTTGCTGTGCTGGCATTACACCATTGCGACCATCGCGGATGGTTTGGCGGATAGTGGCTGGTTCACCACCATACAGCCAGATTTTGTCAGTCAAATTTGGTGCACCCACCAACTGATTACCTTTACCGTCAGCTGCATGGCAAACAACGCAATTTGTAGCAAACAACTTGGAGCCAGCTTCTGCTTTAGCAGCATCGTGCTCACTGCCAGAAAGTTGCAGCACATATTCGGCTACTTGAGCCACTCCTTCTTCACCAATCACACCGACCCAAGCTGGCATCGCCGCTTTACGTCCATGGGTAATGGTTTCCAGAATTTTTTCAGGGGTGCCGCCATAGAGCCAGTCTTTATCTGTCAGATTGGGGAAACCTGGGTTTCCACCGCCGTCAGCCCCGTGGCAGATTGCACAGTTGTTAGAGAACAGGCGGAAGCCCATCTTGAGCGCATCCGGGTTCTTGGCAACATCTTCAATTGGCATTTTTGAGTAGACGCCATAGGTCTCGGCATAAACGGCTTGGGCTTTCTCCTGATCGCCACGCAACTCACCTACCGAAGTCCAGCCGCCAGCACCTTTCCACGCCCCCATACCAGGATAGAGAACCAAATATCCAATCGAAAATACAAAGGTCAATATGAACATCCAAAACCACCAGCGCGGCAGCGGATTGTCATATTCTTCAATACCGTCATACACGTGACCGGTTGTTTGTGCTTCCTTACTTGCCTCACCAATTACCGCTTTTTTGCGGTTAGCCATGAGAATCCAAAACAACAGCACCAGATTGGTGGTTGTCAGGATAATGATCCAAAGACTCCAAAAAGTACTCATATATAAAATCCGCCCCTAATCGATGATCACTTGCGATCATCTGTCTGGTTGTTTTCTGGCTGCTTTGCGGTTTGTCCAGTTTCTTTTTCATCATCCGCAAAGGGTAATTTCGCATCCTCTTCAAAGCGTTTTTTCAATCTGGGTGAAAAGGCCCAAAAACAAACTCCGAAGAACGCAATTGTTACCAACACGGTAGAAATGGCGCCAACTGTACCGGCATCCATTAGCGCTTCTCTTTGAGCAATAAGCCCAGGTTTTGCAAGTAAGCGACCAATGCATCCATTTCTGTTACACCTTGTACAGCTTGCTTGGCACCGGCGAAGTCTTCTTCAGTGTATGGAACACCTACTTTAGCCAGTGCGCGCATTTTGCCTTCAGTGTGTTTGCCATCCAGCTTGTGATCGTACAAGTGTGGGTAAGCAGGCATGATTGACTCAGGCACTACGATACGAGGATTAAACAAGTGAACTTTGTGCCAGTCATCCGAGTAACGACCACCTACACGTGCCAGATCAGGACCAGTACGTTTTGAGCCCCACAAGAATGGATGTTCATAAACCGACTCACCTGCTACCGAGTAGTGACCATAACGCTCAACTTCGGCACGCAATGGACGCACCATCTGGGTGTGACACACGTGACAACCTTCGCGGATATAAATATCGCGGCCTTCCAATTGCACAGCGTTCAGAGGCTTCAAACCTTCAATCGGGGTGGTAGTTTGCTTCAGGAAGAATTGAGGAACAATTTCTACCAAACCACCAAAGCTGATAGCGACAACCATCAATACAGTCATCAAGCCAATATTTTTTTCTACTATTTCATGACCTTTCACGGCATTCCCCTTAAACAGCTGGTGCCTGAGCAGGCTGATTAGCAGTATCAACAGCTGGACCAGCTGCTTTTACGGTGCGATATGTGTTGTATGCCATGATCAGCATGCCTGTCAGGAAGAAGGCACCACCAATAGCACGCATGATGTAACCGCCTTTGCTGAATACAACTGTTTCAATGAAGCTGTAAGTCAGAGAACCATCGGGGTTGAATGCACGCCACATCAAACCTTGGCCGATACCGTTGATCCACATAGCCACCACATAAAGTACGGTACCTACAGTTGCCAACCAGAAGTGCAAGTTGATCAGTTTTACGCTGAACATTTCTTCGCGGTTAAACAGTTTTGGCAGCATGTGGTAGAGAGCGCCGATAGAAATCATCGCAACCCAGCCCAGTGCACCTGAGTGAACGTGACCAACAGTCCAGTCAGTGTTGTGCGACAGTGCGTTTACGTTTTTGATTGCCATCATCGGGCCTTCAAAGGTAGACATACCGTAGAAAGAAAGAGCTACTACAAGGAAGCGCAAGGTAGGGTCGGTGCGCAACTTATGCCATGCACCTGAGAGCGTCATAATCCCATTGATCATACCGCCCCAGCTAGGAGCCAGAAGGATCAGCGACATCACCATACCCAAAGATTGAGTCCAATCCGGCAATGCTGAGTAGTGCAAATGGTGAGAACCAGCCCAAATGTACAGAGAGATCAGCGCCCAGAAGTGAACAATCGACAACTGATAAGAATAAACAGGGCGACCGGCTTGCTTTGGAACGAAGTAATACATCATCCCCAGAAAACCTGCAGTCAGGAAGAAACCTACAGCGTTATGGCCGTACCACCATTGCACCATGGCATCGGCAGCTCCAGCGTAAGCTGAATAAGATTTGGTGAGAGTAACTGGAACAAAGGCGCTGTTAACGATGTGCAGAACGGCGACGGTTACGATAAAACCACCGTAGAACCAGTTAGCAACATAGATGTGCGAAGTGCGACGTTTAACGATGGTACCGAAGAATACAACCGCGTAAGAGATCCAAACCAGTGCCAAGAGGATATCGATTGGCCACTCCAGTTCAGCGTATTCTTTTGCTGAGGTCATGCCCAAAGGCAGAGTAATCACGGCCAATACGATAACTGCTTGCCAACCCCAGAAAGTAAAGGGAACCAACCAGCCACCAAATAAAGATGTCTGACAGGTACGTTGAACTACGTAATAAGAAGTAGCAAACAAGGCACAACCGCCGAACGCGAAGATTACGGCATTAGTGTGCAACGGGCGCAGACGACCGAAGCTGGTGTAAGGTTGAAACAGGTCATTCAGACCCGGCCAAACCAATTGAGAAGCGATAAGTACCCCAATTCCCATCCCAACTATGCCCCAGACAATGGTCATGATGGAGAATTTGCGCACTATATCGAAGTCGTATACTGGAGGATCTCCAGCTACTGTCGCATGACTACCCATAGGACTTTCCTATTACTTAAAAGAAAAATGAAAACTTTTGTCTCTGTCAGCGCTATTGATCGCCTGAGCTACACGGCACTTTTGAACCCGCCTATGAACACTCAATAAGCAAATTCAAAACGAGTAAATTTATAACAATCCTATAACCCTACTTTAGGTGCGGCATTTTGCCTCATGAGAGGTAATTTGTCTCACCCAAGTCAGTTCAGGATTGATATTTATCAAATTATTTATGCACTTTTAACCGTGCACAGAGCACTTTTGGTTAATAGACAAACAATAGGTCATTAATTGGCAACCCGCATCCGCAAGTGGATACGAGCGCCACAATGTTTTAAACCACGTGCTTTACTTGATGAGAGTACGGCCTTTGTTGGCAGCGATGCGCATACGCAGAGCGTTCAGCTTGATAAAGCCTTCCGCATCCTTCTGGTTGTATGCACCAGCATCATCTTCAAAGGTAGCTACTTTTTCATCGAAGAGGCTGTCAGCTGAACGGCGGCCAACCACTTGCACAGAACCTTTGTAGAGTTTCACACGCACGTCACCATTTACGTGAACTTGTGACTCATCGATCATCGCCTGCATCATCAGACGCTCAGGGCTCCACCAGTAACCGTTGTAGATCATCTCGGCGTATTTCGGAATCAAGCTATCTTTCAAGTGAGCCACTTCGCGATCAAGAGTGATTGACTCAATCGCGCGGTGTGCACGCAGCATGATGGTGCCACCGGGGGTTTCGTAACAGCCGCGTGACTTCATGCCCACGTAGCGGTTTTCAACGATATCCAAACGACCGATACCATTTTCACCACCCACTTTATTCAGGTAAGCCAGTACGGTTGCAGGTGACATTGGTTTGCCGTCGATAGCAACGATGTCGCCTTTTTCATAAGTCAGTTCAAGATAGGTAGCCTTGTCTGGTGCTGCTTCAGGAGCAACAGTCCAGCGCCACATATCCTCTTCAGCTTCAGTCCATGGATTCTCCAGAACCTTGCCTTCGTAAGAGATGTGCAACAGGTTGGCATCCATAGAATAAGGAGATTTTTTCTTCTTGGTGAAATCCACCGGAATATTGTGTTGCTCACAGTAGGCCATCAGAGTTTCGCGGGAAGTTAGATCCCACTCACGCCAAGGAGCAATTACTTTGATGCCTGGCTTGAGCGCATAAGCACCCAGCTCGAAACGCACTTGGTCGTTACCCTTACCGGTAGCACCGTGAGAGATAGCATCGGCGCCCACTTCGTTCGCGATTTCGATCAAACGCTTGGCGATCAGCGGACGAGCAATAGAAGTACCCAGCAGGTATTCGCCTTCATAAATGGTGTTGGCGCGGAACATGGGGAATACGAAATCGCGAACAAATTCTTCGCGCAGGTCATCGATGTAGATTTGCTTAACACCCAGCGCTTCGGCTTTGGCGCGCGCTGGCTCTACTTCTTCGCCCTGACCAATGTCAGCGGTGAAGGTAATAACTTCGCAGTTGTAGTTTTCTTGTAACCATTTGACGATTACGGAGGTGTCGAGGCCGCCGGAATAGGCCAACACAACTTTCTTGATAGATGACATGGGAAGCTCCCGCTAT
Organism: Cellvibrio chitinivorans; assembly: GCF_035117775.1. Classification (NCBI taxonomy): domain Bacteria; kingdom Pseudomonadati; phylum Pseudomonadota; class Gammaproteobacteria; order Cellvibrionales; family Cellvibrionaceae; genus Cellvibrio; species Cellvibrio chitinivorans. The sequence goes on from NZ_JAYKKN010000003.1 coordinate 122,794, forward strand.
TACTCGTTGACAATTCGCCGGCACAAGCCGCAGACCAGTACCTACTTGGGCGCGGAATTGTACTCGCAAGCAGACCAAATTCCCACACTTGACGGGTTTAAATAGCGGCTTTTCGCGCTAAATGAAAACATCTCTCAGGCACAAGCAAACCATTGACGCAAAAAACAAAAAGCAGCCCTAAAAGCTGCTTTTTGTGATGTGAGTTAATTGGTGAAGGTTAGAGGCGGAAGGTAGACACCTTGGCATTCAGCGCACTCGCCAAATCCTGCAGACTTTGCGCACGGGCATCCCCCTGATGCGCTACCGCGGCTGAGTTATCCGCCACCTGCTTAATGGAATTGATATTGTTCAATACCTCTTTCACCACGTGACTTTGCTCTTCCGCTGCCGTCGCAATCTGTACCGCCATACCGCTAATTGCCCCCACTGCGGCGTTGATTTTGTCGAGGGAACTGGATGCGTGATCGGCGTTGTCTACACTGCCAGTCGCCAAGCGGCGCCCCTCTTCCATAATCGCCACGGCATTTTGCGCGGTGGATTGCAGCGAGCCGATCATCGCCTGAATCTCTTCAGTGCTAGCATGGGTGCGCTGCGACAACACTCTCACTTCATCAGCCACCACCGCAAAACCCCTGCCCTGTTCGCCTGCACGCGCAGCTTCAATCGCCGCATTAAGTGCCAACAAATTGGTCTGCTCGGCGATCCCCTGAATAGTCGCGAGAATGCCGCTGATATTTTGCGCATTGCTGTTCAGTGTGGAAATCACAGTACCCGCCTGTTCAACTTTATTGGCGAGCACCACAATAGAATCGCGGGTTTTATCCACCTGCTGTTTGCCATCGCTCGCACTCGCCACCGACTCGCGTACCGAATCGGCGGTATGTTCGGCGTGATGCGCGATTTCCTGCGTAGCATTGGTCATCTCGTTCATGGCCTGAACCACCATGCCGATTTGCTGCTGCTGAACATCCAGCTCGCGCACAGAGCTTACCGCTGAATCCGCCATAGAGCGGGCGTTATCTTGCAAGTCAGTCGCCTGAGCGCGAATGTGCTTTACCAGATCATTCATATGCTCAACGAAGGAGTTGAAGTTGGCTGCCAACACACCGACTTCATCATTGGATGTCACTGGCAGGCGGCGCGATAAGTCACCCCCACCCGAGGCAATATCCGATAGCGATTGGGAAACATTATGTAACGGCCCGAGCAGCACTCCGTTAAACCAGTTGAGTGCAACCAGCGTTGTCACCAGCAAGACCAAAATCGCCGCCAACTGCCCCATCAAATCCGACTGTACCGGGCTGATCAATAGCTCGCGCTCCAGCACCATAATCAAAGTCAAATCGGTGCCGGGAATGACATCAGCAAAAATTTGCATAGTCGTGCCATTCAACTCAATCAGATGCAGTTCCTCTTTGGCGCGCAACAGCTGCTCCAACATGCCCTTGGTTAAATCAGGCGACACATCCAATAACGGCTTATTGAGCAGATTGCTATCCGCATGAGCAAATACCTTGTCGCCGCGGGCGATAAACATATAGCCGTTGCCCGGCAAGTCGATGTCGCGCAACTGCTGGACGATGTTATCGATGACCACATCGATCCCGAGAATCGCCTTGATACTGCCATCGCTATTGATCACCGCGCGGCCGAGCGACACCACATTTTTGCCGGTCGCCGATGCAACCGAAGGCATATCGATATAGGTTTCACGCGGGTTTTTAGCCGCTGCTATATACCAGCCCCAGACGCGCGGATCGTCATTGCCCGCCGCCATCACCAGATTATTGGCGTTATAGAGCTTGCCATCGGCAAAGGCTAAAAAGCTGTTATCCACATCGGCCGATACTTTCACTTGAGTGAGATGCGCGTTGTAGCTCTCCTCGGTTGCGCTTGCAGGAAAACCTTCCAGTGCCTTGCCTTTGAGCGCAAACCAGTCGTGAACATATTTACTAAAAGTGGCAGAAATACCGGCGACTTGCCGGTGAATATTGACCTCCATCGCCTTGATGGCCGAGGAGTAAGAGAGATAGGAAACGGCACAGCCGACCAGTAATAGGGATACGGCGACCGATGCACTGATTTTTTTACGTAAAGACCAGCGAGCTGACATTGTTTGACCTCCAACCGAGTGGCCCCCTCCGCAAGCGGACGGGAATATAGTTATTAATGGAAAGTAATTATTAAAGTTCCGGCCAGATCCTTTCCTTTTTGTACCTGACCTTTGTGGTGAAGCTTGTTACTAAAAACGGGGATTGCACCTCCTAATGTTGAGTTTTATGGGTTCTAGAGCGCTGTATTTTTGTCGTTGGTTGATGTGCTTTGAAAAAAGCCGCGCTTCAGGAGTATAGATTCAAAACGCCAGTTTTAACCTATCGGCATAAGCACTCAGTTGCTTTAGCAGATTTCGTTGTAGATCAGTGATATTTTCATCTGCCGCTAAAACCTGTAAGCGCTGCTCAAACTCACCGAGGGTCAAGCTTGCCTGAGCGGCTTTATCGTTTAAGCGCGCGCGACAAAATGCCTGCCAACGCTGTTGCTCTTTATCACTCAAGCTATCGGGGAAATTGCGCGCGCGATAGCGAAACAGCAGCTCCTGCAAACGCGAATCGCGAAAATCAAAATCGCCATTGGCGAGGGTTTCTGGCGCAGCCTTACGCACTTGAGCCATCAAGCGCTTGTCGTGATCTTCAAAAAAACCGCTGTAGAGCATCTGCTCCGGGTCGGTTTTGTCGGCAAATTCCTGCGAACTGTAGAGCTGAAACAGCTTTTGCTGGAGTAGTTGCTGCTCCTGCAAACTGAGGTTGCGTAGCGTTTGCCAATGTTGCTCGGCGCGAGTTTTATCAATCGTCAATCGCTCTGCGGTTGCATCGTCCAGCATGGAGGTTGGCAGCAGCATGGGGGTTTTGTTGAGATGGATTTCCTTGAGTGCCAGCCGCTCGACGCCCTCGGACAAATCTTCGGTGCGGGTAAACAGACGCAGTTTTAATTCCTCGACCGGCAAGGTCAGCAGCGCTTGCGGATCAGAACCTAAATTAAATGCGATGACTGAATTCTTGTTAGTTGGATGCATCGCCAGCGGCAATACCAATGCCGCATTGCCATTTTGGGAGGAAAAGCGCGAGGAGATATGCAGCAGCGGTTTATGGCTGTCGATATCAATCAAACTGGCGACAAAACGCTTATCGCGCAATTTATAGGCGTAATCGTAAAGTTTGGGCTGGCGGGTTTTGATGAGCTTGGCCACCGCGATAGTCGCATAGACATCCGAAAGCGCATCGTGCGCGGCTTCGTGTTTGAGGTTGTTGGCCTTGCTGAGTATCTCCAATTTAAAACAGGGTGTGCCGTCCTCGTAATTCGGCCACTCAATACCCTCAGGGCGCAGGGCGCGAGTCATGCGCACCATGTCGATAATGTCCCAGCGTGAATTGCCATAGCGCCACTCGCGCTCGTAGGGATCATAAAAGTTGCGATAAAGCGTATAGCGCGTCACTTCATCGTCGAAGCGAATGGAGTTGTAACCCACACCGCAGGTGCCGGGGCGCGACAGTTCGGTGTGGATCGCGGCGATAAATTGATACTCGGGCAAACCGCGTTCGGCCGCTACTTGCGGTACCAAACCCGTCACCAAACAGGCTTCTGGCTTGGGCAGTAAATCCGCAGCAGGTTTGCAGTAAATCATCAGCGGTTCGCCGATAATATTTAAGTCTTCATCGGTGCGGACACCCGCAAATTGCGAGGGCTTATCCAGCGCAGGTACTTCGCCCCAGGTTTCGTAATCGTGCCAATAGAGGGTATTTTGCACTGCGGTTTTCATCGTTGTTATGCCCTTCACCAATCCAGCTACATTCATGATTAACTACATTTCAGTAAGGGCGCAATGTAACACTCGGCTTCCGCTTTCCCCTATACTGCGGCCTGATTTTTGCGTCTTCTGATGTCGCACTTTAAAAGTACAACATAATGTCTATATGTGTTTGCCTGGAGATATGTCATGAGTGATTTAGAGAGTTTATTTGCCGCCAACCAGAAGTGGGCAGAAGACATTAAACGGGATGACCCCGAATTCTTTTCCAATCTGGCCAAGCAACAAGCGCCGGAATACCTGTGGATTGGCTGCTCTGATAGTCGTGTGCCTGCTAACCAGATTCTCAACCTCGCACCCGGTGAGATTTTTGTGCACCGCAACATTGCCAACGTAGTTATTCACACCGATCTGAATTGCATGACGGTATTGAATTACGCGGTGGAGTTTTTGAAAGTGAAACACGTGATGGTGACCGGCCACTATGGTTGCGGCGGTGTAAGAGCGGCGCTGGATAACCAAAAACTGGGCTTGATCGACTACTGGCTGCGCAACATTCGCGATGTGTACTACGCGAACAAAAATGTTCTCGATCGCCTGAGTGATCAGGATCAGCGCGTAGACCGCTTATGCGAACTCAACGTTATCCAGCAAGTTGATAACATTTCGCGCAGCAACATCGTGCAAAACGCATGGGAGCGCGGCCAGGAATTAACTATCCACGGCTGGATTTACGATATTCACGACGGCATTCTGCACAAACTGACGCCGCCAATTTCATCTATTGAGCAAATCCCCGAGCAATACCGCCTTTACTAAGGCGGTATTGCTCGCCTAATGGCGATTGCCATCACGACAACGAACTGACACGGGCAGCAAATAGCTGCTCGGTTTTCGCAGCCATGATGGCATCGTTTTCATGTAGCCCTTTGATTTTGTGTGTCCACCAACTGACTTTCACCCGCCCCCATTCAGTTAGTAACGCGGGATGATGATTATTTTTCTCCGCCAACTCCCCTACCGTTTGGGTAAACCCCAAGGCCTGCATAAAGTTGTCAAAACGATAAACTCGCGTCAAATGATTTACCCCATCAACTACCTCTAATGACCACGCTGGCAATTGCACAAGTACCGTTTTGATCTCTGCATCACTCAGTGCAGGCGCATCGGCGCGGCATGCAGTACAGATTTTTTCGAACAGCTCGCTCATCACACACCTCCATAACTTAGAGTCGATTTCCAGAACCCATTTGTTTGATTCTAGCCAAGAGCGCTGCTCCCATTTTGTCCAGTTCAACCGTCTGCTCAACACCACCACACAGCACAGCCTCTTTCGGCATTCCATATACCACGCAGCTCTCTTCATCCTGAGCAAAGGTATAACCTCCGTGGCTGCGAATATCCAACATGCCGCGTGCACCGTCTTTACCCATACCCGTTAATAAAACACCGATCACATTTTTACCTCCGACCCGCGCAACTGATTCCATCATTACATCGACAGCGGGTCGGTGCCGATGAACTGGTTCAGCATCAGATAGTTTTACTTTGTAATCAGCACCAGAGCGCTCGACAATTAGATGATGCCCGCCCGGTGCGAGGAATGCGTGCCCCGGTAGAATACGCTCACCACCCTTTGCCTCCACCACATGCAGGCGCGTAGTTTTATTAAGCCGTTCAGCATAAGTACGAGTAAACCCAGCGGGCATATGTTGCGTTATTACAATTCCTGGAACTGCAGAAGGCAATTGAACCAGTAAGTCTTTGATCGCCTCAGTTCCACCGGTAGAGGCACCAATCGCAATAATTTTTTCCGTGCTTTGCAAATTAGTGTTCGAATGGAGCTTTTGTTCCGATGTAAATTCAGTGCGATGTTTTTTGATGAGAGGTTTGACACGTACCGTTGCTGCCGCACGGATTTTTTCCAGAATAATTTCAGCGTATTCGCGGATTCCGCTCGTAACGCCCAACTTGGGTTTGGGTATAAAATCCACTGCCCCCAGCTCCAAAGCTCTTAAGGTTGCATCAGCCCCATCTTCTGTCAGAGTCGAAATCATCACTACCGGAGTCGGCCTCGCAGCCATGAGCTTCTCTAAAAAACTTAATCCATCCATGCGCGGCATTTCAATATCCAGTGTGATGACATCTGGTGTGAATTGATTAACCAGATCACGAGCCACATAAGCATCAGGGGCGGTGCCAACCAACACCATATCGGAAGCATCGCGAATAATTTCAGCCAACAAACTCCGCACTAGCGCTGAATCATCTATGACTAACACTTTAATGGGCATAATTTCATCTCACACTTAACCACTACTTGAACAAATCGATTAGTCAAATAACTCCACTTCGCCACTCTTGGGAGTAAATTTAACCCGCATACGATATTCACTTTCACGGTCAGTAATAGTGCTGTTGTGTAACGTTTTAATTTTTTTAACCAATACCTGTCCCGTATCTGGAAAAAAATACACTTTGCGAGGGAACTCTCCTAATAAATCCTGAGCGACCACAGGGATTTGTTCTACATCCAAATAATCAAGGACAAACTCTGCATTTCGCTGTCCGACATTATTCACCGTCATCCCCCGCAGCACATTTCCGCCGCCAAACACTTTGGCCTCAAAGCGCGAACGATTACCACCCATTTTTAATAATTGATTGATCAGCAACTCCATTGCGTATACGCCATAGCGAGCTGATTCTGTTAGTAACCCGGACTCACTGGCGGTATCCGTTGGCAAGAGAAAATGATTCATGCCTCCCATACCGGTAAACTTATCGCGCAGGCAAACAGCAACACATGACCCCAGTACAGTGACAATCATTTTATCGCCTGTGGAAACATAGTATTCACCCGGTAAAATTTTCACCGCGTTGCGATCAAAATAGCGATCAAAGTAAAGATTCGGCGTGAAGTGGGTATTATTTTCGTAGCTCATCGTTATTTTCCAAAGTGCTGCGATGAGCAAGGCGATATGTAGTTTTATCTACTATGTGGACAAGATGGGAGGCGTGCGAAAAACTTTCAGAATGTCCAGCGATATATAAACCATCTGACTCTAATAATGCCGTCATCCGTGCCAGCAAAGTTAATTGTGTTGGCTTATCAAAGTAAATCATGACATTGCGGCAAAATATAACATCGAATTTCCCTTCTAATTGCCAGCTCTTATCCAACAAATTGATTTGCCGAAAATCGATAAGCTTACGCAATTCATCAATGACTTTTGCTTTTCCTGAATTGCGCCCTTTTCCGCGCAAAAAAAATTGTTTTTTTTGTGCTTGACTCAACGCGTCCAACCGCTCCAAATCGTATATACCGGTAGCAGCTGTGCGCAAAACATTACTATCAATGTCCGAAGCGACAATTTTAACTGGCGGCTTATAACTGCCATAGGCTTGCACTAAGGTCATAGCAATGGAATAAGGCTCTTCTCCAGTACTGGATGCTGCACACCAAATGCGACAAGGTCTATTATTCCGATGTTTCGCAACAAAATTGGCAAGAATAGTAAAGTGATGCTCTTCGCGAAAAAAGGCGGTCAAGTTTGTCGTTAGCGCATTAATAAACTCTTGCAACTCTTGAGTATTGGAATCCAGATAGTTCAAATACTCATTGAATGTCGTAAGTTTGAGTATGCGCAAGCGCCGCGCGAGACGACTGTACACTAATTGTTTTTTACTATCCCCCAAATGAATTCCCGCTTTCCGATGGATAGTTGCTTTCACCCGAATAAAATCGGCCTCGGCATATTTGAACTCGTGTACCGAATCTTCACTCACCCTAATCATCCTGGTTTAGCAATTCATCAAAGTAGCAGCAGTACTGCTACTCACAAAGAAACCTGAGGGAAATCAAAATTGCTCCCACTCATCCTCTGCAGATGAACTTGGTGGAGTGAGTTTTTTACCCACGTCTCGCGTCTTGTGCTCAATCGGCTTGGTAGTCGTGCGCGCAGGATTTTTTGCAGGCAATTTTGATGCAATTAAATGCTTCGCGGTTTTCACCGGCTGCTCATAATTTTCATCAAGACGAAATTGCCCTACATTGCGATTTAACTGATCTGCTTGCGACTGCAAACTCTCAGCTGCAGCAGCAGCTTGTTCAACGAGCGCAGCATTTTGTTGGGTCATCTCATCCATTTGCGAAACTGCAGTTGAAATCTCTTCAATACCTGTCGACTGCTCCGCCGAGGCAGCTGCAATCTCCGCCATAATATCGTTGACACGCTTAATCGCACTGACAATTTCTTTCATGGTATCGCCTGATTTTCCTACCAGACTATTGCCACTATCAATTTTTTGTACAGAATCTGAAATCAACGCTTTAATATCTTTTGCTGCATTTGCAGAGCGTTGGGCCAATGTACGAACTTCCGATGCAACCACCGCGAATCCACGCCCTTGATCACCTGCGCGCGCCGCTTCAACTGCGGCATTCAAGGCAAGGATATTGGTTTGGAATGCAATGCCATCTATCACGCCGATAATGTCAGAAATTTTCCGAGCCGATTCATTAATCGCATTCATGGTTGTTACCACTTGCTGGATCAACGCCCCTCCATCAACTGCAACCGTTGAAGCCTGTTCTGCAAGCACATTAGCTTGCTTGGCATTGTCTGCATTTAATTTAACCGTTGAAGTAAGCTCCTCCATTGAAGATGCTGTTTCTTCCAAATTGGCAGCCTGCTGCTCAGTGCGACTTGAAAGGTCAGCATTACCCTGGGCTATTTCACTGGATGCAGTGAAAATCATATCTGCCGCACTGCGAATTTCACTCAGCATAGTCGTGAGACTGCCCGTTGTTTCATTACAATAATTTTTTAAGTCACCAAAGGTACCTGTGTAATCTGCATCAATTCGCTCAGTTAAATCGCCCTTCGCAATTGCGCCTAAAACACGCGCCACATCATTCAGGCCTTTCTCGGCGGTAGTCACAAGACTATTTAAACCCTCAGCCAAAGCAAGGAAGAAACCCTCCTTACCATCAACACTGACACGCACACTGAAATTACCAGCAGCTGCGGAACTGACAATGTTACTTACCTCTGCCTCTACGGCGACCTCAGCAGTCCTATCCTGCCACTCCACCACTGACCCAAGACGGGTTCCGTCCTTACTAAAAATGGGATTAGCAACCAACCGAAAATGACGTTTTCCTACCACTATATTGGAGGTATATGCGGTCGTCAGATTCTCCAGCAATTTCATTTGATGCATAGGATTTTTATGGAAACTATCCATATTACTGCCCACTACTTTATCGACTGAAAAATGGGGCAACACTGTGCGTAAATCCGCTTCCGCAACGCGCAACATTTTCTCTACCGATTTATTCATGTAAATAATTTTACGATCTGCATCGGCAATCATGACATTGGTTGTGGTGGTCTCTAGCGCACCTAATATGCGGCTAAGCTCATGTTCAGCGGCAACTTCCTGTGTTCGATCAATCCACTCCACCACTGTCCCCAAACGCTCGCCTGCATCGGAAAAAATTGGATTAACAATGAGACGAAAAACAATGCCGGCTACCGTTATTTGACTGGTATAAGTATCTTTCAAGTTTGCTAGCAATTGCATTTGATGCGAAGGATTGCGATGAAAAATATCGATATTGCTACCTAACACCTTATCGACAGCAAAATGCGGCAAGGCTTTACGCAGCTCCGGCTCAGCTGCACGCAACATTTTTTCAACCGATTTATTCATGTAAATGATGTTTCGATCCGGGTCTGCCACCATCACATTGGAAGATGTGGAATCCAGCGCGCCTAATATGCGGCTCATTTGATGTTCTGATGTTAGTTTTTTAAGTGCGTCAGATGTAACATCAGTTGCATACTTAACCACCTTAAACGGGCGCCCATCAGCGCCCAAAATTGGATTGTAGCTGGCTTGAATCCAAACCTCCTTGCCACCCTTACCAATACGCCGATATTGCCCGGCTTCAAAATCGCCACGACCAAGTCGATCCCAAAAGAGGCGGTACTCGGAACTGGAACGGTAATCAGGATCGACAAAAATACTGTGGTGGCGACCTTTTATTTCATCTAGGCTATACCCCATCACATCCAAAAAATTTTGGTTCGCATTGAGAATCGTGCCGTCCAATGCAAATTCGATAACGGCCTGCACGCGATTAATCGCAGCCAATTGCCCGCGCATATTCTCAAACTCACGCTCATCGACTTTTATTGATTTAGCGGAAGAACTCGAATTAAACATACTGATGATATTCATTACACTTTCTCCTTATACACTAGCGCCGGTTGCTTCTGGTGCGTCGAATAACCCGAGTTCTTCGCTCGATATCAACTCATCAATGTCTACTAAAATTATCATTTGTTCATTTACGGTTGCCAAACCCAACAAATAACGGCTATTGAACGCAACACCAAAATCCGGCGGCGGTCGCAACTGTTCCTTTGACAAACTCACAACATCAGAAACGCCATCTACCACTATGCCGACAATACGATTATGAATGTGCAGGACGATTACAATCGTAAATTCATCGTAGGTCACATTGCCCACGTCAAATTTAATGCGTAAATCCACAATGGGCACTATATCGCCGCGCAAATTGATAACGCCTTTTATAAAGGGGGGAGCATTTGCAATTTTAGTGACAGACTCATAACCACGAATTTCTTTTACAGTGAGAATATCGATAGCATAATTTTCATCACCCAATGTAAAAGTAAGAAACTCTTGAATGGTATTTGATATAGGTGTTGTACCCTGTTCCATAAAACAACTACCTCGGCTAAATAACATTTTCAATTAAACAGCTGTTGCGATCTCGACATTGTGATTTACGTTTAGCGCCAGCGATTCCACATCCAAAATCAATGCGACACTGCCATCACCCATAATGGTCGCGCCGGCAATTCCCTGAACACGCTTGTAATGTTGCTCAAGACTTTTTATAACAACTTGCTGCTGCCCAACCAAAGCATCCACAAACAAGGCAAATCGATATTTAGTTGTTTCAATCAAGACGACAATGCCTTTACTTGCATCGGAAAAATGGGAATCCAATTGCATGATTTTGAACAGGGGCAAGATTGGCCAATATTCATTGCGCACATGCAGCAATTGGTCATCACCAGCCAAGGTTTTGATATCTGCCGCGGAAGGTTGCATAGACTCAACAATATGAACCAAAGGAACAATAAAAGTTTGATCGCCCACAGAAACGCACATGCCATCTACAATCGCTAGCGTTAACGGCAAATGAATAGTAAAAGTAGCACCTACACCTGCTGTTGACTCAATATCAATCCGCCCTCCCAAACTTTGTACATTGCGTTTTACAACATCCATACCCACGCCACGACCAGACACATCCGTTACTTCAGCTGCAGTCGAAAATCCGGGAGCAAAAATCAATTGCCAGACTTCTTCATCTCTAGGACTATCCGCAATAGGAATATTATTCTCTCGCGCCTTTGTAAGAATTCGTTCCCGATTAAGCCCGGCACCATCATCGCTAATACTGATAACGATATTCCCTCCCTGTTGCGCAGCACGAAGCACAACAGTGCCAATTGGGTTTTTACCGTGTTCGCGGCGTACATCAGCCGATTCAATTCCATGATCAATGCTGTTGCGCACCAAATGCGTTAAGGGGTCGACAAGTTTTTCTGTCAGTCCTTTGTCCAGCTCAGTTTCGCCCCCCTCAATCACCAAATCAATTTGCTTGCCCAATTTGCTTGAAAGATCTCTTACAACTCGCGGAAAACGATTAAATACAAATGAAACTGGCAACATGCGAATTGACATAACCGCCTCCTGAATTTCACGCGTATTGCGCTCAAGTTCATTTGCAACGGTTTGAAATTTTTCTGCAATGGCACCATCCAGGCTCTTACCCAATAAACTCATCATTGATTGAGTGATAACAATTTCACCGACAAGATTAATCAGCTGGTCAACTTTCGCCACATCGACCCGAATAGAAGAGCTCTCAGGAGAGGTGATTTCGTTTTGCTTGGGTTTTGTTGAAACTGTTTTTACTGACGTATGCCCTGTTCCAACCTGATTATTTACATCATTAATACTGGACGACACTGCTGATGTGCCGGGCGAGCTTTTGGGAGCTTGTTTGTTATTTTTTTCAATTTCTGGGGGCAAGGATGGATTAGCTGTTGATGCAGCAATAGGCTCCGCGCCATCCACTAATAAATCTTCGAAAAAACCAAATACATCATCACTCCGAGGAACAGAATGAGTGCTGTTATTTTTAATTGGTGCAGGCTCATCATCTAACGATAATTTCTCATCTGGAAGATCATCAAAGAAACCAAAACTTTGCTCTGATTGTGGCGGCTCATCAAAAAAGCCATAAGCATCATCTTTAACTGTAGGCTCTGGAATAGTAAAAAAACCGTAGCCCTGCTCGTTATTGTCTTCGCCAGCAGTTTTATTGCATCCACCTGATGTAACGCTTTCCAGTTCACTTGTTATCTTATGAACGGAAGACCAATCTATATCACTGCTTGTTCTATATGAATGTAAAATACTTTTTAGCTGATCAACTGAATTCAGGAACAAATCAACCATAGTCTCAGCAATTGGCATTTGTCCTTTACGGATTTTATCAAGCAGGCTCTCCATAATATGGGTAACACTTCCTAGTGCATCAAACCCAAAAATCCCACTACCGCCTTTTATTGAATGAGCAGCGCGAAAAATACTATTAAGCATCTCTGAATCTGGATTATTCACATCCAAGTCCAGAAGTAACTGCTCCATTTCTTCGAGGTGCTCCTGACTCTCCTCAAAGAAAACGGTATGAAATTGCCGCATATCGATAGACATATCCACGTCCTTCGAAAAATTGAACCTAAAACAATTCGCGTTAGCCCATTACTTTTTTTGCAATCTCAAGCAGTTTTGCAGGATCAAATGGTTTGACCATCCATCCGGTTGCACCCGCCGCGCGCCCTTGTGCTTTCATCGCGTCACTCGCCTCGGTAGTAAGCACAACAATTGGCGTGCGCGCATGGGAAGGTAACGCGCGGGTAGATTTAATAAATGTTAGCCCATCCATATTCGGCATATTCTGATCCGTCAGAATAAAATCGTAACTTTTGGTTTTGCATAAATTAAATGCTTCCAGCCCATCCTTTGCAGCTGTCACCATATAACCTGCAGATTTGAGTGTTGCTTCTACCATCTGTCTCACAGACACAGAATCATCCACAATCAGTACATTCTTTCCCATAGCTCCCTACCCTTTAATCTCAAAAAATATCTGATAGCTATCAGAGTGATCCAGTAGCTCTAGTCTTGTGTGCACTTTCGATGCGATGAAGATCTAACTTGCAAATTAAAATATCGTCATTAAATCCTTGCCCCTCTACATGCCGATTTAGGGCCTCCACTAAGGCTTCCAATTGTGCATCTGAATTTGCACAAAGATTATCGATAACGCCCTGCATAGAAAACCGCACATCATTATTATTAGCGGCTTCAATTAAGCCATCTGTATAAGCGATTAATTCACCGCATCCATCAACAGGGCAACTCACAACACTATTATCAAATAAGTCTTCACCCAAGATTCCCAACGCCATATGCCGGGATTCAAACTGGTTAAACACATGACCATTCTTCATCCAATGCACAGCAGGCATTCCTCCATTCCACACATCAAGCATGCCATCTGCAAAACGCCATCGAATCAGTACTGCAGCCACAAATCGAAAGTCAGGAGTATCTCTAACTAATTTTTTATTTATCTCCGCAACAATCGATTTAACATCGAACCCCTTACTAACCATGGTATTGAAAACATTGACCACAGGTAAAAGAGTAATGGCCGCCGACAAACCATGACCTGTTGCGTCTGCAAGCAAAAAATAAAAATCTTCCTCTGGAGACATCTGGGTCAGGACGATATCACCACTAAAAGCCAGCAAAGGTTTTAACCAACTGGTTACACCTTCAATTAGTTGGTTATTTTGTTGCAACAAATATTCATAGGTAAATTTTGCTACTAGCTGCTCTTGTTCTGAATCCCGTTTAAATCGCTGCAACTCCTTGTTTTGCGCTACAATGAGCCCCTGCATTTCTACAATTTTTATTAGAGACATCACCTTTATTGCAAACAACGAATAATTAATGGGTTTAATTAGATAATCATAAATTCCTTTGGAAAAACATTGCTCAATAAACACAGGGTCATCATTACCACTAACTATCATCACCGGAGGTGCAATCGTTCCCTGATAGTATTTTTGCAGACTCACAAGAAAATCATCACCAGTTCCATCACCAAGGTTATAATCCAAAACAATCAAATCAAACTCTAAACCTGACTTTAACAATCCAACGGCTTCTTTAAAGGAGCATGCCGACTTGGTTGCAAAACTCTTTTTCTGTAAAAAAACGCATAAAATGTTATTTAAGTGCTCCTCATCCTCCACAACCAACACAACTTTAGTAACCATCTATTTCATCTCAATTATCTTTTGTAAATTCGCAAGGATTAGAATTTCTTTCGGGAAATCCCTCATATTTACTAAAATAATTTTTGCTTCTTGCGATTGTGCTTTCCTATGCGCCATCACTAGCAAACCTATACCTGCGCTATCAATATATTCCATATCCGCACAATCCAGAGTGACTTGATTTGTGTGAGCTAATATTTCTTCCACTTGATTATTGAAGGCACTAATCGAGGAATAGTCAAAACGTTTTGGCATTCGAATAGCACCAATACCAGACATATTTAATCACCTTGGATTTAGAACAAATCAACTGATCCGCTAGCAACCGAATTGGCAGATACAGGGTTATGTTTTTGTCGGAACGGAGATTGTCGATATCTCGCCAATTCATCATCCAAGCGAGAGAGTCCATCATCTGCACTTTGCAGAGAATCAATAATAGGCACCAGCTCTTCCAATCGCTGAATAATGTGGCGCATATTTTGGGTGGACATATCTTCAAATTGTAGAGCGCGTGTCGCATTGTGCAGTGCAACCACCAACTGCCCCACCAAGGCTTCCATATCTTGATTAATGCGCTGATCTTTATCTGCTTTATCGATTAAATTATCACTGACACTCTGCATTTCTGCTTTCGCTTTTAAAACGTAAGTCATATCCTGCGAGGCCACTTCACCAACAACATGACTAAGCTCTTTAATTGCGGAAGCTATATCATTTAAACGCTTTTGAATTTCCAAGCTGAAACCAGCCGAGCGATTTGATAATGCGCGAACTTCATCTGCAACTACCGCAAATCCTCTTCCTGCATCTCCTGCACGAGCAGCTTCTATTGCTGCATTTAACGCAAGTAAATTCGTCTGCGCGGCAATTTGATCAATGTCTTTTAATGCTTTTTGAACATCCGGCATTTGTTTGGCGATTGCCCCAACTTTCTCAGCAAGCTCTACCGAGGAGGCGCTCATATTGACTGTGGTATCAACAAATTGATTGAGTAATTTGTAGGTTTTTTCTGCAAATAGATTCATTCTCGCAGAAATACTATCGCCGCTTTCCCCTGCATCAGCTTCATATAGCAACTGCTGCATCCCTTGCTGTTGCTGCTCCAATAGGTTTTTAATCTGCTCAAACGCCTGAGCCAAGGTATTTACTGCATCAGCTTGAATACCAATTTGAGCGGATAAGTTGCTCATGCTTTCCTGCATTACCTCACCCACAATCGAACTAGTTTCACCTAATGACCCTAGCGGGCCTGAATGATTATCCCTTTCCGCGGGAAGTTTTAATTGGGAGTTTTCGTTTTGCGGGCTGGCGCTATTACCGATAAATGAAGCAGGAAAAAAAATTATGCAAACAAGCAGAGCCGATACTAAACCGGCTCCTGCAATTGGATGAAAATAAACGCCTATAAACGAACCTGCCACAAATGCAACAGAGGGCAGCCATAATTTTTTCACCTGCATAAATGAATTCAACTCCATTGATCCCTGGGTGACCTGGCTAGTTTTTTACCAGCTGATTTACAAAACCAGTATTTTTATAAGACGTTTTAACAGTAGCAGGTTTATAGCGGCTTGCTGGGTTTGCAAAGAATTTGGCATGGTTTTATAAAAAAATAGTCGTTAAGACTTTTTTATTACGCAAGATAAATTACCAAAAGACTTAAAAAAATTATTTTTATTTTGATTAATTCTTTAAGTCAAAAAAAACGGCAGCCATATGACTGCCGCTTTTAAACCACTCAAGATTACTTGAGCATGTTGCAACAAAATAAACTATTGAATCTCTAGAACGCCTTCTTCGATTTTTGCTTTCCAGATTTTGGGGCCAGTGGTGTGCACTGATTCACCGCGCGAATCCACCGCCACAGTTACCGGCATGTCTTTCACATCAAATTCGTAGATGGCCTCCATCCCCAATTCAGGAAAGCCAAGCACCTTGGATGATTTGATCGCTTGCGCTACCAAATAGGCCGCACCACCCACTGCCATCAGATATACCGACTTGTTATCGCGAATCGCCTCAATTGCAAGTGGGCCACGCTCGGATTTACCGATCATGCCGAGCAAACCGGTTTGCTCCAGCATGGTGCGGGTGAACTTGTCCATACGGGTCGCAGTCGTCGGACCAGCGGGGCCGACCACTTCGTCGCGGATTGGATCAACCGGGCCAACGTAATAAATGAAGCGGCCTTTCATATCGACTGGCAGCGGCTCACCTTTGGCGAGCAAGTCAGTCATCTTTTTATGCGCAGCATCGCGGCCGGTGAGCATCTTGCCCGATAGCAAAATGGTCTCGCCTGTTTTCCAGTCCTGTACATCTTCTGGCTTGAGTGTATCCAGATTTACGCGGCGCACGCTGTCACCCACTTCCCAAGTGATATCCGGATAATCTTCCAGCGCGGGCGGGGTCTGGAACGCTGGGCCAGAACCATCCAATACAAAATGTGCATGGCGGGTTGCCGCGCAGTTAGGGATGATCGCCACTGCTTTGTTCGCGGCGTGAGTTGGGTAGTCTTTGATTTTGATGTCGACCACAGTCGTCAAACCACCCAAACCCTGGGCACCAATCCCCAAGCGGTTTACTTTGTCGTACAACTCGATACGCAATTCTTCATAGCGATCATTGGCACCGCGCGCTTGCAGCTCTTGAATATCAACCGGATCAAGCAGCGCTTCTTTTGCCAAGAGCATGGCTTTTTCAGCAGTGCCACCAATACCGATACCCAGCATGCCCGGCGGACACCAGCCAGCACCCATCTCAGGAACCACTTTTAAAACCCAATCCACGATGGAATCCGATGGGTTCAGCATCGCAAATTTAGTTTTTGCTTCAGAACCGCCGCCTTTGGCCGCTACATGTACATCGACAGTGTTGCCGGGGACTATGTTGTAGTGAATCACAGCGGGCGTGTTGTCGCCGGTGTTCTTACGCGCGCCATCCGGATCAGCCAGAATCGATGCTCGCAATACGTTGTCGGGGTGGTTATAAGCACGGCGTACACCTTCATTGACCATGTCGGTGAGGCTCATTTGCGCATCCCACTGCACATCCATACCCACGGTCACAAACACGGTCACGATACCTGTGTCCTGACAGATAGGGCGGTGCCCCATGGCACACATGCGCGAGTTAATAAGGATTTGCGCCATCGCATCTTTGGCGGCTTTGTTTTGCTCGCGCTCGTAGGCTTTGTGAATGGCTTGAATGAAATCTACCGGATGGTAGTAGGAGATAAATTGCAACGCATCGGCGACGCTGTCGATAAGGTCTTGTTGGCGAATCACGGTTGGCATAATGAACTTCTCGAATTGTTAGATCGGATATCGGAAGGGATAAAACCGGGCGCCAATTCTACACCATCAGCCCTGATCTTTCAGGCTTGGAATACTGACATAACGCGATCACACCCTAGTGCTGGTTGACGTGCAAATACACAAGCAACAGCTAGACTGCCAAATAACAGGCAAACTCATTTACACAACCCAATACACTTAGGCGGTTATTAAAAGGAATCACAAGGTTATGAATGCTCTCTCACTGCGCTTTAAACTGAGTTTGAGTGTCGCGCTTATCCTCGCCTTTAGCATGGGTTGCCTGAGTTTTGTGGCATGGCGTTCGATGTCCCAAAATGCAGCAAGCTCGATTGAGCAAAGCGCCAGCTCTATGCAGGAGACCATCGATAGTCGCCTGCGCGAAATCGCCCAAAGCAGCGCACTGGAAACCAGTAGCTTACTCAACCGCAACGCCGATATCGCTGTGCATTTGGCCGCGCTCCTCAGCAGCACCGCGCAAGGTGCGAGTGCGCCCAACTATTCACGCGCGCAGGTCAAACAACTCACGCAGGACTTACTGCTCGCCTCCCCTTCTGCCTCCGCCATCTACGCCCAATTTGAACCCAATGGCTATGACGGACGTGATGCCGAGTATCTTGATGATCGCCTCTACAGCTCGGAAATCGGCAGCATGGCGCTCTATTGGGTCGCGAATAATGGCCAAGCGGAATTTAACCGTGTCGACTACGCCACTCAAACAGATACCAGCTTGGATGAAAACGGCCTGCGCAAATCCGAGTGGTATTTGTGCAGCAAAGACAGCCGCAAAACCTGTTTAATGGAACCCTATCTATACGAGATCAGCCCCGGCAATGAAATGTTGATGACATCCATTGTTTCGCCAGTATTGGTGCAAGGTGAATTTCGCGGCGTTAGCGGGATTGATATCAATCTGCCCGTCCTGCAACAACAGCTTTTATCGCAAGCACAATCGCTCTACGACGGCAAAGCCAGTTTGTATCTGCTAAGCAGCAAGCATTTAATCGTCGCCAGCAACCAACACCCGGAGTCGTTGGGCAAAGCACTTGAACAGGCCGATAATTCACTCGCCACTGCACTGGCACAAAATAACCAAGGGCAATTCATCTATAAGGATCAAATTATTACGGTGGAAACCATTCGTGTGGATGCAGTGCAAAACCCCTGGAAAATTGTGATAGCGACACCGCGCGCGCTGGCGTATGGCGTGGTGGACGACCTTTCCATTTCATTGGAAGAAAGCAGCCTAAGCACTGCCAGCAAAATGATTGGCCTCGCAGTTATTTTGTTGGTGGCGTTTGTGATCATAGTGTCACTGTGGATTAAAGCGGCGACGCAACCAATTGTGCGTATGAGCGGCATGATGCGCGAACTCGCCAGCTCCGAGGGCGACCTCACCCAAAAACTGGTTCCTTCAAATGACCGCGAATTGATCGATATGGCCAACGGCTTCAACAGTTTTACCGAAAAACTGCGCGGCATGATCATCGCCATCAAACAGGATTCGGAAAAGCTAAAACAGCAGAGTAATAATCTGACGGGAACATCGAAAAACACGCGCTCGGCAACCGAAATTCAAGTGGAGCAAATTCAAAATATTATGGCGGCGATCAATGAAATGTCGGCCACCGCCAATGAAGTCGCCAAACTGGCGAGCAATACTTCAACCGATTCAGAAAACTCCGTTAAAGAAATTAATCACGCACGGGATTTATTCCAAAGCACACTGGCGGAATTCAAAGGCGTTGCGACCGACTTCTCTGACTCCAGCCGCAAAATTCAACTAGTCGCAGAAAGCAGCACTAAAATCAGTGGCATTACCGATGTTATTCAGGGCATTGCCGCGCAAACAAATTTGCTTGCACTCAACGCAGCAATTGAAGCTGCGCGCGCTGGCGAACAAGGGCGCGGCTTTGCCGTAGTAGCAGATGAAGTGCGCTCACTGGCAGCGCGCACGCAGCAATCGACAGAGGAAATTAAAAATTTGATCCAAGCCCTGCAACAACAAGTGGATCAATCAGTCGTGCAAATTAATCAAAACACCCAGCGGGTTGGCGATACGCTCATCGAGGCCGAAAATGCCTATGAACGCTTAACTACTGCAACGGCAGGTATGAACGCCATCACCGACAGTTCTTATCAAGTGGCTGCGGCCGCAGAAGAACAAAATCAAGTGACGGAAGAGATTAATCGCAATATCTCTGCTATCGGCGAAGCCACACAGGAGCTGGAGCGCTTGGCCAACAGTATTTTCTCGGCCAGCGGCAATGTAGATAAAATCACTCAGGATATCGACAGCCATCTCACACAGCTGCGCTGCTGAAAATGCTCTGTTAAAAAATGAGCTGCAAAAAAACGGGGCGATTTGATCGCCCCGTTTTTTTAAATCTAGCAATGCTCAAGATGCTTCACTATTGAGCGCCGCCCATTTGCTGCTTGAGTTGCAGTAACTCGCGATTGGTACTACGGCGGAAATCATCAATCGATTTAATCGCTTCTTCGTTGTTGCTGGTGCGGGCAGCCAAACTATCCAAAGCGGTCATTTCCAAGCGCATCTTATCCAGCTCTTCTTTCAGATTTTGCAAACCCTGAACCTGCTGGCTGACACTGGTGCTCATGCCATCAATTTTTGCTGCTGCTGCATCGGCAACCGTTTTATTCGCAGCAACTTCTGTCTTCAAAGAAGCGACACCGGCTTTTGCATCAGTACCAGCTTTTTGCGCATTGGCCGCATCGCGCGCAACTGCGGTAGTTTTTTCGGTGTTAGCGGCAATTGCTTTGCGATTGGTTTCAATCAATGCAGTAATACGGCGCACTTCAGCATCCACTTTTTTCACGTTGGATTGCAGAGTGACAACCGATGCGCTGGACTCTTCCGAAGACAAATTCAACTGCTGCTCCAAGCCCTGAATACGAACATCGGCTTGCTTCAACATTTCCTGCGCTTGGAACAATTGCCAGCCAAGAAAGCCCGCGCCGCCAACGGCAACAAGCGCAATAATTAATGCGACCGCCGGTAAACTACTGGAAGGCGCTGCTGGCACATAAGCTGGAGTCGAATGCGGGGTGGGTTTGCGCGCAGGTCGCGCTGGCGCTACATCGTCATCGCGATCATGTGTTTGTGGCTGCGGGCGACGCGAATAAGAATCCGTCGGTTCAGGGGTTCCGCCAGTCGATAATGTGGGTTCTCTGCGTTCCATAACAACAAATACCTTAGGATGAGACGATGATCAAAGTGAGTAACGAATGCGCGCAGTTTATAGCAGCGCACACGACAAACATAGGCCAGCACTTTTATTTCACGCAATAAAAAACGGGCGCGAAGCCCGTTTTTTGTACCGCAAAACCTAATTACTTAGCGTAGTTAGAGTTCACGAATTCCCAGTTTACCAACGCCCAGAAAGCGTTCATGTAAGTTGGGCGCGCATTGCGGTAATCGATGTAGTAAGCGTGTTCCCACAAATCCACAGTCAGGATTGGAGTAACAGAAGCATCGGTCAATGGAGTTGCTGCGTTGCTGGTGTTTACGATAGCAACAGAACCATCGGCCTTTTTCACCAACCAAGTCCAGCTTGAGCCGAAGTTGTTGATAGCAGAGGCGGTGAATTCTTCTTTGAACTTGTCAAAAGAACCAAACGCTTTGTTGATCGCTTCTGCAACAGCACCAGTTGCTGCGCCACCGCCGTTAGGGCTCAGGCAGTGCCAGTAGAAAGTGTGGTTCCAGATTTGCGCGGCGTTGTTGAATACGCCACCAGAAGAGGTTTTGATCACCTCTTCCAAAGATTTGCCTTCAAACTCGGTACCAGGAACCAGACCGTTCAACTTATCAACGTAAGTTTTGTGGTGCTTGCCGTGGTGAAATTCCAAAGTTTCTTGAGAAATATGAGGAGCCAAAGCGTCGATTGCATAAGGCAGTGCTGGTAATTCAAAAGCCATGATGTTTCTCCTAGGTCACGGTTGTTTAGAGTCGATCTATGTTTAAACTTCTGTCGCGAATAATAGCAACTAATTGAAATTACGATTATTAAAAATTCACTATCGCAAAAAAACAGGATGGTCAGTTACTAAAGATTATCAATTGCCCAAAACGATTACGGCCCACTAGGGGCCGCAATTGTCGAGTGGGTCGGCTTACATCATGCCGCCCATACCACCCATACCGCCCATGCCGCCCATATCTGGAGCAGCTGGTTTGTCTTCTGGCAGATCAGCAACCATCGCTTCGGTAGTGATCATCAAACCAGCGATAGAACCTGCAGCTTGCAGCGCAGTACGAGTTACTTTTGCTGGATCGAGAATACCCATTTCGATCATGTCGCCGTATACACCAGATGCAGCGTTGTAACCGAAGTTGCCAGAACCTTGTTTTACTTTGTCAGCAACAACTGATGGCTCATCACCAGCGTTAGCAACGATTTGACGCAGTGGAGCTTCCATCGCACGGCGAGCAATCGCGATACCGGCGTTTTGATCTTCGTTGTCACCTTTCAGGTCAACTATTGCAGCAACAGCACGCAGCAGAGCGGTACCGCCCCCTGGCACAACGCCTTCTTCTACTGCAGCACGGGTAGCGTGCAGAGCATCTTCAACGCGCGCTTTTTTCTCTTTCATTTCAACTTCAGTTGCTGCGCCCACTTTGATTACCGCAACACCGCCAGCCAGTTTAGCTACGCGCTCTTGCAGTTTTTCACGGTCGTAGTCAGAAGAAGTTTCTTCAATTTGTACGCGGATTTGTTGTACGCGCGCTTTGATCTCTTCAGCGTTACCAGCACCATCAACGATAGTGGTATTGTCTTTGTTCATGGTTACGCGTTTTGCAGTACCCAAATGCTCAACGGTAGCGCTTTCCAGATCCAGGCCTACTTCTTCAGAGATCACAGTACCGCCAGTCAGGATGGCGATATCTTGCAGCATCGCCTTGCGACGATCACCGAAGCCAGGAGCCTTAACTGCAGCTACTTTCACGATGCCACGAATGTTGTTTACAACCAGTGTCGCCAGCGCTTCGCCTTCAACATCTTCTGCAACGATTACCAGTGGCTTGCCAGATTTGGCAACGCCTTCCAGCACTGGCAGCAATTCGCGGATGTTAGAGATTTTCTTATCAACCAACAGGATGAACGGATGATCGTGTTCAACGCTCATGTTGTCTTGGTTGTTGATGAAGTATGGAGACAGGTAACCGCGGTCAAACTGCATACCTTCTACTACGTCCAACTCGTTGTCGAGGCTGGTGCCTTCTTCAACGGTGATAACACCTTCTTTACCCACTTTTTCCATTGCTTCAGCAATCAGCGCGCCTACAGACACATCACTGTTTGCAGAGATGGTGCCTACTTGTGCGATAGATTTGGTATCTACACAAGGAACAGAAATCGATTGAACATGCTTAACTGCTTCGATGATCGCTTTGTCGATACCGCGCTTCAGATCCATTGGGTTCATGCCAGCAGCAACTGACTTCAAACCTTCGTTAACAATGGCTTGAGCCAATACGGTTGCAGTAGTAGTACCGTCACCTGCGTCATCAGATGCTTTAGAAGCAACTTCTTTCAGCATTTGCGCGCCCATGTTTTCGAACTTGTCTTTCAGAGAAATTTCTTTAGCAACAGAAACACCATCTTTAGTGATGGTAGGTGCGCCGAAAGACTTCTCCAGCACTACGTTACGGCCTTTTGGGCCAAGGGTTGCTTTAACAGCATCGGCCAAAATGTTTACACCAGCCAACATGCGTTGACGTGCGCTATCACCAAATTTCACTTCTTTAGCTGACATATCTTCAATTCCTAAAAACTTTTGTTAATCCGGTGAAGCTGCTTGATCGCAACTCCACATTCAATTCGTGAGGGTCTGACTTAAACCAGAACCGCTTTGATGTCTGATTCGCTCAGGATTACCAGCTCTTCGCCATCGATACTGATGGTGTCGCTGCCAGCATATTTGCCGAATACAACTACATCACCAACTTTTACATCTAATGGGCGCAGCTCACCGCTTGCCAATACACGGCCATTACCTACTGCCAGAACTTCACCTTGATTCGGCTTCTCTTTTGCAGAACCAGACAGGATGATGCCGCCAGCGGTTTTGGTTTCTTCTTCTTTGCGACGAACTACAACGCGATCATGCAACGGACGAATTTTCATGGAACTTTGTCTCCTAACAATACGGGTTTAACAAGCTTGGAATCCGGCTTTTCCGCCCTCAAGGGTAAAAAGCATGATGATTCCGCGTGATGACATATAGGGACGGCCAGAAAAGTTTCAAGGCCGTCAGTAAGGCCACCGATTTACGGGACACCTCCCCCTTTAAGATTAATTAAAGGTGGCGGCCTAAAAGCGGTGAAACCTATGTGGGGCTGGGTTTGGGGATTTCAACCTGATGCGGTGAAAATTGTCGAAATGACTCTACTTTGAGCCATCTTTAGGCTCTTGCGAGCCAGAGGATTCGGGCTCTTGATCAATAGTCACGCCGATGTGAGGCTGATCGGCATTGGGCTGATCAGGATGCGAATGCTCCGAGCCTTGGTGCTCATACACATTACCTGTCGATGATCCAAAAGGCCCTGCCCTAAAGCCAGATGCTTGAAAGTCGCGCGCACGCACCGCGACATTGGCCATCCAACGCGCTAACAGCAAACGGCGCACCAAGGGGATAAAACACAACAATGCCAAAAAATCGGTGATAAACCCGGGAATAATGAGTAGTACAGCGCCTATCGCCTTGAACAATCCATCGCCTAGCGATTGCACCGGCATAACCCCACTACGGGCATTTTGCGCAGCCTTCATCATGTTTGACGTGCCCAGATAACGCAGTAGATTAACCCCCACCAAAATCATCGCCACCAACCAAGCGATCACCGCCAAGGCGCCGACTTCGCTGCCAATGACAATCATCAGCCACAACTCCAGGAAAGGTAACAACAACAGAGGGAGAATACGCATCAACAACATCCAGAAGAAGAAAAACCCAAGTCTACCATTTGTAGCTCACCCCCAGTGACATGCGCGTATCCTTGTCTTTGCGCATTGGCTGCGGATCGCGATCCAACCAATAGTCAATTTTAAACTCGGAATAAATACGCTTGAGGATCATCGAGCTAAGCCCGGTAGAGGTTTTTAACTGCAAATTCGGGTCATTGTCGGTGGGCTGCAAGACTTCATTATTATGGAAAAACCCAACGCCCCACGGCAGGTTGTAGCGAAAATCAAAGGCAAATCCCAGCGCGAGAAAATCATCTTCCGGGGCGTAATCTCCCTCCAGCTCATCGGGTAGCACATAGGACTCTTCCATCAATGCCAAGCCTGATTTCATCGACAAGGTGATGGTTTTATTCTCAAAGAATTGATAACCCGCGCCAGAACCCAAGTGGTGATACGCGCTGATTCCGCGCTGGGGGTCAGCACCCGCCAAACCACTGTTGTACCAAAACCAGTGCTCACCCATAAACCAATCGAGTGAATAACGCATATTCCAACGCTCCTGTGGCGCAGAATAATTCCAAGAGGCACGTGCAAATTCACCACCGAGCACATGACGGAAGTCATTGCGGCGCAACTTGACCTCGCCTTGTGCATTCCACTCATCGCGCACTTCGTTACCACGCGAATAGGCTCCCCAGAGCTTTAGCTCTCCGTGGTGCTCATAGGCGCCTTTTTTATAGTCCTCATAGGGCATAAGTGTTTTAACACGCAGCAAAGATGCCCGCTTAACCTTCTCCGATTCTTCACAGCGGTAGCGCAAAAACTCGGCATCCATGGGCTCCAAACGGCAGGGAACATTGTTGCCGTTAATTTTTAAAGCAACATCGGATTGAATATTTTTAATGTCGCTCTTTTTGATGCTCTGCTCGCCAAAATTAGTCGAACGCCACAACAAATGATCTTCATCGATGCTTACTAACTCACCCTCCAGTCGATCACCATTGAGCAGCTCAACCACGCCAGCGTTCGCACACAGACTGAGCCAACACAATAAAAAACAACAGGATGAGAGGGCTTTTTTCATAGCAGACCTTCCAGCGGGACTGGCCAATTCAGAGGGTAACTTTCTCTTTTAAATGACACCTACCCTCTACTGCAATGCTAAAAGTGTTAATAATGTTAATTTAGGTTACCTTGCGTTTACTCACGTAAAGTCGTCGCGCGAATCGCCAAAATTTATACACTTCGCGCAACACCTACTCACATCTACACCATGATTGCCGCTATGAACAAACCCAACACCAACGCTCACCCCAATAATCGCGAAGCACTTTATTTAGCGCTTATGTCCGTCCCCGCTGGTTGTGTGATTACCTATGGGCAACTTGCCGCGCTGGCTGGATTACCCGGTGCAGCGCGGCTAGCAGGAACGGTTTTGTGTGGATTGCCCGAGCACACTGAATTGCCGTGGCACAGAGTAATTAATGCACAGGGAAAAATTTCTCTGCCCGAAGATTCGGCGGGCTATAAAGAACAGAAAAAACGACTGGAAGCAGAAGGCGTAAACTTCACCAATAACAAAATCAACCTGAAAATTTACGGTTACACTGTTCACACAAACTAGCCACATCAACTAGCCACATCAACTAGCCACATCAACTAGCCACATCAACCAACAAGCACTCATCGCCCCCTATGAATTCATCTGATAACAACGCCAACGCCACCGACAAAGACAACTCCCAGAACCAATACAAAGGCTGGCGCGGTATCAAACGCGCGTTCGCAACACCTTCGGCGATTACATTATTTTGCTTGGGACTAGGTTCCGGTTTGCCATTTTTATTAGTCGGTGGCATGACTCTATCGACTTGGTTGCGCGACCTTGGGTTTGAACTCAGCGTGATTGGATTGATCAGTTTCGTCGGCTTTTTCTATGTGCTCAAATTTTTATGGGCGCCGCTAATCGATAAATACAGCTTGCCGTTTTTAGGGCGTCGCAAAGGCTGGCTGGTCACATCGCTAATTGTTTTAATTTCTGCGCTGATCGCGATTGCTCTCATAGGGCCTGAATCATCACTTAGTATTTTTATTGTACTGGTTGGAATTGCGGCCTTTGCCGGTGCGTCGCTGGATACAGTAGTTGATGCTTATCGCATTGAGATTGCACCTGCTGAATATCAGGCAGCGTTGGCGGCGACTTATATTTTGGGCTATCGCATTGCGCTGATCTTATCGGGCGCAGTGGCTTTTTATCTCGCTGAATTATTTAGCTGGACTAGCGCTTATTTAATGATGGCGCTCTGTTTGGTTATCCCATTAATTGCAGCGTTTTTTTGCAAAGAACCGGATGCTGAGCGCACACTGGAAGTACGCGATGTTCATATCGTGGATGCGTTTATCAAACCCTTTCAAGAGTTTTTTTCGCGCAACGGTGTATTGCTCGCACTGGCGCTATTGGTGTTTGTCGGCCTGTTTAAATTACCCGACCAAATGATTGGCGTAATGGCGGGGCCGTTTTATTTGGATTCAGGTTATACCAAGGCAGATATAGCCACAGTCTCTAAATTGTTTGGTGTTTGGGTCGGTATTGGCGGTGCATTTTTAGGTGGAATTTGTATCGCCGCATTCAGTATGCGCAGCATGTTATTTGTCGCGACGCTGGTCGTCTCTCTATCGAACATTGCTTATTTATTGATGGCGAATAATCCGGGGCAGGAGTGGGCATTTTTTGCGGCAATCAGCGCCGATAATATTTCCCAAGGTTTTGCGGGTGTTGTGCTGGTAGCGTTTATGTCAAGCCTCACCAACCAGAATTTCACCGCGACTCAATATGCGCTATTGGCATCACTGGCAAACTTACCAGGTAAATTTATTGGCGGACTGTCTGGGTATATCGTGGAAGCCAGCAGTTATTCCTGGTTTTATATTTTGAGTAGTCTATCGGTAATACCAACACTGCTGATTCTTGCCTGGCTTTGGAATCATTTGAAAAAAACCGAAGCGTCGAGCAGCACATAAATAGACATCCAAAAAAACAAAAAAGCCCTGTCGATAAACAGGGCTTTTTGCTGGCATGCGATTTATCTAACGTAAAAACTTAATCGCGGAAGTTTTCAAACTGCATTGGCATTCCCAACTCGGCGGCACGCAAGGCGGCGATACACTCTTGCAAATCATCGCGCTTTTTACCCGTTACACGCACTTGCTCACCTTGAATGCTGGCCTGCACTTTCAGTTTTTTATCTTTCACCAAGGCAACGATTTTTTTCGCCAGATCTTTGTCGATACCGGTGCGAACTTTTACTTCACGTTTAACTTGTTTACCCGCACTCTTGACCTGCCCTACTTCCAGACAGCTCACATCAATGCCATTTTTTGCCATGGCTGGTCTGAGAATGTCGAGCATTTGATCAAGTTGCATTTCAGCATCAGCAGTGATGGTGATTTCGTACTCTTTGAGCTCGAAACTGGCATTCACGCCCTTAAAGTCAAAACGATTGGTAATTAAACGCTGGGCTTGATCAACCGAGTTGGTCAGCGCGTGTTTATCAACTTCTGATACCACATCAAACGATGGCATAACTAACCTCTTCCAAACAAAATTAAATCATTCACACAAAGAAAAAAGGTTGCCTATCAAACAACCTTTTCTTATCAATTACACAACTATTAAACAATCAACGTCGCAAAGGCGATAGCGCAAATCCAGAACAACAGAGAACGGGAATACAGCGGCACGCTGGATTTCACCAAAGCAAAAGAATAGGCAGGTTCAGAGTGAGTGGTGATTACATCACCGGTCAGATCTTCAATAATATCCTGCGTTTCCTCTTCCATTTCTTCCTGCATCTCCGCTTGTTCAGCAGAATTCATTTGCTCCATAGCGGATGCTGAACAATCGGTTGGCGCACCTAAAGCACCGCGCAGACATTCGTTCAAAACATAATCAGATGAGCTTTGCATATCGAGCAGATTTTTACGCAGTGGACAGGTTTCAAAGTTACCTACCAGCGCCCAAGTAATACCCATCAAGCGTACCGACGGTAACTCCAGCAACCACAGCCATTGATTAGCAACCGCCTGTGCTTCGCTGCCAGCTTCAGCGAAATCGCGATACAACACACTCAAGCGATATAACAAAGCACCAAACGGCCCTGCAATAAAGAACCAGAACAGCACCGCAAACATGCGTTCAAATCCGCGATAGGCAAATACTTTCAACGCCTCTGTGTGCAATCCGCGCCAATCACTCACATCTGCTACTGACTCACTCGCGCGCAGACGATCCAATAATTGCGTCGCAGCAACACTATCACCACGAGTCGCCAGTGCGATGTATTCCTGCACATCGGTCAAAATATTTCCGCGCCCAAGGCTGTACAACAACACCGGCACATAGAGGAAAAATAAATACTGTTTTCCCGCCAACTCATAGATCAGTACAAAAGCAACCACTAATACGATCAACGAGATAATTAGTGATAGCGCCAGTGGTAATGCGGGAGCAGCCGAGAGGCCAGGGACTTTTTGCAAGCGATTGCTCAGCCATTTAAACCAGCCGTCATATTGAAGAAAACTGGCGGAACCAAGCCAATACACTATTGCGAGTACTGCAACCAAACTGAGAAAAATCATGTTGTCTAATCACTCTTCAGTCAAAAAGAAAAATGGCATTAACCAAGAGAAGCGCGATAACGCGGCCAATCAAACGCCGGACCAGGGTCGGTTTTGCGCCCGGGCGACACATCCGAATGCCCGGTAATACGCTCAGGTGTTAGTTTAGGATAAGTCAGCAGCAACTGGCGAGAAACTTTCTCCAGCGCGCGATATTGCGCATCTGTGTAGGGAATATCGTCAGTGCCTTCCAGCTCAATCCCAATACTGTAGTTATTGCAATCTACAACATCAGCAAAACACGAGTTACCCGCGTGCCAAGCGCGCCCAGTGAAAGGCACAAACTGCGTCACTTTACCGTCACGTTCAATGAATAAATGCGCAGAAACCTGAAGATCAGCGATGGTTTCAAAATAAGGATGCACGCACGCATCCAATTTATTTTGAAAGAATTGCTGAACATATCCGCCGCCAAATTCACCCGGCGGCAAACTGATATTGTGAATTATCAATAAGCTGATTTCGCTATCATCCGGACGGAAATTAAAATTGGGCGATGGACACTGCTCTGCCCAATGCAACCATCCAGCAAGGATTTGCGATTTATCGTCTGTCATTTTTTTAACCAATTATCACATTATGCCGGAATAGTCCGGTCAGCCGCCCACAAACGCAATCCGGCAATTTGTTCAGACATCACCACCGACAGTGGGCTTGTCGCTGCAATTTCACGCAACAAAATATCCGTCCCCAAAGGTTTTGCCTCAGCACCCGCCGAATAAAGCGCAGCGATTATCGCCTGTTCTATTTCGGAGCCAGAGAAGCCTTGCGTAGCTTCTGCCAGCTCATCCAGATTGAAATTAGCGAGCGCGCAATTACGTTTGCGCAAATGAATAGTGAAAATATCTTTGCGTACAAGCGCATCGGGCAAATCGACAAAAAAGATTTCATCCAAACGCCCTTTACGGATCAACTCAGGTGGCAAACGCGAAATATCATTGCTGGTCGCGACAATAAACACGCGGGTGCGCCGCTCTGCCATCCATGTAAGCAAAGTACCTAACAAACGTTGGGATACGCCATTGTCATTGCCATCTTGCGCCATGCCTTTTTCAATTTCATCCAGCCACAACACACAGGGAGACATAGCATCGGCAAGTTTTAATGCCTCGCGCAAGTTGCGCTCGGTTTCACCATGAAACTTGTTGTAAAGCGCGCCCACATCCATACGCATCAAGGGCAAGCCCCACATGCTGGCAACTGCTTTTGCTGCGAGACTTTTACCGCCCCCTTGTACACCAAGCAACAAAATACCCTTGGGGCGATCAAGTGGAGAATCATCGTTGTTAAACGCATCGCGACGCGTTAACAGCCAACGCTTTAGATTGTGTAAACCACCAACATTGGAAAAATCTTCCATTTGCTGCTCGAAACTAATTACCCCCTCCATATCCAACAACGCAAACTTCGCTTTGTTGATTCGCGGTAAATCATCTTCATTAAGCGAGCCATCATTCCAAATTGCCGAGCGCACCAAACGACGCACATCGCTGATGCTCATGCCTTGCAGATTATTGACTACTTTTTTGAGAGTTATGTTGTCAGTCTTCACTCTCGCTCCTGCATGGCGATCAGACCAGTCTTTCGCCTCTTCACGAATGATTTCCATGATCTTGTCATCATCGGGCAAGGTGAGCGTATATGAAGCGCTGTAGCGGGTTAATTCTGGAGGCAGACGAAGTTGATAGCTCAGCAAAACAAGGGTGTGTGGGACTGCGAAATGATTGAGCGCTATATCTTTTAATAAACGCACAACCTGCGGCTGATCCACCAAAAAGGGATGAATATCGCAAAGTGCAAACATAGCTGGCTGATGCTGCTGTTTGATATGGCGCAACATTTCTTCCGGCTCGTTTAGCTCGCTACCCTTGGGTACCAATTGCGGGCCAAAATTCAAGCGGGTCAGCCCCTCCGTAAGCGACCAGCGATGCAGATCCTTGCCGTGTTTGTTCGCCACTTTGAGCAGCACATCGAGCGCCTTTTTCTCCTCAAAAGTTTCAATCACCAACAGCGGAATACGGGAATCCAGCAACAGCTTTATTTCATCGACATCTTGCACGCACAACTCCTTTCAGCAGGATTGATTTTATTCAGGCACAAGCATGCAGCCTCACCTATCGGCTTGCAATAATTTTTAGCTACTGGGATGCGCCGAGCTTTTCTGCTTAAATGACAAACTGATTCAGGAGGACATCACCATGTTCAACACGCATTTAAGCCTCATCGACAAAGTCATCATCAATGCAGATCGCGCCCTGCGCACACTGGCAGCGGGTAGCGATATGACCTGCGAACGTCCATCACCTGCCCGCCCTTTAGATGAAGCAGACCTGAGCGAAGCCGAGCGCAAAAAAGCGGCGGCGTTGATGCGTGTTAATCACACCGGTGAAGTCTGCGCCCAAGCGCTCTACCAAGGCCAAGCATTGACCGCCAAATTGCCCCATGTACGCGCCGAAATGGAACATGCAGCAGATGAAGAGATTGATCATCTGGTGTGGTGCCAAGAGCGTATCGATGCACTGGGCAGCCACACCAGCTACTTAAATCCCGTCTGGTACGGGCTTTCATTTGCGATTGGCGCAGGTGCAGGGTTAGTAAGTGACAAGGTTAGCTTGGGATTCGTCGCCGCAACAGAAGATCAGGTGTGCAAACATCTGCAAGAACATCTGCAAGAATTACCGATTCAAGATAGCCGCAGCCGCGCGGTAATTGAACAAATGCTGGTGGATGAAGCTAACCATGCGCAAATGGCATTAAATGCAGGTGGCTATCAGTTCCCGTTACCCGTAAAAGGTTTAATGACACTGGTATCCAAAGTAATGACTACTGCCAGCTACCGTATTTAAAGGTTACCTATCGCATACAAAAATGCCCACATCAGCGCGATGCGGGCATTTTTATTTCACTTAACTTATAAATCACTTACAAGTCTTAGGCTTCGCGGATCTCGTAGGAGTGCGTAATCTCAACTCCCCCCGCTTCCAACATAATCGATGCAGAACAATATTTGGTCGCCGACAGTTCTACTGCGCGCTTTACCTGAGCTTCTTTTAACTCTTTACCCGTAACCAAAAATTTCATATGAATTTTGGTAAAGGGTGAAGGTACGCCCTCTGCGCGCTCCGCTTCTAATTCGCAACGACAATCAGTCACCTGTTGGCGAGCCTTAGTCAAAATACTCATCACATCAAATGATGAACAGCCGCCCAAACCAAGCAACAACATTTCCATCGGGCGCACGCCGGTATTACGGCCACCATGATCTGGCGGGCCATCCATTAATACTGTATGCCCACTACCCGACTCGCCTAAAAATTGGGCGCCATCAACCCATTTCACAACCGCTTGCATAATTCCACCCATCGCAAAATTGCATCAAAAAAATAGTCCTCTAGGGTAACACAGGGAACAAAAAAACCGAAAACGTCGCCAAAATCAACGCATTTACTATAAATGGCGACTTTATCTAGACAATTCAATTCTCTAGGCTTATAACTGCATCACAAATTTTCAGCATGTCATGGCATATCTATAGCAGTGCGATGGGCTTGTCGTCATAATAAATTTCATATCACAATTAGTAATATAAAAATCCATTAACAGGAGCCGCACCTTGGTCGCCGTCTCGCTTACACCGCACATTAAGAATGTGGAAGAATTTTTAATTCATTGTCACCGTCGCCGTTATCCCGCCAAAAGCACCATCATTTACGCGGGCGATAAGAGTGATTCGCTGTACTACATCGTGAAAGGTTCGGTCACTGTATTGATCGAAGACGATGAAGGCCACGAAATGATTGTTGCCTATCTGAATGATGGCGACTTTTTTGGTGAGATGGGCTTGTTTGACGAAAAAGATTCGCGCAGTGCTTGGGTGCGTGCGAAATCTGAATGTGAAGTTGCTGAAATTAGTTACGCTAAGTTTCAGGAAATTTCCGAAAGTCATCCCGAATTTTTGTTTGCACTCGGCAGCCAAATGGCTCGCCGCTTACGTGCAACCACTCGTAAAGTAGGCGATTTGGCCTTCCTTGATGTAACCGGCCGTGTTGCTCGCACACTGCTGGAGTTATGCAAAGAACCAGATGCCATGACCCACCCGGATGGTATGCAGATCAAGATTACTCGTCAGGAAATTGGCCGCATTGTGGGCTGCTCCCGCGAAATGGTCGGACGCGTACTCAAAACCTTGGAAGAGCAAGGTTTGGTAATGGTAAAAGGCAAAACAATGGTTGTTTACGGCACCCGTTAATTTTCCGCACCACTCAATACATAAAACAAAGCCCGCTTAATGCGGGCTTTGTTTTTACTCAGCTAAAGCGATTGTGGAATTATGCAAAAAATTCAGCCAGCGCCACGCCCGGCTCATCTGCGCGCATAAAAGCCTCACCCACCAAAAACGCATTTACATTTTTACTGCGCATTGCCTGTACATCTGCAGGAGCAAGAATTCCGCTCTCGGTCACTACAATTCGGTCGCTGCCAATTTTATCAAGCAACCGATAAGTGGTTTCTAATGTCACATCAAAAGTATGCAAATTGCGGTTGTTGATGCCGATTAATTTGTTTGGCAACTCCAAGGCAATATCCAACTCAGCCTCATCATGCACCTCCACCAACACATCCAAACCAATGGAATAGGCGAGTGAATTTAATTCTTTCAGTTTATCCGCCGTTAGTGCAGCGACGATCAGCAATACACAATCTGCCCCCATCGCACGCGCTTCATAGATTTGATATTCGTCGACCAAAAAGTCTTTGCGAATAACAGGTAAACTCACTGCTGCACGCGCCTGCTGCAAATACGCATCTGCACCTTGAAAGAAATCAACATCGGTCAATATCGACAGACAAGCAGCACCACCCTGCTCGTAAGAGCGCGCCAACTCTGCTGGCACAAAGTGCTCGCGAATTACCCCTTTGCTCGGCGATGCCTTTTTAATCTCAGCGATCACTCCCGCTTTGCCTTGCGCAATCTTTGATTCAATGGCTTTTACAAAACCGCGCGCGGGCGCCTGCGCAGCAGCGTGCACTTTTAACTCTTCAAGTGAAACCTGCGCTTTGCGCTCAGCAATTTCTTCCCATTTGCGCGCAATAATTTTACGCAGTACTGTTGGTGTATCAGACATGAGCTTTTCCAAAAAAAATCGTTCGATTAACTTATTGCAAATATTGGGTAAAAGCCGCCAGCTCGCGAATTTTTTCGCCAGCCAAGCTACTACCGATTGCATCGCGCGCCATTTCCACACCATCCAATAAGGTACTGGCCACACCGCTGACATAAATCGCTGCACCGGCATTCAAGGCGATTATATCTGCTGCTTTTTCAGCATATTGGCCGCGACGGTTCCCCAGTGCGTCGCGAATCAACAACAGCGAATCTTCCGCATTAGATACACTCAAGCCAATCAAACTTTTGGATTGCATTCCAAAATCTTCGGGTTTGATGATGTACTCGCGAATTTCGCCATCTTTTAATTCAGCAATTTGAGTCTCGGTAGATAAGCTGATCTCATCCAAGCCATCTTTGGCATGGACAACCATCACATGCTCACTTCCCAAGCGCGCCAAAACTTCCGCCATAGGTTTGCACAACTCACCATTGAACACGCCTATCACCTGACGCTTAACACGCGCAGGATTGGTCATAGGGCCAAGCATATTGAAGACGGTGCGCATACCCAACTCTTTGCGCGGCCCTATGGCATGGCGCATCGCAGAATGATGCGCAGGAGCAAACATAAAACCTACTCCAATTTCGCGTACACAGCGTGCTACCTGCTCTGCACTAATATCCAATTTGATGCCGGCCGCCTCTAAAACATCTGCACTGCCCGTTGAGCTGGAAACAGAGCGATTGCCATGTTTGGCAACGCGGCCACCCGCAGCGGCAACGACAAATGCACTCGCAGTAGAAATGTTAAACAGGTTTGCACCATCACCACCCGTACCGCAGGTATCTACCAGAAAAGGCACATCTATATCCACTGGTGTAGCCAATTCACGCATCACCATTGCAGCGCCAGTGATCTCGTCTAGCGTTTCACCTTTCATGCGCAGCGCAACTAAAAAGCCGCCGATTTGTGCAGGAGTAGCTCCACCGGTCATGACAATACGCATCACAGAAATCATTTCTTCCGTGCTCAGGTCGATGCGTGCCACTAATTTTGTTAACGCTTGTTTGATATCCATTGCCATCACCTTTTAAGTATT
Source organism: Cellvibrio chitinivorans (assembly GCF_035117775.1). Classification (NCBI taxonomy): domain Bacteria; kingdom Pseudomonadati; phylum Pseudomonadota; class Gammaproteobacteria; order Cellvibrionales; family Cellvibrionaceae; genus Cellvibrio; species Cellvibrio chitinivorans. The sequence goes on from NZ_JAYKKN010000003.1 coordinate 158,192, forward strand.
AGTGCACTGTGTCAGGTCGAGTTTTAAATGTGCACTTTTGTGTTATTAGCAAGTCAATTTTTCAGCAAGATTTAGTACGCTGTTAAAAAATTGCGCAGCATGTCATGCCCGTGCTCAGTCAAAATCGACTCAGGATGAAATTGCACACCTTCCAACGCGAGCGTTTTGTGTTTTACACCCATGATTTCAGCCATGCTGCCATCTTCATTTTGCGTCCAGGCAGTAATTTCCAAGCACTCAGGAATCGATTCTTTTTCAATTACCAACGAATGATAGCGAGTAGCTTGGAAGGGATTTTTCAGACCGGCAAATACACCTTTGTTATTGTGATACACAGGCGATGTTTTCCCATGCATCACATAGGGCGCGCGAATTACTTTTCCGCCCAGCGCTTGGCCGATACTTTGATGCCCCAAACAAACGCCAAGCAGTGGAATTTTTCCCGCAAAGGTTTTGATGGTATCAACCGATACACCCGCTTCAGTTGGAGTACAAGGGCCGGGAGAAATCACAATTTTTTCAGGGGCCAAAGCGGCGATTTCATCAATCGTGATCTCATCATTGCGCACGACTTTGATGTCCGCGCCCAACTCGCCAAAATATTGCACCAGGTTGTAGGTAAAGGAGTCGTAGTTATCAATCATCAGAATCATTTTTCATCCCCTTGCACAGCGGCAACACCTACCATATCAACGGCTTTAAAAATCGCACGCGCTTTATTCATGGTTTCTTTCCACTCCAGTGCGGGTACTGAGTCAGCCACTACACCAGCACCTGCCTGCACGTAAAGCTTGCCGTTTTTAATGACTGCTGTGCGTATCGCAATTGCGGTATCCATATTGCCATTCCAAGAGATATAACCCACTGCGCCGCCATAAATTCCACGCTTTTCCGGTTCCAATTCATCGATAATTTCCATCGCACGAATTTTGGGTGCACCACTTAAGGTTCCCGCGGGAAGCGCTGCGCGCAGTACATCCATCGCCCGTAAATTATCTTTTAACTGACCTGTGACATTAGAGGTGATGTGCATTACGTGTGAATAACGCTCAACCACCATTTTGTCAGTCAGTTTGACGCTGCCAATTTTTGCAACGCGACCTACATCATTGCGCCCTAAGTCGATCAACATTAAATGTTCGGCGATTTCTTTAGGGTCATTCACTAACTCTAGTTCCAAGGCTTTATCTTCTTCCGGCGTGTAACCGCGGCGGCGGGTTCCGGCAATCGGGCGCACAGTAACCTCACCATCTTCCAAGCGCGCCAGAATTTCAGGGCTTGAACCCACTACATGATGGTCACCAAGATCCATGAAGTACATGTAGGGCGATGGATTTAGATTTCGCAGCGCGCGGTAAAGGTTGATTGGCTCTTGAGTAAAATCAATCGATAAACGCTGGGAGACAACCACTTGCATGGTATCGCCAGCCAGAATGTAATCTTTGATTTTATCGACATACTGATGAAAGTTTTCTTCACCTGTATTGGATACAAAACTCGGTTCATTGTGACCATTATTTCCCAGTGACAAACTGGGCGTGGCAGGTATTTCGCCGCGTAGTTTTGATTCAAGCTCATCCAGACGCGCATTGGCTTTATTAAACGCATCTTCAATTTCAGGATTAGCGTGAACGACAAAAATCAACTTGCCAGCGAGATTATCAAACACCAGAACTTCGTCGGATACACTGAGTAAAATATCGGGCGTGCCTATCACATCTTTGGGTGTGCTAGCTTTCAGATGCGGCTCAACATAACGCACACAGTCGTAGCCAAAATAACCGACCAATCCGCCAGTAAAACGTGGCAAACCGGGCAACTCCGGCGCGCGATAACGCTGCTTGAATTCTTCAACAAAGGTCAATGCATCGGCGCAATTGTGAGTTTCTACCACGACGCCATCGCGCTCGATTTGGATGTCATCGCCAAAGGCTTTCAACACTGTGCGAGCAGGCAGACCGATCATGGAGTAACGCCCCCACTTTTCGCCCCCTTGCACAGATTCAAATAAATAAGAGTAAGCGCCAGCAGCCAGCTTCAAGTAAGACGACAGAGGGGTATCCAGGTCGGCAAGGACCTCACGCATAACGGGAATTCGGTTGTAACCTTGCGCAGCCAATTGGGCAAATTTTTCCTGATCAATAAACGGGTCGGAATTCATGGGATTACCTTTAAGCTCGCCAGACTAAGGGGCGAGTTTTTATCTTTATCAATAGTGTATTTGCGCAGACCTCTTAATGGGACGCCATTAATTAAAACAATCAACAGAGTCCGATGCGCAAACAAGGAAGGCAGACTTAGCGCAAAATCGGCGAGGATTTCGGCAAAGCGGTATGAACTAGCGACGCCATCGGGCGGCAAGGTAGGCAGCGCACTCTGTAGTGTAGGTTGCGAGTTTCACGAGGGTGATTCCTATATAAGCTGAGGGCAAGTTTACTGAATTAATCTGACTATGCCTACCCTCAAACCATCCAGCTATATATAAATCTGCGACCGATTAAACCAGCGCTAGCTGTTCGCGCATTTGGGCTATTACAGCCGCATAATCGGGAGCATTAAAAATCGCAGAACCCGCCACAAAAGTATCGGCACCCGCAGCGGCCACTTCGCGAATATTGGCCAAGCCAACACCACCATCCACTTCAAGGCGAATCGGATAACCGCTGGCATCGATCAGCGCACGCGCTTCACGGAGTTTATCGAGCACATAAGGAATAAATGCCTGACCGCCAAAACCGGGGTTAACTGACATCAACAGCAGCATGTCGAGTTTGCCCATAACGTATTTGATGTAATCCAGTGAGCTGGCTGGCGTCAGTACCAACCCCGCCTTACAACCCTTGTCTTTAATGAGCTGTAACGAGCGATCTACATGGCGCGAAGCTTCAGGATGAAAGGTAATGTAGGTCGCACCTGCATCGGCGAACTGAACGATAAGGTCGTCAACCGGCTCCACCATTAAATGCACATCAATAGGGGCAGTTACGCCATATTTGCGCAAAGCCTTGCACACCATTGGGCCGACGGTCAGGTTGGGCACATAGTGGTTATCCATCACATCAAAATGGATGATATCGGCACCCGCTGCGAGCACAGCATCCACCTCCTCTCCCAAGCGCGCAAAATCGGCAGAGAGAATTGAAGGGGCAATTTGGTAATCTCGCTTAAAGTTCTGCATAAATATCCCGATATTGATGAATGGCAGCGCGCATTCTACGTGATAAGGTTTGCCACCAAAACCACTTCCGAGCCAATCCATGATCTCAATCCTCAGCCTATGGCCAACAGGAATCATCAAAAGTCGCACAGTTTGTATGGGTGGATTAATTGCACTCTGCCTGCTGACGCTGCCTGTATTGGCACAAGCGCCCGAGGAAAATAGTGAGCCGGTGGCTACAACCATTGAGGTCAGATCAAGTAGCGCATCCTCAGAACCACTACTTTATCCTTCGCGCGACATGCGCAACAAAAGCCTATTCGCTGATGCGACTAAAGATGAAGCGCAATGGCTGAATACCGAATACGGCAAAATCCTCGCCCTTTATCGCCCCACAGAAGCGAAAAAAACCTTGGGTGTACTCGTGCTATTTCACGCTGCTGAAGATCCGCAATTTTGGCCAGCTGCGCTTGAGAGCCTGCGCGCCAATCTGCCGCGCTATGGCTGGGAGACGCTTGCGATTAGCCTGCCACACCAATTTCCGGCAGCTATTCCCAATCGACCAAGCTCATCCTCATCTAGTGCATCTGCATCCAGTACCGAGAGCGAAACCTCTGGCGATACAACAAGTGACCAAACAGCTAATGCGCCTGCGACTGAGCAAGAATCATCCAGCAGTACATTAAGCTCTGCTGCTAGCTCATCCAGTGTGGCACGCGAAGTATTGATAAGCGCTTACGTCACTTCAGCCTTTAATTTCCTGAACGAGAACCAGCGCTTCAATGTTGTCGTGTTGACGGACAATAGCTCTGCCCATCAAGTGCTGCAAAGCTTAATCCCACAAATTAAAGAGAACCCGGAAGATCCAACAACCATCGATGGGCCGTTACAAGCGCTGGCAATTACTAATTTGCAACAGCAGGAACCGCTCAACAAAGAAGAGCTGAGTAGTATTTTTGCGGCAAAAGAGCTGCCGATTCTGGATATTTTTTTCACCCCGGAGGATGCCGAGCAAAAAACATCCAGAGAGCTGCATAGAGCGGTTGCGATGCGCAACAAAGTTGTTGACTACCAACAACTATTAATCGATAACCCGCCAAGATCAGTCGCTCAGGATTATCAAGGTTATTTACTGGGGAGAGTGCGCGGCTTTATGAAGCAAAAAGCCAGCGGCGATGAATTTACGAACAAAGATGAAAAAACTGAGAATCAGCAGTGACGAGACATTAGCAGCAATAATAAAAAAGAGGGTCAGCAAATGCTGACCCTCTTTTTTGTACTGAATCCAACACTCCCTGTATCGAATTCAGTTAACGTCATTTAAGCATGATTAAACCGAGTGAAATGACGCTATAAATAGGCGCTTCCCTTGACCCTGCTTGGTCGACTTACCGTCCCTGACTACCTCCTTGTTGAAGCCATTTTCAAGCAAACCCACATTGGGCGATAGTCGTAAAACTCACTAAAACTTGTAGGAAATCAACCATACCGGACAGCAGCAATTCGCCTGAGTGCAGCGGAAATATGGTCAAATTAGGCTCGATCGCCGTCCCTATACCCCAGCATTCGCTCGTGCAACTCACCAACTTCAGGCGGAAAAGCCCCTCTAGTCGCTAAATAATGCACATTAAAAAGCTGAAAATAATCCTGTATCGCATTCGCCACTTTCGTCTCGCCAGCCATCTCCAAACACAATCCAGCCGCTTCAGCGGTCGACAGATAGTGCTCCTGATGAGATTTTCGCACTGCGTAGCCGCGCACCAAGGATTCGGGTAACACAATACAGGCAACATGCTCCAACCATCGGCTTAAATGAAACATACGGCCACTTTGCTTCCAGGTTCCATCCAGCAAAATAAACGTATTGATTTTGTCATCAGCCGGCAATTCTGTGACCAAAGTTCGCGGGCTGGATGCAGCCTTATTCGCATCAGCCGGGAATACAATAAGACAACGGCGCATGGGGTCATTTAATAAATCGATAAGTTCCTGTGCCGGTTCAGTTCGACTCCAACAAAAAACATGTGTCTGCTTAGGCAACACCTCTGCAACCAAGCGGCCGGTATTGGTCGGCTTAAACACCTCGTCGGTATGCATCAACAAAATAAATTCAGAGCGCGCTTGCAACTCCGGTCGCCAAGGGCAGATGCAAGCAAACACAGCAAGCTGGCAAGATTCACAGCGAGTAACCGATTTCCCCCGCGCCAAAAACTCACGCGTCGACAACGCCAACCGCTGCGCCCGCAATCGCAAATATTGATTTGAATATTGACCTGCCATCAAACCACCCACCACCACAAACCCCAAAATATACAGACGAAAAAAAAGCGCTCTATTGAGCGCTTTTTATTTGGTGCCCTGGGCCGGACTCGAACCGGCACAGCATTCGCCACTACGACCTCAACATAGCGTGTCTACCAATTCCACCACCGGGGCATTAACCTTTTAAATACTCTTACTGCTGCTCTACTTGTGTATCTGCTGCTGGAGCAGATTCGGCATTTACAGCAGGAACATCAGATGTAGCAGCTGGAACTTCACTTGCTGGAACATCAGAAGCAGTTGGAACTTCTTGTTGCTGTACTGCAGGAACCACTAAGCCTTGTGTTGCTACTTTTGAATGATTTTTTGCAATAATTGCTAAACCAAAACTGGTACAGAAAAATACTGTTGCAATAATCCAAGTTGCACGGGTAAAGAAATTACCACTACCTTCACTACCAAACACAGTTTGCGATGCACCGCCACCAAATGAAGCACCAGCAGCTGCACCTTTACCTTGCTGCAGCAAAATCAAACCAATAATGGCCAATGCAGCGAGTGAATGAATAATTAAAACTAATTTTTCCATTACTAAAGCTCTCTTGAGCATTTGGTGTTTAGCTGGAGAATTAATCTGCAGCCTTACAAATTGCTAAAAATTCATCAGCGTCTAAAGATGCACCACCAAGTAAGGCGCCATCTATATCAGGCAACGCGAACAATTGTTGTGCGTTGTGCGCTTTAACGCTGCCACCGTACAAAATTCTTACTTCTTCAGCTAGATCACCCAGTTGTGAGCGCATAAATTTATGCACTTCTTCAACCTGTTCCGGTGTCGCCGTTTTACCTGTTCCTACTGCCCAGACTGGTTCATAAGCTAAAACTGCATTTTTAAATACAGCCTTACCCTCTAAGGAAAAAACAGCTTCGAGCTGTCTTTTTATAGTTTCCAATTGTTTGCTCTGTTCGCGATCTTCTAAAGATTCACCTACACAGAGTATTGGAATCAAACCAGCTTTTTGCACTGCGGCAAATTGACGGGCAACTTGCTCATCAGTTTCACCCTGTAATCTGCGGCGCTCATTGTGACCAATTATTGCAAATTTGCAATCCAAATCTGCAAGCATTACCGCTGAAACTTCACCTGTGTAAGCACCTTTTGAATGCTCACTGGCGGTTTGCGCTCCTATTAAAATGCTCGAGCCAGACAAAACCGTCGCGGTGTGAATCAGATAGGGAAATGGCGGACAAATCACAACTTCAGCACTGTGCTCGCACTGCCAACCCGCTACGACTTTGCCCAACAGTTCTGCATTTTCGCGCAGATTTCCGTTCATTTTCCAGTTGCCAACCACCAGTTGGCGACGCTTGGCGTTACTTGCTTTGTTCAACAGCAATACCTCCCCCAAAGCGGGCGCCAATGGTAGCTAAGTAGATTTGAACATACAACCAAATCTTTGCTTACATCCTGTTTTTTATCTGTTTTTTTGATTTTTCATAGATCAGAACAAATTGCCCGCCACAACACCGCACACAAAACACTCACAACGAATAAAATCACAACAAATGATTTAATGTAAGATTTTGCGAAAACCATCTTATAAGCAACCTATCAACTCAGTGCGGTTTCAACTGCTGCTGCTAGCTCCTGTGCAAGTGTTTTCACTTGTTTTTTATCTTCACCTTCAACCATCACTCTCACAACCGGTTCAGTGCCTGATGGACGCAAAAGCACTCGCCCAGTTCCCGCGAGCTTGCCCTCTGTGAGCTTCACCGCTTTCTGCACAGCCTCATTGCCCGCGATATCAACTCGCTTCGCCATATGGACATTAATCATCACTTGCGGCAGTTTATGCATGCCTTTTTTGACTTGATGCAATGACTCCCCTGCAGTCGAGATAGCCAACAGCACTTGAAGAGCGGAAATAACCCCATCCCCCGTGGTAGTTACATTACTACACACGATGTGACCCGAGTTTTCGCCCCCCAAACGCCAACCGTTATTGCGCATCATCTCTATGACATAACGATCACCTACTTTGGCACGAGCAAATGGAATATTGAGCTTTTTGAGCCCTAACTCAAACCCAAAGTTGCTCATCAGTGTGCCTACTACGCCATCACAACCACCCGCATATTCCTGTTGATAGGCAGCGATAATAAACAGCAACTCATCACCATCGACTAACTCGCCTTTATGATCGACGAAAGCCACGCGATCACCGTCGCCATCAAACGCGATACCAAGATCCGCCCCTAGCTCAACAACCTTTTCTTGCAGAGCCTCGGGCTTGGTAGAACCACAGCTTCGATTAATATTGGTGCCATTTGGCTCCACAAACAACGAGGTAACACGAGCGCCCAACTCAGTGAATACATCAGGCGCAATGTTGTAAGTTGCGCCGTTTGCGCAGTCCAGCACTATATGCATACCTTTAAGGTTAAATCCCCAAGGCATAGTCCCTTTGCAAAATTCGATATAACGGCCTGATGCATCGGCAATTCGACGAGCCTTACCCAATTTTTCACTGGTTGACATTGGAAGTTCCAGCTGCGCCTCGATCAAATTCTCCAACTCATCTGGCAACTTACTGCCATTACCCCCAAAGAACTTGATGCCATTATCGACATAGCTATTATGCGAGGCACTAATAACAATTCCCGCCTGAGCTTTAAATGTACGTGTAAGATAAGCAACCCCCGGCGTTGGCATAGGCCCCAACAGACCAACATCAACACCAGCATTGATCAAGCCTGCCTGCAATGCAGACTCAAACATATAACCGGAAATACGTGTATCTTTGCCAATCAGAATCATGTTTTGCCCATCAAAACGATCTTTGAGCACGCAGCCAGCAGCCCAACCCAACTTGAGCATAAAATCAGGGGTGATTGGCGCTTCGCCAACCAAACCACGGATGCCATCAGTTCCAAAATACTTGCGAGACATAATTCCTACTCCACTAACAATAATACTGCTGTGATTACTCAGTCACTGCAGCAAAAACCTTTAAAACATCCGCCGTTTCAGCGACATCATGCACTCGAATAATCTTTGCACCACGCTCAGCCGCAAGTAGTGCCAAAGCCAAACTGCCAGCCAAACGCTCATTCACTGGGCGATTAAGCAATTGCGCCACCATTGATTTGCGTGACATCCCCACCAGCAGGGGATAACCCAGTTCACCTAATTCTGGCAAACGCCGCAAAAGCGCGAGATTATGCGCGAGTGTTTTACCAAAGCCAAATCCAGGGTCAAGAATTATCTGGTCGCGCGCGATTCCAGCATTGAGGCACGCCTCGATACGCTCTCGCAAAAAAACATCTACGTCACTAACAACATCGACATATTCGGGGTGAGCCTGCATATTCTCTGGCTGCCCCTGCATATGCATCAAACATACAGGCAGCTTGCTCCCAGCGGCAGCCATCAACGCACCTTCACGCTGCAATGCCCTTACATCATTAATGAGGCCAGCGCCTTTTTGGGCGGACTCTCGAATCACTGAGGCAGTACTGGTATCAACTGACACTAATGCATCCAGTTTTGTTACTAGTGCCTCAACTACCGGGATTACGCGATCCAACTCCTCTTGCTCAGAAACCACTGCTGCTCCGGGGCGAGTCGACTCACCACCAACATCAATGATACGCGCACCATCTACTAACATTTCCTCGGCTTTACGCAAGACCACATCAATCGACAACTGGTTATTGATGTAGTTATTACCGCCATCCGAAAAGGAGTCGGGCGTTGTGTTGAGTATCCCCATCACTACAGGTTGCGACAGATCCAGATGATGTTTTCCACATATTAGCGTTAATAGGCCGGAACTAGACAAATGGCTCACCTCAATATCATCAATCACTAAAAACAAGAACCCCGAGCAAGCTCGGGGTTCTTTGACACTCAATTATTTTACATGCCTGACAGCATAAGCAACCAATTAATGGGTGTTTGCTGGACCTCCGATTGGGCCCGCAGGTGTTTCGCCTGAAGCATCTTTATCGCGCAGATGACTATTGAAGTCATCGTCATTCCATTCGCGCGGAGGGCGCACTTTACGTCGCGCCATCAAATCGGCAACTTGCTCAGCATCGATAGTTTCATATTCCATTAATGCATCTTTCATGGCTTCGAGAATGTCGCGATTATCTTCAAGTATCTTGGTTGCACGCGCATAACAATCAGTGATGATACGACGCACCTCTTCATCGATACTTTTTGACGTGTCATCAGAGTAGGACTGCGTTGCCATACCGGGATATGCACCCTCCTCTTCACCATAATGCAGCGGTCCCATTTTGGCAGACAGGCCCCACTTGGTAACCATATTGCGTGCCAAACTGGTAGCACGCTCAATGTCATTAGATGCACCTGTTGTCACACCATCAAAACCAAGTGTCATCTCTTCAGCAATACGACCACCAAACAAACTGCACAAGCTGGATTCCAATGCGCGTTTGCTGTAACTGTATCTATCTTCCTCAGGTAAATAGTGAGTCACGCCCAAAGCTCTACCGCGAGGAATGATTGAAACCTTATGCACCGGGTCATGCTCAGGAACTATGCAGCCGATGATGGCGTGCCCCGCCTCGTGGTAAGCGGTATTTTCCTTCTCTTTTTCACTCATCACCATCGATTTACGTTCAGCGCCCATCATGATTTTATCGCGCGCTTTTTCAAAATCCTCCATAGTTACCAAACGTTTATTACCACGCGCAGCCATCAATGCAGCTTCGTTAACAAGGTTTGCCAACTCTGCACCAGAGAAGCCCGGTGTGCCACGCGCGATAACCGAAGCGCTCACACGCTCATCAAGTGGCACCTTGCGCATATGCACTTTCAGGATTTGCTCACGGCCACGAATATCCGGCAAACCAACATAAACTTGACGATCAAAACGACCAGGACGCAACAGCGCTTTATCGAGCACATCGGCACGGTTGGTTGCAGCGATAATGATTACACCGTCGTTGCCTTCGAAACCATCCATCTCAACCAACAACTGATTGAGGGTTTGTTCGCGTTCGTCGTGACCACCACCGTGACCACCACCACGATGACGACCCACAGCATCGATCTCGTCGATAAAGATGATGCAAGGCGCCTGCTTCTTAGCTTGGTCAAACATATCGCGTACACGGCTTGCGCCCACACCAACAAACATCTCTACAAAATCTGAACCTGAGATTGAGAAGAAAGGTACCTTTGCTTCACCAGCAATAGCTTTAGCAAGTAATGTTTTACCTGTACCCGGAGGGCCGACCATCAACACGCCACGGGGAATTTGGCCACCTAAACGCTGGAATTTAGTGGGGTCGCGCAGGTACTGAACCAGTTCTTGCACTTCTTCTTTTGCTTCATCTACACCTGCAACATCGGCAAATGTCGTCTTAATTTGATCTTCACCTAACAAACGTGCTTTGCTTTTACCAAAGCTCATGGGGCCACCTTTACCACCAGCACCACCCTGCATTTGGCGCATAAAGAACCAGAACACCGCGATAATGATCAGGATAGGAAAACTAGCCACCAGCAGCTGATGCAACAAACTTGGCTGCTCAAGTTCTTTGCCTTTAACCACCACATTGTGGTTATAAAGGTCATCCATCAATTTTTGATCTGGAATTTGGGGGCGGATGGTTTTGAAAGTAGTGTTGTCCCTGTAGACCCCCTCGATGACCAGTCCGTCGATAACGACCTCTTGCACACGGTCATCACGTACACTGGAGATGAAATCCGAGTAATTAAGCGTGTTATTCGATGACGGTTTATTAAAGCCATCAAATACGCTGAAGAGGACTACGGCAATGACCAGCCACAGCACGAGATTCTTGGTTATATCGTTCAAGGAAGATTCCTCACAGTTACATCACATTTTTAATGACTGGTCGCCACGTCCATTCTACAGGCCGCCAGCTACAGATAGTTGCATATTTACTGGCTGAAATCGTTGCTTTTTTCATAGCTTAACGTCTTTTTCGCATCTAAATCAGGCATTTGAAGTGATACACATACCACTTTGAACCATAAAAGCCAGATGCTAAACATACTTGTTCTATAAAGCGCATGTGGGGATTGGGGACTCAAATTACAACCCTTGATTGGCTAAATCAGGTAATTTCAAACGCAAGCGGACAGAATGCAGTAGAATGGCCGCCGTTATTTCTTTCATCCTTAAGGTAAGTGTATGCCGATTAACCCAGAGCGCAAAAAACAATTTCGTACTATTGGCCACAAGCTTAATCCCATTGTGACCATCGCTGGCAACGGCTTGAGCGAAGGAGTTCTTGCAGAACTCAACCGTGCGCTGGATGACCACGAGCTAATTAAAGTTAAGCTGGCAATTGCCGAACGCGAAGACCGCAAAGAAGTTGTGGCAGAACTGGTTGCCTTGCCGAATGTTGAGCTAATTCAGGAAATAGGCAAAGTAGTTTTACTCTATCGCCACAATAAAAGAGCTAACCCCAAGCTCTCTAATCTGCATCGATAAGCCCCAAATAGCAGACATAAAAAAACCGCCAGCAGGCGGTTTTTTTATCAACAAAATTCTAGCTTAGATGTGTTCAACCTGATCGATTTCGTAATCCACATCGCCACCCGGCGCGCGCACCACCACAACATCCCCCTCCTCTTTACCCACTAATGCACGGGCGATGGGTGAGTTAACGGAAATCTTATTGGCTTTCACGTCCGCCTCATCATCACCTACGATCTGATAGGTAACTGATTGATCGGTATCCTGATTAATGATGGTTACAGTGGTACCGAAGATCACCTTTCCAGAATGAGGAATTTTGGTGACATCGATAATCTGCGCATTGCTGAGCTTGCCTTCGATCTCCTGAATACGACCTTCGCAGAAACTCTGCTGCTCGCGCGCAGCAGAGTATTCGGCATTTTCTTTCAGGTCGCCATGCTCACGCGCCTCGGCAATTGCCTGCACGATACGCGGACGCTGAACTTTTTTCAGATCTTCCAACTCAAGCGCAAGTTTTTCTGCGCCCTGAATAGTCATAGGAAATTTAGTGCTCATGGACAATCCTTATTTGTTCAATTGCTGATGCAGATCTTGCAAGCGACGCACTTCAATATGCTGACCTTGTTTCAGCGCCATGCATACCGCCTGACTCGCAGCCAAAGTCGTGTTGTAGTACACGCGATGGTTTTCAGCACTACGGCGGATTGAAGACGAATCGCGAGTTGCCTGACGACCTTCAACAGTATTCAGAATCAGATCAATCTCATCGTTTTTGATCATATCCACAATATGCGGACGACCTTCCTGCACCTTGTTTACAACCTGCACAGTCAAACCAGCCTGTTGTAATACATCTGCGGTACCGCGTGTCGCAACCAACTTAAAGCCAAGTTCAGCGAGATCTTTACCAACACTGACAATCCCGTCTTTATCCATATCACGAACACTCAGGAATGCAGTGCCGGTTGATGGGATACGGTTGTTAGCACCCAATTGCGATTTACCGTAAGCCTCACCAAAGCTCGCGCCAACACCCATCACTTCACCGGTAGATTTCATTTCTGGCCCAAGAATTGGGTCAACTGCCGGGAATTTGTTGAACGGGAATACCGCTTCTTTCACGCTGAAATAGGTTGGGATAATTTCTTTGGTAAAGCCCTGTTCTTCCAGTGACACACCAGCTTGGCAACGTGCAGCTACTTTTGCCAAAGACACACCAATACACTTGGAAACGAACGGAACAGTACGTGATGCACGTGGGTTTACTTCGATCACGTAAATTTTGCCGTCCTGATAGGCAAGCTGGGTATTCATCAAACCAATTACACCCAATTCGATCGCCATTTTCTTAACGATCTCACGCATGTCGTTTTGCACATCAGCAGGCAACGAATACGGTGGCAATGAACACGCCGAGTCACCTGAGTGAACACCGCATTGCTCAATGTGCTGCATGATGCCGCCGATAACAACTTGCTTGCCGTCCGATACCGAGTCGATATCCACTTCAATAGCGTTATTCAGGAAGTGGTCGAGCAATACGGGGGCATCTTCTGATACTTGTACCGCGGTGCGCATATAAGTGCGCAACTCTTCCTCTTTATACACGATTTCCATTGCACGGCCGCCCAATACATAAGACGGACGAACCACCAATGGATAGCCAACTTTATCAGCAGCCAGTAATGCCTCTTCCAGCGAGCGAACAATCGCGTTTGGCGGCTGCAGCAGACCAAGCTTGTTGATCATCTGCTGGAAGCGTTCGCGGTCTTCTGCTTTATCGATTGCGTCCGGGCTGGTGCCAATAATAGGTACACCTTCCGCTTCCAGTGCGCGCGCTAATTTCAGCGGAGTTTGCCCACCGAACTGCACGATTACGCCAACCGGTTTTTCTTTGTGAACGATTTCCAATACATCTTCCAAGGTCACTGGTTCGAAGAACAAGCGATCAGAGGTATCGTAGTCAGTAGAAACGGTTTCAGGGTTACAGTTCACCATAATGGTTTCGTAACCATCTTCACGCATCGCCAATGCAGCGTGTACACAGCAGTAATCGAATTCGATACCTTGACCGATACGGTTAGGGCCACCGCCGATCACCAGAATCTTTTTCTTATCGCTTGGGTTAGCTTCGCACTCTTCTTCATAAGTGGAGTACATATACGCCGTCGAAGTAGAGAATTCCGCCGCACATGTATCAACTCGCTTGTATGCAGGACGAATGCTTAAGCCTTGACGGTAATGGCGAACATCTTTTTCAGAAGCACCTAATAACAATGCCAAGCGCTTATCGGAAAAACCTTTGCGTTTAAGCTGGAACAATTTGTCTGCATCCAAGTCGCTCAGGGATTTGCCACGCAAACCTAATTCCAAATCGATTAGCTCTTTAACTTGCACCAAGAACCAAGGGTCAATTTTGGAGAGATTGAAAGCATCGTTAACGCTCAAGCCCATGCGGAATGCATCGCCGACATACCAGATACGCTCAGCGCCAGCAGTAGTCAATTCGCGACGAACTTTTGCCGCGCCTTCTTCAGTGGTGTAATCCACTTTTGATTCAAAACCGGCTGAGCCAACTTCCAAACCGCGCAGGGCTTTTTGCAAAGATTCCTGGAAAGTGCGGCCAATCGCCATGACTTCGCCAACGGATTTCATTTGCGTAGTCAAACGCGCATCGGCATCACCAAATTTTTCAAAAGTGAAGCGCGGCACTTTAGTAACCACGTAATCGATTGATGGCTCAAACGATGCTGGCGTTGCACCGCCAGTGATGTCGTTTTTCAATTCGTCGAGGGTGTAACCTACCGCCAATTTCGCAGCGATTTTTGCAATCGGGAAACCGGTTGCTTTAGATGCGAGCGCAGATGAACGCGATACACGCGGATTCATCTCGATAACCACCATTCGACCATCAACTGGGTTCACCGCAAATTGCACGTTAGAACCACCGGTTTCTACGCCGATCTCACGCAATACCGCAATCGATGCATTACGCATGATTTGGTATTCCTTATCGGTAAGGGTTTGCGCTGGCGCAACGGTAATCGAGTCGCCGGTGTGAACACCCATAGGGTCAAAGTTTTCAATGGAGCACACGATAATGCAGTTATCGTTTTTATCGCGCACCACTTCCATCTCGTACTCTTTCCAGCCGAGCAGCGATTCGTCGATTAACAATTCGTTGGTTGGAGAAAGATCCAAACCACGGGTACAGATTTCTTCAAACTCATCCCAGTTGTAAGCAATACCTCCACCAGATCCACCCATGGTGAATGACGGACGAATAATGCACGGGAAGCCGAACTCTTTCGGCGCTTCACGCGCTTCTTCCAAGCTGTGAACAATTTTCGCGCGCGCGCAAGAAAGACCAATGCGCTTCATCGCCTGATCAAACAGGTTGCGGTCTTCCGCCATGTTGATGGCTTCTTCTTTTGCGCCGATCAATTCAACATTGTATTTTTCCAGCACGCCATTTTTGGCAAGTGCCAGTGCGCAGTTCAATGCAGTCTGGCCACCCATGGTTGGCAGGATTACATCGGGGCGCTCTTTTTCGATAATTTTTGCAACTGTCTGCCACTCAATCGGCTCGATATAGGTTGCGTCCGCCATCGCCGGATCGGTCATGATGGTTGCTGGATTGGAGTTAACCAGAATTACACGGTAACCCTCTTCACGCAGTGCTTTACAGGCTTGGGCGCCAGAGTAGTCGAACTCACAGGCTTGGCCGATAACAATCGGGCCAGCGCCGAGAATCAAAATACTGTTTATGTCGGTACGTTTTGGCATGTCGGCTCCGATTAAGACTTGCGGGCTTGCATCAATTCAATAAAGTGGTCGAACAAAGTATCGGCTTCGTGCGGGCCAGGGCTCGCTTCAGGGTGACCCTGAAAGCTGAATGCTGGCTTGTCGGTACGATGAATACCTTGCAGAGAACCATCGAACAGCGATTTATGAGTTGCGCGCAGATTCGCGGGCAGACTGCTCTCTTCCACTGCAAATCCGTGGTTTTGCGCGGTGATCATTACACGCTTAGTGTCCAGATCCTGCACCGGATGGTTACCGCCATGATGGCCGAACTTCATCTTGATAGTCTTGGCACCTGAGGCCAGCGCCAACAGTTGGTGGCCAAGGCAAATACCAAATACGGGCGTATCGGTTTCAAGAAATTCTTTGATCGCTTCAATCGCGTAAGTACATGGCTCAGGGTCGCCGGGGCCATTGGAGAGGAAAATACCGTCCGGATTCATCGCCAGCACATCAGCCGCCGGCGTTTTTGCAGGGACTACTGTCAGGTCACAACCGCGATCTGCCAGCATACGCAGAATGTTGCGCTTAACGCCGTAATCGTAAGCAACTACTTTGAATGGCTTGGCGCCATCCAACACTTGGTGCCCTTCGGTCAGCGACCAGCTGCTTTCATTCCACTTGTAAGATTCAGCAACAGTCACTTCTTTAGCTAAATCCAAGCCTTTCAAACCGCCAAAAGCCTTAGCAGCGGCAAGAGCCTTGGCCTCATCAATGTTATCGCCAGCCATCAGACAGCCATTTTGCGCACCCTTATCACGCAGCAGGCGGGTTAAGCGACGAGTATCGATATCGGCGATACCAATCACGTTGCGCGCTTTCAGATAATCAGAAAGGCTTTCCTGATTACGGAAGTTGCTCGCCAGCAGCGGCAAATCGCGGATAACCAAACCGGTCGCCCAGATACGCTCACACTCTTCATCTTCAGAGTTGGTACCGGTATTGCCGATATGGGGATAAGTCAGGGTAACGATTTGCTGGGCGTAGGATGGATCGGTAAGAATTTCCTGATAACCTGTGATTGCAGTGTTAAACACCACCTCACCAACAGATAAACCTTCAGCACCAATGGCGGTACCGCGGAAAACACTACCATCGGCGAGGACCAAAATGGCCTTCTTCGGGGCAGGAAGAGATTCCTGAGTAGTCAAAACAACCTCCTGAAATGGTTGGGGTTTTGGCTTGGACAACACCCTGAAGCAAGGTTCTCACCTAAACGACGGGGGTACCCTTAAAGCAAGCTAATAAACCGATTGCGTTCGCTTGAGCGTTTAGCCTTGGCTTTATTTGGGCTCAACAAGTCAGTCGCATATCACACGATTGAGGTGATCAACACGATAAGCTATTGAGTTAAAAGGCAAATTTAGTCAGGCTGCAAAACGTCTGGTTGTAAAAAAGCGAGATGAAACCCAAATCTCATCTCGCCTTTTTATGTTCTTGTGCGAACCATTTGTATTCTTTTGCCGCCCAATCTGGAGCAGGGCGTAATCTGGCTGCGAATTCTACGGGAGTGTCGCTTTGCTGTCTATTGGAATCTGCCCCAATAAGGCTCGCACCAGCGGAATTACTTTTTGATGAAGAGCTTTTTCACCAAAGTGACTGCCGCCAAAACCAATGCACCAATCGCAATTCCCGCTAAACCATTTAATACCGACGATGTTAACCACCCCAGTGGTTCAGTGGCGTGAGCTAGATGTTCAATCCCATGATGAATAGAGGCGATGTTATGAGTAACTATGCCTCCACCAACCATAAACATTGCCGCAGTGCCAATTACAGCCAAAAAGCGCATTAGTTTGGGCGCAGCGGCAAGCAAAACTTTGCCGAAAAATTGAGTGATGGAGCCCGGTTTGGTACACAGGTGCGCGCCCATATCGTCTAGCTTGACAATCAAGGCAACAAAACCATAAACGCCGATAGTCATCAGTAAAGCAATGCTCGCTACGACTACCGCCTGTTTGATAAAGGTTGCAGCAGCCACTGTGCCTAACGCGATAACAATAATTTCAGCAGAGAGTATAAAGTCGGTACGCACAGCGCCTTTGATTTTTTCTTTTTCAAAAGCGACCAAATCGACTTGAGGATTAGCAACAGCATCGATCAACTCGCGCTGATGTTGCTCTTTTTCGTGTTTGGGATGAAGAAATTTATGCGCGAGCTTTTCAAATCCCTCAAAGCATAAATAGGTACCACCAATCATTAATAAGGGTACGATTAGCCAGGGAACGAAAGCACTAATCAACAAGGCCGCTGGAACCAAGATGGCCTTATTGAGGAAGGAGCCTTTAGCAACTGCCCACACCACCGGCAGTTCACGTTCAGCGCGAATTCCCTGCACCTGCTGTGCATTAAGTGCTAGATCATCCCCCAATACACCAGCAGTTTTTTTCGCCGCCACTTTGGTCATGACCGCCACGTCATCCAACACAGTGGCGATATCATCGAGCAACATTAATAAACTTGAGCCTGCCATTATCGATTCCCTGCACGTTAAAAATGATGAAAAAACCTTAACGCAGCCCCAAAACATCCTGCATATCAAACAGACCAGACTTTTCTTTTTGTAACCAAATCGCTGCGCGGACGGCACCATTAGAAAATGCTAAACGGCTGGAAGCTTTGTGAGTAATTTCTACGCGCTCACCATCAGCCATAAACATTACAGTGTGATCGCCCACCACATCGCCACCGCGCACTGTCGCAAAACCAATAGTGTCACGCGGGCGCGCACCGATTTGACCTTCGCGACCGTAAACAGCCACTTTATCCAAATCACGTTCCAGTGCATTTGCCAGGACTTCACCCATGCGCACCGCAGTACCTGAAGGAGAATCTACTTTGTGGCGATGATGCGCTTCGTAAACTTCCACATCATAATCATCGCCGAGTACACGCGCAGCCAAGTCCAGCAGTTTAAAACACAAATTTACGCCGGTAGAAAAATTCGCAGAGAGCAACAGAGGAATTTGCACTTTGTGGCTGAGCAAATCAGCCTTTTCCATTGCGTTAAAACCGGTGGTTCCAATCACGATTGGCTTGGCGTGAGCCGCACAGATTTTTGCGTTTTCGAGTGTTGCAGCAGGCGAGCTGAAATCGATTAACACATCGAATTTTTCAACCACATCGATGAGCGATGAAGTTATCGCAACGCCCAATTTCCCTACATTACCTAATTCGCCCGCATCAACACCAATCAGTGAACTGCCGGGGCGAACAATGGCTGTGCCCAAAGTGGCTTCAGGGTTTTTATGGGTGGACTCAATCAATGCCTTTCCCATACGGCCAGCAGCGCCGGCGATTGCAATGCGTATCATGGTGTTAATTCCAGAATCAAAAAAGTCAGAAAAATAATGTAGTTTTATTCGTCGTCATCGCTATTAAACAGATGCCCAAGCTTACCCTGTTTAGTTTCCAGGTATTTCGCATTGTGCGGATTGCGCCCGGTTTGATGCGGGATACGTTCCGCCACATTAATGCCCATATCCTGTAATGCTTTTACTTTGCGTGGATTATTGGTCAGCAACTTCAATGCTTTGATATTCAAATGCTCAAGCATGGGCTTGAGGATTGAGTAATCGCGCATGTCCGCACCAAAGCCCAATTGTTCGTTAGCTTCAACAGTGTCCGCGCCCTGATCTTGCAAGTGATAGGCTTTGATTTTATTGAGCAAGCCTATGCCACGCCCTTCCTGTCGCAAATAAAAAATCACACCGCGACCTGCGAGCGCAATTTTGTGCATGGCCGCTTGCAACTGGGGGCCGCAATCGCAGCGCATACTGAACAACGCATCGCCCGTTAAACATTCAGAGTGAATACGCGCGAGCAACGGCTCATCACCACTGATATCACCCATGGTGAGCACCACGTGCTCTTTGTAATTTTCTTCATCGCAAAAACCGTGCATAACAAAAATGCCCCAAGGGGTCGGCAATTTGGATGACTCTACATAAGTTACGGTCACAAGAACCTCACAGAAAACGCAATCAGCTGCAGCACTATCAGTGCGTAAATTCCGGCAAGCACATCATCGATCATAATGCCGAAACCGCCGTGAACTTTTTTATCCAGCCAGTTAATTGGCCAGGGTTTTAATACATCAAAAAAACGAAACAGAATGAAGCCTAATAAAATCCATTGCCATCCGGTCGGCGCCATAAACATGGTGAGCCAATAGCCGACAAATTCATCCCATACAATACCGCCGTGATCGTGAACACCAAGCGCTTTTGATGAGCGATCACACCAGTAAACGCCCAAGGCAAAGGTGACGAACAACCAACTTAAATACAGCGGCCAAGACAAATGTTGTAGCAATAAAAAAAAAGGAATAGCTGCGAGAGTGCCAAAAGTTCCAGGCGCTTTTTTGACCAAGCCACTGCCAAACCCGAATGCAAATAGATGATTGGGATTGGCCAATAATTCTTTAAAGCTGGGCGTTTTAATCATAGGTTGGTGTTTTAATATTAGGCTGGCATTTAAATATTAGGAAGTGCGCATCAAAAATGCTGGTATCCCGTTTTTGGCAATACAAAAGGCTCGCCTTCGTATTCACAAATTACTTTGCTACCCGCAATCATTTCACCAATCACCGTAGCGTTTAATTTACCTTGCGCAATAAGCATAGCGATGTCCGCCATTTTTTCCGGCGATACGGTAAAACATAGCTCGTAATCGTCACCGCCACTGAGCGCCCATTGGTAGGCTTGCGCGGAATCATTTAAGGATTTTACTGCAGCCGACAAGGGCAAATTTTCAACATCGATCACTGCGCCCAAATCACTGGCATCACAAATGTGCTGCAAATCGGCAACCAAGCCATCGGAAATATCTAGCGCACTGCTCGCGATAGAGCGAATCAACGCGGACTCATTCAAACGCGGTGTCGGGCGATAAAAACGTTGCTGCAAATAGTTGATGTGCTCATCCGCAAATGTGTGCGTATTTTGGATCGCCGCCAAAGCGGCTGCGCCATCCCCAACTGTGTTGGTTACCAATACAAAATCGCCGATATTAGCCCCATCGCGTCGCAGCGTTTGCTGCGGCTGGGTTGCGCCCATTACTTGAATCGTGATCGACAACAGCCCTGACGTGGTATCACCCCCAACCAAGGCGATGCCATATTCGCGCGCGCAGGCGAATAAACCGCGACTAAAACTACGCAACCATTCTTCATTAGCTTCAGGCAATGTTAACGCGAGAGTGAACCACAAAGGGTCTGCGCCCATAGCGACCAGATCACTCAGGTTAGTGCGCAAAGCGCGCTCGGCAATTAATTCGGGATCAGCATCGGCGGGAAAATGTACATCGGCAACCAGCGTATCTACCGATACCGCCAATTGCTGCCCTGCAGGAACCTGTAACACTGCGCAGTCATCGCCAATCCCCAGCACAACACCAGCGGCAGGCTGTTCGGCTTGCTCGCGTTGGAAAAACTGTTGAATGAGCTGGAATTCGCTGGGCACGTTTAGGTCGTTTTGGCAGGTTTGAAAGAATTTTAAAGACAGGGCGATTAGTAATCGCCCAGACAATTAACGGCTTTTGCGCTCGGCATTCACTTCTGGCGCACGCAGTACAACGGCAGACTTATCCAAAACTCCGTTGATAAATTTGTGGCTATCTTCCGCGCCGAATTTTTTCGCCAGCGAGACTGCCTCGTTAATCACCACTTTATAGGGAACATCAATGCGGAATTTAAATTCGTAATTCGCCAAACGCAAAAGCGCGCGCGTAATTGCATCCAACTCTTCCAATGAGCGATCAACCAAAAAAGGTTGATAAACCGCATCGATTTCGCTCAAGTGTTCAGGCACGCCATGAAGAATATCATGGAAATATTCAACATCCACCTTGCTCATGTCGTTGTCGGTACGGAATTCCGCCTCGATAGAGTTGAGCGAATTACCGGTCATTTGCCATTGATACAAAGCTTGCATGGCGTAGTGACGAGCCATACGGCGAGTAGCTGCAGTGTGGCCTTTTTGCTCGGATGAACTGGTGCTTCCGGCCTGACCTGATGAAGTAGTCATGAACTATTACCTGATAAAAACGTGAATGCCTGCAAACGCAGGCATGACATAAAAAACACAAAAAATAACTGGATAAAGCAGTCGATCTTAAATCTTACTCTTCTTAAACTTTGCCGAAGAGAGAAACCATTTCCAGCGCGGTAGATGCAGCTTCAACACCTTTGTTGCCTGCTTTAGTGCCCGAACGCTCAATGGCTTGCTCGATTGAATCGACAGTCAATACACCGAAAGTTACCGGTACGCCGTATTGCAGTGACACTTGCGCCAAACCTTTGGTGCACTCGCCCGCAACATAATCAAAGTGTGGAGTGCCGCCACGAATAACTGCACCTAAAGCGATGATTGCATCGAACTCGTTTTTGGCAGCAATTTTTTGTGCAGTCAGCGGAAACTCAAATGCACCGGGAGCGTAATAAATGGTGATGTTTTCATCTTTAATACCGTGACGACGCAGAGTATCAAGCGCACCGTCTTTCAGGCTTTCTACAACAAAGCTGTTCCAGCGGCTTACGATCAATGCGTATTTACCAGCTGATGCAGAAAAATCACCTTCAATTACTTTGATATTGCTCATAATATTTTCTCAAAAAATAAACAAAATTCTTGTGGATTTATTCACCTTCAGGGCAGATGTATTCGACCACTTCAAGATCAAAACCGGACAATGCGGAATAGCGCATAGGCGCTGACATCACCCGCATTTTGCGCACGCCCAAATCGCGCAGGATTTGCGAGCCAGTGCCCACTTGTTTGTAGAGCACTTCGGAGCTGCGGCGCATCTGCTTGCCGGAAATCAACCAGTCGATACTGTCTTCCACTTCTTTGGTCGACTCATCGTGACAGATCAAAAGCACAACGCCTTTACCTTCCTCGCTGACTTTTTGCAGCGCATCCTGATAAGTCCAGCTTTTGCCGCCCGCGATAGAGGTGCGTTTAAGGCTGAGCACATCGCGCGCTATATCCATCACATGTACCCGCACCAGCGTTGGTTCGGCGTCGATCTCGCCTTTGGTCATCACAAAATGCAGATCGCCGCGCGCCAGATCGCGATAGGTGTGCAGATCAAACTCGCCGTAAAGTGTCTCCACTTTACGCGTATTGATGCAAGCAACGGTTTGCTCTTTGGTAGCGCGATAGTGAATCAGGTCGGCAATGGTACCGATTTTCAGCCCGTGTTGCTCGGCAAATCGCTCCAGATCTGGCCTGCGCGCCATAGTGCCGTCAGGGTTCATTACCTCCACGATCACCGCTGCAGGCTCAAAACCCGCCAGACGCGCGAGATCGCAACCCGCCTCGGTATGACCAGCACGGCTCATCACCCCACCCGGTTGCGACATTAGCGGGAAGATGTGACCCGGCTGAACTATATCGCTCGGCTTGGCATTGGCTTTAACCGCAGTGCGTACAGTGAGCGCACGGTCAGCGGCTGAAATGCCAGTACTGATACCTTCAGCAGCTTCTATCGATAAGGTGAAGTTGGTGGAATGCTGGGATTTGTTGTCGCTGACCATCAGCGGCAAATCCAGTTGTTTGCAGCGCTCGGGCGATAGCGTCAGGCAGATCAAACCGCGCGCGTGAGTCGCCATAAAGTTGATATCTTCCGGGCGCACCTGCTCGGCGACCATAATCAAATCGCCCTCGTTTTCACGGTCCTCGTCATCCATCAGGATAACCATCTTGCCGTGGCGCAGATCTTCAATCAGTTCTTCAATGGTATTGAGTTGCATAGTTCATCTCATGAGAACGTAGGTTGGGCAGTCATGCCCAACGTAATAATTTGTCGTTGTTTTCTTATGTTGGGCATGACTGTCTGCGTGCCCCAACATCATCTACATAAAACCATTTTTAGCCAAAAACTCCAGGGTGATGCCCTGCCCTTGGCCTTCGGCGGCTTTTTCGCCGAGCATCAATCGCTCCAGATAGCGCGCCAGTACATCCACTTCCAGATTGAGTTGGGTACCGGTTTTGTAGCTATCCATAATGGTCATTTGCAGGGTGTGCGGCACGATATTCAGCTCAAACTCGGCGCCATCGACTTTGTTAACCGTAAGACTAGTACCATCCACGGTGATTGACCCCTTATGGGCGATATATTTGGCTAATTCTTTCGGTGCGCGGATGCGAAAACGCTCGGAGCGCGCATCGGGGTGACGGCTCACCACTTCGCCCACGCCATCCACATGGCCGCTGACGATATGACCACCCAAGCGGGTTTGCGGGGTCAGCGCCTTTTCCAGATTGACGCGCTGACCAATTTTCCACTGCGGCAAGCTGGTGTTATCCAGCGTCTCGCGCGATACATCTGCCCAATAACCGTCACCTGGCAATTCGACCACTGTAAGGCAGACACCGTTAGTGGCGATAGAATCGCCCAAGCGCACATCGCCCAAATCCAGATTATTGGTTTTGATGCGCAAGCGCAGGTCGCCATTTTTGGGTTGCAGGGCGACAACTTCGCCTATGGCTTCGATAATCCCGGTAAACATAATTCCTCCGTTTAAACGATCAAGGTATTACTGGGCACAGCAGAGGCTTCGGATGCTGCCTCTGAATGCACAACCGGAATACGCAGATCGATCACTTTGGTTCTGGCCAGATGATCATGAATACAGCGGCGATCCGGGCGAAAAATAGCCAGCACATCCGCCAACAACAGCATTGCACCAATCAGAGGTAACTGCCCTGCCACCCATTGGATGAGGTAGCGCTGGACGATCAACGGCGTAAACGGTGGTACGCGGTTATCCATAGTTACAATGGCAATACCAAGTATACGTTTGCCAATGGTTTGCCCATAACGGCGCAACAAATAACCATTAATTGCCAAGAATGCGAGGTAAGGAAAAATCTGAATCACCATTTTTTGTCCGGTTGATAACTCGGCCAATTTGGCAATCATTTCAGACTCTATTGTTTTCATATCCTTGACATTATTTGGATCAGCTTCCACTACACCTAAAAATTGAAATAAAAAAGCAGTAGCTATTAACAAAAAGACCCAGTCCAATAAAAATGCTCCTAAACGTTTACCCAATGAAGCATTGTTATCCATTTGCGGCGCAGAGGGCGGCGGGCTAAAGGGGGCTGAGGGTTGTTCGTTACTCACAAGCAAAAACCTTTTGGGCAAATATTAGTATTCAGTATCCGGCACAGCGGTAATGCGCCAGTCGCGGCCGACGGCGCGTATATCTTTGATCTTTAATGCAAGCGATGCTGACATGGTTTCCAGCGGCAGATTAAACAGTGGCAACGCATTGCTACCCAGCAGCTTGGGCGCCATATACATGATGATTTCATCAAGCAGGCCTCGGCGTAAAAAGCTGCCGGATAAGGTCGCACCTGCTTCCACCAGCACTTCATTGCATTGACGCTGGGCGAGTTCGCGCAACAGCGCTTGCAGGTCGATACGGCCATCTTTGGCGGGCAAGGCGATCAACTCAACAAAATCCGGCCAGCCCGATAGTTGCTCTTCGCTGACCTGGCCGTTGTGAACCAGCAATATGGGGGTCGCCTGTTTAAACATCAATGCGTTGCGCGGCGTGCGCAGCTGCGAATCCAGAATGACGCGCAGCGGCTGCTTGGCGGCAGCGGCTTCGGCATTGGGTAAATCCAGCTCACTCACGCGAACGGTCAAAGAGGCATTGTCCTGCAGGATGGAATCGACACCTGAGATAATCGCGCAGGAGCGAGCGCGCAAACGCTGCACATCGGCGCGCGCTTTGGGGCCGGTGATCCACTTGCTTTCGCCAGAACCCATCGCCGTGCGGCCATCGATACTCATCGCCATTTTGCAGCGTACATAGGGGCGTTTACGCTCCATGCGGCGAACAAAACCGGGGTTAAGTGCGCGCGCATCATCTTCCAGCACCGGGCCATCTACCTGAATGCCCACAGCACGAATCATGGCGATGCCATTGCCGGAGACCATCGGATTCGGGTCTTCCATCGCGTAGACAACGCGACTTACGCCAGCATCGACCAACGCCTGCGAACAAGGGCCAGTGCGGCCGTGATGGCTGCATGGTTCAAGGCTGACATAAGCCGTAGCGCCGCGCGCATTGTCAGCGGCGATACGCAAGGCATTAACCTCGGCATGGCCTTCACCGGCGCGCTCGTGCCAACCTTCAGCGATAACCTGGCCGTCTTTAACCAGCACACAACCCACGCGCGGATTAGGCATGGTGGTGTAAAGGCCGCGCTCCGCGAGACGGAGCGCGCGCGCCATAAAATCAAAATCTGCTGCGTTAATAGGCATGAGGGAAAATCAGTTGTTAATAAGGAAAGGCTAGACTGCTGTTATTCCGGCTGTTGTTCGAGACGATCGATCTCTTGACGAAACTCATTCAAATCCTTGAAGCGGCGATACACAGACGCAAAGCGCACATAGGCGACCTCATCAAGCTTTTGCAGCTGCTCCATCACCTTTTCGCCGACCATCAAGGCTTTAACTTCTCGTTCGCCAGTCGCCTGCAAGAAGTGCTTGATGTGGTTGATGGCAGATTCAATCGCCTCAATGCTCACCGGGCGCTTTTCCAGCGCGCGCAGCAAACCAGCGCGGAGTTTGTTTTCATCGAAGGGTTCGCGGGTGCCGTTTTGTTTGATGATGCGCGGCATCACCAATTCCGCTACTTCAAAGGTCGTAAAACGTTCATGACAGGATAAACACTCGCGGCGACGGCGAACCTGATCGCCCTCGGCCACCAAACGTGAATCGATTACCTTGGTATCTTCCGCGCTACAAAACGGACAATGCATGATCAGCAGCCCCAGCGATGGTTAAAGTCGGCGCATGCTAACACAAAATGCGGGGCTTTCGCCCTATCCTCCATAGCCCCCGCCGCGTGAGTATGATACAAAGCAAGCATAACCGAACCCGACTTCCTACCTGCCCTATTCATAAAAATATGAGCAAACCGCCCTCCACTAGCAAAGCCAAAAACACCACCATGAAAGAAGTCGCCGCGTTGGCCGACGTATCATTAATGACTGTATCCCGCGTGCTCAATAAAGATCCAAAGGTCAGTGAAGAAACACGTACACGTGTGATGGCCGCAGTAGAAAAATTAAATTATCGCGTAAATGTTTCGGCGCGCAGCCTCTCGGGTACACAATCTTATTTGATGGGCTTTTTGTACGATAACTCGCTCGGTAGCTTTATCAGCGAATATCTAATCGGCACGCTCAAGCGCTGCAACGAATTGGGCTATCAATTGGTGATTGAACAGTGCCCCTATCAAGAAGCCAATCTCGAAGAGCACATCAAACACCTTAGCAATCGCTACGATCTGGACGGCGTTATTATCCCACCACCACTGTGCGATGACTTACCGCTCTTGAATGCCTTGGACAAAGCCGGTTTACGCTATGTGCGTGTAGGCCCAGGCCTTGAACTGGAACGCTCTTCTTACGTCACCATTAACGACTACCGCGCAACCTTTGAAATGACCGAGCTATTAATTCAGCGTGGCCACAAACACATCGGCTTTATTAAAGGCGATGCGCACCAAGGCGTGAGCGATTCGCGCTTTAAAGGTTATTGCGATGCAATTAAAAAACATCAACTTAATTTGAATGATGATTTTATCGCCGAAGGCAATTTTAGTTTCACATCAGGAATGAGTGCGGCCGAAAAACTACTGCAACACAAAGAAGTAACGGCGATCTTCGCCAGTAACGACGACATGGCCGCCGCTGTTGTCGCCGTCGCTCACCGCAAGCACATTGAAATCCCGCAACAACTCGCCGTAGCCGGCTTCGACGACACCAATATCGCCACCACCATCTGGCCACAACTCACCACCGTGCAACAGCCCATTAAAAATATGGCCATCGCCGCAGTGGATTTATTAATCGAAAAAATTAAAGCGGACACATTGCTAGATATCAAAGTAAAAAATAACCGCATTCTGGATTACACGATTATTGAGCGGGAATCGGTTTGAGTATTGACTAAGCCGTCCTACGCCAAATCACAAATGCAACCCAAATAAAGCCAATGGAAAACACCAGCCCAATAAAATGATTGCGCGCAACACCCACCTCAAGCACTGCTTTATTGGCATCTACAGGATCAACATAGACTCGCACTATTTGACCTTTTTTTAATTGCGTTTGCGGGCGGCTGATACCGTAGCCAATTTCGGTGCCCTGATATTTATTGCCGTTCACCTCATAGCTGTATTCCAACCAAGTGCCCCCAAAATAATTCAGGCCACGACTCAGCTCGCGCGTAACCTCGCCCTCATACACAGTCCACTGTTCAGCCGCCTTGCTCTTATAGATATTACTGGTGCTAGACAAAAACAATAAGGCCGCTGCGATTATGCATAAACCGAAAAACAAGGAGCGCAGGCGTTGGTACTTTTTTTCGTTTTCAGGATTCATTTTATTCACGATTATTATGTAAGTTAGCTAATCATATCCAACAAGGAGCAATTACAAGTTGAAGCCAAAGACGTTACCAAACTCCATGAACAAATGAAATCCTGACAATAGCGATTAAATTTAATTAGCAGCGATAACAAAAAAGGCAGCCGAAGCTGCCTAATGTGAAAAAAACACACAGTATAAATAATGTACTTACAACTGCTGCAAATAATTAATCAGCGCTTGGCGATTAGTTGCCGATGCCGAGTTGTAATTGGCTTTTGCTGTTGCAGCATCGCCATTGTGGCGACTAATCGCAGCTTCTAATGTGGTAGATGCACCATCATGCATTAACGAATAACTGCTGGCATTGCCGGAGCGAACATAACCACTCAAACCAACACCCCAGAGTGGCGTGGTGCGGAATTCACCTTCTCCCAAATCATGCAATAGTAAATCGGTGTAAGGGTGAATCGTTTGGTTACTTAACTCAGGAAAGTTAACGTCTACGCCAGTTGTGGTGGTCATTTTATGACAACCACCGCACCCCATATTTATAAATTGCTGATGCCCCGCATGAGTCGTGAGATTAGTGCGAGGCACAGGCACGGATAATAATTTCAAATAGGTCACCAGTTGATCCAATCGTTGATCGGAAATTTCTTGCGGGCCAAAACCGGCAAAGCTAGTGCCAACACCCATATCATTTTTCAATGCTTTAGCTACTTGATGGCGAAGGCTCACAGTTTCTGCTCGCCAGCCGTAGCGACCAATTTGTTGCTGACCATTTACCGTTACACGATTAACGCGCCCGCCATTTTGCGCAGCCCAAGCTTCAATAGTTGCATCGGGAATTGCACCTAACAATCCCAAGCCAATCATTTTTGGAGGTACAACATTTTGACCGGTTTGCATATTGCCGGACGCATTTAATGTGTGACAGCCGGTGCAGGTTGGTTGAATCGGATTGGTTGCCAAATTTGCCAATTCGGACATTGGCAAATTGCCGCCCTGTGCTTGCGGCCCCGGCATAAATTGCTCCAGGTGACTGCCATTAATCATATTGGTGTGCAATATGCGGCGCCCTATTAACCAATCCGCAATATGATTTGCGCCAATATTGTAAGCGTGTTGCATATAGGCAAAACGTTGCTGTGCTCCACCCGTGGCAGAGAGTTGCGGCACAGTTGTATTGCCGCCGAGTTTTGCAAAACTGTCATTCACATTCAGCGGGCCGATGGCAGAATCGCGATTGTTTACCGTGAAGCCTTCACCCAACACATATTTAAAAGTCTGGCCGTAATAGTTGACGTTATCGCCGGTTAATTGTGCGCGATCAAAATTAATCGTGGTTTCAAATTCAATTTGGGCACCATGCTCAAACGGGCGATTAATGTGTTGCCAGCGCTGCATGACTGCACGCCATTTGGTTGCTGCAGTGCGCTGCGCTTGAGTTGCATTACAGGCGGGGACAACGGTTCCGTTGGGCAATACAATATCCTTTACATAGCCGTATTCAAAATTGGTTTCATCGCCATAGTATTTGTGATAACGCCAATTGGGCACTTGCTGGTTACAACTTTTTGTCGCGCCAGATGAATCTGTCATCGCCGCGGGAACTGCACCGGTGAGAGTAACAACCACACAAGCCTCTGTTGTTCCGCATGCGGCTTGACGCTGCGATGCAGCCTCGGCGCGGGTGTAATCGCGCAGCTCTACATAGCCAAAACGGCCCACCCAATATTCGATATTAAAATTATTAAAATCGTTGCCGCTTAACTCGTGGCGAACACGATAGCGCTCTGCAAAATTGGAAATTAATACTCCGTTTTCCAAGCGTGTGGATGCTGCAGGCAATCCATTTAAACTGGAAGCTGCTGCGGAACTCACGGGCGCAGCACTTGAACTAGATGAACTTGCAGGTGCCGATGAAGGTGCCACAGATGAAGACGCAACAGACGAGGCAGGAGCTTGCGGGGTACGCGTTACGCGCGCACTGGTTTTTTCACCAGCACTGTTGATGGCGGTTACAGTGAAATCGTAAGCGAAGTCACTGCTTAATCCACCGACATTGATACTGGTTCCTGTAGTGATTAATACAGAATTCAATGCGCCTGTAGCGAAACCATAATTAATACGATAGCTCGTTGCATTAGCAACTGCTCCCCAACTTAATGCAACGCTCGCATTGCCAGCAGTAGCATTTACGACAGGCGCACTTGCTGGTAGTGCAACAGAGGATGCGGAGGAAGATGAACCCGCACTTGCGCAGTTGTAGCTATAAAAAGTGGCATCAGTTGGGCCAGGCAACCAATCTACGCGACTGTAGTTGCCTTGCACGCGAAAGGTAAATTGATCGCCCGCGTCGCATTGCAATGTACTGGTGTAAACGTAGCGCCAATAACCGTTGCCTAAATTGGTTTCGGTTGCACCAGTAATAGTGGTGTAGGAGTAATTTCCGTTTTCATAGGCGGTTAACCACATACCGCCGGTTTTTTGTTCATTAAAGGTGTAGTCGAGCACAACTTTATTTTGTGCATTTTTGCTCGCGTTAATTCCGGTTGTTTGCGCATGTACATTATTTAGCAGTACAAGGCTGCTAATAACACTTCCATATGCGAATAGAGTTTTTAATTTATTCATTTATTCGCCTCATCTATTTTCGGTTAAGGTAATACGCACTGATTAGTAAACGTTTTGGTTTGCTGACCTGTCATGTATTGGCCGGGCGCAGCAGCTTGCTGGACTTTAAATTCAATGGAATAGCTTTGACCCAGCACACCACTGACACTGCGGCGGTAATAACCGTTGCTTAAAGTTCCCGCGCGGCAGTCGCTGTTCAAACACAAATAATTCCAACTGGCAGACCAGCCGTTATTTTTGTGGTAGAGCACCATGGTGTTGTTATTGCTGTAGGCGATTCCAAAATCACCGCAGGCGCTTGCAGCAGATGAAGCGGCCGATGAAGAAATCGACGAAGAGCGACTACTGGATGAAACACCTACTGGCGTTGCGGTAACACGCGCACTGGTTTTTTCACCTGCACTGTTAATCGCCGTTACCGTAAAATCGTAGGCGTAACCATTGCTTAATCCACTAACCGTTGCACTGGTGCCACTCGTAGTTTGCGTTGAATTTAATGCACCTGTCGCAAAACCATAATTGATGCGATAACTGGTTGCATTGGCAATAGCATTCCAACTTAAACTCACACTCGCATTACCGGCGCTTGCTGTTGGTTGAGGTGCAGCGGCGGGAGGAACTACAGCAACAGATGATGCAGTAGAAGATGCAACAGAACTGGGAGCCGATGATGCAACACTGCTAGTGCTGGAATTGCCACCACCAATGGGGCTGCCGGCATGCGCATAAAATGTTTTCGCCATTTCAGTTTTGAAATTACTCATCACTTGCGAATTCGCTTGCAGGCTGGTGATGCCCCAATAACCCGCTGCGCAAGATGCAGCACCCGGTGCACAATACCAACGCGATTGCGATTGCCAATCGGTATTGATGTAAGCCACGGCACGCAGGTGATCGCGGTTATCATAAATCCATTGGAAGTAATCTGTGAAAAATGCATTCCATGCGGCTTGGCCACTCGCAAAGTTCTGTTGGTTCTGGCGCGCAGCGGTGCAACTGTAATGCAAATTGCGCAAATCAAATGCTTGAGGTGCAGATTCCGCAATCATTGCCGGTTTGCTGTGGTTGCGCGCAAATGTCATGAGTGCATTTTGCAAAATACGCGGCGAGGTATCGGGAACTGTCCAGGGTTTGGAACCATCCTGACAAGACCATTGATAAGTTAAGTAATTACTGCCCGCAAAAAACGAAATGCCAATCCAATCGACATAAGCATCACCGGGATACCAGGCTTCATAGTGTGCAGCAGGGTTGGGCGAAACTTGATAACCATAAGTTGCATCACCATCGTCAGGATAAGTTGCTGCTTGCCATACAGTAGCCACATTGGTTGCACCTAATTGATCAATACGCGTTGCAATCCAACGGTAAGCACTTTTATAAAAGGTTTGGTTGTAACAATTCCATGGACCATCAAATTCATAACCGATGCGTAAATACACCGGGCGGCCGCTGGCTTTAAAATAATTAATCATGCGATCCATTGCGTAGCGCCATTGATAGCTGAGCGATGCAGAATCAGTTGCGCTGCCCACATCGGCATCACCTGTACCTGCAATTGCGCGCAGCGGTTGGTTGCTGCAGTTTGCCCACTCATCGGATAAATACAAACCAACGGCCAGTGCAACTTTATTATTGTTAGCGAGCAAATCGTAATCGCCCAGCGTTTCAGCAAAATTGACTTCGCCGTTATTGTTATCCACCGGTGGACCTTCAATGCCACTCACATACATAGTGGCATTTGCCGGTGCAGAATTCGGATGAGTGGCTTTGGGCAATACCGACACATACAGAGTAACACCGCCCGGTTTTGGCAGTGTTGAATGCACAGGGTTAGTAAGCACATCGGTTTTGTATGCGCGCAACGTGGTGGTGTCCTGCCCCATTAGAAATAACACCTTGTTATTCGCGGGTAAGTTTACGGCGTTGCTTTCAATGGCTGCATTAGCGGCAATTGAAAAAATACCACTAAATAAAAGGCCACCAAGCAGCAGCCCGGAACGGCGTAGTAGGTTTTTCATGTGGGAATCCTGTATGAATTAGATTTATGTCACAGGGATTTGTAACCACTACAGCAAACCGTTTTTTAAACACAATATACAGCTCTAATTATCGCTTTCTAAAAAGTCGAACTAATCTGAAATCTGATTAATTCGATATTTAAATCTATATTCTGCTGGCGTTATTCCTTCACGCTTTTTAAACAAGGTAAAAAACGTAGAGCGACTGGAAAAACCAACGGATTCATATATATCTTGCACACTGGAATCCACCCACTCCCAACTAACCAATCGCTCTTTTGCTGCAGATAATCGGTAACCATTAATAAATTCAAAATAATTTTTACCGAAACCAGTTTTAATCAGCAGTGATAACTTTCTTACCGGTAAATCAAGCAACTGCGCTAGTCGCTCAATATTTAAATGTGGATTTTCATAGAGTTGATTTAAACGAATTTTTTCATCGACTTGCAGCTTGAGCAATTCAAGGTCATTGGAGATTTGAGTATCCGTTTCAGTAGACGGAACGAAAACATCAAAAGCAGCTGCTTTATTTGCTTCTCTGGCTAGGCGTGGAATTAAAATACTGAAGTAAGCGTAAAAAACCGCGCAGGAAATGATGATACAAAACATCATTTCCCACAGGTTAAAACGCAATTCACTCAGGAAGGCAAACAAACTCATGACACTGATCCAATGGGTTAAAGCT
The DNA here is from genome assembly GCF_035117775.1 of Cellvibrio chitinivorans. Classification (NCBI taxonomy): domain Bacteria; kingdom Pseudomonadati; phylum Pseudomonadota; class Gammaproteobacteria; order Cellvibrionales; family Cellvibrionaceae; genus Cellvibrio; species Cellvibrio chitinivorans. The sequence goes on from NZ_JAYKKN010000003.1 coordinate 191,644, forward strand.
CTTTTTATTGTTATAAGAGCGTTAATTGGACATCCATGAAGCTACAATTATTTTCCATTCACATACACAGGTTTTGAAATTTCTTCTTTAAATTTCTTCAGGATATAAGGGTTAGCCTGAACACGGCTATCTGCCCAATACCCCTGATTGCAATCTTTAGCACCCGCAGTTGAATTGGGAGCGCAATACCACATTCCCTGACTATGCCAATTGGTATTGATATAGGCCACTGCACGAATCACATCGCTGTTTGCGCGAATATAATCAAACCAATCAGCATACCAGCTGTTCCAAATTTCTTCGGCGGCAATTGGCTTGGTTCGGTTGGTAAAAATGCAACCCGTAGTCAACTGTGAATTGCTAAAGCCAACTGGCGCAGCCTCGGCAATCATGACCGGTTTTTTATGATTTCGCGCAAACGCGAGAATACGATCTTGCTGTGAGCGGGGTGTCACCACTGGGGTAAACCATTCTGGACTCAATGCATCACAAGTCCATTGGTAGTCGCGATAGCTATCACCATAAAAAGTTGAGAGCGAAACCCAATCCACCACGTCATTACCCGGATAAAACTTTTCCAAGTGATTTGCATCGGTTGCTTGATAGATTCCTTGATTGCGCGGCCAAGCGGCAGATTGCCAAACTGTGGCGATGTTAACCGCATTCAATTCATTAATACGCGCTTTGATAAAACGATAGGCCGCTTTGTAGCTTTCGGGTTCATAACAATTCCAGGGACCATCAAATTCATAGCCAATGCGCAAGAAAACATCGCGCTCAGATTCTTTTAAAAACACCAATAATTTATCGACTTGCGCGCGGTAATCTTCCACATCCTTTTCAGTAACACCCTCACCCAACACACCAGCGATGGCGCGTGTAGGAATTTGTTTGCAGCCTGCATGGCCATCGGTAATATCCAAACCAACTGCCAAGGCTGCATCCGGAAATTCTTTCAGCGATTTGGAAAAATTAATCATACCCGCGCCGTAGTCAGTATCTTTAGTAATACCGGCAAGACTGCCCTGCTTCGCGCTGTTGGAAATTTTGGTATAAAGGGTAATGCCTGCAGGCTTTGGCAAAGATACATCTTTCTCCAACGCCTCTTTACGATACTCAGTTAGAGTTTCGCTATCCTGCCCCATAAACAGTGCAATTTTATTGTCTGCAGGTAAATTGCGTGCACTGGCAAATTCAACCGCAGCGCTATTAGTCACTGACGATGTGGTCGCTGTATTATTTTCATTGGTTGCCGTCGAACAAGCAGTGATTAAAGAAACACCGCAGGCCAGTATGCAAAACCATTCCCATGAATATAAGGACTTTTGTTTTCGTTTCATTCACCCTACTCCGATACCTGATGATACTTATTCTGTTGTTTATTTTTCTGTTCCAGTGATTGCTCATCACTGGACGGGCTAAATTCACGATAGTGAAACCAATCAAAATCGGCATGCAATTTCATTCCACTTAAATCCTGACAGCAGATACCGACAAAGGCACCAGTAAAGGCCGGGCGATAGCGTTCACTCATCTCGCGCACATGATCATCGGAGAGAATGCTGCCATCCAATACAGGACCAATTTTTTTCCATCCCTCCGGCGCCCAATTGCTAGTGGGATCTGTTTCAGCGTAATAAAACTGCACTTCGCTCTGGTGCCATTCTACTTTTAATAAAATCTCACCTTGGTCAGGCAAAATAATTGGGGCGCGCAATGGTTCAGTGGTAACAAAGTTATCGCAATTTACTAAATGCAATTCGCGCTTGAAGGTCAATTCGTTGTAAGAAATATACAAATACAGGTAATGACCAGTGTTGTAGTAGCACACCAAGCCTGCTAATTGCTGGAAATTCGTCGGCGAAAAATCTATTTTACAACTGGCTTCAATATCAAATGCCTGCACCCGCCGTGCAATCAAACTTTGATCGCGTGTAGAGCTGAGCGACTCGCGCCCTTTCAAGCGAACGAATCCTTCGCGCTCACTCAAACTTAACCAATTTTCACTCACTGGCACACGCAAACTTTGCCAGTAAGATTCCAATACCTTTTCAGAAAAGCTATCCAGTTCGGCAGTCGGTTTAAAAGGTGCGTCCTTTAAATTTGCTGCAGGCACTTGCAGGCGCGTGGTTTTTTGATTGGTGACTGGATACAACCAATCGTCATCGCGCCATTCCATTTGTTCGATTACTGTTTCACGCCCCAGCGTGCAGCGGCCGCGCGGTGTTAATGGCCGCCCCGCCAAATACACGGCGTACCATTGTGCGTGCTGTGTACATACCAAATCGGCATGCCCGGTTTTTTGTAGTGGTGCATCGGGATAATCCCGTGCAGACATAATCGGGTTATGCGGATGCAATTCGTAAGGTCCGGTAATCTCACGCGAACGCGCCATAGTCACTGCATGGCCATATTCCGTTCCACCTTCAGCAGTAATCAGGTAATACCAGCCATTGCGTTGATAAATATGTGGGCCTTCTGTAAGACCCAATTCAGAGCCAGCAAAGATATGAAACACTTTGCCAACAAGCTTTTGTTGCTGCGGGCAATATTCTTGCAACTGGATTCCACCGAAAAATTTTCCGGCGCGATGATCCAGCATCATATTGGTGAGCCATTTTTTGCCGTTGCTATCATGAAAGAGCGACGCATCGAATCCACGCGACATTAAAAAAATGGGTTCTGACCAAGGGCCATGAATAGAAGGCGCGGTGACTAAATAATTAGGTGTATCTTTCCAAACACCATCAAACGATCCGACGTTACTGTACACCAAATAAAATAGGCCATCGCAATAACTTAAACAGGGTGCCCATACTCCGCAGGAATCGGGCGCGCCGCGCATGTCTAATTGCGATGGGCGATCCAATACTTGCCCGAGTAATTGCCAATGCTTTAAATCGCGCGAGTGATGAATTTGCACACCGGGAAACCACTCAAAGGTTGAGGTGGCGATGTAATAATCATCGCCCACGCGGACAATACTGGGATCGGGATTAAACCCGCGCAGAATTGGATTTTGAATCATTCCATTCATACAACAACCTTTAAAATCAATTTAGAAATCACTTTAGCAATCGCTTTATAAATCAATGCCCACGAACCAAACTGGACTCCAATTGCTCCAGTGTTTTACCTTTGGTTTCGGGGATAAAACGAACCACCAACATCAAGCACAGCAGCATGGCAATGGCATACAGCAAATAAGTCACAGCCGAACCGAATACATCCAACTGCCAGGGAAATAAACTGGCCACGGTAAAACTGGTAGTCGCGTTTAATACACCCGCCGTAGAAATACCAATCGCACGCAAATGGTTAGGGAAAATTTCCGCCAACATAGTCCAGGTCACTGGCCCCAGCGAGATAGAAAAGCCCGCAATAAAACCTAACAAGCCGATTAACACCGCCATAGAGTTAATACTGATAGCAGACTTGAGCAACAGCGATTGATAGCCACTAAAGTCCTGATTAATCGCTGAACTTAATTGCTCAGGTGTTTGTGCATCGCGATAGGCCAACTGTGAGGAATTGTTTAATTCAGCTTGAGCAGCATTAACCAGCGCTAATTTAATCGCGGCAAAAAACTCGACTTCGCTGGTGTAGTTTTTACCGGCAACCGCACGCAAGACGTGGCTGAGCAACTCCAACTTCTGCTGATTACTGCGGATGTCATCGTTAGTTAATGGCAAAGAATGCAGCAGTGTATCGCCTTGGAAAAACAGCGCCTGGTCTGCCTCTATCACTAGGCGATCTTGCTGATAGCTGTCGGGGTTTTGATTTGCAGCAATGGCTAACAACTGTTGTTTAAATAACTCACTTTGAATATTGGCAATTTGATCCACTGGCATTTGGTAGCGCGCCTGAAAAAATGAATAACTCGCCAAACCTAATGACAGCGCCATAATGGCTGTACCCATAATCAATAACAGTTTGCGCCCAAGCTTATCGATCAACACCATTGCAATCAGCGTGGTAATTACAAACACCGCGCCCAAAATAATGGTTTGCAAAAATGCGCTGTCGCGCCCTACTCCCGAGGTTTCAAATACCATAGGTGCGTAATACAAAACCGAATTAATACCGGACAATTGCTGAAATGCCGCCAATGCAAAGGCGATCAGTAAAATACGACGCATGGGTTTGGAAAATAATTGCGCTAGCTCAGCGCGTATAGATTTGCGCACAGCTTGAGTGGCGCTGGCATCCTGCTGCAAGTTGTGTTTGATACTGGCAATTTCACTGACCGCCACCACTGTGCCACGCAGACGAGTCAGCACCGCTAATGCCTCTTGCTCACGACCGCGCACCATTAACCAGCGCGGACTTTCAGGGATGACAATCAGCAATAACAAATAGGCAGCCGCAGGGAAAAAACCCACACCCAACATCCAGCGCCAATTCAATTCCGGGTTTTGCACCCACTGCAAAATAAAATAATTGGAAAAATAGGCAGCAAAAATCCCCAGTACGATATTGAGTTGGTTGATAGACACCAATCGGCCACGCTGTTCTGCTGGAGCTATCTCAGCGATATACACAGGCGCAATTAAAATCGCGATGCCCACGCCAATGCCTGCAATAATTTTTGCGAAAATAAAAATCGCTATGTGATGTGCAAATGCAGTGCCCAATGCGGCTATCGCAAAAAGTACACCGGTGATCACCAAGGCGCGCTTGCGGCCTAACAAATCACCCAAATAGCCAGCGATAAAATTGCCAAAAATGCTACCGAGAATGATTGCACCAGAAGAAAAGCCGAGCAGAAATGCATCGTCATAAATTTCAAGCGACACGCGATAGAATGGAATAGCGCCGGAGTTCACCGTGCCATCAAAACCCAGTAAAAATCCGCCCAACGCGACAATCAGCGCAAGCAGAACGGGATACCAGGAACTGGTTGGTGATTGCTGTACCCTAGGGTTCAATTGACCCGACATAATTACCTCGACTGTCTTCTTATTGGATTGTTATTACTTTATAGGCCGCAACACTTCAGGCCACTTAAGATTGACAAATTGCATTATTGGATTTAATGTTAACGTTAACGTGATCGAAAAACAAGTTACCAGATAAAGATTTGATGAAAGTTCAATAGCTGGAGGATGAAGTAATCTCACGTGCACCAGCAAAATTATGCCAATCAGGATGAGACATTGAGTCTCAACGCTTTGCGGGCCCACGTGGCCCGCTTTTTTTATCGCAAATTAATTAATAAGATATTAATGCAATGCAAAATGCGCATTAAACGAAATCTAGAGCCAAAAAAATCAAACGCAGTAATGTTCCAGATATTCCTGATGGCCAGATAATGTCGCCAAAGTGAATTCAATATTTTTACTGATTTGCTGTAAAAACATCTGCACTTCCACTTTGCTCATAGTATCGACCAAGGGGTGATGATGCTCTGGCATCAATCCTTGACCAATCATCACCTGCTGCCATGAATCATCAAATAATTCATTACCATTGCGAAATACACGACCAGTGTCCTTAAATAATTGGATACGGTGACCTAGGGATTCAGGTACAGGCATAGTGCGGCAATAATTCCAAAAATCTGTGTCATCACGCTCCGTCACGTGATAGTGCAAAATTATAAAATCGCGAATGTGGTTAATATCAAACTCTGCCTGCTGATTGAACTCATCAATATCGCTCTGCACAACACCACCAGCGGGAAACATCCGTAGAAATCGAATAATATTTTGTTGGATCAAATGGATACTTGTTGATTCAAGCGGCTCTAAAAATCCACCAGATAAACCAATCGCAAGACAATTTTTATTCCACTGCTGCAAGCGTCGTCCCGGGCAGAATTTAATCACGCGCGGCTGACTCAAAGGGTGGGTTTCAATATTGTCCAATAACAATTTCATTGCTGCCTCATCATCAAGATATTTGCTGCAATAGACCAAACCATTGCCCACACGATGACGCAGGGGGATTCGCCACTGCCAACCGGCACCATGGGCGATAGAACGTGTATAGGGAACAGGGGCGCCTGTTGATTCGGTTTGCACAGCAATGGCACTGTCGCACGGCAACCAATGCGACCAATCCTCATAGCCTGTTTTCAATGCTTTTTCGATGAGCAGAGCCCGGAACCCAGTACAATCGATAAAAAAATCAGCAGTAAGGCACGCTCCCGACTCTAGCCTAATGGATTCAATAAAACCGTCAGACTCTCTTACAACAGCCTTTTCTATTTTCCCTTCCATCCGTTTAACACCAAATGACTCGCTGAATTTGCGAAGATATTTAGCATAAGCAGTTGCATCCAAATGAAATGCGTAGTTCAAGCCATTGTTAGGCAAATGCGAGAACAAATTTTCTTCGGCCGCACGCCGCTCAAGGCAGTAATGCCCAAACTCATCAGCTATTCCCAACTCGCGCCCACGCATCCAAAAATGTTGGAAGCCTGCAGCCCAACAATCTTTTCCGGTAACGCCGAACGCATGCAAATAACGATGGTTTTGCTGGCGCCAGTTTTCAAATTGAATACCCAATTTAAAAGTGGCATTGGTTTCGCGCATAAATTCACGCTCATTAATCTCTAATAGCTTATGAAAAAATGCCATTGTAGGTATGGTGGCCTCACCTACTCCCACAGTGCCAATTTCATCGGACTCAATTAGTGTGATATCAATAGCCTTGCCTAATAATTTTCCCAATGCTGCTGCCGTCATCCACCCGGCGGTACCACCACCAGCAATAATTATTTTTTCAATTTTTTTCATATCGCACCTTTTTATTTAAGGGTTTATTGGCGATCTTTCAAACAAAAACGGCCACACTAAGGTGGCCGCTCCCTGACGATACAGTTACAACGAATTAAAACTTGTAGCGAGCCCCCAGATTAAAACGCGCCCCTGTTTGCACTGCAGAGATCACCATATTTTCATGGCGGCCATGCGCGCGCGTGGTTTCGTCGGTGATATTAATACCCTCGGCGAACACACTCAGGTTGTCATTTATGTCATAACTGAGGTTGATATCAAATTGGCCGTAAGCTTCAACATAAATTGGATTTCGCTCGCCGTTGCCATCGAAAGTTGAGTTAAGGAAATCATCGCGCCAGTTGTACGCAATACGCACCTGGAATCCATCTTTTTCATAGAAACCAACCAGGTTGGCTGAATCACTCAAGCCCAGCAGCGCGAATTGGTTTACAACTCCCTCCCCTTTATTGGTGTTGTAGTTGTCATAACTAATATCGCCATCCACTGTGGTCATGTTAAACATGCCGCCGAACCCACTATCACCAAACAAATGCTGAACAGCAAATTCAAAGCCATCAATTGCTGCTTCTTTTTGATTGAAAGGCGCAATGATAGTGAACTCTGTATCTGGATCACCCAAGCTCGAATCACCCACGATAGGCGCGCCGCCACTTTGCTGAAGCAAATAATTCAACACAGTGTTTGCATCGGTGGAGCCTGTGGCCTGTACCGCTGCGTCATATCTATCACCCTGTGCTGGATGCGCAAGATTGAAAATAGTCGATTGATAACTATCGTTACCAATAAAATTTTCCACGTCTTTGCGGTAGTAGCCCAGAGAAATGTAACTACCTTCTGCGTAATACCATTCAGCAGAAAGATCAAAGTTGGTTGACTCAAAGGGATTCAAATCTGGATTGCCGGAATTCCCGGTACCACCATTAAAACGAACCGGCTGGTTAATAGTAACTCCACCTTGAATATCGCTATAGCTTGGTCGCGCAATAGTAACGCTATAGGAAGCGCGAGCGATCACATCCTCCATCAGCTCGATATCAAAATCGACATTGGGTAACCAATTGTCATAATCGCCCAGCAATTCAGTGAAAGTCGAACCATCCGCAATTGGAGTAAACTCATTCGCCGATGCCCATACCAGTGATGTGTAATTTGGCACTAATGCCTTTGAGGTTATTTCTGTATCCTCATAGCGAACACCTACACCTAAATTTACCGGCATAGTGCCCCAATCCCAACCGAGATTGGTCTGTACATATGCAGCACTTTGCTCTTCCAATACACGACGGTCGGTGGAGAATTCCGGGTTGGAACAGAGTTTTGGTTGCGCACCACAGTAATAAAACTGCGCAGAGGTATCGTTGTATTTTAGCGATGCCGCAGCGATGGCATTACTGAAGCCATGGAAATCAACAGCGTAATAATAGGGTTCCAAATTGGGATTATTGGAACCGGAAATATTGTCAAATTCGCTTGCAAGATTTTTGCGAGTAAATAGATCATCGGCAAAATCTTCTGCAACACCATAACCACCCCAAGTATCGCGCTGGGCATTGGAAAATGCAGAGCGATTGCGGTTATCCGTTAGCGAAACACCTGCCTCAATGCTTTTTAACAAACTGTTATCGAATTCGTATTTAGCATCGAGTTTGGTTTGTTCAATTTCCGACAGCATATAACTGTTGCGAAAACTGGTACCGGACGATTGAAACTTGCTGGCATCGAGCCCCTGACCATCCAGATAGGTAATATCCATCACCGGAAAATCATTGGAGTAATCAACACTGGTAGATGCACGGTTGTAATGCACCGCAGTTACAACGTTGTTAGTGCCGCGCCAATCTTTTGCACCAGCTTCAGCATCGGAGTTGTGGTAGTCCACGACCAAGGTGAATTGATCCGTTGGCTCCCATTGCACATTCACACCAACAGAATTACCTTCATTGATTGTGCCCCAGTTGCCGACCCCCATACCTATATCTGCCTGACTGCCATCGGCATATATAATTGGAGCGACTACCGAGCCGGATTGATTAGTACCCTCAGTGTATTTACCACTGGTGGGCACACCGTTAAACCACGCCGAAATTTCCTGGCGCTGCTGCTCAACATCTTGTTCATAGTAGGTGTAATCCGCGGTTGCGGTGATCGTCTCAGTCGGAGCCCACTGCAGAGTTAACTGACCATTAGTGCGTTTGCGCTGCACATCATTGATGCTGTAAAGCAAATTACGCGGCACAGAATACACATCATTTTCTTGCGGGCGATTTTCAAAACTGCCATCGGTTGGCAAAGATCCCCAATCCCCGGTAGTACCCTTAATGGTGTACCAGCCGCTACTGGTTTCAGCAGCATTGTAGCCACTATCACGCTCTTGATAACTGCCCGCCAGCGCAACACCAAAAACACCATCGGCAAAAGTTGTGCTCAAAATACCTGAGAGTTCCGGTGTGACATCTGAGCCAGTGCGATTAGATTGATCGCTCACCGCCTTCACACCAATCGATGCAGTTGTCTCACCAATTTCCAGCGGGCGCGCAGTTTTAATATTAATTAATGCCCCGATTCCGCCGGTGGATAAATTTGCGCGGCCCGTTTTATGGATATCCACACCCGCAACACTTTCTGCAGCGAGGTTATCAAACAGAAATGAGCGTGAATTGGATGCAGTTGTCGCTTCCAAACTCGCTGCCGGCATTTGGCGACCATTCAAGGTAATGATGTTGTAGTCGGAACCAAACCCGCGCACAGTCACACGGCTGCCTTCACCGTTGTTTCGGTCAATCGATACGCCAGTAATACGCTGTAAGGATTCTGCGAGGTTAGTGTCAGGCATTTTGCCGATATCTTCTGCAGTAATGGCATCGACAACGCCCGCACTACTGCGTTTTACATCCATTGACTGGACAAGCGAACCGCGAATACCAGTGACAATGACTTCTTCGACCTGTTCGTCGTCCTGCGCCATTACCAGATTGCCGGACATTCCACCCACGAGAGTTGCGATAGTAGAGCAGAGAATTCTGCGCTTCATGGTGAGGTGTTTCATTATGTTATTCCCCTGATTTTGTTATCTGCTTAAACGACAACAACATGCCCTATCCAAACTGCCTGCAATAAATGCAGGCGACAACAAGAGAAAAAGAGCAATATGTTTCGATCACGTTAACGTTAACATTTGGTTTTGGAATTTGCAATTAACTAAATATCCATAAGAGCTAACAGATCTATAACTAAACGATGAGATGAGTGGGCTATTACTGCCGTTTCATGGTTACAAGCCGCAAGAAACCAGCGGGGTTTATGTCAGATTTGTGTCATTTTTATGTCATATCTTGTCACTAACATGCAGTTTTGTGTGTCAGTGGAATCCCTCGTTTTATGCTTAATCATCACCCGACCAAGTTGCTGTATCTATTACTCTGCGCCCTGCCTTTGTGCATTGCAGTGAGTATCAGTTATGGCTTGAGCCACCAGCAGTTGGCGCCGGCGCTGGCGAGTGATTATTCCAACTACCAATGCACAACGGGCGCTAATCGCCCTGAGACTTTTCGGATTTTGACGCTCACGGTGATGGATTCAGTGGAGCTGGCGAACCGGTTGTGTGCAGCACCCACAATGCAAACTCACTACGGGCAGGTGGAGATTGTGTGGCATACGCGCGGCTTTATTACAGCGCGCGATATTGTCGAACAGAATTACGATCTATTCCTCAATCGCCCTTATTTAGTCGCTGGTCTGGTGCCAGATTACGAGCGCTACTACCGCCCGATTATCACCTCCGCGCCCTACAGCGTTTATTGGCTTTCGCGCATCAGCAAACCCGAGCTGACCCCCGCCTACTTTGCCGACAAGCGTGTAGGTTTATTGGATGATTTTTACAGCCAGAGCTTTTTTCTGTTGCCATCCGGCTCTTTGCGCAGCGCCAATATTCACTTGAACGATGCGCAGAAAGTGCTGTTTCACGATTTGAACTCGCTCTACAGCGCCTTTGAGGCGGGGGAAGTGGATTTGATTACTTCGCCGGATATCGGCTCCTTTGGCAACAGAATCGACCCACTTTATAACCTCGCGATTGAAGAACAGGCGCCGCCGATTTCCTGGTTTATCCGCCGCGATGCAGGTTCCAGCCAGCTTCACTGCACAGTGCAAAACATCATCTCCAACACCATCAATTGGATGCGCGACGCCAAGTCGAACATCACGCAGGAGTGTTTGTGATGCCCCGCTTTCTATCGATTCGCCCACTGCAAGGCGGTTTGCTGCTCCTTCTATTTATCGCTTTGTCGCTAGGCGCTTATTTGCACGCGAGCTACCGTTTTACCGAGCAGTTGCGCGCCTATATTCAGGAAAATGTGATCGAACAGGCTGATAAAGCCGAGCTGTACAGCTTTAACGATGCCACTACCCAAAGTTATTTGGTGCAGGAGATTACCCGCAATCTGGCCTCGCTTTGCGCGCCCGGCTTTTTTCAGGTGCTAAATGATTGTTCGGCGCAGGTGATGAGCTTCAAAGACCTTCGCTACAGCGATGGCGCAGGCAGTCGATTCACACTGGATTTTCATCAGCCACCGGAATCCAAGCCACCTTTGCTGCAAGTGGCAGTTTTTTATCGCATCAACTGGTTTTATCTGCTCGGCACCCAGGCATTGCTGACCTTGTTGGTTGGACTGGCGCTGGCACTGCTGCCCAAACCCATCACTCCCGCACAGGCCATGTGCATCCAAACGCTCAGGGGATATGGGGCAGATGAAAAACAGGCAGTGCAATTGGCGGCCGACCCTCGTATACAAACGATGAGCGACGCTCAACTCCCTTGGCTGCTTAAAGGATTAGAGCTTCACCCCCAAGCCTTGGATAAGGCGCTACTTATCGCCGAAAGCCCCGCCCTGCTTGAGTTTATGCCCTCGACCAAATCCATTCGCCTGCACGGGCTTGAACTCACCCTCGCGGATACGCCCTTCTTCTATTTCTACTGGTATGCACTTTTGCGCCTGAGTTCGGATGAAGGTTGGTACACAAATCCGGCCCAGACGCGGCCCGACCTCAATAACAGTCACAGTCTGCATGCACTGTTTGAGAAATACGGCGGCCACGCCAAGGCGGCCAGTGAACTGCAAGAGAAGGGTTTGCGCGCCAAAACCCTCGACCAAAACCGCAGCAAAATTAAAGATGAGCTGGTGCGCCACATCGGCGAAGAACTGGCGCAACCCTATTTATTTGATGTGCAGCGCGATCTGCGCACCGCGCGTTTTAACTATCGCATTTCACTTGCGCCGGAATTCATCAAAATCGTGCCGGACGATTTGAAATTACTGCGCGATCAAGCTCAATCAACCTCTCCAAATGAGTTGGTGAATGATTAAATTTCACCTAAGCAACAACAATAACTAGCTGATTTTTATGGATTTTATTTTTAGAGACATCTCTAAAAGCCACTTGAATATCTCTGCAACAAAACCGTCACGCACTCCCCCAATACTCCGCTACCGAGTCGCCCAAGTGATCTTTTCAAGCTGGGCAAAACCGCCCCCTATTGAGGGCAATTTCACCTTAGTGACCACCGGAAAAACAGAATCATGAAATCCTTGCAGCACACTAAAAAGTCGCACACTCAATTAGCTCTGGCGATTGCTCTGGCATCCACATCAGGCATGTCATTGGCGCAGGCACAAAACCCCGGTTCAGACGTTCATTTGTTGGAAGAGGTGATCGTCAGTGGTTCGCCCATCCGCGACAGCCAACAAGCCGCGCTGGATGCAAAACGCAATGCGAGCAACGCGGTTGATATGGTCGCCGCCGACACTATTGGCCGCTTCCCCGACCAAAACCTCGCCGACTCGTTAGGCCGTGTACCCGGCTTGGCGATTGAGCGCGACCAAGGCCAAGCGCGTTACATCAACTTCCGTGGCGCACCTTTCCGCTACACCTCTATCGCGTTTGATGGCATTGATGTTCCCGGCGCCGAAAACGGCCGTGTACCCCGTTTTGACAGTTTCCCATCGGTAATTACCAGCAGCATCGAAGCCAACAAAGCGGTTCTGCCGAGCATGCCGGGCGAGTCGGTTGCGGGCTATGTGAACATCAATACTTTTAGCCCCTTCAGTAAAGAAGGCTTTGGTATTTCTGCTGACCTAGGCACTGGCGAGCAGGATTTGGGCGGTGGCGATGTATCCAAACTCGGTTTGCGCACCTCATGGTCTAACGAGAACTTTGGCGTTCTGTTATTTGGCTCCGACAACAGCCGCGAACAGGTTACTGATAACCGCGAATACAGCATGGAGCGCGATGAAGCGACCGACGAGCTGATCATCGAAAGCACTGATTTCCGCAGCTACAAGGTCAAACGTGAAGACCACGCCTACGGCGGCCGCTTGGAATATCGCGGCGATGGCGCGCTGCAAAAAGTGTTTTTGTCCAACCTCTATAGCGAATTCGTGGATGACGAAGAGCGCAACCAGTACGTGTTCACCTTAGACGCAGCCAATGGCGGCGCGCGTGGTGTTACGGGTAGCAATGTGGCGGTAGGTGTATCGCGCATGCTGCAATACGGCGAATACAGCAACTCGACCAACACCAGCACTTTAGGTGCCGATTTCGCACTGGGCGAGTGGGAGCTGGGAAGCCGCCTGACTTACACCGAAACCACTTTTGAAATGGATTTGCCGATTGCACAAAGCGTCGCCGGCCGCGCCACTGCCAGTTACGACTACTCGGATATTGAAGACCCGCTGCTGTATTTGAATAGCCCACTGTCTGACATCGCCTACTACATGACGCTCGGCATTCACTACGTGCAAAACCTCGATGTCGACAGCACCAAATTCAAACTGGATGCCGACCGCGATTTCACCTGGTTCGATCAAAACGCCAAGCTGGAATTGGGCATGCAACTTGATCAGCGCCAAGGCGATGGTTTTGTCGCTATGCCAGTGCTCGACTACACCTTCCCGGTTAGCAACATCAACAGTTACGACACCGGCAAACCTTGGGCGAGCAACACCACCAACAGTATTGGCGGCACCTATTTCGACAACAAAGGCTTGTACGAGGCATGGGAGGCAACCGGCGAACTGGAAATTGGCGAAATCCCGGATGCCAACCTGATTGTGATCGATGAAGACATAGTAGCTGCCTATGCGATGGCAACCACCGACTACGACTGGGGTAACTTTGTTATTGGTGCGCGCGTTGAGCAAACCGACTACACCAGCGAAGGCACCATCGATGATGCGCCTGTCTCGGTAAACGACAGCTTCACCAATGTGCTGCCCAGCGCACACCTCAACATCAACCTCGCTGAAGATGTGAAATTCCGCGTCTCGGCCACCACCGGTATGAGCCGCCCGACCTACAGCGAATGGCGCGCCGCTGCCAGTGTGGATGTCGCCAACAAAACTGCCAGCGGTGGCAACCCTTACCTGAAAGCGGAAGAAACCACGGGTTTTGATACCTCGCTGGAGTGGTACTTTGCCGATGCGAGCCTGTTGTCGGCCAACGCCTTCTATCGCGCAATCGACAACGTGATTTACGCCGACAGCGAAATCGTAGACGGTGGTAAATATCTGCCATCCGCCGCAGGCGAAGAGTGGGAATACACAGGTAGCGTCAACGGCAGCGATGGCAAACTCAGCGGCGTGGAATTGAACTTTATCGGCCAAGCCGTTGATCTCACCGAAGCGCTCACCGGCTTTGGCATCAGCCTCAACGCCGCCTTCCTGAGCAGCGAATTCAAAGGTATCGATGGCACCACTTACGACCTGCCCGGAACATCAGATTCGGTCTACAACGCCTCGGTTTTCTATGAAAACTTTGGCCTGTCGGCGCGTCTGAACTACCAATACCGCGACCAATGGGTATCGCCACTGGAAAGCCCGGATGAAGTCTGGGGCGAGCAAACCCGTGTGGATTTCAGCATCAATTATGAACTGCCAGTGAAGCTGAGCGATGCCGCCATTTCGGTTTACGCCAACGCCAACAACCTGACCGACGAGACCGATGTGCGCTACGCCGCCAATGGTTTGATCAACCAGTCAGAGAGTTATGGCCGCTCTTTCCTGATGGGCGTGCGCGTTAACTACTAATTCATAGCAAGCAATCATGTCAGGCGATAAATCGCCTGACATTAGCCTCGCTTTGCCCATTTTTTATTAATGCCTTATCTATTTATTAAACAGGAGAATAACTATGCGTTTTTCTATTAAATCCACTCCCCTAAACCCCATTCATTGTGCTGCTGCGGCGGTGCTGTCACTGATGATCGCCCTGCCCGTTTCTGCAGCTGCCACGGCTGAAGCTGCGCCGGTTGCTGCGACTCAAACTGCTGCGCAAACTACTGCGCAATCAACAACTCAAGCAACAACTCAAACAACAACAGCGCTGACTCCGCAACAATTGCTCAGCAGTCCGCTGGATCAAACCTACGAGCGCTTGCTGCCATTGCAAGGCGGCTCCAACTTTCGCGATCTGGGCGGCTACAAAACCGCCGATAACAAAACCGTTAAACGCGGCCTACTGTTCCGCTCGGGTGCTATGTCGAGCTTAACCAGCCGCGACGAGACTTATCTGGCGCGTTTTAATTTCGATACCGTGATGGATTTGCGCTCCACTGACGAACGCGATTTGTACCCGGATTACTGGGCAAAAAATGCCAAGCTTAACTACGAGTTTGTCGATTACAGCATGATGGACATGATGAAAGGCACAGCCGCAGGCAAAGACCCGCGCCAATTCAGAATGGATGATATGTATCGCGGTATGCCACTGCACATGAAGCCGCAACTGGCCATGTATTTCGACAATCTGGTCAAGGGCAATGCGCCCATTGTTGTGCACTGCTCTGCTGGTCAGGATCGCACCGGTATTGCCTCGGCCCTGCTGTTGACCGCGTTGGGTGTACCGCGCGAGCAAATCTACAAAGACTATTTGTTGTCGATGGAATACCGCCGCCCGCTGATCGAAATGGGTGATGTGGATCTGGCCGTCGCCGCCAAAACCAACACCTTCGCCGCCATGATGCTGCAATACAAAGGCAAAATGGATATGACCAAAGGCAACCCCTTGGTGATGCCCGACAACACCCCATTCCTGCAATATGCCTTTGAAGCGATAGATGCCAAATACGGCAGCGTGGAAAACTACCTCGATAAAGAAATCGGCGTGAGTGAGCGCGACATCAAGCGTTTGAAGAAGCTGTATCTCAACTAAAACTTGCTTATGGCCAACACTGACTAGGGTGCGGCCGTAACTGACCCATGTTGTCCCTGGCTGGTGTGTGTACCAGCTACTCTCCTTGGGAGGCTCATTTTTGGGTCTCCCTTTTTTATGTTCACACTTTATATTCACAAAACAGTCGCCCATAAAAAAACCCGGAACAAGTCCGGGTTTTTCGTCGCTAGAGTAACGATTAATTACTCAGCGTATTTTTTAGCTCTCAGCTTGCGAGTTATTAGGCTGCGTAAACAGAGAACTTCTTGCACAGATCAGCAACCTGCGCTTTTACACTGGCGATCACTTCATCGGCATTGCCTGCTTCCAGAGCAGCGAAGATGTCGCAGATCCAGTTGGTCAATTGCACACACTCAGCTTCTTTGAAGCCGCGCGTGGTTACTGCTGGAGTACCTACGCGGATACCAGAAGTCACAAACGGAGAGCGTGGGTCGTTTGGTACAGCGTTTTTGTTCACGGTGATGTGCGCTTTACCCAAAGCTTCGTCAGCATCTTTACCTGAGTAAGATTTGCCGATCAGGTCAACCAGCATCAGGTGGTTTTCAGTACCGCCAGAAACGATGTTGATGCCACGCTCAATGAACGTTTTTGCCATGGCTTTTGCATTTTTTACAACTTGTTGCTGGTAAGCCTTGTACTCAGGGCTCATTGCTTCTTTGAAGCTGATCGCTTTTGCAGCGATTACGTGCATCAAAGGACCACCTTGGCCACCAGGGAATACCGCTGAATTCAGCTTCTTTTCGATCTCTTCGTTGGCTTTCGCCAGAATCAGACCGCCGCGTGGACCGCGCAGGGTTTTGTGGGTAGTTGTGGTAGTTACGTCAGCAATTTGCACTGGGTTAGGGTAAAGACCCGCCGCAACCAAACCAGCAACGTGCGCCATATCCACAAACAGGTAGGCACCTACTTTGTCGGCGATGTCGCGGAAACGCTGCCAATCCACTACTTGTGAGTAAGCCGAGAAGCCAGCAACGATCACTTTTGGCTTGTGCTCTACCGCCAAACGCTCAACTTCGTCGTAGTCGATCAGGCCAGTTGCAGGGTTCAAACCGTACTGGATGGCGTTGTAGTACTTGCCTGATGAGCTCACTTTAGCGCCGTGAGTCAGGTGACCACCGTGTGCCAAGCTCATGCCCAGAATGGTATCGCCCGGTGCGCAAAGTGCAGCGTAAACCGCTTGGTTCGCCTGTGAACCTGCGTGTGGTTGCACGTTGGCGTAATCAGCACCGAACAACTCTTTAGCGCGTTCAATCGCCAGAGATTCGGTTACGTCTACATATTCACAACCACCGTAGTAGCGCTTGCCCGGATAGCCTTCGGCGTACTTGTTGGTCAACTTGGTGCCTTGCGCCGCAATCACCATTGGGCTGGTGTAGTTTTCAGAGGCGATCAGCTCGATGTGCTCTTCCTGACGCTGGCCTTCGTTTTGAATAGACGCCCAAATTTCGGGATCAAAAGAAGCAATAGTTTGGTTTTTATCAAACATAGATAGTTCCTGTGGAAGTTGACCAGCAAGCCAGAAGCGACTGCCGTGTTAATGGGAAGGGGGAAAAATGTAGGCGCGCATTGTACACCAGCCACCCAAAATGCCGCCACGCAAAAAATTCATACAGTGGTGCAAAATTAGATTCATATAAACCGCATATCCTTGTTTCAGGATCTGTCCAGACACCAACCGCGCACCAAAAAAAGGCATAGCAGTCCATAACTCTCAAACAACTGGATATAAGCCGCTGCCATCAATTCACCAAAAACAATTAAGAGCGACAAATTCTGACCGCAAGACGACAGGAGTCACTTTTTTCAGCATTTTCGACCGAACCTCGCCAAATCGGCCTCGCTTTTGCTAAGACAAATACAGGTGTGTGTATTTACTACCCAACGACTCAGGGTTTTTAATCATTAAGGATTTAAGTGATGGTGTGTATTACAAGATGGGCTCCCCTTGTCAAATTGGTACAAGCGATTTGTTTGGCTTCTGCAATTGCAACGGGTGCAGTGCAAGCACAAACCGGACAGGGTGGCTCACAAGGCAGCTACACAATCGGTGCAGGCGATGAAGTGCGTATTACTGTCTACGGCCAACCCGAATTAACCGCCGATACTCAGGTCAGCGCCAATGGCATGGTGATGGTGCCGCTGATTGGTAACCTGGCGATTGCAGGCAGAACCAGCGCCGATGCCGCCTATCTTATTGCCGACCGCTACCAGCAAGGCAACTTTCTCAAAAACGCACAAGTAAACCTGCTGATCACCAAATACCGCAGTCAGGTGGTTGCCATCCTCGGCAAGGTCAATAATCCCGGCAAACTTGTGCTTGAGGGGCCGACCAGCCTGACGCAAGCACTGGCATGGGCAGGCGGCATAGCGCCAACCGGCAGCGAGCAATTGATCCTCACCCGCACTGCCAAAAATGGCCGCATTGAACGCACCGAGTACGACTTGCAAAAGCTGCTCAATTACGACGCAGACGAAGCCCAAACGGTCTGGCTGCAGGACGGAGATACTATCTATGTACCCAATGCAGGACGTTTTTATCTGAACGGCGAGGTTCACTCCCCCGGCATGTATCCCCTCGACCGTCCCTTAAATGTCATGCAAGCACTAAGTGCGGGCGGCGGCCCCACCACCCGCGCCAGCGCTGGTGACATCAAACTTTTTCGTCAGCAACCCGGTGGCGCAGCAAAAGAAATCCGCGCCAAACCCGATGATGTAGTGATGGATGGCGATGTGCTGTTAGTAAAGGAAAGCTTGTTTTAAATCCGTTCAGGAGCAACAGGAAAATTCAGGAGCCGCAGTATGAATTTGCACTCATTGGTCAGCATCTTATTGGCGCGAAAATGGACTATTACCCTGACCACAATAGCCGCCATTGTGGTCGCCATCGTGGTTGTGCTGATTACCCCCAAATCTTTTACCGCCTCAACCGATTTGCTGGTCGATAGCCGCGGCATGGACCCCGTGAGCGGCGAATACCAGCCAGCGCGAGTAAACAGCGCTTACATCATGACTCAAGCCGATATCATCCGCAGCCGCAGCGTCGCAGCCAAAGTGATCGAGCAACAAAAGCTACACACATCCCCAGCGATGATCAAAGCTGCCGGGCTCAGTGGTGAAGCCGCAGTTGATCAGCGTCGCCTGCTCAGTTTTTTGGGCAGTGGGCTGCTCGTGGTACCCAAACGGGACAGCAGCGTGCTCAGCATTGCGTTTCAAGCGCAAGACCCGCAATTGGCCGCGCAATTGGCCGACGCCTTTGCCGAAGCCTACATCTACACCAATCTGGAGCTGCGCATTGAACCTGCCAAGCAAACCACCCAGTGGTACAACCAACAACTTGCCAGCCTGCGCGTCGAATTGATCGAAAAGCAAAACGCCCTGTCGAGCTACCAAGAAGAGCACAACATCATCGCCTCAACAGACCGATTGGATCTCGAATCCAGCAAGTTGGCTGAGCTTTCGTCGATGCTGATTGCGGTACAAAACGAGCGCCTGAACTCCCAGAGTCGCAGCGATCAGATTAGCAATACCAAGCGAGGTCAACTGGAGACGCGCGCACTGGATAATCCGCAAGTTCAAAAGCTGTCTGCAGATCTTGCACAAGCGCAAGCACGCCTGAGTGAATTAGCGACCCAAGTGGGGGAAAACCATCCGCAATACCGTCAAGCTGCCAGCGATGTAGACTCCCTTAAAAAGCAGATGAACCGGATGCTGGAACTCATTAACGGCAGCTTGCAATCCTCGGTAGAGCTGTCCCAAGTGCGCGAAGATCAACTCAAAAGCGAGCTGGCAACACAAAAAGAACTGGTGCTGCAGCTCAGTCGCAATCGCAATGAACTCGCCCTGTTGAAACAGGAGGCCGACAACGCTCAGGCCGCCTACGACGCCGCCCTAGCACGCACCGCGCAAACCCGTCTGGAGAGCCAGCTAGCCGCCACCGATGTCGCCATCCTCAATAACGCCTTGGTACCCAGCCGCCCCACCAGCCCTAAACCAAAGCTGACACTGTTTCTCGCCATCCTTTTCGGACTCATGGCCGGAATTGCTATTGCGCTGGGGCGCGAATGGCTCGACCCACGAATTCGCTCGCTTGCCGATTTGGAGCAAGGACTTGGCTTACCAGTGCTCGCAGTTATGCCAGGTAATCAAAAAATGCCCTCACTACTGGAGAAATTGTCATGAATGACCTTGCGCAATTGATGACCAGTGCCACCGTTAATGTGCAATCTGGCAGCGTACAAACGACCAGCCCGCAAAAAATAGGCCCCATGCTGGTGGCCAGCGGCAAATTGAAAGCCAAAGATCTCAGCACAATCCTTGCAGAGCAAAAAATTCACGGTCTGCGTTTTGGCGATGCCGCGCTCAAGTTGGGGCTGGTAAGCGAATCTGACATCAAAGCAGTACTGGCGGAACAATTCGCTTACACCACCCCGCCCAGTGCCAACAGCCGCTTGGATAACCGCTTGATCGCCCTGTTCCAACCGGACAGCCAGCACGCTGAAGCCTTGCGCAGCCTGCGCAGTGAGTTGCTGCTGCGCTACTTCAATCACCAATCGCAAACCCTTGCACTGATGGGCTGCGATGAAGCTGAAGCCATCGCCCTCACCAGCGCTAATCTGGCCATCAGTTTTGCGCAGATGGGGATTAAAACCCTGCTAGTGGATTGCAACCTGCGTCAGCCGCAATTGCAGCATCTGTTCAATATCAACCCACAGGCGCCAGGCCTTTCCGACAGCCTTGCAGGGCGCGTAGTAATTACGCCCACCAAAATTGAAGCAGTTAGGGGATTAGAAGTTGTTTGCGCCGGCACCCAAGCCCCCAACCCTCAGGAGCTCTTGGCTAACAAGCAGTTGTTTCAAACTCAATTGAGCAATTTGAGTCGCGGCTTTGATGTAGTCCTGCTCAATACCACGCCACTGGATACCAACAGTGATGCCCAGCTCGTTGCGGTGCAGGCTGGCGCCGTATTACTACTGGCCAAAACCAACCACACTAAAACGCGCCCACTAACCAAAGCCAGTAATCGCTTGCAGGAATTAGGAGTTCGTCTGCTGGGAGTCAGCCTGACACGCTAGTTTTTGATGATGTTTAGCGCCTAGAGGTAAGGATGAACTACTCGCCAAAACCGCAATTCGCCAGCGCGCCAACGGCTTCGCCAGTAGCGCCTGCACCACTGCAAATGGCAGGGGCTCGCCCGTGGCTGAGCGATGAGCGGCTCGCCTGCATAATCATAGTCGCCACCGTCTGCTATCAGGGGGCACTCTGCTTTATCAACAGCACCATCATGCCGCTTAACCGCACTCTGCTGGGTGCGTCTGAAGCCTTAATTCTGTTGATATGCGTCCCATTACTACTGCGCCGCGTATTGCCCGGCGTCCTTATGCTCGGAGCAATTAGTCTGGCCCTTCTCTCCCTGATCTGGCTAATCACCCAGCAGGTAAATATCAAATCCTTCCGCGATCTGGCCATGCCGCTCTGTTACTTCTGGTTGGGCTGCAATATTGGACGAACAGAAACGGCTGATCGTGCATTCAAAATGGCCATTTGGGTAGTGCTGATCATGGGGCTCTTCGAGGCATTGCTGCTCGATTACTACACCCGCTGGTTCGATATTTATAGCTACTACGTCAACATGGGAGCAGTGAATGTTGGTGCCGACATTTTTGTCCGCGAAGATAAATTGATGAGCAATGGCATGCGCCCGGAAGGCATTGGCCGAACCTTGCTACCGCAATTACTTGGCCCCCATCGTGTCTCCTCGGTATTTTTGGAGCCTATCGCTATGGGCAATTTCGCGACCATCAGCGCAGCTTGGGGTTTATGTCGCCCTGCGTCACGTTGGCGCGAAGGCGTTTTCTTCGTTGTTGCCGCCCTGATAATAATGGTGCTGTGCGACTCCCGCTTTGCATTACTAACCATCGCCCTACTCATTCTTATTCGCCTACTGGTACACGGAGCGCTACTCAATCTGTTTGTTCTGATGCCGTTATTGGCCATTATCGGGGTGCTTGTTATCGGAGCCACAGCCACTAATGAAGCTGGGCATATGGTGACGAGCGACGACTTTAAAGGGCGCTTGTCTTTTTCCGGTTGGATGCTGATGGAATTTGATCTGCCCATGCTTCTGGGCATCAAACACACTATTAACTTTTTCGACGCAGGCTATGCCCACACACTCAATACGTTTGGTTTACCGCTGGTACTTGTGCTTTGGCTTAGCTTTTGGCTGTTACCACTCAAAGATCCAAGCGCACAGCGTTTCCGCGCTATGGTGTCGTTTTATATTGCGCTCATCCTCTGCGTGAGCGGCACCTCCTTTTTTGCACTTAAAACCACGGGAGTTCTCTGGTTTCTCGTAGGCTGTAGCCTGCTCTCCCCTGCTGCTGCCCTAGCCTCAACATCATCCCCGCAAATGACTTCGTCATCGCCCCCAAACAACAGGAGCATGAGCCATGCCGATTAATTCTCCGGCCACGTCTGCGCCAAGCCAGCCAGTCAAGGTCGTTCACATTGTGCGCCAATATCTGCCTTCAGTTGGTGGGATGGAAGAAGTGGTGCGCAATATCGCCCGCCATCAAATGCGTCAACCCAATCAGCAGACCCGTATCATCACCCTCAATCGCCTATTCAGGAATTCGGAGCAAACTCTGCCCGCACGTGAAGAGATCGATGGTATAGAGGTGATCCGCTTGGGTTACTTCGGCTCCAGCCGCTACCCCATCTGCCCTGGCGTGCTGAAATACTTGCGCGACAGCGATGTGATTCACGTTCACGGTGTAGATTTCTTCTACGATTTTCTCGCCGCCACTAAATGGCTGCACCGCCGCCCACTGATTCTCTCTACCCACGGCGGCTTCTTTCACACCAGCTTTGCCTCACGCGCCAAGCAGGCTTACTTTCAAAGCATCACCCGACTATCCGGCAACGCCTACAATCAGGTGGTTGCCACCAGCGCAAATGACGGCAATCTATTCAGCCAGATCATGCCGCAGAACAAATTGCAGGTGATCGAAAATGGCGTCGATGTTGAGAAATACGCTCTCGCCAGCGCACCCAGCTTGCAGCCTTGCCTGATTTATTTCGGGCGCTGGTCAAGCAACAAGGGGCTAGTGCCGATGCTGGCCTTTTTCGCTCAGCTCCACGCCTTGCAACCCCAGTGGCGACTCATCATTGCCGGGCGCGAATACGATCACAGCGCAGTAGAACTTCAGCAACAGATCGACAATTACGGTCTCACCCAAGCCGTCACTCTCGCAGCCAACCCCAGCGATGCAGAATTGAAAGGATTGTTGGCACAGGCGAGCTACTTCATCTGCCTGTCACGCCATGAAGGTTTTGGCATAGCGCCGATTGAAGGAATGAGTGCGGGCTTAACTCCTATCCTCAGCGACATTCCTCCGTTCCAACGTTTGGTGGATGAGTCCGGTCTCGGATTTTGCACAGCAGTAGACGCCCCAGCCGGGCAAGTCATCAGCAAACTTTTGCACTTGCACGCCCAAGGTGAAGCGGCCTATCAGGCACGCCGCAAAGACAACCACGCATTCTCCCGACGCTACGCCTGGCCTGCGGTCGCTGATCGCTATTTAGCGCTTTATCACCAACTGCGAGCGGCGAGCTAATGAACAGATTCTTCACATTAATTGTAGTTTTATTACTGGCTCATGGTGTGCAGGCAGGTTGTCTCGATCAACCACGACTCAGAGGCGTCAATCTGGCAGGTGCAGAATTTGGTCACACTACACTGCCGGGCAAAGTCTTTACTGATTACACCTATCCGAGTGAAGCAGAAATTATCTATATCGCCGAACAAGGAGCCAATATTATTCGCTTTCCATTTTTATGGGAGCGAGTCCAAGCAGCGCCCAATGGCGAATTAAACAAAACTGAATTGAACTATTTACGAGTTGCGATTGATCGAGCAAAAGCCAATGGGCTTTGTGTGTTGCTGGATGTGCACAACTACGCGGAATATTACGACAACAAACTGACCGATACTCTTGCAGGCGATGTGGTATTGGAGCAAGCCTTTATTAATTTTTGGATTGCTCTTGCAACCGAGTTTCCTGATGCCGATAACGTAATTCTGGGCTTGATGAACGAACCCGCCCACATCTCAATTGCCGAGTGGGCAGCCATTGCAAAGCGCACAGTACTGGCACTGCGTGAAGCCAAAGTAGACCACATGATTTTTGTCGCTGGCGGCGGCTGGAGTGGACTGCACGATTGGTTTGCGGGAGCAGAAGCCAGCAACGCAAGTCACTTTCAGGATTTAACAGACCCACTCAAGCGCACGGTAATTGAAGTACATCAATATACCAATGAAAATTATTCCGGTATGCACGAATCAATCACGAGTACCGATTGTCGTCCAGCAGATGAATTCAATAGTAAATTTGAACGTATTCGCCAATGGGCACTGGAACATGAGCAGCAATTGTTTCTCGGGGAGTTTGGCGTACCACAAAGCAACAACTGTTTGGAAACACTCACCCGTTTTGTAGAACTAATGGATGCCGATGGCTGGCGCGGATGGACATACTGGGCATCAGGAAGCTGGTGGGGAAATTATGCACTGGCATTAAACGGCCCCAGCAAACCAGATGTTCCGCAATGGCCAATTTTGAAAGCGCATTTCTTTCGCAATCAAAATAATCAAACAAGTGAAAATCAAAATTTCTCCAGCGCATCAACATTGCAAGCTCCCAATGCCACAAGTCACTAACCATATTTAGCAAAATGAGGGTGCAGTAAATGGACAGCGTGAACATAAACAAAAATGATCAGGCTCTACTTATGATCGGCGGCTTTCCAGTGTTGCGCACTACCGCAGCTCCTCTTGTTCATTTGTTACAAAAAAAAATGCACCAGCAACAACAGACACTTTTTTTTGCTAACACCAATTTTGTTGTGCAATGCCAATCACTAAAAACACAGATGACAATGGCTGACACCATCATTGTGAACGATGGCATAGGTATGGATATCGCCAGCCAATTAGTCCATGGCCAACGTTTTATTGAAAATTTAAATGGAACTGACTTTACCCCCTATTTATTACAACAGATGGGTGAAAATGCGAAAGTATTTTTGTTGGGAGCAAAACCGGGAATTGCACAACGTGCCGCAGCCTGCCTCAGCAGCCAATACGATGTAAATATAGTCGGTGTGCGCAATGGCTACGATGAAGCAAAAAATACTGCTGAGCTAATTGAAAACATCAACCAAAGCAACGCCACTGTCATTCTGGTCGCAATGGGAAACCCCTATCAAGAGCAATGGATATTGCAAAATCGCCACAAACTAAACGCGCAGTTGCTAATGGGGGTCGGCGCACTATTTGATTTTTTAGCCGGCGATAAAGCGCGCGCACCCAAATTGGTACAGCGGCTACGAATGGAATGGTTTTACCGTTTATGCCTTGAACCTACGCGGCTGCTGCGGCGCTATACCATCGACATTGTACAATTTTTAGTGCTGTGTTTACGCATGGGTGATCGCACTGAATCGATCAAACAACCCAATGGATGACGCCTATCGACTGTGATAGTAACTAACTTAAAAAACAGAGGCGGCACCACCAATATTATGAGCATGCAAAAACGATTAGGATCAAGCGCAGCGTGGATGAGTTTATCTGCCAGCAGCATGAGCATTGTCAGCTTTATTGTTTTTATTATTATCTCTCGCCTGTTATCACCCGATGAAATTGGCTTGGTTGTATTTTCGCTGCTGATTGTTGAAACAGGAAAAATATTAATCAATGGTGGTCTATCAATCAGCATAGTGCAACGCAAAGACTGGGGAGATGATTACGCATCGACCTGCTTTTATCTTTCATTATTGTACGGCATATTTATTACCGGACTCGTACTCTTACTTGGTGTGCCGCTAACCAAAACACTCTACGCCCCTGCCGCAGCATCCATATTACAAGTTTTATCTATAATATTTATGCTGGAAGCTATTAAAGTAATACCTGATGGAAAGCTGCGACGCGAAATGCAATTTAAAACTATAGCGATACGCTCGATTAGCTCCAGTATTATTTCCAGTGTGATTGGTGTCTATTTGGCGCTCAAAGGCTATGGCGTTTGGGCGCTGGTAGCACAACAACTATGCAGCCAAACGATTGTGACCCTATTAACACTAATAGGCGCACACTGGCGACCACAAAAATATTTTTCATCTATTCGGGCACGCGAAGCGCTTCGTCTTTCTAGCCCCATGGTACTCGCACAAACTATAAATACATTATGTGTATCCCTCGTTGAGTTTATGGTAGGCATCATCCTTGGACCAATTGCATTGGGAATTTATCGAGTGGCAGGAAGAGCACTCTTTGTGATGCAGGAAATTATTATCCGCCCTCTTGAACAAACTACTATTCCGGTTTTGGCAAGAATGGAAACCCAGTTCGCGAAAGCACAAGCCACATTACGAATTCTGCGCCTGAACTGTTTTGTGATATTGCCAGTATTTTTTGGAACTGCTGCTATAGCTGAGGATTTTATTGCATTGGTTTTTGGCGAAAAATGGCACAGTAGTGGCGAGCTCATGAGTTGGTTGGCATTAGGTTCAGCGCCACTGGCGATACGCATGCAAGTTAACGCCACGCTCACCGCCGAGAGCAAATCCCACTGGGTGCTAATCAATATGCTCTGCACATTATTTATTACCCTCCTTACAGGCTATCTATTAATACCCTATGGAATAATTTACGCCGCCATCGCTTATGTTGTTATCAATTACATCAGTGGAATAGTTAGCCTATTACTGTTTCAACATATATTTCGTTGCGGGCTTGTAAATATTTTCAACGTGCTATGGCCGAGCCATCTCACCGCAGGAATTATGTTCGGCATCTGCCTATTAGTAAAAAATACGCTGCCTGAAACATTACCAACTATTTTAAGCATCATAATCATCGGCATAACAGGGGCTATTAGTTACGTTCTATTAGGCGCTTTAATTTTCCGCAACGAAACACGCAATTTTTTACAAGAATGTATGGGGCTTTTACCAAAAGGCCTATCACCTTTATTGCAACGAATTCAATTTTTGATGCGATTCAACTAACCCAACAAAGAAGAGCAAAGGTATGAAGCAAATAGCTCGTCATTTGTATCGAAAAATACGCGCGCAGGTATTACAGCGCATCATTCCCAAAAGCAATGCACCCTTACCATCACAACCCCAATTACGTATTGAAGTAATTGGATTTTTTCACAGCATCTCCGGCATTGCAGAATCAGCAAGATTGTGTGTGCAACAATTAGAGGAGGATGGCTATCAGGTTAATTGCACCAGTGTGGAAACGTTTTTTCGAAAGCCGACTGAGTGTGAATGGTCATGGAATAACACAATACCCAAAGAAGAAATCAACTGTCGCATCTACCACTTAAATCCCCCCATGTTGCCTCCAGTGATATTACAGATGGGTGCAGAGCAATTTAAACGCACATTCAATATCGGTTATTGGGCTTGGGAATTGGAGGCCATACCTGCTGAATGGATAAAAGCAACTGCCTATATGAATGCAATAATGACACCGTCAAAATTCACCACCGACACTATTAAACGCTACACTGACGAGCCAGTACTGACAGTGACTCACCCGGTTGCACCTGAAGAACCAAGCAGGGATATTCGCACACGATTAAACATCCCCGAAGATGCATTTATGGTCACTAACATTTTTAGTTTTGGAAGTGCGATGGAACGTAAAAATCCTATGGGATTAATATCGGCATTCAAGAAAGCTTTTACGAGTACCGATAATGCCTTTCTAGTACTCAAGTCAAACTCAGGGAATGATAGCGAAGAGAAAAAGTTACTACTGGCGTCGATTGACGGGTTCCCCAATATTATTTTGATTGACTCTCACTGGAGCAAAAAAGATATTTTGGGATTAATCTCAAGCGCGGATATCTACGCTTCCCTTCATCGCTCGGAGGGGTTTGGTCTCACCATTGCGGAAGCATTGCTACTAAATACACCACCACTTGCAACAGCATGGTCTGGCAATATGGATTTTTGCACTGAAGACAATAGTTTTATGGTTGACTATATCCCCATTCCTGTTAATTCAAGCCACCCTGAGTTTCAAGAATTCAAAGATGCGACATGGGCAGACGCAAGCGTCCAAACAGCAGCAGACCATTTAAAATCGGCCTATGACAACAGAATGAAACTAACGAATAAAAAGAAGTACTGCAGAATACAGATGCAAGAAATTATAGACACACAAAAATACGAACATGCACTTACGCAGTTGTGCAATAGCTATCGTCACTAGACGATAGCTATATTCACTGGATTTTTAACTCACCAACTTCATATAAGCACTTTTATTAAAATCTACCGTTACCGGCTCCAGCGCTACTAATTGGTTAATAACTTTATCAACATCAAATGATGTGCAAACCCGATCCTCAGCACCAATACCTTCAAAATATGAAGACAGTTTTTTATCCCAAGCCAGACCAATTACAGGAACACCAATAGATGTTGCAACAATGCAAGCATGCAGTCTGTAAGCAATAATTTTTTCACAACGGCATATTATCTTTACCAAATCTTCAGGAACCAAAGGGCGCTCAGCAAAGATTGCTCTATCCATATCAAAAATTTTCTCCTTGATATCATTTAATACAGATTCATCTTCTGGTGAGCCATTTGTAAAGTACAGAGGTGTAAAACCCAAATCCAACAGCCGTTTCCCTAAAGCTACATAATCAGCTACTGACAACACCACTTTTGTGTGATTCCCTGGAGTATCATTTACCACCAAGCCTGATGCCATCACACCAACACCAACAACTCCTCTGGTTGAGTCAACCGAAGGAAAACAAAAATAGGTTTCACGAGTGAAGTTTCCAGGGTCTGGCACAACAGATACAGTACCGCCAAAAATGCTACTCCAATATTTTTTCGATAATTCATCTCTTACTGAGACGTAATGAAGATAAGGATTATCTTTAAATATATCGAGGAACAATTTCCGTCCCATAGCCGAAAAATGCTCCGGATTAGACACACCGACTGCATGCAAATAAATCGGTTTTTTTAATTCAACTGCTAACTTGATAATGGCGTGCAATCGAAGAGGAAAATATAGCTCAGCATCTGAAATTAAGTGTCCGCCACCAATAACCAAACGATCACATTTTTTAATCTCTTCCCGCCAACGAGGGATAATATCTCGCTTTAGCAATGTATAGGTTACTCTTTGGCGCAACCGATCTGATAACCATACGGGCAAGAATTTCACAACCGAACTAAATGTCTTTTTCAAGGTGGACGGCGCTTTTATACCAGTATCACCGTATTCATTTCTTCCTCCTAAATCGAACGTCGATATTGTGCTTTCGCTCGCAAGAGAGGAAAGCAAATACTCCGTTGTTTCAGCGACTATTCCATCACCTACGTTATTACTAAACTTTACATTGAAAACGGCAATATTCATTCAACACCTCAGCAAAAATCAACGGTAAGTAAGTTGTCACTAAAATTTAGCTGCAAGTGCCAGGTTAACAACTGTTCCCTCATACACCCTATAAACAGCGCTGGAGCGACGCTCATACAATTCAGTTTCCAATCGTGCCGAAAACCATTTTGGACCAGAATAGATAATGACCAATGGGCGCCATCGCTGCCACTTTTCACCCCGCTCTTCATACGTTGTTTGATTAATGTAATCTTGCTCTGAATGCAAAAAATCAGCCTCTAAACGCCAGCGATCTGATAGCTGCCAGCGAGCACCAACAGAGGTATTCCTTACCTCTGTTGGTGTTTCAATTTCCTCACCAGCAGCTGGTTGGTTAAGATCAAATCCCAAAAGCAATGACAGTTTGGAGCGAGGCTTCCACATCCACCGCACATTGGCCAGAAGACCGGTATCGCTATTAATGTCACCTTCGCGCTCAAATCCTGCCACTCCAAGTGAAATCTGATTTCGTTCACTCATTTTCCAATCAAGGTCATACTCAATTTCACTAAAATCAAAATCAATAATATTACCCTGAATATTCATACCCGTTTTATATGAGCGCTCCCCTTTTGTAAAAGAGAGGTTATGCTGTAATTTCTGTGATTGAAACATAGTTATTTCTACAACAGCAGCTGGCTGCTCAAAATCCAAAATCTCCCGTTCATAAGCGCTGTGATTTTGTTTAATATTCACACCACCAATCCAGACAGAAAGCTTTTCGCGAGAGCCATAACCAACTCTGGCAAAATACTCATTTCTGGTAATTATGTCCTTTTCTTTATACTCCAATGGATCAACCGCATAAGCATCCCTTGTAGCATTAGCATCAAATAAAATTTTTTTTGCCATCTGCCCTTGCCAATTAAACTCTCCTGTTGCATAAGACGAATCCAAACTTTTGTCAGTTTCGTAATCAAGTTGATTAAATTGCAAAATGGCAGAAATATTCTGTTTACTAAATTTTTGATCAGCATTTACTTTTAATGCAGCAATCTTAATCGTTTCATCTTGCTCAACTTCAGAGCGTGAAAAGTTACTATCATAAAGCGCGGAGTATTCAGCTCTCGCGCTTATATTCCCAGCATTAACTTGTAAACTTAACAACGCTACACTTGCCAGTGACAACCATCTTAAAGAAGCCAAACAGAATGAAGTATTGCTTCGTAAAAAAATTAGCAACCTAACATAACTGTTAGTAAGCGTTGGCATTCACGAACCCTTTGAAAATAGTTTTCCACAAGATTTTTATATCCAGCATTACCGACCAATTGCGAATGTATTCAAGATCATAAGCAATACGACCAGACATCTTGTCGAGTGTTTCTGTTTCACCACGAAACCCATTCACTTGTGCCAAACCAGTGATGCCCGGTTTCACTTTATGGCGCAGCATATAGCCCTTAATTTGCCCACGATAAAATTCATTGTGCGCAACCGCGTGTGGACGCGGCCCAACAAGCGACATGCTGCCAGAGATCACATTAAATAATTGCGGCAACTCATCCAATGAGGTTCTACGCAAGAAGTTTCCATATGGCGTAATGCGCGCATCTTGTTTTTTAGCTTGGGCGACATTAGGGCCATCTTCACAAACAGTCATGGAGCGAAATTTCCACACTTTGATTTTTTCACCGCCCATTCCATAGCGAGTCTGTTTGAAAAAAATGGGCCCTGGCGAAGTAATTTTTACACCAATGGCAACAATCAACATGGGAATTGCAAGTACCGCCAAAATTCCTAAGCCCAGCACTAAATCTTCCAAGCGTTTTGCCCAACCATTATCAACCAGAGGTGAATCATAAATACTTAACGCGGGAATCCCTTGTAAACAGGTCAAGCGAGAATGGAGCAGATCAAAACTGAATACATCGGGAATGACATAAGGCGAGACAGTTGTATCTGCAAGACGGTCAATCACTGAATGCATACGCAACTCAGCACGCATGGGCAACGCAATAAACACGATATCCAGCTTTCCATCATGTGCATCTTGATAGAGAGCATCCAAGCCTCCTTTTATTTCAATATTATTTCCAAACAAGCGACGACCAGCATCGTCATTAGGCGCGCGATCATCATAAAACCCTATCATTTTGTAGCCGAGCCAAGGCATTACTGACATGGAGTTAATCAGGCGCATACCCAATTCATTTGCACCAACAATAGCGACACGACGCGGTTCTGTAGGATTTGCACGCAGCTTTGCAAGAATTACCCGCCGCCCGATGTGCATTGCAATCATCACTACTGGTGTTGTGACTACCCATGTTGCTAGCGCCCACACACCAAGATCGATAAATGGATTTACCAATACAAACGCGAGAGAAATAAATAAGACTGTGGCAACCCACGCGAGCAATAAACGAATCGCCAAATCAGACATTGAATGTCCGCGCCACAAATAATACACCTCATTACTTTCGGCGAAAAAACCAAAAATAATAACGGTACTAATTGCAAACACAGTGTAAATATTACTCCACTCCAACCCCATAAAATTCAAGGGAAGCCAGAGCAAAAAAACGATAAGAAGACTATCAATAGCGCGAAATAAAGCGAGAATTTTCGAATGATGAAAACGAACGACAGGTGGTTCATTTGATAAGGTAACAGGGCTGACAACTGCCCCTTCGACCGATGGGTTACTCATACTACCTCCATGCAAGTTACTACGTAATACCAGCACATATCGGCCAGCGTGTATGATCAACAAGCTCACAGTACTCTGAAGGTACTTATTTAACTCTTCCTCAAAAATACTTAGCATTTATTAGGCCAATACCTTTGCCACCAAATACTTTCAGATCAGTTTTGAGCAAAATTTCAAATTTTTTTATTTTTCTGCGGACATTATGTAAACCATGTCGCGTTAAGCATTGTCACCTGAACTTTTGTGCTAAGTAGCCCAATTAAATCGCCCCAAGATATCGCAATAGATCACCAAAAAAGCCCACCATAATTATCAATTTCTGATGAAAACTAAAATTGTCGATATAATTTACATTTTCAATAAACAGACACTTTTCTAATGATGACTTTGAAATATCTCACAGGCTACACTGATGAAACCCTAACACAGGTTCAGCGACTAATAGATGACGGACGCTTGAAGGATGTATTGCTGAGACGCTATCCGCACACTCATGACGTGCGCACCGATTCTGCTCTTTATGAGTACGCCCAAAGCATCAAAGCCGAATACATGGGTAAAACCCAACCGCTAAGTAAGGTGAATTACGACAGTAAGATAAAGGTTATTCAGCATGCGCTTGGCCAGCATGACTACATCAGCCGCGTACAAGGAGGAAAATTAAAAACGATTAACGAAATCAAAATCGCCAGTGTGTTTCGCACCGCGCCAGAAGCATTTTTACGGATGATCGTCGTTCACGAGCTTGCACATTTCAAAGTAAAAGAACATAACAAAGCTTTTTATCAGCTCTGCCAGCACATGGAAGCTAACTACCACCAGTATGAATTCGATTTGCGCTTGTATCTCACACACTTGGATTTATTCGGGAAAATTTACAACTAACACAAAAACACAAAAACAAAGGGGGCTAAAAAATAGCCCCCTTTTGACTAACGAAAAAACTTAAATGATTACTGGCGGCGATAGCGACGCAGGCCTGTCAACACCAAGCCCATCATGCAAGCAAATGCACCAAGAGCACCCAACAATGGGATGGCAGATGCGGTGTGTGGCATTGCTGGCTCTGCAGCCTCATCCAGATCAACCACACTTGCAGTATTGCTAAGGTCAGGAACCATACCGAAACGATCTACGGGTACATATACAGTCAAGACAGCATCACGTGGAATTCTATGTATCGAGGTTGATTTGCCGTCTAACATGATTCGGAAATCATCGGGAATAGTTCTGGTTTCAAAAGTATCACCATAAGAACCGTCACTATGCTTAAACTTTAAATGTGCTTTACCACTGCGAATACTGATAAATTTCGCTTCACCCTCAACGTACTGCTTGCCATCTTTTTCTACAACGGATTTACACACACTGCCAATATTCGGGTATTTAGCCAGTGTATCCGCACTCCACACAACATCAGAACATTCAGCTGCCCACAGCGAGGAGCTGGATAACAGGGCAACACCTACAGCAGTAGAACGCAACATTGATGATAATTTCATAAGTAACTCCTTAACGTGGTTGCAGTGAAAGATCTTCCGTGGCCGTAACAATAAAGCGCTGCGGCGCACTTCCGACATAGTAAAAAGGGTAGCAAGTCACCAGGGTCAACTGATTGTTATCAGTTGGTCCCAGCACATCCACTTGTGTTTGCTCAACAACTTTTGTTTCTGTGACGGTAAAAAATCGTTTTCCCGAAAGGGTTTGCAAGGATATTTGATGCCCTTTCTTAATATCTTTCAGCCCACGAAAAAAGCTATCGCGATGCGCTGCAATTCCAATATTGCCACTTTCATTGATCATCGCAGTGTTTTCAATCCAACCAGCGCCGCGATTCAAATTGAAGTCCGATGTATTGTTATACACAGGAGCCAGAATATTCACGTTTTCTATCTGCAATAAAGCGATGGGAGTATCTTTATTGGTTTTTTGTATTTCATTAAATTGATTGATACGTTTTTGATTCCACAGCGACTTATCAATGGAATTTAATTTTTTGTCATCCAGTGCAAGCGATGAAGTATCTGGCTGATCCATGACGACGACAAATGAAGACGGAGCTGGATTTTCTTGCGTTTCATTTTGTGCCAACTCCAGAGCGGATTGAAATTGTGCAATCCCCTCTTGGGAGGCATGAACCTCCAAAGTTTTCATTGTCAGCGCATACCCCAACAAACCAACACCAAACACCCAACAGAAAGACTCCAGAGCACGATGAACCTTTGCTCCGGATTTTTTTTTGAAAAGCGCTTTTTTGATAGGCGCTTTTATTAAAGGCAATTTGTCGTGGGAAAAGCGATCCATTGCGATTAGTTCACTTTGATGTAAAGGATAGCCGTATCAGTATCAAAAAATACTAGACTATAAAACTTACGACGACACAACAAATCCAAACAAAAAAGGAAAAATGTCGCATGAATAATCTTTTTTAAAGTTTTTATTTCTTATTGTTTTTTTAAGATTTTTTTAAATATTTAAAAGTTTTATTAGCCTTTTAAGAAATCAAGCAGCAAGTCAGGCTTATCGGTAAAGACGGCATCGACACCAAGCGCTGTCATTAAACGCCAATCGTCTTCGTGATTTACCGTATAAACCCAGTTTTTTAAACCACGCTGCCGTGCATCCAAAATCAACTCAGGAGTAATAAAACTTAAATGGGTGTTGAAGGAGTAAGCCTCTAGCGGCACACAACAGGCGGAGTAATCGAGCGGAATCCCTTCTATTAATACGCCACGTTTTACTTGCGGCAATACCTGTAGCGATTGAAATAATTGCTGGTGGTCGAAACTGGAAACAAGGTATTGCTCGTAACTCCCCTGATACGAACTTACATAATCATCCAAAATTCGTTTCAAGGCAGGAACACAGTTTGCGCCTTTGATTTCAATATTAAGCAGCGCTTTATCCCCCACGAGTTCCAATACTTGCTGCAAGTTTGGAATGGGCTCACCGTTATCCAAGCGCTGCTCGCGCAAATAGCTCAATGAGTGATCAGCAATTAAACCTTCACCTGAAACCACTCGCCCCAAGCGACGGTCGTGAGTCACTAACAGTTCTCCCTCAATCTGAAATACATCAACTTCAACGGCATAAACGCCTAACTCCAATGCTCGTCCAATCGCTGCCAAACTGTTTTCAGGTAAAGCGGCATTAGCAAACTGCGGGCCGCCGCGATGGGCGATGCATAGTAATTGATCAGAAGATGGTAAGTTCATAAAGCACTCGTTCAGTCATTCGGCCGTTATAATGCCGGACGATAGTTAGTTGGAAATTTTACGGTCGCCGAAGTATGGCAGTCGTCCCTTGAATCATCAACGCAGGTATCAGTGTGGAAAGTTTTCCCCGTTTAGAAGAGTTTATTAGTCATTCAGTAGTATCAAAATTACTCGCTGTTGCCATTTGTATACTGGTCTTTTACTTAGCTGCCAAATTATTGAACAAGATTATTCACGATGTCAGTGTGCGCCGCGCACTGGGTGATTTGCGTGTGCTTTACATGACCCGCCTGATGAACATCGGCATGGTGTTCCTCTGCATAGTGGTGATGTGTTTGATTGTGGGATTAGGCTATAGCGAGATTTCAGTTTTTCTATCGTCTATTTTTGCAGTAGTTGGCGTCGCCCTATTTGCCCAGTGGTCGATTCTGAGCAACGTGACCGCCAGCATGATCATCTTTTTCGGCTTTCCCTATAAGGTGGGCGACCGCATAAAAGTGTTGGATAAAGATGATGATATGAGCGGGGTTATTGTTGAAATCAGCATGTTCCATGTCATCATGAAACGGGAAGATGGCAACTTGATCACCTACCCTAACACGCTGATTTTGCAAAAAGCTGTGTTAAAAATTGATCACCCCATCGTTGAGCCTATCGCCGAAAACGCAGAGGATTTGACTGCGCTGCCCAATGAGCAAATGCGTATGGATGAAAGGGTAAAAACCAAACAACACAGCTAGTGAACCTCTGAAAAATTAACAGCATAAAAAAACGGGCGATGAAAAATCATCGCCCGTTTTTTTATGTACAACTTTCGCCAATTGTTCAGCTCAAAACTAACACTTACTTCAGATCAAAACGATCAGCATTCATCATTTTCACCCAAGCCGCCACAAAGTCCTTAACAAACTTCTCGCGGTTATCGTCCTGCGCATAAACTTCAGCGTAAGCACGTAGTATCGCGTTGGAGCCAAATACCAAGTCAACACGGGTTGCCGTGAATTTCACATTGCCAGTGCTGCGCTCAACGATGTTGTAGCTGTTTTTGCCTGTCGGCTTCCATTGATTGGACATGTCAGTCAGGCTCACGAAAAAGTCATTGCTCAACACACCGATTTTATCGGTAAACACGCCGTGTTTGCTGCCACCGTGGTTAGCACCCAACACGCGCAAGCCGCCTACCAATGCTGTCATTTCCGGTGCAGTTAAGCCCATCAACTGAGTGCGATCCAACATCATTTCTTCCGGTGCAACACCGTAATCTTTTTTCACCCAGTTGCGGAACCCATCATGTACCGGCTCCAACGCAGCGAACGATTCTGCATCGGTTTGTGCTTCGGTTGCATCGCCACGACCAGCCGCAAAAGGCACAGTGATATTGACACCTGCATCTTTCGCGGCTTTTTCAACCGCTGCGGTTCCACCCAACACAATCAAATCGGCCATGCTGACTTTTTTACTTGCAGCAGATTGGATTCCAGCCAAGACGTTCAACACTTTTTGCAAACGTGCAGGTTCGTTACCCTCCCAATCTTTTTGCGGCGCAAGGCGGATACGCGCACCGTTAGCACCGCCGCGGAAATCCGAGCCGCGGTATGTGCGTGCGCTGTCCCAAGCTGTTGCTACCAATTCCGACACACTCAAACCACTGGCGAGGATTTTTGCTTTCAAATCGGCAACTTCAGCATCGCTCAAGGTGTAGTCCACGCTCGGGATCGGGTCTTGCCAGATCAAATCTTCTGCCGGTACATCACTGCCCAAGTAACGGGATTTCGGCCCCATATCGCGGTGCGTTAACTTAAACCATGCGCGCGCAAATACATCGGAGAAGTAGGCTTGATCATTGGCGAAGCGCTCGGAAATTTTGCGATATTCCGGGTCCATTTTCATCGCCATGTCTGCGTCAGTCATCAACGGCATACAGCGAATGGATGGGTCTTCAACATCTACCGGCTTATCCTCTTCTTTAATATCTACCGGTTGCCATTGCCATGCGCCCGCCGGGCTTTTGGTCAGTTCCCACTCATGGTTCAACAGCATTTTGAAGTAGCCGTTGTCCCATTTGGTGGGGTTGGTAGTCCAAGCGCCTTCGATACCACTGGTCACTGTGTCGCGCCCAATGCCGCGGGTTTTGTTGTTCATCCAGCCCAAACCTTGCTCTTCCACGTCCGCAGAAGCAGGGTCTACCCCGAGATTGGCTGCATCGCCATTACCGTGTGCTTTACCCACGGTGTGGCCGCCCGCCGTCAGGGCAACGGTTTCCTCATCATTCATACCCATGCGCTCAAAGGTGACGCGGATATCATGGGCGGTCTTAATCGGGTCAGGATTGCCATCAACCCCTTCAGGGTTCACGTAAATCAACCCCATCATCACCGCCGCCAAATGGCTTTCCAACTCGCGGTCACCGCCCTCTGGTGATGATGAATAGCGGCTGCCCTCGCTACCGCTTTTAGCCAACCACTCAACTTCACGGCCCCAGTAAACGTCTTTTTCGGGGTGCCAAATATCCTCACGGCCACCGGCAAAACCAAAGGTTTTCAAACCCATGGATTCATACGCCATATTGCCCGCAAGGATCATCAAATCCGCCCATGAGAGCTTGTTGCCGTATTTCTTTTTGATCGGCCACAACAAGCGACGGGCTTTATCGAGGTTACCGTTGTCCGGCCAGCTATTTAAAGGAGCGAAACGTTGGTTACCGGTATTGGCGCCACCGCGACCATCGGCAGAACGATAACTACCAGCAGAGTGCCACGCCATGCGGATCATCAAACCACCATAGTGTCCCCAGTCAGCTGGCCACCAAGGCTGGCTGTCGGTCATAAAGGCTTTAAGGTCGTTTTTGACGGCTTCCAAATCCAGCTGCTTGAATGCGTCTGCGTAGTTGAAATCCTCGCCCAGAGGATTGGTCTTGCGGTCGTGTTGATGCAGGATGTCCAGATTCAGAGCATTCGGCCACCAGTCGGTATTGGACTTGCCAGATGCCGTCATACTGCCGTGCATTACCGGGCATTTGCCTGAAGATTTTGCGTTGTTATCCATGAATCTCTCCTATCTATTACGGTTGCTGGTAACGAGTGGTTGATTGATTATCTAATCGGTCAATACGATGGTATCGACTGGATGAACTAACCTTAGCCCAACAACTTCACTCACACAAAATTTATAATAAATAACAACCTGATAGAATTTTATTATCAAAGATAAAAACCTCGCAGCGGCTAGGCGTGCAAGCCAACTTAATCCTCACAGATATTAAGAAAATCTTAGATATTCAGAAAAGATCATACAAAGCCATGAAAAAAGCCCCTGAAACTCTCATTTCAGGGGCTTTGCTTGTTGGAGGCTTGTACTGGATTAGAGTACCGCCACTATCGCCTTGGCCACATAGTCCATTTTTTCGTTGGTCAAACCGGCAACACTGATGCGGCTGGTATCAGTCATATAGATGCTGTAGTCATTTTTCAGTTTATGCACCTGCTCTACCGTGAGTCCTAAAAATGAGAACATGCCGCGCTCTTGGGCGATAAAGCTGAAATCGCGCGCTTGCTGCAAACCGCCCAACGATTCCACCAGATGGCTGCGCAAACCGGCGATACGCTCGCGCATTTGGGTCAGTTCGTTTTGCCACAGTTGGCTCAGCTCATCGCTATGCAGAATGATGTCCACAATCGTCGAGCCATGTGCTGGCGGCATTGAGTAGATAGCACGCGCCACGTTCAGCACTTGGCTAAATCCAGCGTCAGCTTGTTTGGTATCGGCAAAGACTAAACTCAAACTAGCTGCGCGCTCGCGGTACAGGCCAAAGTTTTTAGAGAAAGAGTTGGCGACGATCATTTCCG
The DNA here is from genome assembly GCF_035117775.1 of Cellvibrio chitinivorans. Classification (NCBI taxonomy): domain Bacteria; kingdom Pseudomonadati; phylum Pseudomonadota; class Gammaproteobacteria; order Cellvibrionales; family Cellvibrionaceae; genus Cellvibrio; species Cellvibrio chitinivorans. Next base: position 230,808 of record NZ_JAYKKN010000003.1, read on the forward strand.
GTACGCGATTGGCGAGCATACGCAGACCGTAAGCGTCTTCTTCCAAGCCTTCGCCAAAGCCCTGATAGGCCATATCGACAAACGGGATAATGCCGCGCTCAACCAGCACATCGGCAACCTGATTCCACTGCTCGCGCGTCAGATCCGCACCGCTCGGGTTGTGACAACAAGCGTGCAGCAATACCAAATCGCCGCGCGGAATTTCATTGATGGTTGCCATCATCGCCGCAAAGTCGATGCTATGGGTCGCATAGTCATAATAAGGATATTCACGCAGCTTCAACCCGGCACTGCCCAGAAGTGGAATATGGTTCGCCCAGGTTGGGGTGCTCACCCACAAGTTCGCACCGGGTTTCGCGCGCTGAATTAACTCCGCCGCTACCCGTAAAGCGCCGCAGCCACCGGGAGCCTGCACAGTGCGCACACGGCCTGCCTCTACCGCTGCATGACCGGCACCAAACACCAAACGAGTAGCAACTTCATTGGCGCCCGGAACACCCGCAGGTGGGGTATAGGCTTTGGTGATGTCGCGCGCGATTCGCAGTTTTTCGGCCTCAGCCACCGCTTTCATGATCGGCGTTACACCGGCATCGTTCTTGTACACCCCTACCCCCAAATCCACTTTGTTCGGATTGGTGTCATTGGCGTAAGCGATACTCAACCCCAGAATGGGATCATTAGGCAGCAAAGGCAGGGCTTCAAACATGGCGGACTCCAAAGTCTTACAAGAGGACAAAAACAAGCTCGGCAAAAACAGGGCGCGATTATACGCCCGGTTGATGCCGATGCCAGTAAATTAGCCCTGTGGATATGGTAACTTGCGCAGCCATAAGGCCAGATATGAATCCAGCCGCGCCCAAATGACAAAAGAGACGCTGTATGACGCTTGATACGCACTTTGACTGGAAAATCGCCCCGGTAAACCGCGAACAGACCGCCGAGATACAGGCACGCATCGACCAAAAAACCAAACCCCTCGGCGCCCTTGGGCAGCTTGAACAACTCGCCATGCAAATTGCGTTAGTGCAAGCACGCAAACGCCTGAGCATTGAGCGGCCCTTAATGCTGGTTTTTGCCGCTGACCACGGCATTGCCGAAGAGGGAGTGAGCATCGCCCCCAGCAGTGTCACCCAACAAATGGTGCTGAATTTTCTGGCGGGTGGCGCGGCCATTAACTGCTTTTGCCGCACTAACCATATTCCGCTCAAGGTGATCGATGCCGGCATCAAACACGAAATAAAACCCGCCCCCTCTGCGCTGATTTTGCAGCGTATCGCATCAGGTACGCGTAATTTCGCTTATGAACCGGCGATGAGCGAACAACAACTGTTACAAGCGATAACACTGGGTAAAGAATTTGCCGAGGCCGAAATCGCCGCTGGTTCAAACCTGTTGGCATTTGGTGAAATGGGAATCGGCAACAGCAGTTCTGCTGCCGCGATTCTTGCAGCAATCAGCAAGGCACCTGTCGAGCAATGTGTGGGATTGGGCACGGGTATAAATTCGCAACAGCTGGAGAAAAAAATCCAACTGGTAGCACAAGGTATTGCGCGCATAAAAGACCAGTCGCCGTACAAAATTCTCGCGGAAGTTGGCGGATTTGAAATTGCACAAATCTGCGGCGCCATGCTCGCCACTGCGCAAGCCGGGCGATTGATTTTGGTAGACGGATTTATCGTCTCTGCCGCTGCGTTGCTCGCGGTAAAAATTAACCCCAATGCACGCGACTATATGATCTTTGCGCATGCATCCCATGAGAGCGGCCATCAACTTATGTTGCAATTATTGGATGCAAAACCCCTGCTGGATTTAGGTTTGCGTTTGGGCGAAGGCACAGGTGCAGCACTGGCATTGCCATTAATTCAAGCGGCAGTGAGTTTTTACAATCAGATGGCAACTTTTGAAAGTGCAGGCGTAAAGGTTTGAAAAACCAACTCAATTTATTTTTTCTTGCGCTCGGCTTTTTTAGCCGAATCCCCATGCCTGCATGGGTGGAATATTCACCGGAAAAACTTAATCAATCCAGCCGCTATCTAACACTTGTCGGATGGTTGTTAGGTGCGCTGGTCGCTGGACTATTTTTTTTATCGACAAAATTATTTCCCGAAACCATCAGCCTCTGGCTGGCGATGGGTTTTAGCTTGCTGCTCACTGGCGCATTTCACGAAGATGGTTTGGCCGATACTGCCGATGGATTTGGTGGTGCGTTCACGCGCGAAAAAAAACTGGCGATTATGAAAGACAGCCGCATAGGCACCTATGGCGCATCTGCATTATTAATGGCGTTACTCGGCAAATATTTATTGCTTATCGAAAACACCGACATTGTTATTGCGCTGCTGATTGCCTACCCCTTATCGCGCGCTACTGCCGTGAGTTTAATCGCAGACATGCAGTATGTAAGTGAAGAGGATGCCAGCAAAAGCAAACCTTTAGCCAATAAACTGGGTAAAACCGAATTAGCAATTTTATTGCTCACCGGCGTACCTGCACTTTTATTGGTGCCGCACATGACCGCCGTCTATTTGATCGTCAGTTTGTTGCTGGTGCGCACTCTCGCCAAACTTTATTTAAATAAACAAATTGGTGGATACACGGGCGATACACTCGGCGCAACTCAACAAATAAGTGAATTAACCATATACGGAGTGCTGCTCGCGATATGATCACACTTATCCTCGGCGGCGCTCGCTCTGGCAAATCCCGCTATGCGGAACAACTTGCGCAAGCAGCACAACAATCAGTGCTTTATATCGCGACCGCGACCGCATTTGATGACGAAATGCGCGCGCGAATTGCACATCACCAACAACAGCGCCCGGCCGATTGGCAATTGCTGGAATGCCCACTGGATTTAGCCGCAGCGTTGATTCAGGAATCGAAAAAAAATCAAACCATTCTGGTCGATTGTCTGACGCTTTGGTTAAACAATCAGCTATTCAATTCGCCGCAACAAAATTTTGAAGCACTGTTTAACGAGCTTATCCAGAGCGCAGCAGATGCAGAGGGCGATATTATTTTTGTCGCCAACGAGGTCGGCTTGGGTATCATTCCGCTGGGTGAGGTCAGCCGCACATTTGTGGATGAAGCAGGCCGATTAAATCAGCGAATCGCGCAAATAGCAGACCAGGTGTTTTTTATTGCGGCGGGCTTACCTTTGCAACTTAAAGCTTTGCAACTCAAAGGTGGAGACAATGGCTAAGCGCATCATCACTTTGATACGCCACGGCAAAGTCAACGGCCCAGCCGCTCTTTATGGCCATACCGATATTGCACTGAGCATATCGGGTGCAAATGACCTCACTCGCAACATTAAGCAGATTCATCAACATACGCCGATCACGCATATTCTTAGCTCGCCGCTTGAGCGCTGCGCAAAACCGGCTCAGCAATTATCCACTGAGCAGGGTTTGCCTTTGGATATCATTAATAATTTAAAAGAAATGCATTTCGGTGAATGGGATGGAATTCCTTTTGATGCGTTCGACGAACAGCAATGGCAATCACTCAATCGTTTCTGGGAAATGCCCGCAACAATCAAAGCGCCCAAGGGGGAATCGCTACAAGAATTTGCATTACGTGTTATCGACGTTTGGGAACAGACGATTTCAAAAAGCGCGAGCGAGCATCAGCTCATTATTTGTCATGGCGGTGTGATTCGCATTTTGATCGCGCACATTCTGGATTTGGATTGGCGCAACGCAGCGCTCTTCAAACAATTGCACATTGACTATGCGAGCCATACGCGTATTGAAATCGCAGACCACCCTGCCGCAGCACCTATTATCAAATATATAGGTGCAACAACGTTTAACTGAAAAGACTACTACCTCAGCTGGAAATACCGTGGACATTCAAGAAGAAATGCAACAACCCCTGCCCGACCACAATCAAAGCCTGGTGCAACGAACCTTAACCGAGTGGAAACAACTGGCGCTGCTCGGTGGGCCTATTTTTATTGCGCAACTCGCGCAAATGGCCAATGGCGTTATAGATACAGTGATGGCCGGCCACGCCAGCGCGAAAGATTTAGCCGGTGTCGGCATAGGCACCAGCCTGTGGGTGCCTGTACTGTTATTTTTTGTGGGTTTACTCGGCGCGCTGCAACCGATTATTTCCGGCCATCGCGGTGCTGGTGATTTGCAAAAAATTATGCCCACCACTTGGCAGGGAATTTATATCGCCTTTGCTGCCACTATTTTTATGATCTTATTGCTGATCAACGCCCAGCCTTTATTAATTTTATTAAAACTGGATGCTGCAACAGCAGCGATTGCTGACGGTTATCTCAAAGCGTTCTCTTGGGGAGTACCCGCGCTTTTATTATTGATCGCGCTGCGCGGGTTAACCGATGGCCTCGGTCACACACGCGTGATTATGGTGTTCTCACTCATCAGCACCATATTAAACTTGCCGTTGAATTATATTTTTATCTATGGGTTCGATTTTATTGCGTTTCAGTTACCCGCAATGGGCGGCATAGGCTGCGGCTGGGCAACAACTATCTCCAACTGGATAGCCACTATCGCACTGCTGATTTATTTGAATCGCAGCAAAACCTACCAACAATTTCATTTAATCGCCAACTGGGCGGCGTACAACAAACAGGAAATAGCGAATGTATTAAAACTCGGCTTACCAATCGGTTTTACGCTCTTTATTGAAGTCAGTATGTTCTGCATGATCGCGCTATTTTTAGCACCGCTAGGGGCTAACACCGTGGCGGGACATCAGGTGGTGTTAAATGCTACGTCTGTCTTTTTTATGTTACCGCTCAGTTTGGGCATGGCGATTACTTTGCGCGTCAGCTTTTTAGTCGGTGCAAAAGACTATGACGAAGCGCGATTACTTGCGCGTAGCTCATTGCTACTAGCACTCGGCATCAGCTGTATTAACGCACCGATTTTATTTTTTGGTCGCGATTGGATCGCTAGCCTCTACACTTCCGACATGGCTGTACAAACAATCGCAGCGCAATTATTTATGCTGGCAGCGATTTTTCAGATAGTCGATGTGATTCAAGTTACCATGATCAACGTGCAGCGCGGCTACAAAGACACCAAAATCCCCATGCTCATTATGCTCTTGTCATTCTGGGGAATTTGTTTGCCACTGGGATATGCACTGACATTCAAAGATTGGTTAGTCGCACCAATGGGTGCTCCCGGTTTTTGGACGGCATTAATTGCCGGATTGAGTTGTGCTGCGCTATTACTAACGGTACGGATGTTCCGTTTTCGCACCAAACCTGCGTAATAAAATCGGGCGGCCTTAGCCGCCCGTCTTGTCTACTACACACACATTATTTTTTTCAGAAAAGATTACCACCCACACGCCTGCCCTTTATTTTGCTCATCCAGCCACGCTTTTAGCGGTGCAAAGTAATCCAAAATTGCAGAGGCATCCATTTCGCGGGTTCCAATAGATTCCTCCAAAATATCCTGCCAGGGCTTACTTGCGCCAGCCGCTAACATGGCTTGCAATTTTGCACCCGCCTCTTTGCTGTTGTAGATAGAACATTCATGCAAAGGCCCTTTAAAACCGGCAGCATCACACAGCGCTTTGTGAAATTGGAACTGCAAAATATGCGCGATGAAATAGCGAGTGTAGGGAACGTTGGCGGCTATATGATATTTCGCACCCGCATCAAAGTCTTCTTCGCTGCGTGGCACTGGCGCACTGATTCCTTGATATTGCGTGCGCAGCTCCCACCAGGATTTGTTGTAATCCTCTGGTTTTATTTCACCGGAATAAACTTTCCAGCGCCATTGATCGATGAGCTTGCCAAAAGGCAAAAACGCCACCTTGCCCAATGCCAGTTTCATTTGTTGATTAATGACAGCCTGTTCATTGTTTTCAACTTTATCGATCAGACCTATAGCTTTTAAGTATTCAGGGGTGATGGATAAAACAATGGTGTCGCCGATGGCTTCGTGGAAACCATCATTGGCGCCATTTTGAAATAATAACGGTTGGTTGTTGTACGCAAGGTCGTAATAGATATGGCCAAGCTCATGGTGAATAGTTTCAAACTCCTCATCATTTGGCTCAACACATTGCTTGATGCGCACATCTTCTTTCGCATCCATAGTCCACGCGCTTGCATGGCAAACTACTTCGCGGTCGCGCGGCTTGGTCAGCATGGAATTTTTCCAAAAACTATCGGGTAGTGAACGCATACCTAAAGAGGTAAAAAACCCTTCTGCAATTTTAGTGATCTCAATTGCATCTTTCTTTTGCTTTACCAAAGCAGCGGTCACATCCAGATCGCCAACGCCGGGATAAGGTTCAACCAAATCGTAAATTGCATCCCACTGCTGGCTCCACATATTGCCAAGCAGATGTGCGGGAATGGGTTTGTTGAGCGGTACTTTATCTGCACCGTATTGTTTGGCGAGATCAGTACGCACTTTACAATGCAGGGATTTGTACAGCGGCTCTACTTGTTGCCACAAGCGTTCCACATCAGCTTCAAAATCCGCAGCGGGCATGTCGTAGCCAGATTTCCAGGATGCGCCTAAATCGCTAAACCCATAGGCGCGAGCGCCTGAATTGGCGATCTCGATATAGCGTTGATAATCTTTGCGATACGCTTTTGCAACGCTGTGCCAACCTGTCCATGCATCAACCAATTCGTCATAGTTGCGGCTGGTAGCGAGCACATCAGAAAGTTGAATTAAATCGCGGCAATTTTCCCCAGTATTTTGCTCAGAAGTACCGTCAGGTTTACAGTATTTTCCCGCACCATAAACACCTTCCATATGTGTACCAAGGCGCGCCAGTTCCGAACGTTCTTCAGGTGTATCAGGTGGCAAAATGGTTTTGCCCAAGGTCATGTTGACATAGGCCTTTTTTGTTTCCGCCGACATAGGCGCATCTTTATAAATACGCGCTTCTGCTAACAACTCCTTTTCCATTGCCATCCATTTTTCATTGGCTTTGGTGGCCAATAATGCAGAGTCGTCGTTGATGTAGGTAACGTAGATCCATTGCGCCGCGTTGAACTCTAGATAATTATCGAGATAGGTTTTATTCACAGTCGCGATAAATTCATCCGCCGATTTGGCAGGCGCCGCAGAAGTGTGCTTGTCAGTGCGTTGTACTTCACTTGGCGCTACGCTAGATGGTGCTTTACTACAAGCCCCCAAACAACAGATAGCAATACTGGTAAATAAAACATTGCGCAAAAAGTTAGGGCCTTTCATAAATATTTTTACCTGTGATTAGCAAACGAATTAGCGAACGCCACTCATACCGCGTTTTAACAAAGGTGAAACAAACAGCATAAAAATACCAAAGCCAACCCCCAGCACAGTGAGGTACTCAAACAATTCGATGTAGCTGGCTAACATAGCCGCGATATCGGTTTTGGCGGAGGTATCAATAGAAGCCATTTTGGACATGCGAGTCGCAATGGTTTCTGATAAAGCCGTTGCGACAAACCAGGTTCCCATACTCACACCAACTACGCGCGGAATTGATAATTTTGTTACCGCGGACAATCCAATTGGCGATAAACAAAGCTCGCCACTGCTATGACAAAAGTACGCCAACACCAACCAAATTGCCGCGACCTTACCCATCTCATCAGGAAATTGCGCCCCCAAAACCAATGCGCCGAAACCGAGACCGGCGAGTATCGTCCCCAATGCAAATTTCACAGGGGTTGATGGGTTAAGCCCGCGTGCGTCTAACCAAGGCCAAAGTAATGCGAAAGGAATTGCGAGCAACATAATGAACGCTGGATTTAATGCAGCAAACTGGCTGGCTTTTACTGTTACGCCGAGTACATCCCGATCCATCACACGATCAGCAAATAAAGTCATGGACGCCGCCGACTGTTCGAACAACGACCAAAATACAATGGTGGATGCAATTAATACCATCAACACTAAGGTACGGGTGAATTCAGCGCTGCGATATTTAGCAAAACCGAAAAGAACGAAAACCAATAGCGCGAGCATGGCAGCGTACAACCAATATTCCGTTGCCGTTTCAGAAATTTGGATAACGTTATTTTGTGAAAGCACACTACCGATACCAATAAAAATAACGGTCGCCGTTAATGCATAGAGAGAGGTTCGCGATTTCCACGGATTAGAGTGAATCATGGCATAAGCAAGGATGCCGACGATCCCCAACAGCAGGAAAATATTTTGCGTGATGTGAACAACAGGCTCACTTTGCACCAACCACCAAATGAGTGGTAATGCTGCAATGCTGGCAATATATATCCACCACTCTTGTGTAATACCAACCACTTTTTTCGCTAACCAGTCAGGCGCGGGTGATTCAGCATAACCATACAAATAACGCTGACCGAATAAAAATGTGATTAAGCCGATGATCATGCCGATACCAGCCAAACCAAAGCCGTATCTCCAGCCATAGGTTTCGCCCAACCAGCCACACACTAAAGTAGCAACCAATGCGCCCACATTGATGCCCATATAAAACAAGGTAAAACCTGAATCCCGTCGCGGATCATTTTCGGGATACAGCTTGCCGACAATCACAGAAATATTGGGTTTTAAAAAACCCACACCAATCACGATGAATGCGATAGCGGTATAAAAAACATTGAGGGCAGCGGTATCCTGCTTGGTTATCTCTTTAACCAATACAGCTCCTGCACCAAGAATTTCACCAGAGGCCAATGTTAATGATTCACTCAATACAGTCCCAGCGGGGTAGTAAATTGCTTGCTGCCCCTCAAACGCCATCAGGAAATGGCCGATCACCAACATGATGCCGCCAAACAACACCGCGCGACGAGTACCTAAATAGCGGTCTGCAATCAACCCACCAATCACAGGTAGCGCGTAAACTAATCCAGCATAGGCACCGAGAATATCCAGACCGGCACCGTCAGAAAACAAATGGTATTTAGTGAGATATAACAGCAGGATGTACTTCATCCCGTAAAATGAAAATCGCTCCCACATTTCGGTTGCGAAACACACATAAAGGCCTTTGGGATGGCCAAGAAACTCACCGCTCGCTGAAGAATGATTCATAGCAAAAAGTATTTTCCAAATGACATTATTTTTAAGATGAGAATATCAGGAGCGATGACCCGCTCCTGATATGAGTGTAGACGTTAACAGTTTAATGTCTGGAGATGAATAGTTTTAGAAAGTGTATTCCCCGCGTACATACAGTGTGCGGCCAAATGCATCGGTATAACGTGGATCCCATCCCACTTGGTGACCTGAGCCATTGGTGCGCAAAGATACTGGAGGCTCTTCATTCAACAGATTATTAATACCAAACGTGAGCCCCAACTTATCATCCATCAACTTAACCAATGTTTGATAATTGATGGTGTAATAATCCGAAACCGTTAGTTGAATCGGAGTATCGGTAGAGAAATCAGGCTCACCGTTGCTATCAAGCATGTTTACTATTTGCGCCTGATCGACATAGCCAGAACGGTAGTTGGCGGCCAATGAGTGTGTAAACATATCCTGCTCAAGTGTCACACCTAAACGAATCTGGTTGCGGAAAGTCACTTTGCTGTCGCCGCCAAATTTACCCAAACTGCTGCCATTCAAACTGCTTTCAGACTCAAGCATGTAAGTGCCGCTCAAGGTAGGCGTAAGCGTGCCGAAAGACAAATCAAATGCCATGCTGAAGTTGTAGTCGATGCCCGATGCATTGCGCACACCACCATTGACTGCACTTTGAATAATCGCAAGCTCTTCAGACCCGGTCGCAAGGTTGGTTTTGGTTGAGAACAAATTGCGATACAAGGTTGGATTCGCAAAAATTTCTTCTTCATTCAAACGCTCAACGACGTTATCGATTTCAACATTCCAATAATCGATGGTGATGCTGGCGTTGTCGATTGGGCGCAATACAAAACCGGCGCTGTATTGCTCTGAAGTTTCAGGCTTGATCTCGGCATTACCTTGACGATAAACCGTATATTGCGATGTCCCCGGCAAGCAATATTGCGCCATAGAATCGCTGGACGGGAACGGACAAGCGTAGTTGCCTGAAGTAACGCCAAACTCAGTCAGCGGCTCTGCTACTTCCAGCATGCTCGGCGCTTTAAAACCGGTACCATAGGATGCGCGCAACGCTAACAGATCAGTTACATCCCAACGGCCAGTAATTTTGTAGGTGGTGTCATCCATAGATTCACCAACAGAACCCACACCTTTTGAATCTACCGCATCGATAGTGTCGTAACGCAATGACGCAGTTAGCTCTATCGAATCAGCCACCGGCAACAAAACTTCGGTGTAAATCGCCGCCTGACTACGGCTCATATCGTACGGAGTATCTTTAGACAAAAAGAGAATTTCTTCGTTGGCATTAGCATCAGCAATTTCGCGAACGTAACTGATATCGCGATAATCAAAACCAACCGCCACTACTGCTTCACCACCACTCATAGAGAAAATTGGTTTGGATGCAACGCCTTCAATCGAATTCACCGTAACATCAGTAGAATCCCAATTTCCGTTGTACACAGTCTCACGCAATGCATCGCGCTCAGCATCGGTAATTTGGTCAGGGGTGGTGAAAATATTTAATCCACCTGATGCAACCAAATCCACAAACGGGTCAAGCAATAACCAACCCGTTGGATAGTCTTGGACCTGCGAGTTATTCGCAAAGGTATAGGCAGCGGAATAATCGATATCATTAAATGCACCCTCAAATCCCACCACAAAATGCGTAGCATCGGAATTGTATTCGGTGGTGCGAGGGTCCGCAGGCAATGCACGCCAAGTCCCTGTCACGCTCACCAGATTGTCGGCTTGTGATTGAGTTAAATAAGGAAGTACGTAATCTGCCACCAATTGGGAGTCTACTGGCACAGGCACATTACCTGTGGGATATGGAGCAATGCGCGAGGTTAACTGGCTCTCGGTATACACCAACGTAGAATACAAGGTGAAATCATCATTCACTTTGTAATGACCGTTCAAGAACAGGGAGTTTCGTTCTGACTCGGGAACGATTTCAATAGTAGTCGTGTAATCGAAAAAGCAGGTGGAACCAATTTGTGAATTGTCTGGTGCGCAGGTTCCGTTTTCTTTCTGATAGGGATTGAATGCAATACTGGTACGACGCTCATCAACCTCGGTAGCAGGGTCATCAACCTTGGTGACATCTATATAAGTCGCAGTGGCATTACCGGGAATGGCATTGCCTGAGCCGTTAAAGAACAAACCTTTACCACCTAACTCAGGGTGAGTAACGGTAATAAGACCTGTTTTTGCAAAGTCGCGATCAACCGCCGCTAATTGCTCTTGGCTATTGTGGTTAAAACCCAACACAAAGGAATAGCCATCTTCTTTCAAGCTGCCAAAACCAGTAATCAAGTCAAAATCCAGCGTCTCACCTGCCCCTTCGGTCGGGTCGGCATAGCGCGCGCTAATCGTAGTCCCTTCTACTTCTTTTTTAAGTTGGAAGTTAACCACACCGGCGATTGCGTCTGAACCGTAAAGCGCACTGGCACCATCGGTCAGCACATCGACTTGCTCCAACATGCTCATAGGAATTGCAGTGAGGTCGATAGTGCCCCCTGAATCTGCTGGTGCCATACGGCGACCATTCAATAACACCAGTGTGTATTGCTCTCCAATATCATGAATAGATGCCGTGCGTACCCCGCCGCCAGAGCCACCAACTGAATCACTCACCGTGGTAAATCCCTGCATAGCCGGAATGGTTTCAATAAAATCACCGGTAGTAGCCACGCCACTGCGATCCAATTCTCCACGTCCAAATACCTGAATAGGTAATGAGCCTTCAAGATTCTCCTGGCGTTTAATGGCAGACCCGGTTACCAACACCTCTTCCAAAACACTGTCTGCACTTTCACTCTGCGCAAAAGCCGGTAACGCACCAGTTAATAACCACCCGGAAACACCAAATGTAAGAGCTTGAATGACAGTCGACAATTCGCGCTTTTTGCTCATAGAGGTACCTCTTTAAAGGAGAAAATGGACGACGGAATATTTGTAGAAATAACGCCTGTTAATCCCGATAGAAAACTTGACTAAAATTGAAAATTAGAAAGTTTTTAACGCAGTAAAAAATTCGGAATTTATTGCGTAAGGATTAAGGTCGTTTAAAAAAACAGGTAGGAGTTTGCGGTATTCGTGCCAATTTATTTAAAGAGGAAGTTGCATAGACAATAAGTCGTATAGCTGTGCGCAAATACACATTTCTTAACTACGGAATTTTTCAACCACTGGGTTTTGTTCTGAAATACAAATAATTTAGACGCCTATTTTTTAATCGAACAAATTCTAACAGCACTTAAATAATGCACTTAACCGCACAGCACAAATCAATTATGTTTAGCAATGGTGCACGAAAAGCGTATTTAAATGACAAAGAAATATTCAAGATTAAAAGAAAAAATACTTACACTGAAAAATCAACAAAAACTGACCATTTTAGTCAGCTAATGCTATCGATTTTATCGCTACTATTAAATTGGTTATGCACAATACGATTAACCAAATCTAATTTTTTAATAACCGGCTCAGCCAATACAAACGGGTAGAGATGTTCATGGCCCATGCTACGGCTCAAGCTGTTCAGCGCATAACTCAATGGCAGCCAGTGGCGAATAATTTCACTGAACGAGTTATTTTTATAGGGGTCGATTTCGACATCCGCCTGCAAATTTTCCCCTGCCGGAGTGTCTGGCTGCAGCTTTAAACCAAATTCATGCGCAGTTTCGAGCGTATCGACAATATGCAGATAGTGCGCCCAGGTTTCTGCCCAGTCCTCCCAAGGGTGCATACTGGCGTAGGCACTAATATGGCTTGCCTGCCAATCAGCAGCTGGGCCATTTTCATAATGGCGCTGCAACGCCTGCGAGTAATCCAGAGTGTCATCACCAAATAATTCACGCACCGGCGCCAGCCATTGGGTATCACGCACCAACAAATCCCAATAATAATGACCCGACTCATGGCGAAAATGTCCGAGCAGAGTGCGATAAGGCTCGGCCATTTCCTTGCGCATTTTTTCACGCAATACTGGGTCAGCCTCGTTAATATTCAATGTTATTAATCCATCAGCATGACCGGTAAGCACTCTTCCCTGCTCACTAAATGTTTCTTCTGTATCCGCCAGAAAATCAAAAGCAAGGGATTGCGTATTTTCATCTACTCCACTTGTCGGCAGCTTCAATGAAAGCAAGCTATAAATAAGCCGACGTTTTTCTACCTCTATTTTTAACCACAGCGTATTATTTTCAGGCTTGGTTAAATCAGGAATTGTTCTGTTCAAGCGGCACGCGACGCATAACTCTTGGGGATCATCACTTGCAACCACCCAATTGCATACATCATGGTTAATCCAATTCGCACAGCGCCGATAAGATTTTTTTACAGCTTTTGAATTGACTGGTTTTAGAAATGCATCTTCCGTTTCAGAGAAAGTAGTTATCTGTAATGTATCAGGGTCAAAGCCCAATATAGCCCCACAGCGAATACAAGATATATTTTCAAAGTAAACCCGTTGGCCGCACTGCTGACATATTGACAAGCGCATAAACAGTCCTTTTAAGTCACCTATTAATAACTGAAATTAAATCCGCTATCGATTCGATAATATGGTCTGGCTTAACTGCCGACTGTTCGAAATAAGTTTGGCGATACTTACCCGTTTTCACCAAGCAACCCTGCATTCCCATCGCTTGCGCACCGCCTACATCACTATCGATATCATCGCCAACCATGATCGCACGCGAGGCAATTACACCTGCAGAATCAAGCACGAGGTTAAAAAAATTACGATTGGGCTTACCCATCACCTGCGCAGGTTTGCTGCATACATACTCAAGGCCCGCCACAAAAAAACCTATATCAGCTTTAAGACCATCCTCCATTTGCCAAAAGCGATTTTTATGCAGTGCAATCAATTCTGCACCACTGTGCATTACATTAAACAAGCGGTTGATAAGCGCGAGATCCCATGCATCACCAATATCACCCAACACAACATAATCAGGCGATTTTTCATCCCACTCAAACTCGGAAAAATCTGCCTTGATTGCACTCGCAACTACCGGCCATATCCGAATAGGGCGTTGTAATTTTTGCTGTAGAGATAAAAGTTCCAGCTTTGCGCCCACTGGCGCGCTAATTAATTCATCTTCTTCAAGCTCAAAGCCCATCGCACCTAATTGTGCGACCAACTCCGCTTGGGATTTTGTTGTGGTATTGGTGAGAAAACGTAACTGCAAAGGTAGCTCGCGCAGCTTTCGCATACACTCCAGTGCACCTGCAATGGGTTGTTTGCCGACATACAGAGTTCCATCAAGATCCAACATAACTAATTGGAGTTCAGGCTTCATATTTAGCTCCTGCATAACGCCTAGGCTTATCACTTATCTAAAACAGCCAACATACGCACCAGCCAGAATCAGCTTCACAATCAACTATAGATCATTGAGCGCAATTGCCAGCAACCAGCAAGTGCACAACGATAAATAATTGCAATAAGTACACCAAATTATTATCCCAAGCCCTCTATTACAAAGTTTTAAAATTTCACAACGAAAAACAGGCCCCTTCACGGAGGCCTGTTTCTGGACAAGGACTAGCCTTGAAATCTATTCCTAAAGAATAAAAAATCTACTTCACACGAATATCATTTTTGACCGATTTTACGCCATCCACCTCTTTGGCAACGCGCTCAGCTTTGGCAACATGAGATGAGTTAGCAACGAACCCACTCAATTGCACAGTACCTTTAAAGGTTTCCACTTGAATCTCACTGGCTTTGAGCTCGTCATCTTCAACAAATGCTGCTTTTACTTTGGTGGTGATAACTGTGTCATCAATATACTCGCCAGTACTTTTCTTTGTATCTGTTGATGAACAACCGGCCATAGCAACAAAGAAACTCAGCAATAGGGTAATTAAGTAAAATTTAAAATTTTTCATAAAATTCTCCATTTCAATTAACAATATTTTTACATCGTGAACACTTTTTCAATTTTCAATAAATTGGCATTACTTTAGACATATCCCATTAAGACAAGGATTATCAAAATCAGCAGTAACAGCCCCAAGCCTCCAGATGGCCCGTATCCCCACCCACGACTGTAAGGCCAAGTAGGTACAACACCAATCAAGATAAGCACAATTACAATTAATAAAATTGTTCCAAGTGTCATGATCATCTCCTTAGATAGTGACTAGAGATAGCAACTGCTATCAGTGACTACAAAGAGCAGCAACCAAGAGTAGCTGCAAGAGTAAACACACAGTGGGAATTGCAATCACCTTGCCAAATTACCCAACATCGACAAAACGCTCTTCACTTAATCCATTAAATATTCACACCAAACCACTTTGAAATATTGAATAACCATCTGAAAAATCAGGGTTTTAATACAACTAAAAAGACTCAAGCCGCCCCGCGATAAAGTAAGAGCTCAAGTTCAGCACCAAACAATCAACCAGGAAACATTGACGACAAGGAAAGAAAATCATGGATAAATCAATGTAACAATTACACGTGCACCCTCAAAGATTGCATAGGTATTTTGGATTAACGGGTTTGAGCCAACCCTGCCAACGCGTATACTGCGCATTCTTTTTCAATCATTCGCCGAGGAGCGATCATGTCGAAGTTTTGGAGTCAGGTGGTGCGCGAACTGGAGCCTTATGTGCCCGGTGAACAACCGCAAATCGATGGGTTAATCAAATTAAACACTAACGAGAGCCCCTACCCGCCCTCGCCTAAAGTGATCGAATTGATGACCCATGACGCCATTGATCGCCTGCGTCTCTACCCCGACCCAAACTCCAAAAAACTGAAAAATACCATCGCCAGCTACTATGGTGTAAATGCTGAACAAGTGTTTGTCGGCAACGGTTCAGATGAAGTATTGGGACTGTTGTTTATGGCGTTTTTCCAGCAAGAAAAACCGCTGCTATTTCCAGACATCAGCTACAGCTTTTATCCGGTTTACTGCAAACTTTTTGGGATTACCGCGCAAACCATTCCGCTGCGCGATGATTACACAATTGACTTTGCCGATTACCCAAGCGCAAACGGCGGCATTATTTTCCCCAATCCCAACGCCCCAACGGCGATTGGAAAACCGCTGGCAGAAATTGAAGCCCTACTGCAAAAAAATACCGAATCCGTTGTGGTAGTTGATGAAGCCTATGTGGACTTTGGAGCGGAAACCGCTATCGCCCTGGTTGATAAATACCCGAATCTATTGGTAGTACAAACGCTGTCAAAGTCGCGCTCACTCGCCGGAATGCGTGTCGGTTTAGCGGTGGGAAATAAAGAACTAATCGATGCACTGGATCGCGTTAAAAATTCATTCAATTCGTACCCACTGGATCGCCTTGCGGAAGCTGCAACCGTAGTTGCATTTGAGGATGACGCTTACTTCAAACAGTGCCGCGATAAAATTATTGCTACACGCGAATGGACAATTTCCGAATTGGAAAAATTAAATTTCAAAATACTGCCATCACAAGCAAACTTTGTATTCGCCGAACCTGTAGGTAAAAATGCGGCTGATGTAGCACAATACCTGCGCGACCATAAAATTCTGGTTCGCTATTTTAATAAACCACGCATCAACCAGTTTTTACGTATCACCATTGGCACCGACGAACAAATGCAACTGATGATCAACGCGTTAAAAAAATTATAATTGCACATGCAGCATCAATTAAAAAG
This sequence comes from Cellvibrio chitinivorans, assembly GCF_035117775.1. Lineage (NCBI taxonomy): Bacteria > Pseudomonadati > Pseudomonadota > Gammaproteobacteria > Cellvibrionales > Cellvibrionaceae > Cellvibrio > Cellvibrio chitinivorans. The sequence goes on from NZ_JAYKKN010000003.1 coordinate 247,494, forward strand.
CCCGGTTTGGATTAAACACCAACCGGGCTTTTTATTGAAAAAAATTTCAGAAAAGTACTTTAGTTTTGCTCAGATATTTTTGTTGTTTCTATAACAAAATACTTATCCATTCCCGTCCAGTACAACAACCGCGCTACTTCTTTATTACAGTTACACAACTTGATGACATCACATGCTTTTCCTTTGCGCTCCTTAAACAACAGCAACATACCCAAGCCTGTCAGACTCAATGCAGGCGCTTCACTTAAGTTAAATTCAAACTCTTTTATCTGTGCGGCTTCAGCATCACTTAGCAAACGACTCCATTCTTTACGTAAATCGTTATCGATATTGCCGTAAATATTAATGCGCAAACCGCGCCCATTATTAATAGACACCCAATCCATACTGGCGGTATCGGAAAAGGTAATCGCAGCAGACGCACTGGATGCTTTTGACACCGCACTTTTTGCCGGATTCGACGCAGTTTTGGGCTGTACTTTAAGCGGCACTTTTGTTTTGGGCACAAGGGTATTGGCTACTGATGCCATAGGCTTGGGCTTGGTTTTATCGATCCAGCCGGCGGGTACCAGATCATCCCAGCTGCTTTCCACTTTTCCATCGCCCACCACATCATCGATCACCCGACCAGTCATACGCTTGCTGCGCCCCTGCTCATCATCGGCGCGCATGAGATGTTGCTCACCCACAAAAGGAACAAGATGGCGCATAAATCCTCTTCATCATTAATTTTTATTAATGCTTATGAAAACATATTATTGGCACACTTTTCATCTTTTGCACAAAATACGATCCGTGCTGGGAATTTTTGAAACATATTGGTAAATATTTAAATTCTATCTCGCCAAACGCTTTTCAGTTCGAACCAAATTCCTGATTAATTTTTATAAAAAAAATCTCCAAAAGGCTTTTTTGTTGTAAAGTGCTGATTCGATGTGGAAATTTGGGAAATGCAGGCCCCGGAAGAGCGGCCAAAGATTAGGTTTTTAGTGAGCGTGGTTCGCCGCATTTCACGGGAAAAATTCCCTGAGCGAGACCCACTAAATGGCGAGACGATCACCCAAATTGAGCGATTATGCAGAATAATGATGCAGGGCAGTCGAAGAATACTGCCATAGAACTAATTAAAAAGTTTCAACAACTTTTTACCGATTTAAATCACAAACAAATTGCAGAGCGGCTGGTGAAATTGGTTATTGCCAAAAAGACCATTAGCCGCGCAGTGCTAATTGTTGAACGTGACAGCCATTTATATGTAGAAGCGATTGCTTCTTCAGGCGCCAATGAACCCACGATTAATGGTGTCGCCACCTCGCTGAGTCGCCTTAACTACTTACCTCACCAGCATATTCATCAGGTGTTTGACTCAGGCAAGCCATGTGCATTGGACGATCAAGCCATTAAGCAGCTAGGTGCACTCTTTACTCAAAAAGGTACCCACTCCTGCTTTTTACATCCCATTCAAGAGAAGAACAAAACCATCGCTCTGTTTTACATGGAGTCAGCGCAACCGTTGGCGCAACTGCAAGCCACTGTCGATGAACTGGATACCGTGTGGACGTTTAGCTCCCTGCTGGTGCGTCAAGTCATTGATATGTGGCACCACGAAGAACAAGCCGAACGCTTCCGCTTGGCCGAACAAGCGCTCTGGGCAAGCGAAACCTATCTGAATGCGATTTTGCGTTACTCGCCGGCACTGATTTCAGTAAAAGATCTGGATGGTAATGTTGTTCTTGCCAGCGAACATTTCAAACAAATGGCCAATATCGACGAAACCGGATTTGTCGGTAAAAACGTATTTGATGTCTACCCAAAAGATGTCGCGCAATCCATGTGGGAAATTGATCGTGCCACCAAAACCAAACAGCAGACCTATGAGGTCGAGCTGAACCTAATGCACAAAGATGGCAGCCAGCACACGTATTTGATGGTGAAGTTTCCGCTGCGCAATAAAGAGAACAATGTTTTCGGCGTTTGCACTATTGGCACTGATATCTCCGAGCGCAAACTGGCAGAAAACGCGCTGCGCGAGCAGCAATCGCGCCTCAATTACATGGCCTTCCACGACTCGTTAACCTCCCTGCCCAATCGCTCGCTATTTTACGACCGCATCTATCACGGCCTTGCACGCGCACGTCGCGCTGAATCCAAAGTCGCTTTGATGCTGCTCGATATCGACCGCTTCAAAAACATCAATGACAGCCTCGGCCACGATGCGGGCGATGTAATGCTGAAGGCGATCGCCATGCGCCTGAATGAAGGCGTGCGCGATATGGATACAGTCGCGCGCTTGGGCGGCGATGAATTTGTAGTTGTGCTGGAAGGCATTCACGATCTTGAAGACGTGGTGTTTGTTGCTAATAAACTGCTGACTACCTTATCGCGACCAATGGAAATTAGCGGTCACAGTATTTCCACCACCGTTAGTATCGGTGTTAGCGTCTTCCCCGATGATGGCGCCGACACCGACGAGCTGCTCAAAAATGCCGATGTCGCCATGTATAAGGCGAAGGAAGCCGGCAAGAACAATTGCCAGTTCTATACCAAAGGCATGAATGCGACTGCGGTTAATTATTTGCTACTGGAAAATGACCTGCGCCGCGCAGTCGAGCAACAACAACTGGTGCTTTATTACCAGCCGCAAGTGGATTTAAAAACCGGTGAAATGATGGGTGTGGAGGCGCTGGTACGCTGGCAACATCCTGATCGCGGCCTTATCTCCCCAGCGCACTTTATCCCCCTTGCCGAAGAAACCGGCTTGATTGTCCCTATCGGTGAGTGGGTGCTGCGCGAAGCATGTCGCCAACAAAAAATCTGGCTGGATGCAGGCAAACACGTGGGCAAAATTGCGGTAAACCTGTCGCCACGCCAATTCCATCAAAAGAACTTCCCCGGCAAGGTTGAGGCCATTCTTGAAGCCACAGGTTTAGAAGCCAGACATCTGGAACTGGAAATCACCGAAAGCTGCGCCATGGAGCATGCGGGCGAAACCATTAATCAGCTCAACCAACTCAATCAAATGGGCATGTTCCTCGCGATTGACGACTTCGGTACCGGCTATTCATCGCTCGCCTATTTGCAACGCTTCCCGATTCAAAAGCTCAAAATTGACCGCAGCTTTATCAATGACATTCACGACGATGACAATGATGCTGCCATCGCCAAATCGATAATCGGCCTCGCGCACAATATGCAGATGCGCGTAGTTGCTGAAGGGGTAGAGAATGAGCGCCAAGCCGAATGGCTGCGCGATATGGGCTGCGACCAGGCGCAGGGTTTTCACTACGCCAAACCCATGACCGCCAAACAACTGGAAAACCATTTCCGCAATGGCAAGTTTTACTTTGATGGCACTGTGATCCAGCTGGAGCCACACTTTAAAGTCGGGGCTTAATCGCCCCGCTTATCACCAAACCTAGCTCCGGCCTTTTTTACCTCAGCCCTTCCGTTTAGCCCTTACCGCGAGTTTTATTAGCGTGAGGACGAGCGTTTTCTTCTACGAAGGTCACTATCGCATCGGCGATATCTTTCTGGGTCGCGCCTTCAATGCCTTCCAAACCGGGCGATGAATTTACTTCCATCACCAATGGCCCGCGACTGGAGCGCAGCAAATCCACTCCCGCCACATGTAAGCCCATAGTCTGCGCCGCTTTGATCGCGGTGCGGCGTTCAGTAGGTGTAAGTTTGGTAACTTTGGCGGTGCCGCCGCGATGCAAGTTGGAGCGGAATTCACCTTCCTGCGCGGTGCGTTCCATAGCGGCAACGACTTTATCGCCAATCACAAAACAGCGTACATCACTGCCATTGGCTTCTTTGATAAATTCCTGTACCAAAAACTCCGCGCGCAGCTCACGAAATGCCTCGATCACACTCTCCGCCGCCTTTTGGGTTTCGGCGAGCACTATGCCGCGCCCTTGGGTGCCTTCACATAACTTCAATACCAACGGCGTACCACCAACCAGTTTGATCAGCTCCTTTGCGTCATGCACGTTATAGGCAAAACTGGTTTTTGGCAGACCTATCCCCTTACGGGACAAAAGTTGCAGCGCACGCAACTTGTCGCGCGAACGACCAAGGGCGATAGACTCGGTCAGGCAATACACACCCATCATTTCAAACTGGCGAATCACCGCCAGACCATAGTGAGTCACCGAGGCACCAATCCGCGGGATCACCGCATCAAAACCTTCCAAACGCTCGCCCATATACCAAATGGCCGGGCTGTCAGAGGCGATATCGATATAGCATTTGATAATGTCGATGACGCGCACATCGTGGCCGCGCTTGGTGCAGGCCTCGACCAAACGACGGGTGGAATAAAGGCGACGATTGCGCGACAAAATAGCAATTTTCATAAATGACCTGATAAAAAGATGGAGGGTAAAAAGAGAAATAGCGAATCGCTAAAGCGACGCCATTGCGGGCTGGTTTTTGTTTCCGCCCAATAAAAAGGATTTGCTGCTATCCACCCAAAAGCCCCGCTTGAGCGCACTGCGCCCGAGCAACATTCGAAACCGCATATTTTCCCGGTCGGTCAGCGTTACCTCGATCGACATACTGATGCCATTGATCAGTAAACAGGTGTCGATCACAAAACGCCGCTCACTGTGCCCACCAGAATCCCTCACCACGCGGGTATCTTTTACCGGCGCCTCGCACTCGATGCAGGTAAGACTATCCAGTTGCAGCGGGTGCAAACCAAACCTCACCCATTGCTTGCCATCCTTATCAAAGGGCGTCACATAGTAGGCATGCAAGGCACTGGTGCGCGCGCCCGTATCGACCTTGGCTTTGATCGCCGTAACCCCTAAATCGGGCAATCCCACCCACTCGCGCCAGCCAATCACTTCAGGTTGTTTTGTCACAGCCGGACACCTCGTTTTGGAGTCTATGGAACTCATAGAATAAGCTATCTGGATATAAGTAGAAGCAGCAGCATTACAAGCGCGCTTTGTACCCGAGTTCATGCGCAAGGTACACAGGAAAAATTTATTGCCAGCAAACGATTTTTCTTTTTTTTTTTTATTGGCTATGGTAAATAGCGCGGGTCAAATTTCCCTCTAGGGAATCTGACGCCACCCCTCTCTCTGTCAATGTTGGAGTAGTCTTATGTCAGTTGATGTAGAGTCGTCAGACAATGATCTGATGAGTGATAGCATCGAAGCCGATGATGAAGAGGCAACACCAAAGCTTACCGGCAAAGAAGCCAGCCAGCACACTTTGGAAATGCGTCGCAAAATCGAAGATCGTTTGGAACGTCGCCGTATTAAAGACCAATTAGGTTACGATGATCTTTCCGACTTGGACTTTTAAGTAAAAAAACGAACTACGTAAAAATTATCGATTCGGGATCGATCACACAGACCCGCAACAAACATGTGATCAGCCGCCAGTTTACTGGCGGCTGATATTTCTCCAGCCATTTCACGCACCACAGCATCTATTCCAAACGAATATTGTCCCAATACAGCATTTGTGGCTGCTCTAATTTATCCACAAACAATGCAAAGCCGCTAACCTCATCCAATTTCATTTCACGTTTGCGCGGCGCACTGCGAATATCATCCAGCGCGATTTGAATTTTATTCCAACCAGAATTGAGATTAAGCCGGCGATTAAATCGATCATCAAATCGATTATTGCCTGCATCATGTTGACGGTCGGAAATTTTTAGCACCACCATTAGCGGCGCCGCATCGGGATTGTAAAAATCCATCGTCAAGTAAGTGTATTTGCTCCAGTCGCCGTAAGGCCCCAATAAACGCAAACCGGCATATTGGCGAGTGCTAAAGGTAATCGCTAACGAGTGGGAACCGTTAGCAGCCAAATTATCCGCCTGCCGGGTTTCAGCGATATTGGGATGCGCAACAACCTGCTGCATTTCATAGCGTGATTCAAAATTGTTAAGCAGCGGAAACTGATTACGCATCGCAAGATTGGCAACTCCCGCGTCCAGCACCGACAAGGCCAACGGCAAAACCAGCAGACTGCTAATGCCGCGCAACCACCAGATTAATGGCCGGGGTTTCTGCCCCCAAAATAATCCCAACCAAACGCCAAATAAATTGTGCAGCACATCATCTAGATTAGAATTTCGCCCGACAAACTTCTGCACAAATTCAATCAAACACCCGACTGCAATTGCGATTAACGTCACCAGCAACCAAGCGCGCCAAGTGGTTAGCGGCTTGTAGGCTTGCACCAACAACATCAAGATCGAAAAAAAAATAATGTGGCCGAAATTCCACAGCTGATTAAAAAAAACCGACGAAAAATTATCTGGTCCACCGACAAAGAAAAACGGCACAATCAACAGAACAAAAAATCCAGACAACCAGGAAGGCAAGCTCACTTTCACAACAAAACCCCTTTAATACTGCGAGTAGCCCATCCCATTAAATTGCTTGGCAAGGTTGGTTGCATAGTTATCCGTCATGCCACTGATGTAATCGAGCACGGACATTAGCGCCTGATACTCATAGTTGTTTGCACGCAAGTTCACATCAGGGTGGAAATTGTTTTCACCAATCAATGCCATCACGCGATTATCCTTGTAGGTCATTTTTGCCGGATCGCCGAGCGATGCATAAACCGCAGAACAAATAGTATTTAACAAGGTGCCAATAACCGTATAAGCACCAATTTCCAATTCAACCCGGCGCGAGTGATTAAAAATTTTCTTTTTGGCCAAATCTTTTGCGGCTTGCACTGCATTTTTTACTTTAGGATCACAGAGTGAAATCAAATCGCTTTCAACTTCGCCGCGCAAAAAAGCATCCTGGTGTTTGATAAACGCAGCGGTTCCTGCATTGATAAACGCATCGATTACCTTGCCACGCACCAAGGCAGGCTTTCTTCCATCGTTTACTTTTTTCAACAATCGCTCCAACTCCGACAACTGCGCAGAATCAGCGATTACCGGATGCAACAATTCGTAGATTTCATTCCAGTTGAGAATGCCCATCTCCAAGCCATCTTCCAGATCAATAATGCCGTAGCAAAAATCGTCCGCCGCCTCCATTAAATACACCAGCGGATGACGACAATACCAATCAGTACCCAGCTCGATTAATCCGGTTTTTTGTGCGATCTCATGCACATGCTTTAGCTCAGTTTGAAAAATTCCATATTTGGAATCCTTAGGGCGCAGCCCAGAAACCGTTGGCGATGAAGTCCAGGGATATTTCATCGATGCTGCAAGCGTTGCATAAGTCAGCCGCATACCATCGTGAAACTGGTGATACTCAGATGTTGTGAGCACACGCAAACCCTGCGCATTGCCCTCAAACACACGAATATCATCCTGCTCTGCGGGCGATAAATTTTTTAAAAAATCAGCGCCTTCTTTTTGAAACCAGTTGCGGATGGCATCTTCACCCGTATGACCAAAAGGCGGGTTGCCAATGTCATGCGCCAAACAGGTTGCCTGCACAATATCACCAATATCCGTCGGCCAAATATGCGCAGGTAAATCTCCTTTATCACGCAACGCCTGCCCCACCCGAATCCCCAAAGTACGCCCCACACAAGCCACTTCCAAACTGTGTGTCATACGATTATGAATGTGATCATTAGTCGCAAGTGGATGCACCTGCGTTTTGCGCGCAAGCCGACGAAACGCGCCAGAGAAAATAATCTTGTCGTGATCCGAGTGAAACGGCGAACGCCCCTCTTCATGTTTCGCACTGCGATTCCCCAAGCGGTCTGCACAGAGAAGTTGGTTCCAGTTCATGGGCATAGATAAATCCTTAACCTTTTTAAAATATGTCACTGTTTGAAATGCCGGCTTGCTATCCGATCATGTCATCTCAAAACCGCAAAAAATTGAGATGAACTATGAAGTATCGCCCTCTATATCTCAATATTTGTGATTTTTGAGATGAACCGAGATATGAATGCGGCGGCCTAGGCGCACCATCATGCAGCCCATGATTTTTTTGAGCGCACAAGATCAGCGCACAAATTCATATCCAAATACCTGCATTTAGGCTGATCATAGCTTCCCGCCTACGTCATTTAACCCATTGAATACAAAGGTTTTTGCGCTTTTCCAGACAAGGGAATTTGCGAACAATTTTCAATTGGCATGGTTTCTGCTGAATACAAACTTGTATCCAAGATTGTATTTAGATTTAACGCGCAGGAACCATAATGACGCAAGAACTCACTACTACTGGCTGGACTATCAACGAATGGCTGAATGCCTATCGCATTCAAGGTCTTGCCCCGCGCACGTTATTGAGCAGCTTACGTGCGCAACTCAGTCACAGCGATAACAGCTGGATTTATATCGCCTCGGCTGAAGAGTTGAGCACACAAATTGACGCGCTGGAAACACTGGGAGATCCAACTCACCTCCCGCTTTATGGTGTTCCTTTTGCGGTTAAAGACAACATTGATGTAGCAGGACTTCCGACCACTGCAGCCTGCCCCGCGTTTACCTATATTCCTAAAGTTGATGCCACTGCCGTTGCACAACTCAAAAAAGCTGGCGCGATTGTGCTCGGCAAAACCAATCTCGATCAATTTGCTACCGGCCTTGTCGGCACTCGCTCACCTTACGGCGCGGTCTCCAACTCTTTTAAACCGGACTACGTTTCTGGTGGCTCAAGCTCTGGTTCTTCCACTACTGTTGCGCGCGGCTTAGTGCCGTTTAGTTTAGGCACCGACACAGCAGGTTCTGGGCGTGTGCCAGCAGGGTTTAACAATATTGTCGGACTCAAACCAACCAAAGGTCGCTTCAGTACAACTGGTGTAGTACCTGCTTGCCGCAGTCTGGATTGCGTGTCGATTTTTTCACTGACGGTTGATGATGCCGAACTGGTTGCATCAATTATGGAAGCATTTGATAGCGCCGATGGCTATTCGCGCAAAGCTGCTGCTGCAACCTATTTTTCATCCAAACCACGCCTTGCAATTCCCTCTTCTCCCAACTGGTTTGGCGATGAACAAGCAAAATCGGCATGGGAAACTTCACTCGAAAAAATGCGTTCATTGGATGTGGAACTGATCGAATTGGATTTCACGCCCATGTTTGCACTCGCACAAATTTTGTATGGCGATGCCTGGGTTGCAGAGCGCCATGCAGCGATTGGCGATTTTATGAAAGATCATGCCAGCGAGATGAATGAGGTTGTGCGCAGCATTGTTGAGCAAGCGGTAAATTTCTCAGCGACAGATTTATTTAAAGCGGAATACCAGCGTGCAAATCTCGCACGCAAAATCCAAACACTCATGAGCAGTGTTGATGCACTATTAGTGCCCACCTCGCCGCGCCACCCAACCATTGCTGATGTTGCTGCTGATCCGATTGCCGTTAACAGTCAACTTGGTACTTACACCAATTTTGTGAATCTGGCTGACTGCTCAGCACTTGCACTCCCTGCGACCATGCGAGCAGACGGCTTACCTTTTGGCATCACCTTAATTGCACCTGCATGGCAAGACGCAGCCCTCGCCGCCTTCGGAAAAAAATGGCATGCGGCCACAGCGTTAACACTGGGTGCGCTTGATAAAAAACAACCAGAATATATTCCGTCAACTACCGCACCGGCTGGTTATGTACGCCTCGCGGTAGTAGGCGCACACCTCACTGGAATGCCTCTGAATGTGCAACTGCAAGAGCGCAATGCCTTGTTTGTTGAGAGCACATTTACTGCAAAAAATTATCGCCTGTTTGCACTACCCAACACCACTCCACCTAAACCCGGATTAATTCGCACAGAAGATGAAGGTGCAGAAATTATTGTGGAATTGTGGGATGTACCCGTGCAGCACTTTGGCAGTTTTGTTGCGCTAATTCCTGCCCCATTAGGCATTGGCACACTCACGCTAAAAGATAGTCGCGAAGTAAAAGGTTTTATCTGTGAAGGCGCTGCCGTGAATGGTGCAAAAGATATTACGCATCTGGGTGGCTGGCGGGCTTATATCAAATCACTACAAAAGTAATTAAAAATTACAGCCGGAGAAGGAAAATGTTAAAGACCGTACTTATCGCTAACCGCGGAGAAATCGCAGTTCGCATCGCCAAAACCCTGAAAAAAATGGGTATTGAATCAGTTGCCGTTTATTCCGATGCAGATCGCAACTCCGCTCACGTGACTGCTTGCGATAAAGCTATCTGTCTTGGCGGCAATACGGCAGCCGAAAGTTATTTGAAGGCCGATTTAATTCTCGCGGCCGCCAAAGAAACTGGTGCCCAAGCGATAATTCCCGGCTACGGATTCCTCTCTGAAAACGCAAAATTTTGTGAGCAATGCGAAGCCGAAGGCATTGCATTCTGTGGCCCTACTCCTGCGCAAATCCGCGAATTTGGTTTAAAGCACACCTCGCGCGAAATCGCTGAAAAGGCCGGTGTCCCACTTACTCCCGGCACAGGTTTGTTAAATTCTATTGAAGAAGCCGTTAGCTCAGCCGCTGAACTCGGCTATCCGGTGATGTTAAAAAGCACCGCCGGTGGTGGTGGTATTGGTTTGACCCGCTGTAACAACGAAGCCGAATTAATCGCCGCTTATGAAAGTGTTAAGCGTTTAGGCCAAAACTTTTTTAGCGATAGCGGTGTATTCCTCGAACGTTTTGTCGATAACGCCCGTCACGTAGAAGTGCAAATATTTGGTGATGGCAACGGCAATGTACTCGCACTCGGCGAACGCGATTGTTCGCTGCAACGCCGCAACCAAAAAGTGGTTGAAGAAACTCCCGCCCCTAACCTGCCAGCAGCAACACGCGAAAAATTATTGGCTGCCTCCAAAAGTTTGGGTGAAGCCGTAAATTATCGCTCTGCCGGAACTATTGAATATATTTACGATGCCGCGCGCGATGCCTTTTACTTTTTGGAAGTAAATACCCGCCTGCAAGTAGAACATCCGATTACAGAAGCTTGCACAGGTGTGGATTTGGTGGAGTGGATGATCCTCACCGCCGCAGGTACTCCACCAAAGCTGGATATCGAAATTAATCCTAAAGGCGCGGCAATTGAAGTGCGCTTATACGCCGAAGATCCAGTGCGCGATTTCCAACCATCGCCCGGCGTATTAACCGACGTACAGTTTTCTGATTCCGCGCGCAACGACACTTGGGTTTCGACCGGCACCGAAGTATCGCCTTATTACGACCCGATGATCGCCAAAATTATTGTGCACGGCACAGATCGCGCTGATGCGATTAATAAAATGATTACCGCGCTGAACGAAACGCGCGCAGCAGGTATTGCGACCAATCTGGATTATCTGCGTCAAATTATTGCGACCGATTTTTTTGGTAGCGGCGATGTTGCTACCAACAAACTCGCGAGCTTTGAATACAGCGCGCCGGTAGTTGAAGTTTTGCAACCGGGCACCTACACCAGCGTGCAGGATTATCCCGGCCGCGTAGGCCTGTGGAGCATTGGTGTACCGCCCTCAGGGCCAATGGATGATTATGCCTTCCGTTTAGCTAACCGTATTGTGGGCAACCACGAAAGCGCCGCTGCACTTGAGTACACCATTATCGGGCCGAAATTAAAATTCCATCGCGATGCGGTTATCGCACTGACAGGCGCAACATCGCCCGCGAAAATCGATGGTGAATTAATTCCATTCTGGCAACCGGTTGCCATTAAAGCCGGACAAATTCTGGAAGTTGGCAAAGCCGAACAAGGCTGCCGCGGTTACCTCGCGGTGCGCAATGGTTTTGATGTGCCAGTTTATTTGGGCAGCCGCTCGACTTTTGCGTTGGGACAATTTGGTGGTCACGCGGGTCGCACTCTGCGCGCAACCGATATGTTGCCAATTAGCAATCCTACTATCGCCGCTTGCACTACTCCCGCACCAGTTTATGAAGCGGCGGCGGCACCCGCTGAATTAATCCCAACCTATCCCAATGAGTGGGAAATCGGTGTGCTTTACGGCCCACACGGCGCGCCGGATTTTTTCAAACCCGAAGCGATTGACATGTTTTTCTCCACCGCGTGGGAAGTGCATTACAACTCCAATCGTTTAGGTATTCGTTTGAATGGCCCCAAACCAACTTGGACGCGCAGCGATGGCGGTGAAGCCGGTCTGCATCCTTCCAATATTCACGATACTGAATATGCGATTGGTTCGATTAACTTTACTGGCGACATGCCCGTCATTCTCACCAAAGACGGCCCAAGCCTCGGCGGCTTTGTTTGCCCAGTGACGATTGTAAAAGCAGAGCTGTGGAAAGTCGGCCAAGTTAAACCCGGCGATAAAATTCGCTTTAAACGTTTAAGTTTTGATACAGCGCTGGCGATGGAATTATCCATTGATCGCGCGATTGAAAATTTAAGCATGCAACCAGCGGTACTGCCTGCACCAATTATTAAACCGGAAAATACTATTTCTGAATGCATTGTTGCGGCGCTGCCCGCACAAAATGGCCGCCCACTCGTCAGCTATCGCCAAGCCGGCGACAAATATATTTTGCTTGAGTACGGCGACAACATTCTCGAATTGAGTTTGCGTTTGCGTGTTTACGCATTGATGGAAGCCTTAAAAGCATCGCCAATTAATGGCGTGATTGAATTGTCACCCGGTGTGCGTTCGCTACAAATCAATTACGACAGCCGTGTTATTCATCAACGAGACTTGATTAATCAATTGCTGGTAATTGAAGAAACGCTGGGCGATGCGCGCGATACCAAAGTACCGAGCCGTATCGTTCACCTGCCGATGGCCTTTGAAGACTCAGCCACGCTTGATGCCGTATCGCGCTATCGCCAATCAGTGCGCGACACAGCGCCTTGGCTGCCGAGCAACACTGAATTTATGCGTCGTATTAACGGCTTGGATTCCATCGAACAAGTTAAACAAACATTGTTTGATGCCAGCTATATGGTGCTGGGTTTGGGCGATGTGTACCTGGGTGCACCTTGCGCTGTTCCGGTTGACCCGCGCCATCGTTTACTCACCTCAAAATACAACCCAGCGCGCACCTACACCGCCGAAGGCACCGTGGGCATCGGCGGCGTTTACATGTGTATCTATGGCATGGACTCACCCGGCGGCTATCAATTGGTCGGTCGCACTCTGCCCATCTGGAATAAATTTTTGAAAAATCCGGTATTCAAAGATGGCGAGCCTTGGTTGCTGAAATTTTTTGACCGCGTGCGCTACTACGAAGTTACTGAAGATGAATTGACCGCGCAGCGTGAAGCCTTCCGCGAAGGTCGTTTGAGCCTGCGTATTGAAGAAGATTATTTCAGCCTCGCTGAACACGAACAATTCCTGCAAGACAATGCAGCGAGCATCGCCGAATTCAAAACCAAACAACAGGCCGCCTTCACCAAAGAAGTGGCGCTCTGGCAAGCCGATGAAGAAAAACACGTGGATGCTGCACTGCAAGTGAAAATTTCCAGCGGCCCAATTGAAGTGGATGGCCACGCGGTTACGGCCGACATCAGCGGCAATATTTGGAAGCTGCTGGTTGAACCCGGCCAACTGGTTGAACCCGATCAACCACTATTAATTGTTGAGGCAATGAAAATGGAATTTTCAGTCTACGCCGACCGCAGTGCAAAAGTGAGTGCGATTCACGTAGAGCCGGGCAAACAAGTGAATGCGGGTGATTTGTTGTTGGTGCTTGAGACAGATTAATTTAAAACACGAACGTAGGTTGGCGGTGAGGAACGAACCCCAACACAAACAACGCGGAAAATTTAAACATTGTCATGTTGGGGTTCGCAAGCTCACCACCAACCTACGGTAAAAACATGAAATTAATAAAACACGACAAAACCAAAAAGAAAGTAGAAGAACCGCGCGTTAATTTGACTGAACGTATTTATCAAACCATCAAAGACGATATTTTTTCATTTCGTCTTTTGCCGGGCGATAGATTCAGTGAAAACGAAATAGCGGAGCGTGTTGCAGCAAGCAGAACACCAGTGCGCGAAGCACTCGCACGTTTGCAGCGCGAAGGTTTTGTGGAGGTTTCATTTCGTAGTGGCTGGCAAGTCAAACCCTTTGACTTTATGAAATTTGAGCAGCTTTACGATGTGCGCATCATTCTGGAATTAGCTGCGGTAAAAAAATTGTGTGAGATGGAACCAGCACCCAATCTGGAAGATTTAAAACGTATCTGGTTGGTAAAACCGGAAGACAGATTGGAAGACGGCCCCAGTGTTTGTGCATTGGATGAACGCTTTCACGAACAATTAGTAGAAGCCACTGGCAATACAGAAATGGCACGCATCCATCACGAAATTACCGAGCGTTTACGCATAGTGCGCCGAATTGATTTCACCCAGCGCAATCGCATTGAAGCCACTTACGATGAGCACGCCAAAATCATTCGCACCATTATGGAAAGACGCGCAGATGACGTAAAAAGCTATTTAAAAACGCATATTGAAGCGAGCAAAGCTGAGGTACGCAAAATTACCCTACATATGCTTTACGAAGCGCAACAGCAACATCCTAATTAATTTTTTTAAAGACAGTTTTTAAAACAGAGTGACATAGCTGGGATATTTACGAGACATCACAGTTGTTAGGGAAGCAAATCTGTCACCCACGATTAGTATCAAAAGCGTTACCGGAAATTTGTTTAACCACTGAGTCATTAAAAAACCATCTAGGAGAAAGACCCATGAAGCTGAAGAAAATAGCAAAACATGTCGGGGCACTCGGTATCGCCTGCGGCTTAACAATCGCTTCTTTTAGTGCTGCCGCGGCAGACACTATTAAAGTCGGCGTACTTCACTCACTCTCAGGCACTATGGCGATTTCAGAAACCACTTTGAAAGACACCATGCTGATGCTGATTGAAGAACAAAATAAAAAAGGCGGCTTGCTCGGTAAAAAACTGGAAGCTGTTGTGGTTGACCCAGCATCAAACTGGCCATTGTTTGCGGAAAAAACTCGCGAACTATTAACCAAAGATAAAGTTGCTGCCATCTTTGGTTGCTGGACTTCAGTATCACGCAAATCTGTTTTGCCAGTAATCGAAGAATTAAACGGTGTACTTTTCTATCCAGTGCAATACGAAGGTGAAGAATCTTCACGCAACGTGTTCTACACAGGTGCAGCACCAAACCAACAAGCAATTCCAGCCGTTGATTATTTGATGAACGACATGGAAGTAAAACGTTGGGTACTTGCAGGTACTGACTATGTTTACCCTCGCACCACCAACAAAATTCTTGAAGCCTATTTGAAATCCAAAGGCGTAAAACAAGAAGACATCATGATCAACTACACCCCTTTCGGTCACTCCGATTGGCAAAACATTGTGTCTGACATCAAGCGCTTTGGTTCTGCAGGTAAAAAGACTGCCGTAGTTTCTACCATCAATGGCGACGCTAACGTTCCTTTCTATCGTGAATTGGGCAACCAAAAAGTCACAGCGGAAGATATTCCTGTTGTTGCCTTCTCTGTAGGTGAAGAAGAGCTTTCTGGTATCGACACCAAACCACTGGTTGGTCACTTGGCTGCATGGAACTACTTCATGAGTGAAGATAATCCTGCTAACGCAGCGTTTATCAAACAATGGAAAGCATTCATCAAAAACGACAAGCGCGTAACCAACGATCCAATGGAAGCTCACTACATCGGTTTCAATATGTGGGTGAAAGCAGTTGAGAAAGCAGGTACTACCGACACTGACAAAGTAGTTGATGCCATCATCGGTGTAGAAGCGCCTAACCTTACTGGCGGCGTAAGTAAAATGTTGCCGAACCACCACATCACTAAACCAGTATTGATTGGTGAAATTCAAGAAGACGGCCAATTCCTCACTGTTTCGCAAACCGATGGTTTGGTTCCAGGTGATGCATGGTCTGACTATCTGGAAGGTTCAAAAGATTTGGAATCTGACTGGATTAAATTGAAGTGTGGTAACTACAACACCAAAACTAAAAAATGTTTAGGTGCTGCTGCACAGTAAGGCTCTCTGCTTGAATTTCTTCCCGAGCACAGCTCGGGAAGAAATATAAAAACTATATAAATTTTTCACTATTGCTTTTATCGAGACAAGACTATGCGAAACCCAACCAAGCCACTTGGATTATGGCCGTTGCAGTTGCTGATATGCCTATCACTCTGCACTTCAATCAAGGTTTTTTCGCAAGAGGCTGAGACTAACGGCCTCACTTCTGAACCATCTTCCCTTAGCACACCGGTAGTCACTGCTGAAGTTGCAGAAGCAGGTACTGCAGAAGCAGATGTTGCAGAATCTGAATTTAACAAACTCGTGAAAGAACTCACCCAAGGCAGCTTGCCTAAACGCGCACAGACTGCAAAAAAACTGGGTGTGCTCGATGATCCGCGTGTAATTGATGTTATTACCGCATTACAGCAAGGCAGTCTCTATGCCGAAAAATCCAGCGATCCTCTAGTGGCGATTGCCGATAAGTCCGGCAGCTACATCAACGCAATTAGCGGCGAAAAAATTCCTACAGAACAAACTGAGTCGCTCAAACGCGTGCCGATTAACAATGCCATGCGAAGTCAGTTGCGCACTCTGCTCGCCACCCTCAACCTGAACAGTAAAAATGCCAGCGTTAGATTGGATGCAGTAAACCGCATGATCGCCGATGGTGTTGATGAAGATGTAGTTAATCTATTGCAAGAACGCCAGAAAAAAGAACCCGATGAAGATGTTCGCACGGCGATTACAAGTGCTGTAGCACTATTAAATTTACAAAGTAGCGATGTGCAAACACGGCTGGACGCGATCAGCTTATTGCGCGGCAGCTTACAGCAAGAAGTGCGTACGGCATTGCAAACACTTGCCGCTAAGGATGAAAACGAAAAAGTAAAACAACAAGCCAAGTTTGCACTTGAATCAATTGAAGATCGCGTCGCCGCTTTTCGTTTTGCTGAAAATGTATTTTTCGGCCTGAGCTTGGGCTCTGTGCTGTTACTCTCCGCCATCGGCCTTTCCATCACCTTTGGGGTGATGGGTGTAATCAATATGGCGCACGGCGAATTGATGATGATCGGCGCCTACGTCACCTGGGTCGTACAACAGCTTTTCCCAAACCAAATTGCGTACAGCTTAATGATCGCGGTACCCGCAGCTTTTATTGTTGCCGGTTTAGTAGGCATCGCGATTGAACGCGGCGTGATTCGTTTTTTATACGGCCGCCCGCTGGAAACGCTACTCGCTACCTTTGGTATTAGCCTGATTCTGCAACAAGCAGCACGCAGCATTTTTTCTCCACTTAACCGCGCGGTGGAATTACCTGAATGGATGAGCGGCTCGCTGGTCATCAACCCTGTACTCTCAATCACCTATAACCGCTTATATATTTTAATTTTTGGCCTGCTGGTGTTTTTTGCTCTGCTGGCGATTCTTAAAAAAACCACACTTGGATTAAAAGTTCGCGCTGTATCGCAAAACCGTTCAATGGCACGCGCCGTCGGTGTACGTGCAAGCTGGGTGGATGCGATGACGTTTGGTTTAGGCTCTGGTATCGCGGGTATCGCCGGTGTAGCGCTATCGCAATTGACCAACGTCGGCCCTAACCTCGGCCAGGCCTACATTATCGATTCATTTATGGTGGTGGTATTTGGCGGCGTAGGTAATTTGTGGGGCACACTGGTTGGCGCCATGGGCTTGGGCATTATCAATAAATTTATGGAGCCTTACGCAGGTGCGGTGCTCGCCAAAGTATTGGTATTGGTGTTGTTAATTCTGTTTATTCAAAAACGGCCGAAAGGAATATTCCCGCAAAAAGGTCGTGCGGCGGCGGATTAATTTGTGGCACCTCGTAGGTTGGTGGTGAGCTTGCGAACCCCAACACTCGCATTTGCAAAACGCACATTGCTGGAATCGAGAACAACACAACGCACATTTTATTTTTAGGTTGGTTCGGATACATGGTCATGTTGGGGTTCGTTCCTCAGGCTACGCGCCCCGCCCCAACCTACAACAGCAAGAATTTATTAAAGAGAGAATCAAATGTTAACCCAACGTTTATTACTCAGTGATCGCGGCGGCATGATTGTGCTGGGACTGGTTTTACTCGCGATGGTGCTGGTGCCCATCTGCAATCTACTAGTACCAGAATCATCTGCCTTTCATGTATCCACCTTTATGGTGACACTGCTCGGAAAGTTTTTGTGTTATGCCCTACTCGCACTCGCGGTAGATTTAATCTGGGGCTACTGCGGAATTTTATCACTCGGCCACGGCGCTTTTTTTGCGCTTGGCGGCTACGCGATGGGCATGTATTTGATGCGTCAAATCGGTCCGCGTGGACAATACGGGGACCCAATCCTCCCTGACTTTATGGTGTTTTTAAACTGGAAAGAGTTGCCTTGGTATTGGCAAGGGTTTGATATGTTCTGGTTTGCCATGCTGATGGTGATTGTTATCCCCGGCATTCTTGCGTTTATTTTTGGCTGGCTGGCATTTCGTTCACGTGTAACTGGCGTTTATTTTTCAATTATCACCCAAGCACTGACCTATGCATTGATGCTCGCATTCTTCCGCAATGAAATGGGCTTCGGCGGCAACAATGGCTTGACCGATTTTAAAGATATTCTGGGCTTTCCTATTGCTGCTGACGGCACTCGTATCTCGCTATTTTTAGCATCAGGTTTTATGTTGATTCTCGCCTACCTCGCCTGCCGTTACATTGTGACCTCACGTATGGGCAAAATTATTATTTCGATTCGCGACGCGGAAAGCCGCACCCGCTTTTGCGGTTATAAAGTCGAATCTTACAAACTCTGGCTGTTTGTTTTCTCGGCAGTGCTTGCAGGAATCGCCGGCGCGCTCTATGTGCCGCAGGTTGGGATTATTAATCCGGGGGAATTTTCCCCACTCAACTCCATTGAATTAGTTGTGTGGGTTGCCACTGGTGGACGCGGCACTTTATTTGGAGCCATAGTCGGTGCCTTCACAGTAAATTACGGAAAAACCATATTCACATCTTACTCACCGGAAACCTGGCTGTTTGCATTGGGTGCGCTTTTTGTAATCGTTACGTTGATACTACCGAAAGGTTTGATTGGGCTGTTTAATCGCACTAAAAAATCTCCCACAAAAAATGAAGTGAAAGCTGAAGTAATAGATAGTTCCTCTGCAAAAAGCAACGCAACCAAGGAGACAGTGTAATGAATATTTTTGCGCAAGCACGTCGCACCCTTGGCCAACCCGACCCTAACTTTGGTGCACCGCTGGACACTACCAAAGGCACTATTCTTTATGTGGAAGGTATTAGTGTTAGCTTTGACGGTTTCAAAGCGCTCAACAATTTAAACCTCTACATCAACGAAGGTGAATTGCGCTGTATTATCGGCCCCAATGGCGCCGGTAAAACCACCATGATGGATGTGATTACCGGCAAAACCAAACCCGATAGCGGCAGTGTTTACTTTGGCCAACAAATTAATTTGTTGGAATTATCTGAGCACCAAATTGCACGCGGCGGCATTGGCCGCAAATTCCAAAAGCCTACGATATTTGAAGCCTTAACCGTTTATGAAAATTTGGAACTCGCAACCGCTGCCGATAAACGCGTTTGGTGGACACTCACCCAACATTTAAACAGCAAACAAACCTATCGTATCGACGAAGTCTTGGTACAAATCGGTTTACAAGAACATCGCTACAAAAACGCCGGTGCCCTCTCCCACGGCCAAAAGCAGTGGTTAGAAATCGGCATGTTGTTGATGCAAAACCCGCGTGTACTTTTAGTGGATGAACCTGTCGCCGGCATGACTGGCGAAGAGACCGAAAAGACTGCTGAATTATTATTGTCACTTGCAGGCGACCACTCAGTGATCGTGGTAGAGCACGACATGAAATTCGTGCGCTCAATCGCGCGCAAAGTCACGGTATTGCACCAAGGTTCGGTATTAACCGAAGGTACTATGGATCAAGTACAAAATGATCCAAAAGTCATTGAAGTCTATCTTGGTGAGTAATAGGAGAACAACTCGTGCTGACCATTAACAATATCAATCAATACTACGGCCAGAGCCACATCCTGTGGGATTTATCACTCACCCTAAAAGAAGGTACTTGCGGCTGTTTGATCGGCCGCAACGGTGTAGGCAAAACCACCTTACTGAAATGCATTACCGGTTTGCTGCCCGTGCGCGATGGTGCAATTCAATTAAACGGTTACGACATCAATAAACTCTCAACCGAAAATCGCGCACGCGGCGGCATAGGTTTTGTACCGCAAGGTCGCGAAATTTTTCCGCTGCTCACGGTTGAAGAAAATCTAAAAATTTCGCTCGGTGCACGCAAAGACAAAGCGCGTTTTATCCCCGGTTTGATTTATGAATTGTTTCCGGTATTAAAGGAGATGAAACACAGACGCGGCGGCGATCTATCCGGTGGTCAACAACAACAGCTTGCGATAGGTCGCGCACTGGTACTCGATCCGAAATTATTAATCCTCGACGAACCCACTGAAGGTATTCAGCCCAACGTTGTGCGCGATATAGGTGATGTCATTCGTAAACTCAATCGCGAGCTGGGATTAACCGTGCTACTTGTCGAACAAAAATTACCATTCGCACGAAAAGTTGCCGATGACTTTTTTATTATGGAAAAAGGCAGCGTGGTCGCCACCGGCCCAATCGCCAACTTGAATGATGATTTGGTACAGCGGTATTTGAGCGTGTAAGCCCCTATATTTACCGCAGGAGGGTCGGCTTCAGTTCGGCCCTCCTAAATCCTCTAGCTTATTCCCCCCTCTATCTATTACCCGATTCAACATCCGTCCTTCATATCACTCAGTCCATCAACGTTATATACACCTTGACTATAAGACACCTTTAGGTGATCCTATGCCGCCTGCGCCGACTTGTACACCAGTATCATTAACATCTCGTCTCGAGCGAGATTTGGCGTAGATGGCTATGCTTAAACACCCATAACGTTAATAAGAAGTCATAACAATGAATCAAAACGCGCAAAAACTCTCCGTTGTTGAAAAAGTTGGTTATAGCCTTGGCGACCTTGCCGCTAACCTGATCTTCCAAACGCTGGTGACCTTCCTCGCCTTTTTCTACACAGATGTCTACAGCATATCGCCCGGTAAAGCCGCGATGATCATGGCTGCTGGTGGTCTGTTCGGCGCCTTCTTTACCCCGGTGATGGGCATCATCGCCGACCGTACCAATACCCGCTGGGGAAAATTCCGCCCCTGGCTGTTGTGGACGGCTATACCTTTTGGCGCTGTCGCATTGCTCGCCTTCAGCACACCGGATTTTGATGAAAACGGCAAAGTCATCTACGCCTTCGCTACTTACATCGCGCTATTGGTAATCTACGCCGCTAACAACCTGCCCTACTCTGCGCTCAGTGGCGTACTTACCGGCAGCATGGCCGACCGCAACAGTCTGTCGGCCTATCGTTTTGTAGCGGTGATGGTTGCGCAATTTATTATTCAAGTATTGTTGTTGCCGCTGGTTTTAATTTTGGGCGATGGCGACAAAGCAGTCGGTTTCCACAACACTATGTTGTTGTTTTCCATCACCGGAACCCTTTTCTTTTTGATTGCATTTATCACCACCAAAGAACGTATTTTGCCGGTGGTAGAAGCGCGCAACAGCATTGTGCAAGACCTCTCCGATTTGATTAAAAACCTTCCTTGGATCGTCATGCTGCTCGTCACCATTCTGGTATTTGTGACCCTCGCGCTAAAAGGCGGCATGTACATTTACTACTTTGAAAATTATTTGAGCGAACCACACCTCGCACAATTTTTGGATGACATCGGCTTTAATAGTTTTATCGCAGGATTAAATCATCTGCTGACCAGTATTGGCCTCTCTGAATTCCAATGGCCGAAAGATGCCCCAACCTCTACCTTCAGTTTGTTTAACGGCTGCGGCATTATCATGATGATTATCGGCATCGGCTTCTCCAAAGGCTTGGCCGACAAATTTGGCAAACGCAATGTATTTGCCGCAGCACTGTTCCTCTCAACCCTATTTGTTTTTGCCTTCAAATTTTATTCAGCCGAGAGCATCGGCATTGTGTTTACATCGCAAATCCTGCACGGGTTTTTCTACGGCGTAACTATTCCATTGCTGTGGGCGATGATTGCCGACGTAGCTGACTTTTCCGAGTGGAAAAACAATCGCCGCGCCACTGCGATGGTATTTTCCGCCATGATTCTCGGGTTAAAACTCGGCTTGACCATCGGTGGCTCACTGGTCGCTGGCCTGCTCGCCCACTACGGCTACGAAGCCAGTCTCGCACAGCAAAACCCTGAAACTATTGAAGGCATCAAGACTGGTGTAAGCGTATTTGCATCCTTGCCATTCTTCCTCGCTGTTGGCTGCATGTTCTTCTACGCAATCAACAAAAAGCTGGAAGTGCAAATCGAAGCCGATTTGAACGAGCGTCGCAAAGCGGCAGGAAAATAATTTTCAATCGCAATTTTTTTGAATGAGAACATGAGGTACTAAACATGGCTGCCGAAGAAACTCTGGCTCCCGAAGTGATCGCCGATTTAAAAGCGCGCGCGATCTCCCAACCACTGGTTGAACACATTTACACCGCCGATCCATCTGCACATGTGTTCGATGGCAAAATTTATATTTACCCATCGCACGACATCGAAGCGGGCATTCCCTTTAACGACAACGGCGATCATTTCGGCATGGAGGATTACCACGTAATCTCCCTCGATTCGCCCGAGAGCGCCGCTGTCGATAATGGCGTTGCACTGCATGTAAAAGATGTGCCCTGGGCGAAACGCCAAATGTGGGCGCCCGATGCTGCGCATAAAAATGGAAAATATTATTTATATTTCCCTGCAAAACGCGCCGACGATATTTTCCAAATCGGTGTAGCTGTCGGTGATTCACCTATCGGCCCTTTTAAAGCCGAACCCGAAGCGATTAAAGGCAGCTACACCATCGACCCAGCGGTGTTTGAAGATGCAGACGGCGCGCACTATATGTATTTCGGTGGCATTTGGGGCGGCCAGTTGCAGAACTATCGCAACAATCAATACGATGCAAATCGCGGTGAACCAGCAGACAACGAACCCGCACTCGGTCCGATTGTCGCGCGCATGAGCGATGACATGCTGCAATTCGCTGAAGAACCGCGCGAAATTAAAATCCTCGATGAAAACGGCCAGCCAATTCTCGCTGGCGATCACGACCGCCGCTTCTTTGAAGCATCATGGATGCACAAATACAACGGCAAGTATTACTTCTCCTATTCCACCGGCAACACCCACTTTTTGTGTTACGCCACTGGCGACAATCCCTACGGCCCCTTCACCTACCAAGGCCGTATTCTGGAGCCAGTAATCGGTTGGACGACGCACCACTCAATTGCCGAATACCAAGGCCAGTGGTACTTGTTCTATCACGATTCAGTGCTGTCCAAAGGCATCACCCACTTGCGTTCAGTGAAGATGGCGCCGCTGAATTACAATGCAGACGGCTCGATTCAAACCATCACGCCGTATCGAGATAACTAATCCCTTCCGGCCTCCCTTTTCCAAAGGGAGGAGCTAACTCCCCTCTTTGAAAAAGAGGGGCTGGGGGAGATTCAGGGCCGAAATTAAGGCTCGATCACAAAGGCGAATGGGAGTAGAATGCCGCCACTCGCTACTGGACGTGGGAAGCTCGCAAGAACAACCCTTCGAGTTAGCGAACGGGGTCGATTTGGATTCGACGCTGGTAACAAAGCCCAAGGTGCATGTCGTGATGACAGCCAATCACGTTAATCCAAAGCTGTACTTGAATAGTCGCAAACGACGATTCTTACGCTTTAGCTGCTTAATGCAGCTAACGGTCTCTGACAAGGTGCCAGTACCGCGCTAGAGCCCGTCATACAGAACTGGATCGCAGCAAAGCTTGCCTGGGGTGGCGCTGCTAAAACTCTACAGGATCGCGCTTTTCGTCCTGCCTGTTGGGCTGATAAGCGTTAAATCAATAAACGGATCTAAACATGTAGAGCCGCGGATGGAGTGCTGGCGGACGGGGGTTCAAATCCCCCCGGCTCCACCAAACACAGGGGGGTGTCTAGACCTATCTAGACCGCTGGAGACCAGTATTTATGCGGGTTCCAGCAGCTCCCCAACTTCCAACTACATGGTCTCCAGTGGTCTTGATCGGTCTCCAGTAAGGCACCAATCGGGCACATCCGGCACAAATCCGGCACATTTCACCACCCCACCCAGCAAAGCTCTTTCCCTGACAAATGGTCTCGGAACGACTGACTGTCACCTTTTCCGCAAAAAAATATTTGAACAACATCCCCAGCTTTCCCTGTCGATGGCATCGTCCTATCTGGATATTGCCAAGGCTAAAGGCTACGTCGATGCAAACCGTAACCTACTGACCTTAAACCAGCGCCTAATCGTCAAAGACCTGAATCTATCGTCCAGCCCCGAAATCATCAAAAAATTTGCCGAAGATAAAGCCCAGTACACCACCACCCTTGCTGAATCCTACAAAGGCAATTTAAACGCCGCCTATGATGCGTGCTGCGAGTACATCAAGAGCTATGAGCTAACACCACCAAGAAAGAGCAAAAACGGGGATTTTATCTCTGCAAGTATTTTGCGTATGGGTTGCCCACGCTGGTGGAAGAAAAAACTATGTACGCTCCAGCGCCGGACTATTGAAGCAGTTGCCCGCGACCTTGGAATGATTCACCGGAAGCGCTCCGCTTATTCAAGCAAGTTCACTCAAGCTCGAAGATCACACCAAAAACACTTGGCCAATCAGTTTTTGGAAAACACTTTTTTGGTCAACCAAAACCAGCAAGTGTTTTCACTAAAAGAGCTTTCCGAAAAATCAGTTTCCAATCCGGAAATTAGACGCGCTGAACTAATGACGCGCATATCAGGCTTTGAAATTGTTGCCGATGAGCTTGGTCATTGCGGCGAGTTTTACACCATTACCGCACCATCAAGAATGCACTCCCGTTTAAATAAAACAGGAAAACAAAATTCCAAATATGACGGCACGACTCCGCGAGAAGTGAACGAATATTTAGGTGAGCTATTTGCAAGAATTAGAGCCAAGTTGCATCGGGAAAATTTGAATGTTTACGGCTTCCGTGTTGCAGAGCCTAACCATGATGGAACCCCGCACTGGCATTTAATGCTGTTTATGTCGCCATCAATAAAAAGCCGCGTTCGTTCGATTATGAAGCACTACGCATTGCAGGATAGCAAGCATGAAAAAGGAGCGAGCAAGCACAGATTTAAAGCTGTAGCGATAGATAAATCGAAAGGCTCTGCTGCTGGATACATTGCTAAATACATCACCAAAAATATTGATGGTTCCAATATCGATACAGACCTATACGGCAATGATGCAAAGCAATCAGCCAAAGCCATCGATGCATGGGCAAGCTGCTGGGGCATTCGTCAATTTCAGCAAATTGGTGGCCCGAGTGTAACCGTCTGGCGAGAGCTTCGAAGAACACCAGCATGCGATATTGATGTTGATGATATTGACAATAACGCAATTATATCTGAGGCGGCATGCGCAGCAGTCGCCTCAGATTGGGCAGCTTATGTCATGGTTATGGGTGGTGTTGAGATGCGTAAATCAGAGCATCCTATCAGACCGTTCTATGAGCACCCTGTATTTGTCGATGAAGAAACAGGAGAGCTATTACCAGAAGGTCTTACCATTTATGGCGACCCGAAAAAACCACGAATTAAAGGCTTGGATTATTTCAATCAGGCCATTATCACGCGCTTACATAATTGGAAAAAATACGAGTCCGCTGGCGGCCTTAGCATAGCGCCGCGCGCAGGTACGAGCACGACAGCGGCGAAGCCGCCAGCGCCGCCCGCAGGGCGGCCTTGGACTAGTATCAATAACTGTACGCAGTCACCAATTCATTAATGGGGAATTAAAAATGGCTGAGAATTTAGGCAAAGAGTATGACGTTGATTTTTTCGACTGGGATACGTCATTGCAATTTGAATTAAAAGAAGCTTGCTCACTTATGTGTCGTGAAGTTGTTCGATCAGAAGATGCCGAATTATTGCCACAACCACCGCTGAATAAAACGGGAAACATCGTAGGCGTGCTTGCAGTTAATGAAGAAATTGAATTGGTTGTTCGTTTTCCTGAAGGCATGGAGCAATTAACAAAAACTGAATTTTGTGGCGATTACAAACTGGTGCCAGAATGGTAACTCACGCTGTTAGAGAAAAACTTTATCGACTTGATGAAATTTACAAATTTCATCGAAAAGATAAAAACAACTATGCCGGTAAGATTATTTTTGCCTGCATAAATGAATACATGGAGTATTGGCGGCAACTTGAAGATAGAAACTTTGACGGGTTACGCAAGCATGAGCGTGATGAGCTATATTTTTTCTTTAATGAAAAGCTTTATGAAATTTGCCGCGCACATCTCGATATGTACTGGCTCATTTACGACTATGACGATCAACCCTTGTATAGAAACGGGGATGAGCCAGAGCCTTTCTGGCAAGAAGATCGCCGCCGACTAGCTCGAAAGCGCAGAATCCAAATGCGCGCCGAGCTAAATAAATAAATGTTTTCGTGACTGTTACGGAAATATTTTAGTCGCCCTGCCAAGAGTTGCACCTCAAGGCAGAGCTAATCACACCAACCTGAGTAGAGGTTAATATGACTGCTAGCAATGTTATCACCAAACCAGCCAATGATTTAACTGACGAAGAGTTCTTATCCAGAGATATAGAGCTTATTTACGATGCTGTAACAGACATTTATGACTTGTCTAAATACGATGGAATTCGGCTCGATTCATTAAACTCTATGCTTAGATTGCTTCGTGAAAAAATGGCTAACGCATTCAATCAAATAGAGTCCAACCTTTCGATGTATCAGTTTGTTGAAGCAATTCGCCATGCTCAAACTGAACAGGAGAAAAATGAGATTGTTGATCGTTTTAAATCAGCAAAAGAGGTTACGCCTCGGCGAACATATGAATAGCTCTTCCTGATCAACACTAAAAGCGTTACGAAATTAGCACAATATTGCAAGCCAACGCGCACACGCGCCCAGTTAGCCGAAGGGAACCCATGAAGGGAGCTAGCGACCGCACAGGGGCGTTATCTGGGTCAGGGGGCTTTAGCCCCCTAGATTGGCTATTGCACTCTCTGTTGACATGCAGCCGCTCTTAAAGATATATTTTTAACCGGTGTCGGGTACACGCCTTGCCAGCGCAAACAAAACTCCTTGGGGGTAGTATCCAGTTTGACAAATCTCCACCTTTGCA
This sequence comes from Cellvibrio chitinivorans, assembly GCF_035117775.1. NCBI lineage: Bacteria > Pseudomonadati > Pseudomonadota > Gammaproteobacteria > Cellvibrionales > Cellvibrionaceae > Cellvibrio > Cellvibrio chitinivorans. Next base: position 274,661 of record NZ_JAYKKN010000003.1, read on the forward strand.
ATTAATGCACTTTGTCATTCATTTTTTCTGATGAGCTGGCCATTAGATTTATTTGATGAAGGTATTAATTGTGTCTGAATCCAAAATCCATCTATTAAGTGAAAATTCTGTTAAGTGGCTAAAGCAGCAAGCAAAAGCACTTCAAAAGGCAGAATCTATTTCTTTATCCCAAGCTCTTCATGAAATAGCTATTCAGCAAGGTTTCAATTCTTGGAAAAATTTAATCGATACATTTAAATTTGAAACAACTACCCAGTCAACTCCTAGAGATTACTTAGCAGTTGTAAGAAGCGATTTTTCCGCATTAGAACCGTTTGAAGCTGAAGCAAAAGTTATTCAAAGGTCATCTCTTTTATCACAAGGAGTTGATCTTAATTTATATGAATTAGACCCAGCTTCATTCATTTCAAGTGATCTTACTCAAGATACTCATTACCACCGAATTATCACCGATGCATTAGATAATGCTAGGTTTAACGTTGCCCAAAAGCATGATTTCTCCTCTTGGGTGGATCTTCAAAAAAGATATGTAAAACAAATTATTGTTGAAAAATACACTTTAGAGCAAAAAATAGGAGCTATTGCCAGACAACTAGGCATTAACCCTAAGAATATTAAAAACACAATCCATGTAGCTATTGATATAGACAATGATGGACTAATGGCACTAACCCAGAATGATTGGGAAAGAGTGGGCTTTATAGAGGATCATACATTTGCTAATTGGATGAACAAGAATAATGCGTATTTCAGTGAATCTTCTGTAATTTTTTTTAGAGCCGTATCGATAGATAAAAAATCATTTTCTGCGATTAAAAAAAGTCTTATAAAAATCGGCGAACAGCTCGATCAATTTTTCCCTCTTTATTCAAGTGCTGTATGGATTGATGGGAAACTTGATAAACGCATTCTTCAATCGATAAAAGATGATCACCTGTATCATTTTCACGATATTGATATCGATTCTATAGAGTACCCACCAGCAGAGATACCTACCGAAATATGGAAGGGTGGTTATTAATGATCTGGAAAACACTCGATAAATTCTCCCAAGAATCCGGCATGACCAAAGAATCCATTCGCGCCCTAAAAAAGAAAGGCCAATGGCGTGAAAAAATTCACTGGAAAAAAGCACCAAATGGCCGAATTTTCATTAACACAATAGCGGTGGAAAAATGGATTCAGGGATTGCCGGTGTAAGACCACGCGGCAATAGTATTCTCCTTGATTTCACATATCAGGGTGAACGCTGCCGCGAAACTTTGCGCATCAAACCAACCAAAGCAACATTGAAAGAAGCCTCACGTAAACGCGAGGCTATTCTTTTTGAAATTGCTATGGGTACGTTTGATTATTTAAATCACTTCCCTGCTAGCCCGAAAGCGCGCAAGTTTTCAAAAAACTATGGGCAAGCTATTTCTATTGAGCAGGCACTAAAAGACTGGCTTAAAAAATCAGAGCGCCATTGTCAGTTGAGCACTATTCGTGGTTATAACAGCGTTGTATATCACCACCTGATACCAGCATTTGGTCAACTGAAACTAACAGAGTTAACGGCAAATCATATCGAAGATTGGCTCGACACATTGGACGTTTCAAACAAACGAATTAATAACATTCTTAGTCCGTTACGTTTGGTTTTTAAGGATGCTTTTTTCGATCAACTCATCCAAAAAAATCCGCTGGATAGAGTGAAGTTTTTGCCTGTTGAACAACGCGAGCCAAACCCGCTTACACAGGCAGAAATAGCCAAAGTTCTCGAACAATTTGAAGGACAAGCGCGCAACCTTTTTCAGTTTGCGTTCTACTCTGGATTGCGCACATCGGAATTAATCGCCCTTCGCTGGCAAGATATAGACCTGCCCAATAAACGGTTTTATGTAAGGGTTGCAATTGTTGGCCGCAAAGAGAAAACAACCAAAACAGTTTCCGGCCTCCGTACAGTTGAATTAAATCCTCAAACCATCGAGGCGTTAACCAGCCAACAAAAACACACTGCGGGCGCCCACAGGGTCTTTGCTGACGATAAAACAGGCCAACCGTGGCTATGTGACCAAGCGATTCGCAAACGCCTCTGGATACCAGCACTGAAAGCCGCAGGGCTTGAATACCGCAACCCTTACCAGACCAGGCACACGTTTGCATCCATGATGCTCTCCCAGGGCAAAAACCCTTTATGGGTAGCCGACCAAATGGGACACAAAGACTGGGGAATGATTCGTAAGGTATACGGCCGCTGGATACCTTCTGAGTAGTAATCGGTAAGTAAATCGCCGAGCGCAGCGAGCCGATTTACACCCGCATTTTTCAAGTTGTGCCCAAATTGTGCCTTAAACGTAATTTTCGGCACCTGTATTGAGTACAGAAAGTGAGCGCGTAGCGACTATGGAGCGTAGCGCGAGCGAATGGACACAAATAAGCGTTTTTGATACTTTTGGCACCATTGAGGCACACTAAATGGATAAGGTTTTGAATACTAACGGCTTTCCAAACATTCAAATCCCCCCGGCCCACCAAACACTAAATAAAAAACCCGATCAGAAATGATCGGGTTTTTTATTTCATCATTTCAATCTTCGGCATAGTTGCTATAGTCCAGCATCACTGGATAAAAAGCAGTCAACTGAGATCAAGTTGCGGATCGAGTCATGCTCAAGATTTATCAGCCGCCCCACAGCATTACACCGAATATAGTTCGCCTAGTTGCAGCTATTGGCGAAGCTGTGGGTCGTTTGTCCGTTTTGGAAGATGAAAAAAATCTACGGCTTCGCCGCATAAACCGTATTCGTACTATCCAAGGCTCATTGGCAATTGAAGGGAACACCTTAAGCGAAGAGCAAATCACCGCGATTCTGGAAGATAAACGCATTATAGCGCCGCCGAAAGAAATTCTGGAAGTACGCAATGCGATAAAAGCCTATGAACAATTTGAGACATGGAAAAGCGAGTATTACCAAGCGATTAACCTCAGCACTAAAAAGACCGATTCAGCACCCTTCATAGAATTTATGCTGGAGATGATTCTGAACACAATTGAATCATCAAGCCCTTTAGCCCCCCCAAGTCACCCCTCAAGTCAGCCCCCAAATTAAAGAGCTGCTTTCCGCGCTTAAAAGCGAGATGAGCCGTGATGAGCTGCAGACCGCACTAGGCTTGCAAGATCGGAAATCATTTAGCGAACGCTATTTAAAACCTGCGCTCAATGCGGGTTTTATTGAAATGACCATTCCCGAAAAACCCAATAGTCGCCTACAGAAATACCGCTTAACCGGAATTAGCCGTTAAACTTAGTGCTTCTCTGCCCGATACGACTAAGGGCGTTTCGTTTTTTGGAGCCTTGATGCCCACCTACACCATCCTCTCCGCTGCTGTTGAATCCTCCACCGAAGAAAAAAACAGTGAATTCATCACCTTCTTGCACCCAGTCAGCTCACGCGAAGAGGCGATGGAGCATATCGATAACTATCGTGCGCAATACCCCGATGCCAATCACGTATGCTGGGCCTATGTGATTGGCAATACACGCCAGCCAATAACACAAGCCTTTAGCGATGACGGTGAGCCATCGGGAACTGCTGGCAAACCTATGCTGCATGTATTAACCGAGCGTGATGTTGGCAATTCACTCGCAATAGTTGTGCGTTATTTTGGTGGAGTAAAATTAGGTGCGGGTGGATTGGTACGCGCTTATTCTGGCGCTGTCTCGGCTGCAGTTAATTCTGCTGAATTAATAGCAGTTGTTCCGAAAATAGAACTTATCGTAAGCGTAGATTTTGCACGGGAGGCGAAGGTACGCCATCTTGTGAATTATTTTGAAGGAAAAATTCTGTCGGTTGATTACAGCCTAAAAGTGAGTTTGCATATCAGTTTGAATGAAACCAGTGCAAATGAATTTCGCCAGCAATTAATAAATGAGACAGCAGGAGAAGCAATAATCTCTACCCCAGCAGAACTTTTATCGCACTAACAATTTCTAGGGAACCCCCAGAGGTTCCCTATATAGGTGAATTTCAAAGGAGCTGCCTTATGACCAAAGAAGATGAGCTCAAAAAAAGTAAGCGTTTGGCGCTGGCATTTTTATTGGTTGCCACTGCGACATTTATTAGCACCCTGTTTGCACCCGAAGGTATTTGGTGGATAGGTTTAATTCGCGCGATTGCAGAAGCGGCAATGGTGGGCGCGCTGGCGGATTGGTTTGCTGTTGTCGCACTGTTCAAGCCAGTACCTATTCCAATTATTTCATCCCACACCAATATTATTCCCAATAACAAAGACAAAATCGCTAACAACCTAGCTGTTTTTGTGCGCGAAAAATTTCTTGATGTCGATTCAATAGTGGCGTTAATTCGCCGCCATAACCCCGCACAAAAAACCGCCGACTGGCTGAGCGAATGGGAAAACAGCCAACGCTTGGGTTCGCACTTGGTGAAAATGACCGCAGGGATTCTCGACTTTATCGAAGATGCTGCCGTACAAAATTTTATTACCCGCGCTATTCACGCCATGCTGGATAAAATCGACTTGTCGCAATCGGCAGGCATGCTGTTGGAATCGCTGACCAAAGATCAACGCCATCAGGCACTGCTCGATGAAGGCATCAACCAATTTGCATTGGTGCTGCAAGATGAAAACACTCAGGCATTTATCGCCGAGGGAATTATCGCCTGGCTTAAAGATGAACACCCGGTCGCAGAAAAAATCCTGCCATCCAACTGGGTTGGGCGCAATGGTGCAGACATTGCCGTGCGCGCGGCTAGCCGTTTGCTCAATGAAATAAATGAAAACCCCGAGCATCCGGTCAGAGTTAATTTTGATCGCTTTACACGTGAATTTATCGAGCGCCTAAAAACCGATCCGCACTTTTTTGAAAAAGCGGAAGAGATCAAACACTATCTAAAAACCGATGAAACCTTTAATGCTTACACAGGCAGCCTGTGGCGCGATTTAAAAACATGGCTCAAACGCGATTGTGAGAATGCAAACTCAATGCTGCACCAAAAAATCAGTGCCACAGGTGAATGGTTGGGCAAAACCTTAGCCACAGATGCGAATTTGCGCGCTTCGCTCAATCAGCACATGGAAGATGCCGCACAAAAAATGGCACCGGATTTTGCTCAATTTTTAACAACCCATATCCGCGACACAGTAACCGGTTGGGACAGCAGGGAAATGTCGCATCAGATCGAATTAAATATCGGCAAAGACCTGCAATTTATTCGCATCAACGGCACCTTGGTCGGCGGCTGCATTGGCGCCCTGCTCTATTTAATCTCCCACACCCCTGAACTGGTTCGCCATTTTTCACTGTAATCGCAAAAATTTTTTCTTCTCCTGTCGAATTCCGACAGTCTGCATCGACTAGTCTTTAGCAACATCCAAATACACATTTACAACCCACATTTAGTTAAGGAGAAAATACGATGAAAGTTATGGTAATGGTTAAAGCGTCCCCCGGTTCAGAAGTAGGCAAAATGCCGAGCGAAGCTCTGCTCAATGCAATGGGCAAGTTCAATGAAGACTTGGTCAAACACGGGATTATGGAATCCGGCGATGGTTTAAAACCCAGCAGCGAAGGGTTTCGCGTGCGCTTCAGTGGCGACAAACGCGTTGTGACCACCGGCCCTTTTACCGAAACCAATGAGCTGATTGCTGGCTATTGGATTTGGAATGTGAACTCGATGGAAGAGGCAATCGAGTGGGTAAAAAAATGCCCCAATCCTATGGAAGATGAAGATTCCGATATTGAAATCCGCACCTTTTATACCATCGAAGATTTCGCTGAAGTGGATGTGGATGGCAAAGCCGCCGCCCATGAAAATGCGCTGCGCCAAACCATTGCCATGCAAAAAGTGGATGTGCGCAATTATTTATTTTTCTCTGGTCGCTGCGAAGAAGCCCTAAGGTTTTACCAACAACATTTAAGCGCTCAAGTGAATTTTATGATGCGCTTTAGCGAAAGCCCTGAGCCAATGCCAGAAGGTATGCTGCAATCCGGTTTTGAAAATAAAATCATGCATTCCGAATTTAGCTTGGGCAATGTGCGAGTAATGGCATCAGATGGCTGCAACGATGCGGAAAAATTCAGCGGTTTTCGACTGGCATTAACCATCGCAGATGAAGCGGAAGCGCATCGTATTTTTAACGCACTCGCGAGTAACGGCGGCAAAGTGGATATGCCATTGACCAAAACCTTTTGGTCGCCACTTTACGGCCAAGCCACCGATCAATTTGGTATAGGTTGGATGGTGATGTTGCCGGGCGAAGAGCCAGCGCTATAGCATTGAGAGGAAACAGATCTGACATTAACCCGATAAGCGCATCGGGTTAATGTGGATAACACGCACAAATTTTATTTTTTCTTGCTGGGCAAATGCGTAATCCGCCACCATGTTAAGCCTGCCGCAATAGCGGGAATGCCAAACACCAGTAAAAAAATAGGCAATTCTTGTGCGATGGAATAACCGGCTTTGGTGACACCAACCCACATGTTGATCGCCGCCACGACAAACCAGATTGGAATAAAAAGTAATTCTGCTTTCGCGAGCGGTTTAACGCCCTCGCCAGCAAAAGCACGCGCAACTAACTGACAAAAAAACAATAAAACAAAACCGCCAATCAATACCATGAGTGTATGCATAACGCCACCTGCTAGATTGCCAAGATTATTTTTGCTGTAAGCTCAACCCGAGTGTCACCAGTTCAACCATTGCTATCAACTCATTGACCAGTTTATCCATTGACGTCCGCTGCCATTCACCAGCCAATAATTCCTGCTCCACATTAAAGGCGCAAATTTCCAATTGCGCCATTCCCAAACTTCCCGCCAAAGATTTCAAGGAGTGAACCTGATTCAACGCCTCTTTGGAATTATGCAGCAATAACTCCTGCAGTTGCTCGGGAAAGCCACTGCGCTCGCGCGCAAAACGCTCAAGCAAACGGCGATAAAGCGCTTCATTATCCATCAAATTATGCAGCGCGCGCGCGGTATCTATACCGCCATTATGCAGAAACTCAAAGCTACTGGCTTTGGATATGAGCGTTTCCGCAATCCGACAAGTCTTGCCCCATAACTCCAACACACTGTGCAGGTGCGCGGGCTCTATGGGTTTGGATAAATAATCATCCAAACCCGCTGCCAAATAGGCTTCTTTATCGCCCGGCAAAGCATTCGCCGTTACCGCAATAATCGGCAGGTGTTTCCCTTCCGGCAACTCGCGAATTTGCACAGTGGTCTCTACGCCATCCATTTCCGGCAATTGAATATCCATCAACACCAGATCAAATGTCTGCTGTTGGATAATGGCAATCGCCTCTGCACCCGAGCCAACACAAGCAGCTTGCACGCCCATGGATTCCAGCAGCGATAAAATAATTTCCTGATTTAATAAATTATCTTCTACCACCAACACATGGCAATCAATCGGTTCCAATTTACTCGCAGCAGCGCTGGCAGGTAATGGCGAATACACACTGGTGCGATTTACTTTTTCCAACTGGACCCGCAAGCGGAAGCAACTGCCTTTACCCTTAGTGCTTTTAACATCGATGCGCGCCTGCATTAAATCGGCAAGATTTTTACAAATTGATAAACCTAAACCGGTTCCCTCAAAACGGCGCGTGCTGGATGAATCTACCTGTTGAAAAGGTTGAAATAAATTATTTACTTTTTCCGTATCTATACCTATTCCTGTGTCTTCTACTTCAAATAAAAGTTCAACCCGCTCTTGCCAGTCACGCACTTCGGTAACACGAATACTGATGCTGCCTTGGTCGGTAAATTTCACTGCATTTGCACAAAAATTGATAAGAATTTGCCCCAAGCGCAACGCATCCCCCAGCAGGGCTTGTGGAATTTTTGGATCGACGTCGACATTTACCTGCAAGCCTTTCGCTGCAGCTTTATCCCAAATCAGATCAACGGCCTTATCGACTAATTGATTGATGGATAACTCGCTGTGATCAAGCGTTAACTTGCCTGCCTCCATGCGCGAGAAGCTCAAAATATCGTTAATAATTTGCAACAGGTGTTCACCTGAGTCGCGCATTTTTTCTAAATAAGTGCGCTGCTTTAATTCAGGCTGGTTGGCAAGTGCGATATGCGCAAGGCCGATAATCGCATTGAGTGGTGTGCGAATTTCATGGCTCATATTCGCCAAAAATTCTGCTTTGCTTTGCGATGCAGCGAGCGCTTCATCTTTTGCTTGCATCAATTCGTGGGTGCGCTCTTGAACCATCTGTTCCAGATTTTGATTCACATCTTCCATGCGCTGATTAGCAACCACTTGCTCGGTGACGTCGCGCCATATCCAGGTGATTGCTTGCGGCGCTTGCCCCAGAGTGTGAATAATGGGGAAACGTACCAAATTGTAATGACGCGCCCCGCCATCCGGGTGCTGCACTTCAATGACTGAATCTTGCCACACAGTTTCTATATCCACCTGCGCATCCAACTCGGTGGTTTTTTGAAACATCGGTTTCAACCAGCGTGGCACCGGCAGTTCATGTAAATAGCGCTCCAACAAATCACTTTTGGTCAGTCTGAGCAGATTACAAAATGCGGGGTTAACCATTAATAGCCGATTGTCTCTGGATACCATGTAAGTCGGAGGCGGCAAATTATCAAGCAGCGAACGAAAACGCCCTTCCCGAATCGCTAAACGGCGGCGATTAATAATTGCGGTAACAGTCAATACAACAATCAATAAATTTGCACTGAAACTCAAGCCGATAATAATGTTGCGCGATGCAAAAAACGGCTTCATTGCCTCATCAACATTTTGCTCAATGATTACCCCCAAACCCATGCCGGAAATCCATTGCCCTGCACCAGCCACAGCTATTCCACGATAATCGCGATAGCCCACATCAATAAAACTGGTCTTATGGGTGATAAGAAACTCTGCGATCTCGGTAAGTTCAGCTGTTGCTGTCTCGCCCGCAGGAACACCAACCAGACGACCAATACGCGTATTCTGTTTCTGGCTTTCGGAATCATTTTCATCAAAGCGTGCAGGTGTAATAAATTGCCCGAGGCTATCAATCGCATATACCTCGCCCGATTTCCCCGTGCGACCTTTTAAGAAAATCGGGAAAAAACTCGACTGGGTATTAAAGCGCAAACAAAAATATCCCGACTCAGTAACTTCAGATTCAAACAGCACACACATGTTTTGCATAAGTGAACCCGCTGGCTGTGTACCGCGCGGCCCTTCGAGCGCAAGTACCGCAGTTGTGGGGCGAGAAATAGCCGGGCGTTTTATTTGGGCTTTATCGAGCACTTCTTGCGTCTCTGGCAACAACACTGGGCGCTTGTGATAAGCGCCGGTACTCGCAGCGACTATCAAGCGCTCATGGTTGATGACCGAAAAACCATCAAACCCCATCACCATCAATACAGGGTAGAGCCAATCGCGCAGCGCTTGATGAGTAGCGGGATTATCGCCCTGCTCTAACAAAACTTGTTTTAACAGGATTTTGCCCTGCGCCGAACTTGCTAACATTTGCAGCGCAGCAAGATTCTGCTGCTGCCATACACCAATCAATTCAGCAAAAGAATTGAGCGAGGTTTGCATGTGGTCACGTACCACTCGCTCCTGGCTGGCGTGAATGTAGCGCAATGCAAATACAGTAAAAAAAAGCAGCAGCACTATTGCTAGAGCTGCTGACAATAAGGTGGGATTAACCAGCGAGAGAAAAGAGAAGCGTTTATTTAGGTTGGTATGTTTTGACATAGGGTTGGTTGCAGTTGCGATTCCTGATCGACCCATCCCATCAGTTCACGCCCGGACATGGGGCGCGCCAACAGGAAGCCTTGCGCTTGGTTACACCCCAAGCTTTTAAGCAAGTGTAGCTCGGCTTCTGTCTCTACACCTTCTGCAACCGTATTTATTCCCAAGCGCTGCCCCATTTCGATCGCCGATTTCAAAATATTGCGAATGTATTGGCGTGAGGGAGCCCCATGAATAAAGGTGCGATCAATTTTTAACTCTGAAAACGGAAAGCGCGATAACTGCTGTAGCGACGAAAAGCCCGTGCCGTAATCATCGATAGAAATACCAAAGCCTTTCAGACGCAAGCGGCTGATAGTCGCGAGTGCCGAGGGCAAATCCATCACCAAGGCGCTTTCGGTAATTTCAAAGGTTATGAAGTGAGCAGGAATGCCCTGGCGAATAACCCGTTGGATAATGTCATTGGCCAGATTAAATTCCGCGAGGGATTTGACGGAGAGATTGATCGCAACCGGAATATAGTTGCCCTGCTCCCACCAGCTATTCATATCTTGCAGTACTTGCTCAAGTACCGAGAGGGTTAAATCGCCGATCAAACCATGTTCTTCTGCCAGCGGGATAAAAATCCCCGGTGGAATCCAATCGCCCTGCTGGTTTTTCCAGCGTGCGAGTGCCTCAACCCCTGCCAGCTTCATGGTCTCAAGATCTACTTTGGGCTGGTAATAGACTTGAATGGTAGCGCGTTCCAAGGCCAGCTTTAATTGCTTAACATCAGTTTCAACCGGAGCATTAGCGGTACTCTCGCGCTCGGGATCAAGGTGATAACTTTTGAGCGCATCGGCCAGTTCTTCAGGGTTTAACGGCTTGCGAAATGCACCGAGTAAATTCACCCCCAGCGCTTCAGCCATAGTCGCCACGGCACTGATCAACACTTCATCGGAACTGCTGGCAAGAACTACAGCGGGCTTATGCGGCATACGCGAGAGTTGCTGCAGAACTTCAATGCCATCCATCACCGGCATTTCTAAATCCAGCATCATAACGGCGGGCATATGTGGCAATTGCGCCAGTTGTTCCAGCGCAATTTTTCCATTCGCGGCTTCATGCACCTGATTAATACCAAATGCGCGCAGACAGAGGTGCGCGCTGTATCTGTGCATACTGCTATCGTCAACCACCAGCACGCCCTGCTGATGAATTTTTTCGTGCAGATCAGACAGCGGCGTCTGCCGGGTTGAAGCATTAAGTGAAATCATAAATCGCTCACTGATTCAGAGAGACGCAAGGATAGCAAAATAATTATTTAACTTGCCACGCGCACAGGCGCCGGCAAAACTGTAGCTGCTTTACGATAAATCGAAGGACTCACTGCACTGATATCCACTTTCAACCCCTGCAAACTTTCGCAGTGGCCCAAAATTAACCAGCCACCGGGGCGCAGTGACTGCAACATATTTTCAATCACTTTTTGTTTGGTGGCGTTATCGAAATAGATCAGCACATTGCGCAAAAAAATCACATCAAACTGTTCAGGTTTGGTGCGCGCATACAACAAATTATGCTGTTCAAAAGTAATACGCGAACGCAGCGATGGCACTACCGCTAACATGCCTTCGTATTCGCCAATACCACGGCGACAATAGGTTTTTAAATAATCCGCAGGAATATGGCTGATGCGCTCTGCGCGATACAGACCTGTGCATGCCTGCTCCAGAACTTTGCTGGAAATATCGGTCGCTAAAATATCCCAATCACATCGGCCCAGCTGGTCAGCCAATACCATGGCAATGCTGTAGGGTTCTTCGCCAGTTGATGAGGCCGCACACCAGATGCGCATTTTGTGCTGCCCCTGCTGTGGAATAATTTGATTGCGCAAAAAATCAAAATGCGCTGACTCGCGGAAAAAATAAGTCTCATTAGTGGTAAGCAAATCCAACATGGTTGCACACTCTTGCGCACCCGCTGCACTGGACACATAGCTGAAATAGGTTTCGTAATCCTTATAGCCCAACAATTCCAACCGACGCCACAGACGGCCAGTCACCATCGCGGTTTTATTGGCACCAATAATAATTCCCGCTGTGCGATGCACGTAGTCGCGAATCTTTTGAAACGCTACTGGGCTGATATTGGTGCTGATGTTGAGGCTCATATTCCTGGGTCGATACCTATAGAGACATACGGACATAGACAAAAAACAAAGCAGGCTATTTTGGCGCACTGGCGCTGTATGTGGCTGCCCGATTGGTTTTTTGGATTGGTTATTAGTTTGAAGGTTTGGCAAACACGCAGGGAGAGTAAAACTACTCAGTCAGTCTGAGGGGAAACACTTAGGCGGGAGCAAAAAACATATAAAGCAGAGCCGCCAACCGCATTAGCGGTTGACGTTCGGCGCCATAAAATCGCGCATCAATTCCATTGCGGAGTTCACCCGCAGTTTTTCCATAATCCGCGCGCGATGGTTCTCCACCGTGCGCACACTTAAATTCAATTTGCTGGCGATATCTTTACTCGATAATCCATCGAGCACGGCTTGCAACACCTCCTGTTCTTTGGGAGTAAGCAGTGCGATGCGCGCCTCGCGAGCTGCCAGTTGCAGGCGCTGCTGATGCAGCTGACGGCTGAGCGATAATGCCGCTTGCAGTTTCTCTAAAAACTGATGGCCATTGAGCGGCTTTTCCACAAAATCAAACGCGCCCTGCTTCATGGCTTCAACCGCAGCGCTCACCTCGGCATAGCCGGTCACAATGATCAGTGGCGGCGGCACCGGATAGCGCAACTGCAACGCTTTGTGCAGCTGCAAACCGCTGACACCGGGCATACGCATATCGCTGATCACACATTCGCAGGCGCGTGGAGAATAGGCCTCCAAGAACGCCTCTGCGCTATTGAAACACAAGGGTTCCACCCCGATAGGCTCAATGATTCCGCTCATCAACTCCAGGGTGATGCTGTCATCATCAATCAGATACGCCGTAGCGGCAGCCGCTTTACTCATGAATCACTCATTATTAATAGAAGTTGTGAATAGCCTAATAGCTTCTGGAGTGTAGCAGATGGCGCATGAATTACCGCTTGCGCTCGCGGGACATCTCCGTTAAAAAGCCGCCAGCTTTCCCTGCACCCAGTTTAAACGGCACCAATATGACCAGACCTGTAACGCCCGATTATCTGCAACGCTTTAGCGGCCTCGCCCGACTTTATGGTCAGGACGCTCTGGCGGCACTCACCAACGCCCATTTTGTGGTGATAGGTTTAGGCGGCGTAGGCACTTGGGTGGCTGAAGCGCTGGCGCGTTCGGGTGTGGGCGAGCTGACATTGATCGAGATGGACGAGGTCTGTGTTACCAACACCAATCGTCAATCCCACGCGCTTAAATCCAATATCGGCCGCCCCAAAAATCAGGTGATTACCGAACGTTTGCGCGATATCAATCCCGAATTAATCATCCATTCGGTCGAAGATTTTATCGACGATCAGAACATGAAAACGCTGGTGGGCAAACAGCATCATGTGGTGATCGATGCCATAGATGCGGCACATTTGAAAGCGCGTTTAGTCGCTTATTGTTTGGCAATCAAAGTGCGCCTGATTTGCGTTGGTTCATCGGGCGGCAAACGCAATCCGCAGGCGGTGACGGTGGATGATTTGGGGCGCTCTATTAGCGACCCTATGCTCGCCAAGGTACGTTCACAACTTTATCGCCACCACAATTTTGCGCGCGACTCCAATCGCCGTTTCCGTGTTGATGCTGTCTACTCAACCGAGCAGATGGTCTACCCGCAACCCGATGGCTCGGTGTGCATGGATAAACAAGCCCTGCTCGATGGCGTAAAGCTCGATTGTGCCGGTGGTTTTGGTTCCAGTGTGATGGTGACCGGCACCTTCGGATTTGTCGCAGCAACACGCGCAATTGAGCGTTACCTTACCAAGGTCGCCAACAAATAAATCCTTCACGAATGGTAGTTTTTCTCATCGATTATTTCGTTGAAACTTATCGTTTTCATTATTTATAACGTCGAACATCAGTTGAAATTGATTTATATCAATTTGGCAAAATTCACTGCACCTCGGGTTTTGCATCGCAACAAAACACAGCTAGGCTAAAAACGGGTTTCATTCATACCGGAGACCAGCTGATGCAGGACAATCATCACCAACCCGGCTCGCTCACTTCTAATCTCGCCGCTGACGCTCACTCTGAAAAAAAGAAAGAGTGGCGGCTGTTTATTTTTATCATCGTTTTTTTGTTTCCGATTCTCACTGTCGCGCTGGTCGCCACTATGGGATTTTCCATTTGGTTTTATCAATTAATTATGGGGCCACCGGGGCCGTATTAAATTATTGATATTTTTGTATCGCCATTCGCACTCAGGGATTAGTTATGAACCAGCAATTTATTCCCGCACAGGAAATTAGTTCCCCGCCCCAGCAACTGCATATCGCCAGCCTGATTGCCCATGTGCGGCCAGAATATGTGGCGCAGGTTCGCCACTGGCTGAGCGATGAATCAAACACCATCATTCGTGCAGAAATTCATGCTGAAACAGCGCAGGGAAAAATGGTGATAGTGACGGAAAGTGAAGCAGAAAAAGCGATTGCCGATTTTTTGGATGCGCTGCGCAATCAGCCCGGCGTATTAAATGCCGCTTTGGTTTACCACGAATATTTATCCGGCTCAGATCTTGCCGATGAGTACTCACCGGCCATCACTGCGCGCGAGGAGCAACCGCTATGAATATCACCCGCCGCCTGTTTGCCAAAGCCAATGCCGCTGCGGTGGCCGCTGCTGCGATTGGCATCCCTCTCCCCGCCTCCGCCAGCAACCTGATCACCAACCGCGAACTCACCAGCCTGAGCTGGAACAAAGCGCCCTGCCGTTTCTGCGGCACCGGCTGCGGGGTGATGGTGGCAACAAAAGACAACCGCGTAGTTGCCACTCACGGCGATGTAAAAGCTGAAGTGAATCGTGGATTAAATTGTGCGAAAGGTTATTTCCTTTCCAAAATCATGTACGGCAGCGACCGCTTACATCAACCACTGCTGCGCATGAAAGATGGCAAATACAACAAAAACGGCAATTTTACTCCGGTAAGTTGGGACGCGGCTTTCACCATCATGGAACAAAAACTCAAGGAGGCGATGCGCGATCATGGCCCCGAAAGCGTCGCCATGTTTGGCTCCGGCCAATGGACAGTGTGGGAAGCCTACGCCGCCAGTAAATTTATGAAAGGCGGATTGCGCACCAACAATCTCGACCCTAACGCGCGCCACTGTATGGCCTCGGCTGTGACCGGCTTTATGCGCACCTTTGGCATGGATGAACCTATGGGCTGCTACGACGATTTTGAAGCCGCCGATGCCTTTGTGCTCTGGGGTTCCAATATGGCGGAGATGCATCCGATTTTGTGGAGCCGCATCACCGACCGGCGCATGTCTTTCCCCCATGTGCAGGTTGCAGTCTTATCGCCCTACGAAACGCGCAGTTTTGAATTGGCCGATTTACCGCTGATATTCAAACCCCAATCCGATTTGATTATTTTGAATTACATCGCCAACCACATTATTCAAAATGGCAAGGTCAACGAAGAGTTTGTTAAAAAACACACGCGCTTTGCCAAGGGGCAGGATGACATTGGTTACGGCCTGCGCCCGGAAGATCCGCGCCAGCAAAACGCCAAGGGTGCGGATAAAGCCAATAGCTGGAGCGATATTACCTTTGATGATTTTGCCGAATTTGTAAAACCCTACACGCTCGAATACACCGCCAAAGAAACCGGTGTTGATGAAGCCTATTTAAAACGTCTTGCCGAAATTTATGCCGATCCAAAAATTAAAGTCATGTCGCTCTGGACGATGGGTTTTAATCAACACACGCGCGGCACCTGGGCAAACAATATGGTGTACAACCTGCATTTGCTCACCGGCAAAATCGCCGAACCGGGTAACAGCCCTTTCTCGCTAACCGGTCAACCATCAGCCTGCGGTTCCGCGCGTGAAGTCGGTACTTTCGCGCATCGTTTGCCGGCGGATCTGGTCGTCACCAATCCCAAACACCGTGCGACCACTGAAAAAATCTGGAAGCTGCCGGAAGGGACTATCCCCGAAAAAGTCGGTTTTTCCGCGGTTGTACAAAGCCGCAAATTAAAAGATGGCGTGATTCGTTTTTACTGGACGCAAGTCTGCAACAACATGCAAGCAGGCCCCAATGTTGCCGGAGAAATTTTACCCGGCTGGCGCAACCCCAATGCGTTTGTGGTGGTGTCGGACGTGTACCCTACAGTGTCAGCCCAAGCCGCCGATTTAATCTTGCCCAGCGCCATGTGGGTGGAAAAAGAAGGAGCCTATGGCAACGCCGAGCGCCGCACCCAATTCTGGCATCAACTGGTCAGCGCACCGGGCGAGGCGAAATCTGATTTGTGGCAAATTATCGAATTCTCCAAACGCATCAAAACCGATGATGTTTGGCCAGACGATTTACTGGCCAAAGCGCCCGACTATAAAAACAAATCGCTATTTGATGTGTTGTTCGCCAACGGCAGCATCAATAAATTCCCCAATAGCGAGCGCGACCCCGCTTACAAAAATGATGAGGCAGATGCGTTCGGTTTTTACATCCAGAAAGGTATGTTTGAAGAGTACGCCGAATTTGGCCGCGGCCACGGCCATGACCTCGCCGACTTTAACGACTACCACAACGCGCGCGGTTTGCGCTGGCCTGTTGTTAAAGGCAAAGAAACCCAGTGGCGCTATCGCGAAGGTTACGACCCCTATGTGGAAAAAGGCAGCGGTGTACAGTTTTACGGCCATGCCGATAAACGCGCGATTATTTTTGCTCTTCCCTATGAGCCGCCAGCGGAAGCGCCCGATGCAGACTATCCCTTCTGGCTCAGTACCGGCAGAGTTTTGGAGCACTGGCACACCGGCACCATGACCAATCGCGTTGAAGAATTACACGCAGCCGTTCCCAATGCGCTGGTGTATATGCATCACGAAGATGCAGAGGCATTGGGTGTAAGACGCGGCAGCGAAGTGCGCATCACCAGCCGGCGCGGCAGTGTGCGAGTGCGAGTAGAAACACGCGGGCGAGTCAAACCGCCGCGCGGATTGGTATTTGTCCCTTTCTTTGATGCCACACGCCTGATCAATAACGTCACGCTCGATGCAACCTGCCCGATCTCACAGCAAACCGATTTCAAAAAGTGCGCTGTGAAAATCGACGTTGTCAGTCTGGCCTAGCGCGAAGGAGAAGCACAATGACCAAAAAAATTCTGCTCGCGATCAGCCTTCTGTGCGGATTGAGTGCACTGAGCATCACTGCTATTTATGTGCAGGCGCAGCAAACTCAAGCACAAGAATTATCTGCTACAGAAAAAACGAATCTGGATGCACCTGCACCCGATGGCATTCGTCCTGGCGGCACCTTGAGTCAGGACTTACCTGCACCCAAAATTCCGCGCGAGCGAATCACGTCGCAACCGGGCAATCGCAACTATCCCGAACAACCGCCCACTATTCCGCACAATATTCGCGGCTACCAAATCGATAAAAATTTTAATATGTGCCTAAGCTGCCACAGCCGCAGCGCCAGCCCGCAAACCGGCGCGCCTATGGTGAGCATCACCCACTTTTACGACCGCGATGGTCAGGCGCTTGCAGCCGTTTCCCCGCGCCGATATTTTTGTGTGCAATGCCATTTGCCCCAAGCCGATGTAGCGCCAGCACGCCCTAACAGTTTCAAAAGTATCGACACTGTTTTACAAGCCGAGCATAAGGAGTAATCCATGTTCAGGTTACTTAAGGATTACTGGCAACGCTTCAGACGCCCTTCCGCTTATATCGGCATGGGCACATTAAGTTTGGGTGGTTTTTTAGCGGGGATTATTTTTTGGGGTGGTTTTAACACGGCATTGGAAGTGACTAATACCGAGACCTTTTGTATTGGCTGCCATGAGATGGAAAACAATGTGTTTCAGGAGTTGACTGCGACCATCCATTACACCAATCGCTCCGGCGTGCGCGCGGTCTGCTCCGACTGCCATGTACCGCACGACTGGACTTACAAAATCGCGCGCAAAATGCAGGCGTCAAAAGAAGTCTGGGGGAAAGTGTTTGGCACAATTAACACGCGCGAAAAATTTCTGGAAAAACGCCGCGAATTAGCAGAGCGCGAATGGGCAAGGTTAAAAGCCAACGACTCGCTTGAGTGCCGCAACTGTCACGCGCTGAAATCCATGGATTTCACCTTGCAATCACCGCGTGCACAAGCCATGCATTCAACGCTGCTCGCCAGCGGCGAAAAAACCTGCATCGATTGCCACAAGGGTATCGCCCATCACCTGCCTGATATGGAGGGAATTCCCATGGTCACAGATGCTATGCACGAGCAAATGCTCAAACAGAGTTTGCAGCCTTGGGAGCTGTATATCGCACAGGAAATTGCCGCAGCACCGCGCGCGGCCAATTAAACCAAGCAATTAAGCAAAACCCTGCAAGCGCGCAATAATTGCTTTTAAACCGTTATTGCGCGATGGGGTTAGATGCCGCTCCAAACCCAGCGCCCGCAAGGATGCGGTCATATCCAAGGCGCGCAACTGCGCTGACGATTGGCCATTGGCCTGTACCAACAATAAAGCGGCCAAACCATTCATCACACTGCTGTCGGAATCGAACGCAAAAAAATGTTGATTATCATCAGCTTGATGCACCAACCACACCGGCAATTCGCAACCTTTTATAAGATTGTCAGGCACTCGAATATCCGCCTTGGGGCGAATTAATTTTCCCCACTGGATAATCAATTTGTACTGCTGCTGCCAATTGGTCGCGGCCATTAATTCAGGCAGATTTACTGCACCAAGGTTATCGCATTTGATATGGCCGTTATTCACGCCGTTATTCCCAGTAAAAGTGTTAATAGCCCGATTATAAAGCGATGTATTAACTTTAAGAATCTTTACTCGTTCGCTCGCGCTTATCCGCACTGACTGTGGTTAAAATGCAAACACATAATATTGCTGCCAGACAGCAAAATAGATCGCCACCATTACCACTACAAATCTGCTCTCGCGAACGATAAATAATAGGTTTATCCACCGAGGGATGTTTATGAAATCGTTTTTATCCGCTATTAGCGCCGGTCTTTTTGCCTTGGCTCTGGGCGCCTGTACTAGCCAGCACACGGCTAAAACACAGACTGAATCTGCCACAACTGCGCCCAAAATTATCGCTTACTATATGGGCGATGGCAGTGATTTGCAGCGCTATAACTTCAACCAGCTCACGCATATCATCTACAGTTTTTTGCATCTACAAGGCAATCAGCTCAGCTTTGATTCTGCTACTGACAAACAAGCCATGCAGCGCTTGGTCGCGCTCAAAAAAGATTATCCCCATTTAAAAGTCATGCTTTCACTCGGTGGCTGGGGCGGCTGCGAAACCTGCTCCGATGTGTTTAATAATGCCGATAACCGCAAAGCCTTTGCCCAATCCACCTTGGCGATTATTAAAGAGTACAACGCCGATGGTATTGATCTGGATTGGGAGTACCCGACTATCGCCGGCTTCCCCGGCCACAAGTTCGCCACCTATGACCGCGCAAACTTCACTGCACTGGTGCAAGAATTACGTGCAGCCTTTGGCGATAAATATGAATTGAGTTTTGCCGCAGGTGGATTTGACAGCTATTTGGAAACCGCGGTGGATTGGAAGGCAATTATGCCGCTGCTGGATAACGTAAACCTGATGAGCTACGACATAGTCAACGGCGCCACTCCGCACACCGGCCACCACACCGCGCTTTTCTCCACTCCACAACAAAAAGATTCAACCGATAACGCCGTGCAGTATTTAATAAATAATGGCGTGCCCGCCGAAAAAATTGTGATAGGTGCTGCCTTTTATGCGCGCGTATGGGAACAGGTTGCGGCCACTAATAATGGTTTATATCAACCGGGAATTCATGTTGAAGGCGCTGACTACAAAGAATTTGCAACTCGCTTTAAACCCGCCGACGGCTATGTGTACTACTGGGATGACATCGCCAAAGCGCCCAGTTTTTACAGCATCAGCAAAAAAACGTTTGCCACCTTTGATGATGAACGCTCACTCGCCGAAAAAGCGCGTTATGTTCAACAGTATAAATTGGGCGGCATGATGTTCTGGCAATTGCCGCACGATACCGATAACAATGGTCTGCTCGATACTATTTATAAAAACCTGACTCACAAAAATCTGACCAATATAGTCAAATAAACCTTGTTCTAGATTGCATTTAATTTTCAGGTTTTACTGTTCATTTGTTTATAGAGTGACAGTAAAACCTGTCTCATTGTTATAAGCACAATGAGACTTGCACAAGTCTCTGTCAGAGAGAGAAAAATTGTGCTTTACTTGTGAAAATTAACAAACATATAACATCCATCATGACTATCCAGCACGATCTATTAAAAGCAAGGCTGCTTGGATTACTGATTGTTATCACTCTGTTAACTTTTGCATTTCAGGCCTACGGCCCTGATAAAATTCTACTGCTCGATCCAAATACTCAATATTACGTTGAATCCATCGACGACCGTGGCAACGGTGGCAAATCGGTAGCCACACTCACACGCAAAGATCAGCAATTCATTCTTGACTGCGACATCATCGCCTCTGAATACCCTTGGCCCTACTGTGAGATCAGCTTTACAGTGCGTGATGAAAACGGCAATGGGCTAAATTTAAGCAGTTATCAACAAGTTCATATCTGGGCAAAGTATTCAACACCGCAGGCATTTGGTATGCGTGTTCAATTAATCAACTTTAATCCTGCCTACTCAAAACCAAACAACGACAACTCCCTCAAGTACAACGTTATCGAATTATTTGATACTCATTCGCACTACCCACAACGCATTCAAATGAGCCAAATGCAAGTGCCTAGCTGGTGGCTTAGCCAAGGAAAAATTGCACCGGATTACTGGGGGCCAGAATTTCAAGATATCCGCGGAGTACAAATATCTACTGGCGAAAATGTAACGCCAGGCAAATATCAAATGATTATTGAGCGAGTAGAAATTCGCGGGAAATATCTCAATAGCCATACCGTGTATTTTATTCTGTTATGTATTTGGATACTCCTGGCACTGGCGTTCTTTATTGATACCCTACGCAAAGCCAAACAGGAGTTACGAACCCATTTACAGCGCCAACAGCAACTGGAAGCACTTAATTCGCTACTTAACCAGCAGCACCAAAAATTGGAAGATCGCCTGACGCGCGACCCATTAACAGGGGTATTAAATCGCGATGGATTAGCGCCGGTGTTTAATCAGCCGAACGATAACAACTCAACGCCCTTGTTATCACTTATTTTTATCGATATCGATCATTTCAAAAATATTAACGATACCTACGGTCACAATCTGGGCGATCAGGTATTACTGGTTTTTGCACAAGTGCTGAGCGAAAACACCCGCAGTCAGGATTTACTCGCACGCTGGGGCGGTGAAGAATTTGTACTCGCCTGCCCTGACACCAATCTGGATAAAGCATCTGGCTTAGCTGAAAAATTGCGCCGTTGTATTAGCGAACACGACTGGCCAAAAGGGTTAAAACTGACTGCCAGTTTTGGTGTTGCGCAAATGCTAGAGGAGGAATCCCCCACCGATTTTATCGCCCGCGCCGACAAAGCTCTTTATGTGGCCAAAGCCCAAGGCCGCAACTGTGTGCGCACCTCCACTCAAGCGCCCGCCGTATTAACCGCAGTGAAATAAATTCAGCGCATTGCGGCTGGTTGTCGCTGCAATTGTTTCTACTGTTTCACCACGCAACTCCGCCAATACCTGCGCAACTATAGGCAGATATTCCGGGCTATTGCGCTGACCTTGTTTGCCTTGCAGTGGCATATCGGGCGCATCGGTTTCCAGCAGTAAATTTTCCAGTGGGATTTGCGCAACCGCTGCGCGAGTTTTTTGTGCGCGCTCGTAAGTGATGGTGCCGCCCACGCCGAGATAAAAACCCAAACCCACATATTCCTGCGCAATTTCATAACTGCCGTTAAAAGCGTGAACCACTCCGCCCGCTTTGGGTTTATTTTTTTTGAATAGTGCGATCATTTCATTGTGCGCGCGAACGCAGTGAACAATCAGTGGCTTATTTAATTGGTTGGCGACATGGATATGCAGACTCAACAATTGTTGTTGCTGTTCGATAGGCGTGCCGATCAGTTTATCCAAACCGCACTCGCCTATTGCTACACATTTGGATGCAACACTTGTCGAGCTTCCATTGAGTTGCGTTTGCTCAACTTCTGCAATCATCAATGCGATCAGTTTTTCTTGAGTTGCTGCCGTGAATAATCCGGTCGTTTCATAGGTTAGCCATTCCTGCCGTTCAATCCAGTGGGGATGAACCCCTGCTGCATAAACCAAACCCGTGTATTGTGCACAGAGTTGTGCCGCCACCTGCCATTGATCTGGGCAGACTCCCGGCATTAATAAATGATGGATATTCTGCGCCTTGCAGGCTTGCCAAATTGCAGCGCGGTCAGCATTGAATTCGATAAAATCGAAATGGCAATGTGAATCAAAAAATATCATGTTGATTACTCCTTTTTAGCTGCACATTAATTACAGCAGAGTGACTGTGGCATAATTCGCCGACACCTATGGAATGACACTCAATGACAAAACCATCACTCGTTTTTGCAATTTCACTACTGACAAGTATTGCTGTAAGTGTCTCTAGTTACGCACAAAATACAGTCATTGATACGATTTCTGAAACAACAGCAGACTCACATCCGCAACTTCTACCCGAGTGTGTCATTTTATTGCACGGTTTGGCACGCACCAGTAAATCCATGATTCCGCTGCGCGACTATTTGCAGGCGAATCATTATTTTGTAGTCAATGTGGATTATCCATCGCGCGAATTTCCCATCGCCACGCTTACTGAAAAAGCGATTCCACCTGCACTTGCCAGCTGTCGTCAACAATCGAGTAGCAGCATTCATTTTGTAACTCATTCGCTGGGGGGGATTTTAGTTCGCCAATACCTCAGCCAGCAGGAGATCCCCGAATTAAAACGCGTGGTGATGCTCGCGCCACCGAACAAAGGAAGTCAGGTGGTTGATCGCTTAAAAAATTTGCCTCCGTTTGATTGGCTCAATGGGCCTGCCGGAAATGAATTGGGTACCGATTCTGCAAGTATTCCCAATAATCTCGGTGCAGTGAATTTTGAGCTGGGTGTTATTGCAGGCACGACCAGCATCAATCTGATTTTATCGCTATATTTACCTAACCCCGATGACGGTAAGGTCTCCGTGGAAAATACCAAAATCGATGGAATGCGCGATTTTATCTCGCTGCCAGTTTCCCATCCTTACATTATGAAAGATGAGAATGTAATGGAGCAGACTCTACATTTTTTACAACAGGGAACATTTATTCATACTCCCGCGAATGACGACAAGGATCTTTAGATGCGCAGATTTACCCGGCTCACCATCACCCTCAGCCTGCTATTGATGTTGGCCTCATGCTCTGGTTGCAGCACCCTCAGTAGCGCAAAGCCCTGGCATCGCATTGAGCTGACGCAAGAGTTCACCGCCGACTCATTGGATAAAAACCCCAACTACCAGTGGAGTGATTATCTGGCACAGGAGGAAAAAACCTTTGCCGAGCTGGCAGAAAAGCTCGCGGCTGAAGATACAACCGCAGGTTATCGCTACTCGCCTGAATCACCACTTTATACACTCAAGCAAACGCCCAACTGGAACCGCAGTTTTGTGCTCACCCCCAAGACGGTGCGTGCAGGAATTGTAATGCTGCACGGCATGAGTGATTCACCTTACTCAGTGCGCAGCCTTGCACAAACGCTGGAGCAGCAGGGCTTTCTGGTCATTGGGGTACGTATTCCCGGCCACGGCACTGTGCCTTCGGGGCTGTTGAGCATGGAGTGGGAAGATGCCGCTGCCGCAACCCTGCTCGCCGTTAAAGAGATGCAACGGTTACTGGGCGATAACCCCAACTTCTATATGCTCGGCTACTCCAACGGCGGCGCCCTCACCCTGAACTACACGCTGGATGCATTACAGGATTCAAACCTGCCACTGCCAAAAAAAATCGTGCTCTTATCGCCGATGATCGGCGTTAGTAAAGCAGCGCGCTTTACCAAATCAATCGATATGGTCGGCCATTTACCGCTGCTCAGCTCCAAGCGCTGGCTGAGTAAAAACCCGGAATACAACCCGTTTAAATACAATTCCTTCCCGGTCAATGCAGGCTGGCAAGCACATCGGCTTTCAACGCACCTACAGAAAAAAATTAAAAAAATGGCTAAGGACAATCAGCTGCAAAAATTACCGCCGGTATTAACCTTCCAATCGCTGATCGATAGCACCGTCAAAACCGACGCGATCAGAAACTATTTTTACCGCTATCTGCCGCAAAATCAGAGCGAGCTGGTGCTGTTTGATCTTAATCGCCACAATAATCTTGCGCCCATCACCAAACCGGCAGCGCTCAGCTTTATGGACAACACCTTCCCACAGGAAACCCACAAGTACGATTTGGTGAAAATCAGTAATCGCAATCCAACCACAAACCAGGTCAGTGAATTTCGCCAAGCAGCGGGTGGCCTCGCAACTCAAGAGCGCCCACTTGATTTGAGCTATCCCACTGGTGTGTATTCGCTCTCTCATATTGCAGTTCCCTTCCCCGCCGATGATCCAACGTTTGGTTTGGAACCAAAACAAGACGAGTTTTACGGCATTCGTTTGGGAAACCTACATTTACGCGGCGAAACCAACACAATCATTATTAAGGCGGATGCGGGGATGCGGCTCTATTCCAATCCTTTTTATGCGTATATGGAGGAGCGCATAGAGCAGTGGTTGAGCGTCGAGCAATAACGCTTGCAACGCAATTCACATAGGTCATTGTTAAAAATAATTGAGCAAATAAAACATTTGCCGACTATGCTGTGAGCAATAAAAGGGCGCACAGGTTGAGCGCCACAAAAAATTTCGACATGGGAGCGCTCGCCGGCAATTATGCTGACCGACTCGAAAAACAAGTTTCAACTTGGCATGGTGTATTTATTCGCGATTCTCGCCAGTCTGGTAGTCGCGCCTTTTTGTGTAATCCGTTACTTCAATGGTGAGTATCTAAACGCGCTGGTTGACTTGGCGATTGTTGCAGTATCGGTCAGCAGCGCGCTCTATACCTGGCGACACGGTCAGGTTACCAAAGCCATCTCCATCATCACGTCCATTCTTTATTCTGCAGGTGCAGTCATAGTCGCTCACCTTAACGACCCTATCTTTGTGTTTTGGCTGTTCCCTATCCTTTTGGCCAATGTGTTTTTACTTGGCGCCAGAGCAGCCTTAATGATGAATGTAGTTGCGATTGCTGCGGTTACTCCTATCGCCCTGAATTTGCCAAGCACCACCAGTACACTCGCGATGTTAGCCTCGCTATTGATGTGCGCCAGCATGGCCTACGTATTTGCCCTACTCACCCATCGCCAGCAACACATGCTGCAATCCATCGCCATCCAGGATCCGCTCACTCAGTTGGGCAATCGCCGTGCAATGGATGAAGAGCTGCGCATGAGTATGGAAGACTGCGCACGTAACCAAACTCCCGCCACCCTTATTGTGTTGGACTTGGACTTTTTCAAAATGGTGAACGATAAATTCGGCCACAATTTAGGGGATGTTGTACTTGTCGATTTGGCTAATCTACTGAAAAAACGCATCCGCAAAACCGATAGAGTATTCCGCTTCGGTGGGGAAGAATTTGTGGTCTTAACCCGTAATACTGCACTCAAAGAAGCATTAAAAATCGCCGAGCAATTGCGCAAGCAAATTGAGGCAGAATTAAAAGACCCGGATGGTGCATTGACAGCCTCGTTTGGCTGCGCCCAACTTCACCCTGATGAAACTGCAGACGAGTGGTTTGAGCGCGCCGATAAAGCGGTCTACCAAGCCAAGCAACAAGGGCGCAACTGCGTAGTCGCACTAGAGTAAACAACCATCAACCGGCACCCGATTCACTTGTGACTGTGTGCCCGCTTTGCGATTCTTTATCCCCCCACTTTTTCTCCTGCGCTATGCTGGCACCTGATAAAACAAAAATTCAGGGTTTCCCATGCAGTCATTGATCAGCAAGATTATCGAGCAAGTAGACCAAATCGTTTTAGGTAAAGACCAACAAGTTCGCCTCGCCCTCGCCTGCCTCTTCGCCGAAGGACATCTCTTGATTGAAGACCTGCCCGGCATGGGCAAAACCACGCTCGCCCACTGCCTCGCCAAAGTATTGGGGCTGAAGTTTGAGCGAGTGCAGTTCACCAGCGATTTGCTGCCCGCCGACATTCTCGGTGTAGCGATTTTTGAGCGCGAACAAGGCGTTTTTAAATTCCACCCCGGCCCGGTTTTTACGCAAGTTTTGTTAGCCGATGAGATCAACCGCAGTTCACCCAAAACCCAGAGCGCGTTATTAGAAGCGATGGAAGAAGGTCAGGTCACGATTGAAGGCAAAAGCCGCCCGCTGCCTAAACCCTTTTTTGTGATAGCCACGCAAAACCCGCTTTCGCAAAGCGGCACTTTTCCGCTGCCCGAATCGCAACTCGACCGCTTCTTAATGCGCATCTCACTCGGCTACCCCAGCCCGGCATCGGAGCGCATGTTGTTTGAAGGCGTAGATCCACGCGCGCGCATTCGTCAGCTCGCGCCTATGGTGACGCACGAGCAGTTGGCAGCGATTCAAGCGGCAGTGCAGCAGGTTAAAGCCAGCGATGCCCTACTCGATTATGTGCAGCGACTTGTTGCCTTTACCCGCAGCGATACCCAATTTACTTACGGCTTATCACCGCGCGGTGCTCTGGCGTTGCTGCGCGCTGCCAAGGCATGGGCGCTGATTCACAATCGCGAGTATCTGGTGCCGGAAGATGTGCAAAGCGTATTGCCTGCGGTGGTTGGCCATAGGGTGCGCGGCCGTGGTCATAGTCAGGATTCCGAGCCGCTGATCAAACACCTGCGCGATAGCGTGAACGTACTGGGTTAAGCCGTGAATCAATCCAATAGCGGATTGCGCGCAAGCTGGAAGCAATACCTTCAGCATAGGCTTGAACGCTGGCTTGACCGGCGTTCGCCACGCGCATCTCAAGTGCTGCTCAATCGCAAAAACCTCTACACCTTTCCCAATTTTACCGGCCTGATTTATTTGCTGATTACGGCGGTGATCTGGCTGCTGGGCACCAACTACCAGAACAACCTGATTCTGGGGCTGAGCTATCTGTTGGTCAGCATTTTTGTGGTGGGCATTTTGCACGCCTTTGCCAATCTCGCCGGTATCAGCATCCGTTTTGTCGGCGCCCGCCCGGCATTTGCGGGCGATGCCGTGAACTTTGTGCTGGAGCTAAATTGTCGCAACAAAGCCGGTTGCGACAACCTGGAACTGCGCTGGCAGCATGGGGAAACGCACACCATCAGCCTCAAGCACAACGAACCGCAACAGGTGATAGTGCGCGCGCAAAGCCATGAGCGCGGCCACATGCGCCCCGGCCGCTTACTGATCCAGAGCCGTTTTCCACTCGGCATTATCCGCTGCTGGAGCTGGCAAAATCTGGATGCCCACGCACTTATTTACCCTGCGCCAATCGCAAGCGATGAACCCAAAGCCCAAGCCAGCAATGGCAAAGAGGACGGCGGCACCAGCCAGCGCGGCGGCGATGATTTTAGCGGCCTGCGCGATTATCAACCGGGCGACCCGATCAAACACATCGCCTGGAAGCAATTTGCGCAGGACAAGGGGCTGTTCACCAAAGAGTACGAGGCTTATATCTCGGCCGAAAAATGGCTCGATTGGGACAGCTTGAACCTGCCGCAAGAGCTGCGTTTGTCCGGCCTCTGTTATTGGGCGCTGGATTACGAACAGCGGCAGATTCCCTATGGTTTGCGCCTACCAGGGATCGAACTGGCACCTGCTTTGGGTGAGCATCACCTGCAAAGTGTGTTAACCGCACTGGCGGAGTTCAACTTACCACGCAAGCCTGCTCGGGAGTTTGGCCATGCTCGCTAGTCGTCTGCGCAAACTTTCCAACAGCAAGGTAAAACCGCCGCAAGCGGAATATCTGGAGCGCGACAAACTTGCATGGCTATTGGCGATGCAAGCAGTGCTAATACTGCCTTTATTGATCAGCCTCCCTGTCTGGCTTTGGCTGGTCTGGGCGCTCGCCGCATTCTGGCGCACACAGATGTTTCGCGGTCGCTGGGGCGCACCGGGCAGCCTGATCAAAACCCTGCTGGCGCTGGTGTGTGCCGGTGGACTCTTTGCCAGCTACGCGGGCAAAACCGGCACCGAGGCGATGGTCGGCCTGCTGGTGTGTGCCTTCTCGCTCAAATTATTAGAAGTGAATTCCGCACGCGATGCACAACTGCTGGTGTTTATCGGCTTTATCATCACCGCCACCCAATTTCTGTTTAGCCAAACTCCGCAAGCGGCACTCTATGGTGTTATCTGCGTGGTGCTTTTGCTCGCCAGCTGGCGCTCGCTCTACCTCACCCACAGCCAGACAGCGCGCCTGCGCTTGAAACGCGGCGGCGCGATTTTGCTTCATGCGCTGCCAATTATGCTGGTGCTGTTTGTGGTGATTCCACGCCTCGGGCCGCTTTGGGCGATACCCAATCAGCAAGCCGCCAAAACCGGTTTTAGCGATAGCCTTTCGCCCGGCGATTTAGGCAATCTCGCCAAAGATCGCTCCCCCGCGTTTCGCGTGGAATTTGCCGACCAACCGCCCATCGCCAGCCAGCTCTATTGGCGCGGATTGGTGCTGGACAGTTTTGATGGCCGCAGTTGGCGTATGCGCGATAGCTGGGGCATTACGCCGCGCAGTCAGGCAGATGAAGGCACCAAACGTGAATTGATCGATTACAGCATCATCATGGAACCCCATGGTCAGCCGTGGTTGTTCAGTCTGATGACGCCGCAAAGCGTCAGCAACACCAGCAATTCAATTCGCATCACCGCCGATTCGCTACTGATGAACCGCATTCCCGTCGCCCAGCGGATGCGCTATCAAGTCACCTCGGCGCTACAAATCGATTGGTCACAAACGCCGCAGCTCAACAGTTTTCAGCGTGAAGCCAACATTCGCCTGCCGCTCAACAGCAATCCACAAACCCGTGCATTGGCAGAAAGCTGGCGCAGCCAAAATCTGAACAACGAGCAAATTATCGATAAAGCCCTGTCGCTGTTTAATCGCGAATTTACCTACACCTTGCAACCGCCGTTACTGGGCGAACACTCAGTCGATGAGTTTCTATTCAACAGTAAACGCGGCTTTTGCGAGCACTTTGCCAGCAGCTTTAGTTTTTTGCTGCGCGCGGCGGGCATACCGGCGCGGGTGGTAGTGGGCTATCAGGGTGGAGAATGGAATCCAGTGGAAAACTATTTACTCGTCAGCCAATCCGACGCCCACGCCTGGACCGAAGTCTGGATTGAAGGCAGCGGCTGGCAGATGATCGACCCCACCGCTGCCGTTGCGCCCAATCGTATCGAACAAGGCATGGATGAAGCTTTAGGCGCAGATGATCAAGAGCTAGTGACCAGCCGCTGGCGCTCATCGCAACTTTTATACAACTTGCAGCTGCGCTGGGATGCCGCCACCTACAGCTGGCAGCGCTGGGTACTAAATTACGATAACGAAGCTCAAGAAGGATTGCTGACCCGATTGCTGGGTGGCACAGAGACATGGCGCATTACCCTCTGGCTGATTGGTTTTGGCTTGGTGGGCGTGGCGATTTTTGTGTGGTTTTTATTGCGCAACCAAAAAGCCCCCAATCTGCGCCCGGAAATTCAGGCCATTCACAAGCTTGAACGCAAACTGGCGCAACTCGGGTATCGGCGTAAAACAGGGGAAACCCTGGGCGATTTTGTTAAGCGCATGAATTACAGCGAGCCGCAATTCACTCCGAATTTAACCCGCATTACCCGACTGTTTGAGCAGGTCGCCTACCAAAATCAGGCAGAATATTTAGTGGCGTTGGAACGCGCCGTTAAACAATTCCCGCGCTAACACTAAAAAATCCAAATTTTGTTTTGCCTTAATTTTTCCTTAAGTTTGATTTTTTACTCTGCATCCTAAGAAAGCCCATCGCTGAGGATGCAGTATGAAAGACCTATCCAGTTTGTTACCGGAACCCGTCTCTGCCAGCTGGCATATGCCACGTTTGCCGCAAATTAAAATCCCCCGTTTTGGATTGCATAGCGCCCAGTCAGCTGAGCGCGCCGAAGTTGAGGCTTATATTCATGATCGCTTTTGCGCTGTACACCACGCACAAGTCAGCCATTTTTTGCCCAATATTATTAGCCTGCGTTGCGGCGGAGAATATTCCGCAGCCGTAGGTCTGGCACCCGCCAGTGGCGGCAGACTATTTGCTGAACAATATTTAACTGCTCCTATTGAGCAAGTGATAGGCGACCAGCTCGGGCAGCCAATCGCCCGCAATCAAATCGTTGAAATTGGCAATTTGGTTTCCACGTGGAAAGGCAGCAGCCTGTTGCTGTTTATTGTGATCGGCGAAGTGTTGGAACGTTTGGGCTATCACTACGTATTGTTCACCGGCACGCGTGAAGTCAAGGCGTTGCTCGCACGTTTACATTATTCACCAGTGGTATTGGCCGATGCAGATCCCGCCGTTTTGCCCGACGGCGGCGCCAGCTGGGGCAGCTACTACGCAAACAATCCGCAAGTCATGTTTGGCGATAACCGTCCCGCGATGGCAGCCGCGCGCAAAAACCCTATGTATCGCGCAACCGTTGCCGCTATTAAGCGCCCAATCGAAAAAATTGCCGCGCAACTTGCAGCGGCAGAATTTAATACTGAACCTTTTTCAGTAATCCGCGATGGAGTTAAATAATGAATAAAATTCTCTCTGCTATTTATCAGCATGCGCAGGCCACACCCCAAAAAATTGCGCTGACGAGCGAAACAGTGCAGCTATCTTATGCAGAATTGGTTGCAAAAATTGATCTGCTTGCAAATTGGTTGATCGAACAAAACATCCATAACCTCGGCTTGTGGGGAGAAAACTCCAGCGAGTGGATTATTGCCGACCTCGCAGCTTGGCAAGCGAATATCACCCTGGTGCCATTGCCGCGCTTTTTTTCCAATACACAGCTACAACATGTCATTGCTCAAGCGCAGCTTTCCAGTTTATTAGTCTGTGGCGACATAAATTCTGTAGCCCAAACCAGTGAAAGAAAAGCTTCGCCTATCGCCAATATTTATCTTGATCAATTAGCTAACACGATTGCTCAAAATAAAAATGCCACAGAAAAAAATGATGCATCTGAAGCACTGGCTTCGGTAGCCAAAATTACTTTCACTTCCGGTACAACCGGAACACCCAAAGGCGTATTACTCTCAACCAATGCACTGGAAAATGTTACCTGTGCGCTGGCCGACAGAATTTATTCCGCAACCAATGCAGAGCAAGAACTCAATACGCACCTGAATTTATTGCCCTTAAGTACGCTGCTGGAAAATATTGCCGGCGTTTATGTGCCGCTCTATCTCGGCAAACGCATAGTGGCAGTACCGGGCGCAACGCTTGGTTTGATGGGTAGCTCGCAATTATCACTGCCCACATTATTGCAAGCCTTGCATCACTACCAACCCAATAGCCTGATTGTATTACCACAAATTCTGCAAGGCTTTGTCGCCGCTAGTGCGCAGGGTTTTGCTTTGCCAGCATCGTTAAAATTTATTGCGGTCGGCGGCGCACGCACGCCCGTCACTTTAATAGAACAAGCGCGCACAATGGGCATAGCCGTGTACGAAGGTTATGGTTTATCGGAGTGCGCATCGGTTGTCAGTTTGAACGCGCCGGGCGCAGAGAAAATTGGCAGCGTTGGTCGCGCGCTAAATCATGTCGAGATAAAAATTGACGCAGGCATCATCAAAGTGCGCGGCAATGTATTTAGCGGTTATCTCGGTCAATCCACCACCCAAGATGAATGGCTGGACACCGGCGATATGGGCTATATCGATGATGAAGGTTTTATTTTTATCACTGGCCGCAAAAAAAATCTGCTAATCAGCAGTTACGGGCGCAATATTTCACCCGAGTGGATTGAATCCGAATTATCGCTCTGCCGTTCCATTGCACAGGTTATGGTGATTGGCGATTCACAACCCTTTTGCAGTGCCATTATTGTACCTGCCTCCGCACAGATTACCGCCGAACACATTATGCAGGATATTCGCACGATCAATCAGCGCCTGCCCGATTACGCGCGTGTACAAAAATTTATTGTAGCCGCCGAAGCCTTTACTCCGGCCAATCAGTTACTCACTGACAACGGCCGTTTGCGCCGCGCTGCAATACTTGGCCAGTACCTGGGGGCGATTGCCGCCATCTATTCAGATTCTTCTACTCACGCATGCCACACTTCACCGCAACACGCAGGAGTTGTTTATGACATTTTTTAATCGCTTGCAAACTGAAACCCAGTCTGAGCGCAACTACTTGTTAAGCGCGCCCATTATTCAACGCTGTATTGGCCAAGGCCAATTCAGTTTGGACGAGTATCGTGAGTTTTTAACTCAGGCTTATCACCATGTAAAACATACAGTGCCCTTATTGATGGCAGTTGGCAGTCGCCTGCCCTCCGAAAAGGAAACTTACCGCGAGGCAATTGCCGAATATATTGAAGAGGAATTGGGACATCAGGAATGGATATTAAATGACATAGCCGCGTGCGATAGCGACAAAGAAGCGGTGCGCTCCGGCCGCCCCAATGAAGCCACCGAATTAATGGTTGCCTACGCCTATGACACAGTCATGCGTAACAACCCTATGGCATTTTTCGGCATGGTGTTTGTGCTTGAAGGCACCAGTATTAATTTAGCAACCCAGGCTGCGGACATTATCCAGAAACATCTTGGTCTACCTAACAAAGCATTTTCATATTTGCGTTCGCACGGCAGTCTCGATCAGGAACACATGGTGTTTTTTGAGAAGTTGATGAATAGCTTAACCGAGCAAAAAGATCAGGATGACATAGTCCACGCGGCAAAAATGTTTTTCAAACTCTACGGCAATATTTTCCGTTCAATTGAAAAACTGTCTATCGCACAAGCAGCTTGACCTAAATAATCGCTCCTAGCGAGGCAAAAAAATGAACATTAAAGGCAAGCTCATTTTACTCACCGGCGCCAGTGGCGGCATAGGCAAAGCCATTGCGCGACGCCTATCCGAGCAAGGTGCGCGCCTGATTCTTGTCGGTCGATCAACGCAGACATTAAATGCCCTTGCACGCGAATTAAATGTGCGCGGCAATGACGGTTTTGTACTGCAAGCCGATATTAGTTGTCGCAGCGGCCGCGAAATCATTCGCACTGCATTGCTCGCACTACAGGAGCCGCTGGATGCGTTAATCAACTGCGCAGGCACAAACTTATTTGGCATGTTGGAAGACAATGATCCAGATGCTATCGAAAAATTAATTGCCACCAATGTCACCGCAACGATTTTATTAACTCGCTTGGCACTGCCATTTCTGGATAAACATCACGGCCGTATTCTCACTATCGGATCCAGTTTTGGCGGCCTTGGCTATCCCGGTTTTAGTGCATATTGCGCGAGCAAATTTGCATTGCGTGGATTTAGCGAAGCGCTGCGACGCGAACTTGGCGACACGAATATTCAAGTCGCCTATCTCGCACCACGTGCAACTAACACCAGCTTAAATAGCGATGCGGTTTGCGCGATGAACAAAGAACTTGGCAACGCAATGGACTCACCGGAACTGGTTGCCCACAAAGTGGAATCCATGCTTTCTTCTAGTCATATGCGCGATGCCAATATCGGTTGGCCCGAACGATTATTTTTACGCATCAACAGTATTTTTCCCTGGATTATTGATAAAGCCTTGCGCGGACAGCTACCCGTAATTCGTCGCCATGCGCAGGCGCCACTCGAACATAATTCTTAAGCGATTCAACCACTTTATTTTTATCCGGTTATTCTAAAGGTGACAGTATGAAAAGTTTCTTGGCAAACAATCTGACAAACAATCGCTTGGCAAAATACCTGCTCATAATGCTGACCAGCTGCTTGAGTTTTATGGCATACGCCGATGAAGCCGCAGATATTCAACAACTGCAAACGCGCTGGGCAGAAATTAAATATCAAACTCCTGAGGCAGAAAAAGAAAAAGCGTTCACGACCCTGATCGCCGACGCGCAGCAATTGCGCGAAGCCAACAATCGTGCTCCCTATCTGATTTGGGAGGCGATCATTCGCTCTACCTATGCTGGTGTAAAAGGCGGCTTAGGCGCATTGGATGAAGTAAAGCAAGCAAAAAAATTATTGGAACAGTCGATCAAGCTCGACCCTGCGGCATTGGCGGGATCGGCTTACACCAGCTTGGGCTCACTCTATTACAAGGTGCCCGGCTGGCCGGTCGGTTTTGGCGATGACAAAAAAGCCAAAGAAATGCTACTTAAGGGCTTGAGCTATAATCCTGATGGCATAGACTCCAATTACTTTTATTGCGACTACTTGTTAGATCAAAAAGAGTATCAACAAGCGGTAGCTGCATTTGAAAAAGCACTCAAAGCTGCCCCTCGCCCCGGGCGTGAATCTGCCGATGCTGGTCGCAAAACAGAAATAAATGCAGCAATGGCCATGGCAAAAAAACATTTATGACGGATTACTAAATCGATGCAAATATTGTTAGTGGAAGATGACGAATTACTTGCAGAAGGTATTGTTAGCGCCCTAACTCGCGCAGGCTTCGCAATCAACTGGTTAAACACTGGCAAAGCGGCAGCGACGCAAGTCGTCGCTGATCCGCCCGATATTATGCTGCTCGATCTGGGCCTTCCAGATATGGACGGCCTGGATATTCTGAAGTTGGTGCGACAAAAAAAATTGTCCACCCAAGTACTGATTCTTACTGCACGCGACAGTACCCATGCAAAAGTGATCGGTCTGGATTCCGGTGCAGATGACTACCTCACCAAACCCTTTGAACTGGAAGAACTACTCGCGCGCCTGCGTGTACTCGAACGCAGACTTGGCAACGCGACCTCATCCGTCATTACCATTGGCTCACTGAGTATCAACACCACTCACCACGAAGCGCTACTCGATGGCCAAGCACTGAATTTATCGCGCCGCGAATATATGCTGCTAAAAACCTTGGTTGAGCAGGTCGGCGTTATTCAAACGCGCGAAGGCCTGGAAGCAAAACTTTATTCCTGGGACGATGAAGTAGCGAGCAATGCAATTGAAGTTCACATTCATAACCTGCGCAAAAAATTGCCTGCCAATTTTATTAAAACACTACGCGGCATTGGCTACATGGTGCCGCGCCCATGAAGTCCATTCGTGGATTCCTTGTCATTATTTTATTGGCGATAGTCACGCTGGCAAATTTTGCAGCGGCAGTGCGTGGTTATTTAGGCAGTATGGATGAGGCTGAGCGTCTTTTTAATCAGCGCTTGTTACAGCAGGTCGATTTATTAAATTACACCCTGCCGCAATCCCTTGAGCAACGAGATAAATCCCAGCTGCCGCTGCAATTTCCTGCGCGCACTTTAGCTGCCGAAGCCTCACTGGAGTTTCAATGGGTGGCGACCGATGGAAAATTACTCGCACGCTCAGCGGCCATGCCCGCACAAGTAGTAGCACCACTGGAAAATGGATTTCAATTTGCCAATTTTCACGACTATCGTTGGCATTTATTAGTCACGCCCAGCAACGATGGCAACAGCTGGTTTATCGTCGCTGAACGAGCTGATCAACGCTACCGCCTAGCGGAGTCAATGATTTTGCAAGCGGTATACCCAATGGTCTTGGCCATTCCGCTTATCGGATTGATCATTTGGTGGGTATTGGGTTTGGGGCTTAAACCCATTACCAATCTTGCACAAGAGTTACGCCAACGAGAAGCAACGGACTTACATCCACTCAAGCAAAAAAACATGCCGATTGAATTAGCACAACTCACACAGTCCGCCAATGATTTATTGCGCCGTCTGGATGCTTCCTTTGCACGCGAAAAACGTTTTTCTGGTGATGCCGCACACGAATTGCGAACACCTATCGCCGCACTGAAAATTCACTGCGAAAATTTGCAGCACGAATTAAACCCTGCACCAGATTCAGTTTACAAATTGAAACAGGGAATTGAGCGAATGAGTTATTTGGTTGAGCAAATTTTATTACTCAACCGAACCACGCCTGACCATTTTATGGGAACCTTTGAAACCATTAACCTGACTCAACTAGCGAAACAGGCAATTGTTGAGCAAAGCGCAGCATTGGATGCAAAGCAGCACCAAATTGAATTTGATGGGGATGAATGCTGGATTTCCGGCGACCGCACAGCACTAACCAGCCTACTCAATAATTTACTAGGCAACGCGATTAAATACACACCCAACAACGGCCAGCTTGCTGTCAATACCTGGCTGCGCGGCAAACATGTTGTGCTTGAGGTGATGGACAGTGGCCCGGGAATTCCAGCCGATGCGCGCGAGCGCGTGTTTGATCGATTTTATCGTTTGGGCGGCGACCGCCACACCTCCAAAGTGCCCGGTTGCGGTTTAGGTTTATCTATCGTTCAACAAGTCGTCAGCTTACATTCCGCGCGCATTTCACTCACTGAATCGCGAGTGGGGCATGGCCTGTTGGTGATGGTGACCTTTGCTGCTGCAAACCAACATTCACACCAAGCAAAAAAACTCGAAATGCATGATCAAAAGGATCACACAGATGAAATGGAAACTTAGCATTGCACTGGGCATGCTGCTTCTGTTTAGCGAATTCGCCACTGCAGAGACACCAACAATTACCATCGAAATTCGCGACCATTTATTTTATCCGGCGCAATTGACGATTCCTGCGAATACCAAAGTAAAGCTGATTATCATTAATCGCGACCCCACTCCGGAAGAATTTGAAAGCTACGAACTCAACCGCGAAAAAGTCATTATGGGCGGTGCAAAAGCGATTATTTTTATCGGCCCGCTCCCCCCCGGCGATTATCCATTTTTTGGTGAGTTCAACCCAAAGACCGCGCAGGGCATGATCAAGGTGGAGAACTAATATGCTCGATGCCGTTTTATTGATATTGCGCGAAGTTCTGGAGGCAGCGCTGATTATCAGCCTGCTTCTGGCACTCAGCAATAAACTGGAGCTGAGTTACCGCTGGAGCCTGTGGGCGCTAATTGCCGGTATAGCCGGATCTGGTTTATTAGCTCATTACGCTTATGAAATTGCAGATGCGTTTGATGGTAGAGGGCAGGAATTGTTGGATGCCGCACTCTACTTCGCAGTAGTCGTTAGCGTGGTTCTGCTTGGCCTACTGATCTTGCCAACGCTGTTTAACGCTCCAGAAGAAAACACAGATGCTCATCATTTAACACATACACGTCTGTTATACAGTTTATTTATCGTCATCGTCAGTTTTTCGCTGATGCGCGAAGGTGCTGAAATTTGGATTTATCTCTCGGCGTTTTCACACAGTCCAGAGATTTTTTCTTCAGCTCTCATAGGTGCAGTGATTGGAGCAGGAATTGGCATGAGTTTGGGTGCAATTATTTTTTACAGTTTTTCCTTTATGCCTGAAAAATTTTTCTTCCCCTCGTTTATCGTGATGATTCAGTTATGGGCGGGTGGATTATCCATGCAAATAGCCAAACAACTAATGCAAATTGATTTACTCAGCTCAGGAGCGCCACTCTGGGACAGCACTTTTTTAGTTAATGAGCATTCATGGCTAGGAGAGCTGCTTTATGCACTTATC
This sequence comes from Cellvibrio chitinivorans, assembly GCF_035117775.1. Taxonomy (NCBI): domain Bacteria; kingdom Pseudomonadati; phylum Pseudomonadota; class Gammaproteobacteria; order Cellvibrionales; family Cellvibrionaceae; genus Cellvibrio; species Cellvibrio chitinivorans. Next base: position 312,198 of record NZ_JAYKKN010000003.1, read on the forward strand.
GGATATGATTCACGCCCATCGTTAGTTCAGGGAATTTTCTATTTATCAACCGTCACCCCAATATTGCTGGCGTTGATTTGGCATTTGTGGCGTTTGCGAGCAATCACCCATGAAAAAATTTAGTTTTGTCGCTCTAATAATTTCACTATCGACTTGCGCAATGCCGGTGTTGGCAGAAATGAATCGCGTATATCACCCCTATGTCGAACAAAATGAACGCGAACTTGAATATGGCTTTACCTTGCGCGACTTGGGAGGCGAGCAGGAATTATTAAATCGTGCAGGCATAGGCTACACCTGGAACGATAAACTATTCACCGAGGTTTATTTGCTCACTGAGTCCATCACTCACGAAGGCGAACAGATTCGCGGTTACGAAGCAGAGTTGAAATGGCAAATCACTGAGCAGGGAGAATACTGGGCAGATTGGGGCTTATTAATGGAAGCAGGCACAGCCAAAGATATTAGCAGCCATGAATTTGCTGTAGGTCTTTTATGGGAGAAAGAATTAGCCAGCCGCTGGGTCGCTACCGCCAATCTGATCGCCGAATATGAATTTGGCAGTGATATTGAATCGGAATTTGAATCGGCGTTGCGCGCACAATTGCGCCATCGCTACAGTGCCAGCTTTGAACCTGCAATTGAACTTTATCTGGACGATCAGGATTGGGCTGTGGGCCCCGCCTTTATGGGCACAATTAAACTCTCTGGCCGTCAACAATTGCGCTGGGAGCTGGGATTCTTATTTGGGTTGGATAAAGATACGCCCGAGAATAATCTGCGCGGCCTGATTGAATATGAGTTTTAACTCTCTGGAACACCAACTAGACAGAATAAAAAAACCGCTCGGTGTGAGCGGTTTTTTTTGACTGGAGCAAGAGAATTAAGCGCGAACTTTTCTTCTCATTACACCCAAGCCCAGCAGACCCAAGCCAAACAGCATCAGGGTGCTTGACTCTGGAACGTTTACGGTCAGAGTAGACTTACCCACGATAAAGTCACCAGCCAAACTTGTCACGGTAACAGCTAAAGTACCATCGAGATTTAACTTAGCCAGTGAACTGAAACCAAGGTTACCTACCCAAGTCTCAGTTGCATCAAATTCAACGCCGCCATCCTGAAAATCAAAATTGCCCAGCTTTACCAGAGCCAATTCAAATGGAAACCAAAATGGGTCATTTGCATCGTCTTTAATATCAATTGAAATACTGGCGCTTAAAGCTGAACCAGGAGTAAAACCCCATTCGTTAATATCATGAACCCAGCTAATGCTCTGGAAAGTATTTAATTTGGTCTCAACACCATCGCGCTCTACATCAACAATCATGCCCGCAAAGCTGTTCAGGGATAACGCGCAAAGTGCAGCAGCAAAAAGTACTTTTAAGGATTTAATCATTTTGATAGTTCCATGTTTGGTCAATTAACACGGGCAACAAACCGCTGCCCTCCTCCTATTACGGGTGTTAGGAGAGGCTCACACCCAGTCCATCCAATCAACTAGAGTCAGGTGAAACACCATTCCATATTCGACTGGCAGTGGATGAACCCGCAGACTCACCCACTTGGCATCAAAATTAGCAAAATCCAGGCCAGCATTATTTTTGGCATTGTTATCAACAAATTAGAGATAACCACGTCACATTTTTATTTTTCAAATGTAAATAATTCCGACACAAAACCTTAGCTTTTTAGCTCCTCTTAGTGCTGGCTATGAATGGAATCATCAAGTCTATAGCACCTGCTGCTCAGGTCACTTAAACCTCGATTTACGCGACATTGATGCTTATACTCGCGCGTTCAAAAAATTTGCGATTTATTCACAAAATCAACTTCAAGGAGCTTTTATGAAACAGCTAATTGGTATGAAACAACTAACTAGTATGAAACAGCTGTATTGGTCGTTAGTCACTGCGTTTGCATTGCTTTTCTCTGTCTCCGCGAGCGCCGCTCCAGAGCTGATCAACCCTGATCCAATCGCGGTGCCGTCATCACTTGTGGAAGTTCAAGTAGTCGGCAGTATTAAACATGCGTTGACCACCCGCGGCTGGGTAGTGAGCAGCGAAAGCCAGGGCAAAATCGATGCGACACTCAATCTGCGCTCCCATGTTGCCCGCATTGCGATTTATCACGATCTGAAGCAGGTGCGCATTGAGTACGTATCGAGCGTCAATCTGGATTACAAGGAAAAAGACGGCAAACGCTACATTCACCGCAACTATCTGAGCTGGGTTAAAAATGTGGCGGCTGATATCAACAAGAACATGCAATTAAGCGTAGCTAACTAACAGGATTTACCGGGTTTTCGATGTCATCACCAGCCATGTCCATTCACTCACATTATCCTGTTGTCATTATTGGCGGCGGCCCCGCCGGGAGCGTCGCAGCTTCCCGCTTGGCGCAGCGGGGAATCAACGCCTTGGTATTAGAGCGCGAAAAATTTCCGCGCTTTCACATTGGCGAATCCCTGCTGCCCAATGGCAACCGCGTATTAAAAGAAATTGGTGTGTGGGACAAAGTTGCCGCTGCCGGTTTTATCGAGAAGCGTGGTGCGCAATTTACGCTGGCTGATCGCTCGCGCACTGTGCGCAATGTATTTGCGCAAGGCTGGATTCCCGGTCTGGAAATGACTTATCAGGTCGAGCGCGCGCGCTTCGATGAGATTCTTCTGCGCCATGCACAGAGCCTCGGCGCTCAAGTTTGCGAAGAAACCTCCGTGATGAGTGTTCAGCGGCACAATCAACAATGGCAGATTGCCACCGAACATCACGGCCAAGCCGCAACCGTCACTGCAGACTGGGTGATAGATGCCAGCGGCAGACACTGCGTCATGGGGCGAACCATGAAACTGGAAAAATCCCCACTGCCCTACCCAGGGCGCATGGCGGTGTTTAATCACTTTGAACACATGCAGCGCGATACCGGTGAAGCGGCGGGCGACATTATTATCATGCGCTTGCAAGATGCCTGGTTCTGGGCGATTCCGATCTCACCTACAGTCACTTCGGTCGGCGTGGTTTTGCAAAAAAATGCCAAGCGCGAGAAAGGCGAATCCTGGGAGTCAGTGTTCTGGCGCAAAGTTGGCGAGTCCTCCTTTTTTAGCTCTGCCCTCGCGCCCGCCACAGCGCTGGGCGAATACCGGATCGATTCGGACTACAGTTTTTCCTACAACCTATTTGGCCATGACAACTGCCTGCTAACAGGCGATGCCGCCAGTTTTATCGACCCGGTATTTTCCTCTGGTGTTTATCTCGCGTTGGAATCCGGCTTGCTCGCTGCCGACACTATTGCCGATGCCATTTCCGATACACAGGCCTCACCCGCTAAGGCGATCCCAGCCAAGCTCTACGCGGATTACACCGCGCGCATGAAAACGCAAATTGGCTATATGCGCCAACTCATCGACATCTACTATGACGATGATGCCTGCGAAGTTTTTATGTCGCCGCGCCCGCTCCTCAACTTACCCCAAGCGATTAATTCCATACTGGCCGGAGTGCTCACCCCAAGCTTTGCGGTGCGCTGGCGCTTGCGGATATTCCGCCTGATTTGCAAGCTGCAAAAAAATCGACCGCTGGTGCCCAAGATAGATTGGTCGCACCCCACGGCCGTATCCGATACCTGCCAAGCGAAGACGGAAACAGATTCTAATATTCTTGAAATCTGCACCAAGGATATGAGTAATCCCGCCGTCTAATAACAAAATCCAATTCACTTGAAGGCGCTATGGTATTACCCACTTCCGACACACTCATACGCGCAGCTCAAACCGGTGATCGCCAAGCCTTTGCCCAATTAGTGGCAGAGGCTTATGACAGCATTCACCGCTTCGCCTATCGCTGGTGTGGGAATCGCACCGATGCTGAAGACATCACCCAACTGGCTTGCATCAAACTCGCACAAAGCCTTGGGCAATTCCGGTTTGAATCTGCCTTCAGCAGTTGGCTCTATCGCTTGGTGATCAACTGTGCCAAAGACTGGTACAAAAGCCAGAATCGCCATGCACACGCCGACATAGACACTGTGATTGATGCTGAACACAGCAGCGATCTCACTGCCGAAACCAGTATTTACTTGCAGCAATTATTGCGACAACTGGAACAGATGAGCGAAGGCTTTAAAGAGACTGCACTGCTGGTTCATGGCGAAGGTCTGAGCCACGCCGAGGCAGCAGAGGTGCTGCAACTGAAAGAATCCACTGTTTCATGGCGCCTCCATGAAATTCGCAAACAGCTTCAGCGCATGCAACAAGCCGATGGTAGCTGGGGAGTTTCTCTATGAATCACTCTGATATGAATGACAACGAATTGAAAGATTTGCTCGCGCAGCAACCGCCCACACCCGACGCAGATACTAAAGCGCGACATATGGCAGCGGCTATGGCTGCATTCGAGGCGGCCCATTCAATTGATAAAAAGGCAATTGATAAAAAGGCAATTGATAAAAAGGCACTTGATAAGCAAGCCATCGACAACTCAGCTGAAAAAAAATCCAATATCGTCCAAGGATTTTTCCAGCGCTTGCGTCTTACCCGTGACACCAACACTCACGGGAAGAATCCTATGAACACTCGTCAGCATTCAGCTCAACATCCTTTTTGGCAAAAACCGTCAGTCATTTCCGCCGTCGCTGCATCCTGCTTGGCCGTTGTCGCAGGCGTTGTATTTATGCAACAACCTACAGGTTCACTATCAATGGAATTCGCTGAACCTGTCGCCATGCAAGCGCCATCCATACAAGCACCTGAAACGGCACCATCCACCTATAAATTTGACTTGAATGAATCACCGATAGAGGAAGTGATAGTACACAGCCCAACTACTGTCGCTAATCCGGAGATGGCAGCAAAAGCCAAACGACAAGCCGCTGCGGAATACGCCGTGCAATCGCAAGCGCGCGCACAAGTCGAACGCCACACATTTGCAGCGATGAAAACAGAAGCAGCTGCGGATATGCGCCCGCCGGTACAGCAGGAATTTCGCGATAGATTTGAAAACGTCACTGAAAATTCGGTAGTCGCCACACGCGACAATCCTGTCTCGACTTTCTCCATCGATGTGGATACCGCGTCTTACAGCTATGTGCGACGCATGTTGAATAACGGTCAATTGCCAGCGAAAGATGCAGTGCGCAGCGAGGAGATGATCAATTACTTTGACTACAGCTACCCTCTGCCCAAATATCGCAAAAAACCTTTTGCGACTTATACCGCAGTAGTAGATTCGCCCTGGACGCCCGGCAATAAATTGATCCACATCGGCATTCAGGGTTATCAATTGGCAGCGAGTGAAATTCCGCAATCCAATCTGGTGTTTTTGCTCGATGTATCCGGCTCAATGGAAGCGCCCGATAAATTACCACTGGTAAAACAATCCATGAGTTTACTGCTGGATACACTCAAACCAGACGACACTATTTCCATCGTCGTTTACGCCGGTGCAGCGGGAACAGTGTTGGAGCCAACCAAAGTAAAAGACAAAACAAAAATTCTCGCCGCATTAAATAATTTGCAAGCGGGTGGCGGCACTGCCGGTGCCGAAGGCATCGCCCTCGCCTATCAATTGGCGGAAGCGAATTTTAATGCGCGGGGTGTGAACCGTATTATTCTCGCTACCGACGGTGACTTTAATGTCGGTCAAACTGGCGATGAAGCGCTGGAAGATTTTGTCGAGCGCAAACGCGAAAAAGGCATTTATTTATCAGTACTCGGTTTTGGCCAAGGCAATTATCAAGATGCGCTGATGCAAAGCCTCGCGCAAAACGGCAATGGCACAGCAGCTTACATCGACACACTAAGCGAAGCACAAAAAGTGTTGGTGACTGAAGCTACCGCGAATTTATTTCCCATTGCCAAGGATGTAAAAATCCAAGTGGAATTTAACCCGGCAATGGTGAAAGAGTATCGCCTGATCGGCTATGAGACACGCGCACTTAAGCGCGAAGATTTCAATAACGATAAAGTCGATGCAGGCGAAGTTGGCGCAGGGCAAAGTGTAACGGCGATTTATGAAATTACCCCCACTGATGCCGACAGCGGCCTGTTGGATGAAAGCCGCTATCAAACAACAGCGCAACCTAAAACCAACACGCAAGATGAATATGCCTTTTTGCGCCTGCGCTATAAATTACCAAGCTCAAATAAATCGGAATTGATTGAGCAACCGATTGAGCAAGCGGCTGAGCTTAAACGCGCTCATCAACGCGAAGCCAATTTCGCTATCGCCGTTGCCGGTTTCGCACAACTGTTAAAAGGCAGCAACTACGCTGGCGATTTTACTTACGACAAAGTGATCGAACTGGCACAAGCGAATAAAGGCAAAGATGAATACGGCTATCGCACTGAATTTGTTCAACTGGTGAGAAAAGCGAAAATCGCCAAAGAGATGTAAGCAAAAACCGCCTATTAAAAAGCCCGCGCCGAACAACCCGGCGCGGGCTTTTTTGTTGCAGCTAAAACACTATTAGCTCTTGTAGGGCATAGCACCCAGATAATCTTTTTTACCTACATCAACACCGTTGTGACGCAGAATCGCGTAGGCGGTAGCAACGTGGAAGTAGATATTTGGAATCGCATGCTGAATCGCAAATTCGGTACCGGTCAGGTATTTACCTTCCCAGCGCGGCTGGCTGACGTGAATGTCGGCAGCACCGGCAAAATCTTCTGGTTTAAAACCAGCGAGATAATCAATCACTTCTTGAATACGCGCTTTCAATTCCGGCAGCGTGGTTTCGGTATCTACATGCTTGGGTGCGGACTCAACCTTGCCTGTCAAACGTGCTACGCCCAATTTGGCGGTATCGCAGGCGATTTGCACTTGGCGGATCAGATTGAATTGATCGGGTGCGAGGCGCGAGTTGAGCAGCACACTCACATCAAATTTTTTCGCTTCGGCATGCGCCGCCCCCTTGTCGAGAATCGCATTCAGGTTATTCAGCGCCTTGGTGAATTGCACAACAGTAAGTTCGTAAAACATGGAGTTCTCCTTAATGGAATGGGCTAAGGCAAAGTTGATCACTCGGATTACAGTGAAAGCAACTTGGGGCTGCGCAACGGAGTATTCAATCCCCAAGCACTGATTAGACATAAAAAAACGGGCTGGCTTTTCAATTTCAAAGTCAGCCCGTTTTCATTTCAAAGTCAGCCCGTTTTCAATTCAGAGGCTGATTAGCCAGCTACTGCAAACGCGAATTGGCTGCGTCGATTGCGTCTTCTACTTCCTGCGGCGAGAGGAACTTTTGCGGCTCTGGCGCCCGTGCTGCAGATGAATCAGCTTCGGGTATCGCGCTTTTCATCAGATAGCTGCTATCAATTCCCGCACCGCTACCCAAGGCATCGGCCACCGCTTTTTTGAGTACGATAATCGCAATACGGCGGTTGATCGGCTCGGTCGGTTTATCCACCACCAAAGGCGCTGCGGACCCCATACCTTGCACAGTCGCCACCTTGCTTTCAGGGTAAGTCCCTTCTAGCAATGCACGGCGCGCGGAGTTTGCGCGGTCAGCCGATAGCTCCCAGTTGGTGTACTTGGCGCCCACACCGTAAGGGGTGGCATCGGTATGGCCGGTGATGCTGATTTTGTTCTGCACCTTGTTCACTATCGGCGCCAAGGCGCGCAACACATCGGCAGACCACTTTTGCAGGTTGGCGCTGCCAATATCGAACATGGGGCGCTGGTCTTTATCGACGATTTGGATACGCAAACCCAACGCAGTAAAGTCGATCAGGATCTGGTCTTTGATCTGCTGGAATACCGCATCTGAGTCAATCTCTGCCTCAAGCTGTTTCTTCAGCTCTTCCAATTGCTCACGTTCGATTCGCTCCAACTCCTTCTGCAGCTCATCTTCCGTCATTTCACGGTCGTTGGCGGTGTCGTCGGTAGGCTCCGCAGCATCAGTGCGCTGCAGCGGTTGATCCTGGCTGATGATGCCGAGATCAGCACCACCTTCGCCGACTACATATTCACTGCCTGGGTCCTGAAAGTGAGCGGCAATGGCTTTTTGCTCTTCAGTGGAGGTGCTACCTAATAGCCACATAAGGAGGAAGAAGGCCATCATCGCGGTCATAAAGTCCGCTAATGCCACCTTCCAGGAGCCGCCATGGTGGCCATGACCATGCCCCTTTTTCTTTTTGATGATGATCGGAGACGCGCCCTTTTCCATAACGCCAACCCTTATTTCTTATTGGCGCGATATTGTTCTTCCAACTCTTTAAAGCTGGGACGAACACTGTGGAACAGGACTTTACGGCCGAATTCCACCGCAACCTGCGGAGGAACACCGTTCATGGATGCAACGAGTACCGCTTTAACACTTTCATATGCGCGCGACTCATCGCGCACCTTGCCATTCAAATAGGAGGCAAAAGGAGCAATAAAGCCATAGGCAATCAGGATACCCAACAATGTTCCCACCAAGGCCGCTGCGACTGCCGCGCCGATTTCCGCTGGTGGCCCACCAATTTTACCCATGGTAATAATTACCCCGAGTACCGCCGCGACAATCCCGAAGCCGGGCAAACCATCTGCCGCATTCTGGATCGCACCGGGAATCACGCTTGCCTCTTGATGATGGCCGTCCAACTCCTGATCCATCAATGCTTCCAACTCATGTGGCGCCATATTGCCTGCGACCATGATGCGCAAGTAGTCGCAAATAAATTCCACTATGTGATGATCTTTCAAAATTTCGGGATAGTTGGCAAACAGTGGACTGGTGTCCGGCTCTTCAATATCCCCTTCAATCGCCATTAAACCTTCGCGACGGGTTTTATTGAGAATGTCATACATCAAAGTCAGCAATTCGAGATAAAAGGTTTTATTGAATTTGGAAGGCGTCATCAACGCACCCGCCGATTTGATCACTCCCATAGTCACCGACAAAGGATTGCCGATGATCATTGCCCCAAAAGATGCACCGCAGATAATTAAAATTTCGATGGGCGACATCAATGCCAAAGGGTTGCCCCCATGGATTACAAAGCCACCAATCACACAACCAAGGACAACAATAATCCCCAAAATAATATTCACGCAAAAGCCCTCGGTGCAGGATAAAAACCGGCAATAACGCCTACATAGGAAACACGATTTATTATGCCAAAACTGGCGACACGGTTTGAGTATAGGCAGGTTGATTTCAGGTTCAAGCAATCCAGTCGAATTGACCACAATTGACCTGCCATGAGTGATCGCCCACACTGGCGCGCCCGAATATCAGCATATAAAAGTCTTTTTCGGCCAAACAGCTAGAAGCTAAAGGTTAACTTTATGAAAATTGATGAACTTTCTCCCGCACAACAACAAGCATTGGAAGCCGCGGCGTTTCGTCGCTTGCTGGAACACTTGGATAGTCGCAAAGATGTGCAAAATATCGACTTGATGAACCTCGCCGGATTTTGCCGCAACTGTTTAAGCAAGTGGTACTCAGCGGCAGCGCAGGCAGACAATCTTGACATCGACTACGAAGAAGCGCGCGCTCGTGTTTACGGCATGCCTTATGGCGAGTGGAAAGAAAAATATCAAACTGAAGCGAGTGCAGCGCAGTTGCAACAATTCCAGCAAACTGCGCCGCAGGAGAAATAACGCGGATTCGTGCAGGTAGCGATTACTTCAACTGATACGCAGTGACCGAGTTTTTAAAGAAGTTAGGGACAAAAACCCGCTGCGTATCAGCATCAAAACCTATATCGGCAGTGTTGATTTGTTCTGCTTGGGAATCGATCAACACTTCAATCCGGCCATCGCTGTACACGTAGTACACAATCCCCGCCCAGCAGGACACAATAAATTCACCACGTGCGGCTATCTCAATACCATCGATGACTTGAGCAAAACCCTTGGCAAGCACCAGCGGCTTTTTATCTGGTCCCACAATCAATAATTCTTTTCCTGCACCAATTACTAAATTGGAGCCCACCACTTTCAAACCATTAGCACTGGTGATGTTGTCCAGATACAAACTTGGCTCATCATTTTCAATGCGATGAACCTTGTTGGTGCGTGTATCCGACACATACACAATCCCCATAGTGCTTACCGCAACATCGTTTAGAAATACCGAATCGGCAATGGGAATTTTTTTAATCACTTTTTCTTTTTTAATATCGATCACCACTACTTCAGTGAGATCGGCCACGTACAGGCGATTATTAAAAACTGCCATGCCCTTAGGTGCGTTGAGCCCGGTAATCCAGTCTTTTTCAATTACCTCTCCCTCTGGCGACAAGATCGCAACTCCGCCCTTACCATCAGCCACATTGCCTTGTCCATCAATCAAGGAGACAAACATATATGGCTCTTTTTTATCAGCCATAAAAAGCACAGATTCTGGCGTGGGCAAATCAGGCGTCAGCCAAAGCTGCTCTAACTGATGCTCCGCCCAAGCTGGCGCAGCAGATAATGCAAATAGTGTGGTTAAAAACAGTGGTGCAGATAGCTTCATTGAAATACCTCTTCATTTTCGTGTGCGTATGCCATTGCCACTTGGCCGCGCTTCCCTAGCCGAGTATTCGTACCTTTAACTGCTATGGTGCATTCACAATTTGTGCCAAGCAAAACTTTTTACATAACCTTTCGTCATTTAGGCTTAAGGCCCCCGCGCGCCTCACCAACAAATAATCAGGCAGGTAAATCATTGCGCTCGGATAGGCTAAGCTCTACCCTAGCACCTCATTCCAAAACAAATAATTCGTAACCCACTGCCAGATAAGCCAATAACTTATGAAAACAAGTGCCGACAAACTCGCCCCCAAAACCAAAGCGACCATCAAAGACGTAGCCAAAATGGCTGGCGTCTCATTTAAAACGGTATCGCGTGTGATTAATAAAGAGGGAACCGTTGGGCAAGAGCTGCAAGAGAAAGTCATGCAGGCGGTCAAGGCATTAAATTATCAGCCCAACTTATCGGCGCGTTTGCTGCGTGGCGCGGCCTCATCCATTGGTTTTATCTACGACAACCCCAACAGCAACTATGTGATCGATATGCAGAAGGGGATTTTGGGAGAGTGTCGCCGTCAAGGTTATGAACTGGTGATTCACCCCTGCAACTCCAAAGCAGATGACATCATCGATGAAGTGCTCAACATGGTGGATCGCAGCCAAGTGGGCGGGCTGGTATTAACACCGCCTATGTCGGAAATGCCCGAGGTGCTTTCAGCGCTCGGCAAACGCAAAATTCCATTTGTACGCATCCTTTCCGGCGGACAAGCGCCCGATAAAAAAGGCCCCTGTGTGTTTATTGACGACCGCACCGCCGCATACAAAATCACTCAATACCTGGTCGATCTTGGCCACAAAGCCATCGCCTTTTTGGGCGGTGAAGAAGCGCATAAATCCAGTGGGGAACGTTTGGAGGGTTACAAGGCCGCACTCAAAGCCAACAAAATTACCCTCGATAAAAAACTGATTTTGCCCGGCGAATACTCGTTTGAATCCGGTGTAAAACGCACCCGCCAATTACTCTCATCCAATTTAAAACCCACCGCCGTGTTTGCCTGTAACGACGAAATCGCAGCCGGTACTTTGTTTGCTGCGCGCATTCAGGGCGTGGATGTACCGCAACAATTATCGATTGTCGGGTTCGAGGATAGCCCCTTCTCTCGCCAAGCCTGGCCAAACCTGACTACCGCGCAGCAGCCGAACAGTACCATCGCCGAACGCGCGACCGGATTGTTAATCGATACTATTCGCGCCCAACGCGATGTGGAAAGCGAAGGTTTTTATCCGCAATTGATTGTGCGCGATTCCACTTGCCCGGCGCCATCAAAACGCTAAGCCAACATCACAGAAGCCCACACAACCTAAGTCTCATCCGCTGCGGGAGATTTTGGTTCAGCAATAATTGTGTTGCGGTCGAGCTGAAAGAAAATGCTCGCCGCAACCATGCCAATTAATCCGATACAAATATACGTCGAGTGAAACGCATCTATCACCGTCGCCTGCTGTAATCGCCCTTCGGTAAACGCCGCCAAAAGTGCCGCTGCCATAGCAACACCCAAACTTACCGACAGCTGCATCATCACCGACAACAAACTATTACCGCTACTCGCGGTGTCATCGCCCAAATCTTTTAGCGTGACGGTATTCATCGCCGAGAATTGGATGGAATTAAAAATTCCGAATACAAAAAATTGAATACACAACCACCATGTGGGCGTGTCTTTTCCAATCAGCGAATAGGATGCAATCAACCCGCCTACGATTAATGTATTTATCACCAACACTCGTTGATAACCAAAATGCTTCACTAAGCGATTAACAAACACTTTGGAAGTCATAGCGCCCAGCGCGGTGGGGATCATTAACATACCCGCATGTAGCGGTGAAAAACCCAACGCCAATTGCAGAAAGAGCGGCAGTAAATACGGCATACCGCCACTGCCCAATCGCGCAAATAAATTGCCGATAATGCCTACGGAAAAACTGTGAATGCGAAACAGATTTAATCCAAATAACGGGCGCGGTGTGCGTGCAGCGTAAAGCCAGTAAGCTCCAAAAAAAGCCAGCCCTGCCACCAGCAACAACATCGCCACCGCCAGTGACAGCGACTTTTCACCTAATCCTTGCAGCGCGAGCGATACCAACACCATAGCGCTGCCAATTAATACGAAGCCCTGCAAATCAAATTTGCCTGCATCACCTTTTAAATTCGGCATATAACGCCAAGTGGCAATGCAGCCGATAATTCCAACCGGAATATTGATCAGAAACACCCAATGCCAACTCGCAACTTCGACCAACCAACCACCCAGTGTCGGCCCAAGCAAAGGGCCGATAAGCCCCGGAATCACCACAAAACTCAGCACTTGCAATAATTGATCACGCGGTACAGAGCGCAGAATTGCCAAGCGCCCAACTGGCAATAACAAAGCCCCGCCCATGCCCTGAATAATGCGCGAGACAATCAGCATATTGAGTGATGAAGAAAGCGCGCACAACAACGAGCCGAAACTAAACAGCACTATGGCAGTAAAGAAAACTCGTTGTGTACCAAAGCGATCAGATAGCCAACCAGACGCGGGAATGAGCAGCGCAACTGTTAACGCGTAAGAGACAATCAGTGACTGCATTCGCAGCGGACTTTCACCCAAATTCTGCGCCATGGTAGGTAGCGCCGTGTTGAGGATGGTCATATCCAGCGCCTGCATAAAAAAGCCAACCGCGACTATCCAAGGAAGTACGCCAATACTTTGATTCTGGGACACAATCAAATTCCTTTAGTAAGCAACTGCCTCCAGCATAGCAAGGTTTTTGTGTCGAATAGGTAGCTTAGCCTTTCAGGTATGTAGATCAGGCGATAAAACAAAAGGCCGACTTGTCTCCAAGTCGGCCTTTCATTCAAAACCAGTAAGCGTTAAGCGACGCTGCTATTAAGCGCGACCAAGACGCTCTAACAATTTTTGGTTTTCAACTTCGATGTGTTTGTACAGCTCAATATCACTTAACAATGATGCCGCCGCTTCATCGATTACCAACACAACTTGCTCATGCAACTGCAAAGCAGATGCCGGGCAAGCAGCCGTCAGCGGGCCTTCCACTGTTGCTTTAATCGCTTCAGCTTTGTTTTCACCCGTCGCCAACAACACAACTTTTTTCGATTCCAGAATAGTGCCGATACCCATAGTGATAGACAGGTGCGGCTGATATTCATCCGGGCCAAAGAAACGGGCATTGTCATCAATGGTTGCTTTAGTCAGTGTTTTGATGCGAGTACGCGACATCAACGAAGATGATGGCTCGTTAAAACCAATATGACCATTGCGACCAATACCCAGCAATTGAATATCGATTCCGCCTTTTTGCTTAATCGCCGTTTCGTAAAACGCACAAGCAGTGAACGGATCTTCTGCATCGCCCGGTGGCACAAAGGTAGATGCTTTATCGATGTCGATATGATCAAACAATTGCTGATTCATAAAGTAGCGATAACTTTGCGGATGATTTGAAGGCAAACCTAAATATTCATCCAAATTAAAACTGCTGACTTTCTTAAATGAAACCTGCCCACTTTTGTAGGACTCAATCAATTCTTTGTAAAGCGCCACAGGTGTTGAGCCAGTTGCCAAACCCAGTACCGAATCTGGTTTACGACTAATTTGTTTAATAAAAATATTTGCGCCGTATTGAGCAACTGCAGCAGCATCTTTCAAAATAACAACTTTCATTGAGCACTCCAGTGAGTGGTATTGACCGAAAAAATTAAAAAACAATTAACACAAAAACAACAATCAAAAAAACTTAGCTGTGGCGCAAACCATCGCCTGCAATCCAGGTATGCGTCACGCGATAATCATCGGTAAAGTGCACTAAATCTGCACGAAAACCCGCTTGAATCCGGCCGAGATGATCATCAACCTGCATATATTGCGCAGGATACAGCGAGGCCATGCGCAAGCTTTCTGCCAACTCAACACCAACCCAATCCGTATTGAGACGAACTGCATCGATCATCCCAATTGCACTGCCCGCCAAACGCCCTTCGGCATTTACCAAACAGCCATCTTTTTCATAAATCGTCTCACCATAAATTTGGAACGACTTTTCCGGCGAACCTACGGTCGACATAGCATCAGTCACCAAGTACACCTTGCCTTTTGGCTTGGCAGCATAGGCGATACGTGCAGAGGCAGCGTGTACGTGATAGGTGTCGATAATAATTCCACACCAACTATTTTTATCTTCCAGCGCTGCACCAACAACACCCGGCTCACGGCCAGTAGTTGGGCGCATCGCATTGTATAAATGCGTGAAACCAGAGAGACCTTCTTTTAGCGCGGCAACAACATCGTCGTAATGGCCGTCGGTATGACCTGCACAAACAACCACACCGGCAGAGGTTAATTGTTTAATTTGGCCAGCATCTGCATGCTCAGGTGCAAGCGTAAGCATGACTTTAAATTCGTGCTGCGCTTTTACTGAATCGACCAACCAATCAATATCGGCCTGTTCCATTTTGCGAATGTAACGCTCGTTGTGCGCACCGCGGCGAGCCATATCAAAAAATGGCCCTTCAACATGCACCCCCAGAACACCTTTGATACCTGCTGCGACTGCATCGGCAACGGCTTTTACACCTGCTTGATGCACTTCGCGCGTATCACTAATTAACGTCGGCAATAACGATGTTGTACCAGTCGGGCGATGACCATTGAGCATGGTCTGAATAGCGTTTACGCTGGTGTCGTTAGTAAAAAACGCACCACCACCACCATTCACCTGCAAGTCAATAAAACCTGGGGCGATAACACCGCCATCCAGTAATACCTGTGGGATAGATTCATCTAATTCCGCGCGCGGAGTTAAGGCAATAATGTTTTCGCCTTCCATGACCAACGCATGGTCATCTAAAAAAACATCACCGGTAAAAATGCGCGCGCCTAATAACGCTTGCTTCATAAAAACACCTGTAAAAACAGCTTTCTGCATCGACCACGTTAAAAAATTACAAACTGATAATGATGTTGCGCTTGTGTAAGACCCAAGCAACAAACCACAAAATACCCACCATTAACAATGCAAACAGTAGTGATGCTAAATAAGGATCGGCGAAGGTGCGGAAAGCACCGTACAGCGCTGCATAAGCAGACTCGCCGCCCACCGGAATCAAGTACAAAGTCGTTGCCAATAACCCTGACAACACATAAATAAACAGTGGATTTTTGCCAATAATTTCAAAAAAGTGATACACAGGTTTAATCGTATTTGCCGCTGCAGATTGCTCAAGTTTAACCAACACGATTAGCAATAAAATCGCAAAGCCACAGGTCAGCAATACAAATGGGCTAGTCCACAATGACTTATTAATCGGAAACGAACCATTCCACAAGAGCGCTACCGCAATCAGCACGATTGCAGAAATCAATAATTTCATCAGCGCTTTTTGTTTATCTTCACTGGCAAGCAATACACGTGTTGCTTCAAAACCAAGAATCACATTAACAATGGAAGGAAAGGTACTGAGAATACCTTCGGGATCAAATGGCATCCCCTTCCCTTGCCACAAATGGCTTGCGCCCAGAACACTTAAATCGAATTGACGAACAACACTGTGCTCTAGGCTATAAGGGTCAGCAGATAAATTTAACAACGCCCAGTAACCAACCAACAACACGGCGCTAATGATCATTCGGCCAGTGAAGCCGAAATACAAAATGATAAATGTCGCAAACGCATAGGCAATCGCAATACGTTGCAGCACGCCCATCACACGCCACTGATCAAGACTTTCATTGAATGGATAAGCAGCCAACAACACACCAATTAAAAACATCAGTGCAGCGCGGCGTAGAATTTTTTTGGATTGTTCAGCAAAAGTAAGTTGGCTCAAGCCGCGTACAGAGAAGTACATAGCTGAACCAACAATAAACATAAAGAAGGGAAATACAAAATCAGTTGGTGTAGCACCATGCCAGTCTGCATGCAGTAGCGGTGCGTAAACAAACTCCCAGGAACCGGGAGTGTTTACCAGAATCATCAACGCGAGGGTCAAACCACGCATTACATCTAAAGCTAAAAAACGTTGTTTGACCATCGGACACCTCGCAGATGATATTTCAAAAATCCTGCGGAAATTTATTTCCAGCTGCGCAGTTTGTATCCTTTAGCTGCGTAATAAAGAATGAACAAGTAACAAGGTGTCATCACTATGTAAGCGGTTTGACGATCAACCAAACTCGCCACACCACCCATAATCACTGGCAATACAGCACCACCGGCAATCGCCATGATCAACAGTGCCGCACCTGTGCTGGTGTATTTACCCAAACCACTCAGTGCCAGCGGCCAAATCGCAGGCCATACAATCGCGTTCGCCAAACCTAATAGCGCGATACACAAAATAGTGTCGGGAATTGCAGGCGCACCAAGGAAAGCAAACAGTGAACTAATAGCTGTGGATTCATTGCTACCAAACACTACGGACAAACTCAGAATCACACCCAAGACCGCCGATATAGAAAGCATTTTTTGTTGAGAGATAAAACGAGGGATCAGAATAATCCCGAGGATATAACCCACCACCATACAACCCATAGTGATAGAGGTGAGGATAGAGAAATTGGTATAGCCGATACTGCGACCATAAGCACCAATGGTATCGCCCGCAATAACTTCGACGCCCACGTAAACAAACAGCGCGATCACGCCCAATACAAGGCTTGGGAACTGGAATACTTCGCGCAGTGGCAGATGATCGTTTTCGTCTTCATGCAAATTCAATTCAGGCAAAGATGAGAGCTTAACCAGCAACGCAACCACACCAATGATCAGCGCCATATAAATGTAAGGCATTACCAAATTACTGGCCAATTGTTCTATTTCTTCTGCGCTAGGTGTTTCCGATGTGTGAGCAGTCATCCCACCCAAAATCAGCGCAGTAAATACAATCGGCGCAACAATACCAGCAGATTTATTCAGAATTCCCATGATGCTAATGCGACGCGCAGCTGATTCTTCTGGGCCGATTTTCACTACATAAGGGTTCACAGCAGTTTGCAGCAAAGTTTGACCCGCCCCCATCATGAACTGTGCAACTAGAAACAGTGCGAATTGATGGGTTTTTGCAGCAGGAATAAATAACAATGCCGCACAAGCCATTACCGCCAATGCAATCGCCATTGCATTTTTGTAACCAACCTTACGAATAATCCAAGACGACGGCAGCGAAAAAACGGTTACCGCAATATAAAAAGAAAACAAAATAAATGATGCCTGGAATGGCGTAAGCTGAAGCACAAGCTCCAGATAAGGCATCAATGAACCATTAAGCCAAGTAACAAAACCCAAAATAAAAAACAGGCCAGCAATCATAATTAAAGGAATAAAAGATCCCTTTAGATTTGTGTCCGGTGCATGCGTAGCAACAGCTTCGTTATTCATAATTGATTTCTCGCATTAGTTAGCAGTGGTTAAAACACTCTGATTATTATTGGCAAGTTGAATACGTTGCTTGGCAAAGTACACGGCGCCAAACTCAGGTTGATATAAAGCAGGAGAAAGTTTATCGGCAATATCTTTTTCCATCCAAGGGATAAGACGCGGAGCCAAGCCACCGATAATCGACATACGACCGGGGTTTGTTGCCCACAATTTGCGTGCAATACCGCTCATATAAGCTGCACCTTCTTTAGCGATACCTATAGCAACCGCATCGCCAGCATCAGCAGCATCGACAACAAAAATTGCAAACTTGGCGTAATCGCCCTGTTTTGCTCCGAACATACGATCAACAATCATCACACCTGAAGCTTGCAGGAAATCGCCTATCGATTTACTTAAAATGGTTTGCGGGCCTAAATCATCTGATGCAAGCAGAATCGCCTGAATAGCTTCAAGCCCCATCCAGGCACCGCTACCTTTATCGCCAATGGGAAAACCGTGCCCACCAATAAATAGAGACTGGTCGCCAACATAGGAATAACCACAAGAACCTGTACCGCAGATCATCACTGCGCCTTCATCACTATTGTGTGCACCAAGGCAGGCGATATGCAGATCAGTTGTGAGATACATTTCTTTGAAAGGATGTTCCCAAGCTGACATCACATCGTAAAGGCTTGGAACATTGACACCAGCAAGACCGGCACCAGCGATTAACTCGCTCATAGCAGAAGGAGGTAGCCCAGCATCTATCAATGCCAGTTCAGCAGCAGTGCGAATAGAATCTTTGGCTTGTTGTACACCTTGAAAAGGGTTAGCAGGACCACCGACACCAGTACCCAGCACCTGTAAATCCGAGGTCATGATACTGGCACGACATTTAGTACCGCCGCCATCAATCCCGATATACAAGGTTTTTTCACCGAGCGGCATCTTTGCCATGATCTACCTCTTTATTTTTAGCGCAAATACCTGACAATGTTAATTTTCGCGCCAGATACCAAAAATTGAATCTCCAGTGTAATGCGTTCTGAAAAAGACTGCGACGACAAGTGAAAGGGCTAAAAAAAGGTTAGTGCCCCGCAGGACACTAACCACAAGACCACTACTACAGCTCTAGAGAACTCATGCCCCATGATACTGAGACTAACAAGGAGAGTTATCAGCCTCAGGAGTCATCATCGGACAGGATTAGATTACGATCATCAGACAACGTTGTCAAACAAAATATTTACTCTTTTTGTAAATTTTTCATCTAAGTACAATAGCTATAAATATATGAAATTATCACTATGTTTTTATGCACAAAATTGGAGAGCCCCATCCAGTTATTTGCACCAAAATAGCAGAAAAGCACCCCTTAGCTGATGGCACAGAGAGGGATAAATGCCATTGCAGTATGGACGACCATACACGAGTGGCTTCGCAATTAAATATTATTAACAAAATACCCATCCCAAACGTAAAACGAGTAATATTTAACTATTCATGGAAATTAAATCCGCTGCTGAATAGCAGCCAGCTTAACCAGCACTAAACTCGAGAAAAAAATGAAATCGCTCTACTCTTTAAATGAAAATTTACAGATTAAATCTTTTACTGTTGGCAACGAACAGAAAAAAATTATTGTGATTGATGACCTATTACAGCAGCCGCAAACCATGGTTGATATTGCTGCACAAAGTATTTTCAACCCCTACCCAGGTTACGAAAATAAAAAAGGATATCCAGGTATTCGCGCTCCGGCTCCTCAGGACTACTCTTACAACATCACAACATTTTTAGAGCCAATTATTAAGCGAGAACTTCAGATTCCGGCACATCTAAATATTCGCAAAAGCCCTTGTTCATTTTCATTGCTCACTATGCAACCGGAAACACTTGGCCCCCTACAGCGCACACCGCACTTTGACTCCAGCAATCCACATCATATAGCTGTTTTACTATATCTATGCGATGAACATCACGGTGGAACCGCGTTTTATCGCCATGTTGCCACTGGCTTAGATCAGATTACCGCAACTACTCGCGAACAATATTTGGATGTTTGTTACGATGAGCTTAATACCAAACGCCCTAAAGCAGATTACATAAAAGATTCAACTGAGCTGTATACCAAAATAGGCTCGGTTCAAGCCAAGTTCAACCGACTAGTAATTTATAAAGGGAGCATATTGCATGCTCCTTTTATTGAATCCAATATCAGTGTTGATAGTCACCCACGTACAGGCAGACTAACTGTCAATACATTTTATGATTTCTAACTTTTGGTAATACTGGACTGATAGGCATTGTTAAATCGCGTTAACCATTCACGATGCCCCAGCAACCCCTGCTCAAGTTGCTTACCTTGGTGCATTATTTTTTCTAACTCGGCTGCAAATATTTTCTCTTCTCGCTGAGTCATTGCTTTGGGATTGGTTTTATATTTCATCCCGTAAAGAACATACAAATAGTTATCCACATCAAACAGATCAAAGCGGCTAAAAAAATCGGACTTCTTGGGTGAATTCACTTCCCACATTTCCAGCCTTTCAGCTAATACATCTGAAATATCAGCCTTTATGGTATTTGCTCTCCAGAATTCGGAATCTGTTCGATTGGAGATGCAGTAATGCATTTGCACGAAATCCATGACCCGCTCCCAAGTGTAAGCCACCACCTTATTACAGTAATTAGCCGCCACCGACATAGTGGACCGCTCCACTGAAAAATTTCGCGCAAATAATTCCGCACAAAAATCCGTGACTAATATGGATGTTGCCTCCAATGGCTCAACAAACCCTTGAGCCAAGCCCAAAGCCACCACATTCTTATGCCAGAATTTCTCCCGATAACCTATTTGCATTTGAATTTTTCGCGGAGAGAGAGAATCGGCCTCTACATTAAGATAATTGGCCAAACCAGTAAGCGCCCTTTCGTCATTCATATATTGACTGGAATAAACAAAACCAACACCGCGGCGATTAATAAGCGGAATGTCCCACACCCACCCTGCACCGTGTGCAGTAGCAAGCGTGTAAGGCGCAACCTCTGATGTTTCAGGAATAGGAATTTGCACCGCAATCGCAGTATCGCTAAGAATTTGTGCTGATTTATCGACGAATTTTATTTGCAACAAATTACCCAATAGCAGCGAATGAAACCCTGAGCAATCAACATAAAAATCGTATTCCAGTTTTTCGCCTGCACTTGTTATTAAAACATCGACATCACCCTGTTCATTCAGCAACGCCTCAACAATTGTGGCCGACTTTCTCTTCACCCCAAAGCGTTGCGTTGCATTGCGTGCGAGTAATTGGCCAAACTTCACCGCATTGAAATGGTAGGCATAATTGGTAACACCTTCATAAGCTAATGAATCCATTCGCTTGGGTGATTTCATCGCCTCTGCAATAGCAGTTACCTCAGTGACGGCAGAAAAATTAATCGTTTTATTATTCTGCAGATAGTAAGGCGTAACATCGTAGCCACCTGGGTAGGGGGAAGAAAAAGGATGATAAAAAAAATTGCCTTTGCCATTTTTTTCAGCGCACAACCAATCGACAAATTTAATTCCGCACTTGAATGTGCAATCGCAAGACGCCAGTAATTCTGCTTCAGAAATACCAAATTTTTGGAGCGACTTACGGATATGTGGCACAGTCCCCTCGCCTACACCAATAATGCCAATTTCTGGAGATTCGATGACGGTAATTTCAATATTCGGTTCGGCTTTTAACTCTACCGCCAAGTGATTTGCAGCCAGCCACCCAGCTGTACCGCCCCCCACAATTGCCACCCGTTTAATTTTCATCATCGCCACCATCAACTTAGCTAATAAATACATTAGAAATAAAAAAGCCCAGCATAAGCTGGGCTTTTTTTGGACTACACAGCTATTACAGTTTGAAGCTTACGCCCAACATATAGCTAGCTTCACCTTCAAATGACCAAGCAGGGAAACCTTCCAATAATGGGGTTTTCATGCCATATGCAGCAGTATAGGCCTCTGCAGCACCATATTGAACGTCATCTTCAGCAAGCAAGTTAGTTGCTTCGAAAGTTACACTGATATTGTCGGTAGCATTCCATCCCAAACTCAAATCAAGTGAGCCAAAATCGTCATGCATACGGTTGCCGTAGTAACCAGTTTCACGAATCATGTACTCTGAACGCCAGTTGTATGCAGCGCGAGCAGAGTAAACATCATTTTCCCAGTAACCAACCAGGTTCACGCTGTCTTTTGATGACTCGGTAAACACGCCGATGCGATCAGCATAGCTTTCCATTGGCGCATTGCCGTTGGTGTAGGTGTAGTTTGCAGAAATACCAAAGCCATTATCGAATGCGTGGTTCAATTGCAATTCAATACCATCAATCTCACCACCACCGGCGTTTTTCAGGGTATTAACTTCCCAATTGTCGAGGCCGGTATCCGGGCTTACCAAACCAATAGATTGGTTCACTTGAATTTCGGTGGTAACGAAGTTGTTGATTGACTTAACGAAGTAAGTTGCAGAGACCAGATTGCCATCGCCATAGTAGTACTCAAGACCCAAGTCAGCTTGAGACGATTTCATTGGTTTCAAACCAATATTACCAATGGTCAAACGCTCATTACCTTGCACGGTGTCTTGGTAACCTGCTTGAGTTGCGGCAGTAAACATGTCGTTGTAGTTTGGACGACTGATCGCTTGTGATGCAGATGTACGCAACACCAAGTCATCAGTCAGATCGAAAGACACGTTCACACTTGGCAATACATCGTCATAATCTTCTTTGGTGGAAGACTTGTCAGCACTGTAGTACGCGTTTTGAGCCAAGTCACCATCTGCTAACGGAGTACCGTCAATAGCGTATGAAGTACCGGTGATTTCACTGCTGATATAACGCAGACCGAAGTTACCTTTAACTGCATCAGCTTCAAAAGTGAACATACCGTAGAGCGCATCATTTTTCTCATTCAGCGCAGCGTAACCTGAACGCTCTTCTTTCCAGCCATCGATATCAGCCTTGGTAGCAGCGATCATCGCACCCAGATTTGGCTTTGGCGCCTTGAAGCCATTTGAACCCACTTCAAAAGTTCCGTTATAGAACATAGAAGTGTCATTCTGAGTTTGAGTGCCAATTACTGCCGCATCAGAAGATTTCTCAACATCATGATCCGTAGTACGGAAACCAGTTTTGAAAGATTTGATTGCACCCAAATCCAAGTCAAACTCAAAATCCACTTGTGCATAAGTTTCTTCATCAGAGTTTGGACCTCTTTTTACCGCCCAAGCTTCTGCTGCTGCTTGATCACGATAGTTATCGATAGTCATGTTCATATCAGCAGTGGCATCGATTTTGATTTTCTTGCCTGTAGCATCAATGCTACCAGCCCACAACGCCATGTTGTAATCACCCAAACTGGCGAAATGAGAGAAGTTAGTAGTGAGGTCTGTACCACCCTCAGCCTTCGTATTACCTACACGGCCAGTAACTTTATATGCATCACCGCTGTATTCCATCTCGAAGTCATAGGTATCAGAAGTCATGCTAGCAACACGACCCCAAGTCTGGTTAAACACTTCTGTTCCGAGCGCACCACTTGCCCAACCAGCAGTCAGATCACCGCGAATTGGCTCTTTAACGGTGTTCTTAACGCAGACGCCAGCCGCATTAGTTTCTTCACAAACGTAGTTGGAAGTGGTTTTATCCATTCCAGTAAAAAGATAGGTACTGGTGTTAGTGTTATTAGCCTTCAGATCAAGAGACAAGGCATGCAAAGTCATAGACAGAGCTTCAGTAGGAGCCCACTGAGCAGTCAAGTCCAGCGCAGTGCGCTCACGCTCTTGGATAAAAGTAGTTGGAGAAACGTCATCCGACCAACGATAGTCAGCTTCGGTACCACGACGTACATAGTCAAAATCTTCAGTGGCACCAGCAACCAAAATACCGAATGTTTCTGAATCGTTTTTCCAGCTGTACAAACCTGATACTTCAGGTGAAACGTCATCGCTGATCTCACCGGTACGCGCTTTAACACCAGCGTATACAGAATTAGCTTCCATATCCAAAGGTTTGCGGGTTTTAACGATAACAGTACCGCCGATGCCACCTTCGTTCAGGTCAGCTTGTGATGATTTGTAAACATCAATTCCACCAACCAATTGTGATGGAAGCAATGAGTAGTTAAAGCTACGATCAATAGCTTGTTGATCGTACCAACCGGTAGAAGCAACGTTTTGACCATTCAACTGGGTCAAGGTCATTTGTGGTGCTGCACCGCGAATAGAAACAGATGCACCTTGACCAAATGCGCGACCAACAGTTACGCCAGGTATACGGCCAAGAGACTCACCTACGTCTGAGTCTGGGAATTTACCCACATCTTCAGCCGATACAGCATCAACCACTGCAGTTGAATTACGCTTGATATCAACAGCGTTTTTCAATGCGCTGCGAATACCGGTTACCAAAACTTCTTCTGGTTCTGCGCCTGCTTGTGCATTAGCAGTAGTTGCAAAACCCATCATGGTGACGGCTGCTACTGAACCGAGCATCAATGCACTCTTATTGGCCAGTTTGATCGCATCACTTAACTTGTTACGCATGGTTATTCTCCCGTGACTTGCAATTTGTGTGTATTAATAATTACCCAAACCCTTCGACATTCGCGCCTGTAAGACAACGTTGTCGATGAGCAAACACTATCCACAGGGGACAACGTTGTCAACATATTTGTAAGCAATATGTAATAAGCGGAGAGCCGCTAAAAACTTTTAACTTTTGTAAGTTTTTGTTGCAAATCAATTGGTTGGATGATTATTGCGACACAAGAGGAGGCAGACAGCAGGAAAATATTTTTTGCAGAGAAACAGAAAGGATTACCAAAATACACACATGACTTATCCGATTAATAAAAAAGCCGCTAAAGAGCGGCTTTTTTACTGTTTGTGATGCAAATCACTCATGCACAAACTTGTATCACTGATTCACCAGTCGCGCACGCAATTGGCGCAAACTTGCCTTCACACTGCGCGCATTTTCGGGGCCCATACGCAACATTAATTTGTGCGTTTGCGGCAGAGCTTCAAGTGCAGGGTCAGCATATTGATAAAACACTTTCGGTTGAACCAATAACAAATCACCTTGCGCATCGGGTGCTGCAAGCAGGTTATCGATAGCGGCAATCATCACGCTGTGGAAGTTAGGTTTTTTCAAACCCAATTCGCGAAAGGCTTCTTCCAGCAGAGGATAAAAACGGCGATAAACTGCAACCGCCGCGTCGCTATCAATTAATGCCAAGGTAGTGACATATGACTCGTAGCGCTGATAATTCTTGGGGGAGACCCGCTCTTGCTCCGCAGCCACTCCCTCAATCATCACAGTAAAGGACTCGGCGATAAAAGGCGGTGGGGGCGATACAACCGGGCGGTATTCGTGTATGACTTTACCTTCAGCAATATTGTTAACGGCAAGAACAAATTTACGCAGGACTTCTTGCGGCACTAACAGCTGAATCAAACCCTCACCACGCAATTGCTCCAGTGCAGCGAGGATACTGCTATCACTTTCATTTAATGCAGGGATAGGTTCAACCTCAATGACTGGTTGAGGCGGTTCGTACTCAACAATAGGAGCCGCTGCACTGCTGGTAGCGACTGACTCTTGGGGAGCAGTTGGTACGGGCGCGGTAACAGTAGGTGTTACCGCTGGTTTATCATCACGTAACAGAAAGAAAGCGCCCGCCGCAAATAACGCCAGCACCACAATAACAATCAATGTGGTTGACGATGATTTTTTGCGCGGTTGATAGTCATCACTCATTACAATACCCTTTAGATTAGCGACTTTTAAGATCAGTGATTTTTAAGATTGTTGGCTCTTATAGCGACCTCTGCTATTTATTGCAGAGATATTAAGAGCCTTTGATCATAAAAACCTGATATCAAGAACCTGACATTAAGTAATAGTACAGCTGAATTATGGCTTAATCCCTATTAAGGGGACAGCCTCAGCCAGCATCAGTTCCTCAGTTTCCCTCCACCGTTTTAGCCAAACTGATTAAATCCACAATTACAAGGACCATTATGATTCGCCAACATCCGTTGTTTGTCATGTTTAGACGATTCGTACACAACCTTTTACGCAGCAGTCTTGGGCTGATATTTCTCGTCACTCTAGGTTGCGCTACTGTTGCCGTATCCCACTGGGATGAACTCTACGGTAAACCCATGCCACGCGAACTGAGTGATGGCCCTGCCAACGCCAGTCTGACCTATTACCAAGACACCCGCCCTATCCTCGAACAACGCTGTGTTGTCTGCCACGGCTGTTATGACGCGCCCTGTCAGCTCAAGCTGGAGGCTTACGAGGGTTTGTTGCGCGGCGCCAATCCAGCGAAGGTTTACGCTACCCGTCTTACTGGCGACCCTTTGACCCGTTTGTTTGAAGATGCGCAGAGCACCGCCGAATGGCGTACCAAAAACTTCCATCCGGTATTAAATGAACGCGACAACACCCCCAACGCCAATATTAATGCCGGGGTGATGGCACAATCGCTGGCACTTAAGCAACAGCACCCGCTGCCACAAACGGCGATACTGCCAGAAACCTTCGATTTCAGCCTCGACTCAACCCAATACTGCGCCGGTATAGAAACCTTTGATAGCTTCGCCGAGGACAAACCACTCTGGGGTATGCCCTATGGTCTGCCCGGTTTAAACCCTGAAGAACACAGGATTACGATGGATTGGCTAGCACAGGGCGCGGCTATGGGTACTCCTAAAGCACTCCCTGCCGCAATTACTACGCAAGTTGCTGAGTGGGAGCGCTTCTTTAATGATGCGAGCCTGAAAGGGCAATTGGTCAGCCGCTATATATATGAACACTTGTTTTTGGCGCATCTGACATTTGCCGAGGCGCCAGACGCGCATTTCCGCCTTGTACGCTCCAGCACACCACCGGGTGAACCTTTGGACCGCATCAGCACATCTCGCCCCTATGACGATCCGAAGGTAAGCCGCGTTTACTATCGCCTCTGGCAAGATCCATCTAGCACACTTGCCAAAACCTATATGCCTTATGCATTAAGCAAGGCGCGCATGGAGCGCTGGCACGAACTCTTCTTCTCTGAAGCAGCGGAAGCTCGCTATGAAGTCACTCGTTTGCCCGATTACAAACCCGAGACCACCGCCAACCCGTTTATTATCTTCGCGGAATTGCCGATCAACGCCCGCTACCGTTTTATGCTGGAAGAAGCGCAATTCACCATCATGAATTTCATTAAAGGCCCGGTGTGCCGCGGCCAGGTTGCGCTGAATGTGATTCAAGATCACTTCTGGGTGTATTTCTTCTCACCCGAAACCCAAGGCTCCGAAATGGATTCCCAGTTTCTAGCGGCGAACAGCAAGCATTTAAGTTTGCCAAGCGAAGCGGGCAACACCTTTCGCCCACTGAGCAACTGGCTGAAGTATTCCGAGATGCAAATGGAGTATCTCAATGCCAAGGCTGCGCTGGTGCAATCCAAAGCTGCCGAAGGGGGAACCAAGCAGGGTATCAACATCATTTGGGATGGCGATAAAGGCACCAATCCCAATGCCGCCCTGACTATTTTCCGCCACAGTGATAGTGCAAGTGTGCATAAAGGTTTGGTCGGTGAACCGCCCAAAACAGCGTGGATCATTGGCTATCCACTGCTGGAGCGAATCCACTATTTATTGGTTGCCGGCTTTGACGTCTATGGCAATGTATCCCACCAATTGCTCAGCCGTCTTTATATGGACTTTTTGCGGATTGAAGGTGAATCTGGATTTGTCGGCCTTTTGCCTGCCGAAGCACAGGAAGCTGAATTCAAATCTTGGTATCGGGGCGCAGAAGAAAACCTGCAGACCTATATAGATGCCTACATAGGCCAACTTAAAGTCCCCACCTTTCTGGACTACAAAACCAACACACCCAAGTTGGAGCTGTATGAGATGCTGCAAAAGCACATAGGGAGTATTAGCCAATCGCCGCACAACATACGTGCGCCTGCGCTGCCGGAACACAAACGCGCACGCTATGAGAAGCTGCAAAATACGCGCGGCAAGCCCATCAGCTTTTTACCGCAGACCACCATCATTTATGTACCCAAGGTGGGGCTGTTCACTCTTGTGCATAACAACGCTTACACCAACCTGTCGTCATTATTCGGTGAAGATGAACGCCGCATTCCCAGTGAGGACAACCTGACTATCGCTCAGGGCGTGATTGGCGCCTACCCCAATAGTTTTATGAAAGTGGAAGAGCACCAGATGGACGACTTCATCAACCGCGTGCAAAAACTGAATTCAGAGCAGGATTACCGGGTACTGCGCGATATTTACGGCGTGCGCCGCAGCAGCAGCGATTTTTGGGCGGTTAGCGATTTAGTGCACAAACTCTATCGCCAAACTGATCCTGATGAAGCAGCAATACTGGATTACAACCGCTTGGAAAATAGGTAAGGAAGGTAAAGCCGCCAAGCGCAAATTGCGGCTTGGCGGCAAATACAGTATTCTCGCTAATAATCAATCTCATTTACAAACAAGATATTAGCCATGAATACTGCCCCGTCTGGCGAAAGCCTTCGCCTTGATCAATGCGCCCGCGGCGCGACTGTGCGCGTAACCGGATTAATTGATCAACCTTTGTTCGGCGCTCAGGATGAACGTGTTGCCTTACGTCTGAAAGAATTGGGCTTTTTACCCGGAGCACCATTAAAAGTCATCGGCTTTGGTCTGCTGGGTTCAGACCCGCTGGCGGTACAAGTGAACGGCACCAAGTTTGCGTTGCGCCGCGCTGAGGCAGCCAAAATCTGTGTTGAGCCTATTCAACTCTAATTATTAGTGCAGTTATTCGTTCCTAATCATCCTTAATCGATACCGCCTGCTCTTTCGCTTGGATGCAGGCTAGCAACCTCAGGTAGCAAGAATGTCCGCCCCTATTCGCTTTGCGCTGATTGGCAATCCCAATTGCGGTAAAACCTCTTTATTCAATCGCCTGACCGGCGCCCGCGCCAAGGTTGCTAACTACCCCGGCGTTACCGTTGAGCGCCGCTCCGGTATGGTGACCGGTTTGAGCAAAGCCGCTGAATTGCTGGATTTACCCGGCACCTACAGTTTGTTTGTGACCTCTCCCGATGAACAGGTCGCGCGCGATGTGATCCTCGGCAAGCTCGCCGGTGAGCGCCGCCCGGATTTACTCATCGCCGTAGTCGATGCCTGCAATCTGCGCTTGGGGTTGCGCTTGGTGATGGAGCTGAAAAGCCTGAATCGCCCTATGGTCATGGCGCTCAACCAAATGGATGAAGCCAAACGCCGCGGTATTAGCATTAACACTGCTGCGCTCTCCCAAGCGATTGGCATGCCGATTATCGAAACTGTTGCAGTTAACAGCCAAGGTGTTAGCGAATTGCGCGCATTTATGGATGAGCGGGCGCAACAGCCCGCACTGCCAGAAGGCGAGCAGAGCCTCACCCTGAGCGATCGTCAGGAATCGGTGGAAGCGCTTTACGCTGAAATCGAAAGCCTCATGCAGCAACATGTTATCCAGCCGCCAACCCTGCCCCGCTGGCAGGATCGCCTCGACAGCGTGGTGATGCATCCGGTACTGGGCTTGGCGATTCTGTTCAGTATTCTGTTTGTGATTTTTCAGGCGGTATTTGCCTGGGCGTCGCCGGTGATGGATTTAATCGAAACCATTTTCGGCTCACTCGGCGAGCTGGTCGGCAATACTATGCCCGACGGCATTCTAAAAGCCTTTATTGTGGATGGTTTGATCGCGGGCGTTGGCGGCGTATTAGTGTTTCTGCCGCAAATTATCATCCTCTTCTTCTTTATTTTGCTGCTTGAAGATACTGGCTATCTGACTCGCGCGGCATTTTTGCTCGACCGCCCCATGCGCGGACTGGGCTTGTCCGGACGCTCGTTCATTCCGTTACTCTCCAGCTTTGCCTGTGCGATTCCCGGCATTATGGCGACCCGCACCATCTCTGATCCGCGCGAGCGCTTTATCACCATTATGGTGGCGCCACTGATGACCTGTTCCGCGCGCCTGCCGGTTTACGCGTTGATTATCGGCGCGTTTATCCCCGAGCAAACCGTATGGGGAATGTTCAACCTACAAGGTTTGACTTTGTTTGCTCTTTACTTGGCGGGGATTATCAGCGCAGCGCTGATCGCCTGGATTATGCGCCGCCGTAAGGAGCGCGAGCATTACCCGCTGCTGCTGGAACTGCCTAGCTATCGCCTGCCGATGGCCTATCACCTGCTGATCGGATTGCGCGAGCGCGGTTGGATTTTTGTGCGTCGCGTAGGCACCATCATTCTGGCGCTGAACATTGTGATCTGGTTTCTCGCCACCTTCCCCGGCGCGCCGGAAAACGCCACCATGCCCGCAATCGACTACAGCTTTGCCGGCCAGCTAGGTCACTTTATGCAGCCGCTGTTTGCGCCGCTGGGCTTTAACTGGCAGATGTGTATTGCGCTGATTCCGGCGATGGCCGCACGTGAAGTCGCCGTTGCTGCACTCGCAACTGTGTATGCAGTAGGTGAAGAGTCAATTGATGTTGCTTTGGGTGCAGCGATAAATGCCAGCTGGTCGTTGCCAGTCGCTTTTGCGTATCTCGCATGGTTTGTGTATGCGCCACAATGTTTGGCCACAATTGCGGTGGTAAAACGCGAAACCAACTCGATGAAATCGACCGCGTTTTTTACTGTCTATTTATTTGGCTTGGCTTACTTTGCCGCTTGGGCGACTTTCCAAATCGCCAGCATACTGGTCAGCTAACACCAAGGTTTTAGGAGGCATTTATGTGGCA
Organism: Cellvibrio chitinivorans; assembly: GCF_035117775.1. Lineage (NCBI taxonomy): Bacteria > Pseudomonadati > Pseudomonadota > Gammaproteobacteria > Cellvibrionales > Cellvibrionaceae > Cellvibrio > Cellvibrio chitinivorans. Next base: position 342,876 of record NZ_JAYKKN010000003.1, read on the forward strand.
AGACATTCCCTGGCAAGAAGTGATTGTTGGCTTATGCGTCCTCGCGGCGGTGTACTTTTTAGTGCGCCGCTGGTTGTTCCCCGCAAAAAAATCCGCTGCCTGTGGTGGATGCAGCAGCTGTGATACCCCCAACAAATCCAGCTGTAGCAATCCTTCCGATAAGTCCTGAGTATTCATCGCCTACAAGTTACTGGTTTGCGCTTGGTTTACCGCACAAGGATGACGCGGGGTACTGGCTCCTGCGCAGCGGCTCCCGTATAGTCGAGCCACGCCTTTCTCCATAAAGATTTCTCATCCAAGGATCAGTGCTATGCCGCAACTGGAAACACGTACTTTTCTTCTGTTTTTGATACTCGTAACCCTCGGGTTTTTAATGATCTTAAAACCCTTCTTCGGCACTATTTTCTGGGCCTGTGCCATCACCATTATTTTTTATCCCATGCAGCGCAAACTGCTACAGCGCTATCCGGGGCGAGTAAATACCTGCTCGCTACTGACGTTATTGGCGTGTATTTTGGTGGTCGTGCTGCCCGTCACTGTGCTCATCAGCTCGGTAGTGGCCGAAGGTGCTAACTACTATCAAAAGTTTGAGGATGGCGAGATTAAACCCGGTCAATACATAGATCAGGTACGCACCGCCTTCCCTACCATTCAACACTCGCTGGAGCGCGTCGGTCTCGATTTTGCCAAGGTCAAAGAAGGTGCGTTAAACGTCACCATGAGCGGCGGTAAGTGGCTGGCGCAAAATGCCCTGAGCATTGGTCAGAACACCTTCAGCTTGCTGCTGAATATGTGTTTGATGTTGTACCTGACCTTTTTCCTGCTGCGCGATGGTGAGCGTCTGATTGAGCTAATCATTCGCGCCCTGCCAATGGGCGATGCCCGCGAGCGTTTATTGTTTGCCAAATTTGCCGAAGTAACCCGCGCCACCATTAAGGGCAACCTTGTTATCGCTATTGTTCAGGGCAGTCTCGGCGGTCTGATCTTTTGGGCGCTCGGTATTCCCGGCGCGCTCTTGTGGGCGGTGGTAATGGCGATGATGTCGCTGATTCCGGCGGTTGGCCCGGCCATCGTCTGGGCACCAGTAGCCATCTACCTTTTGGCCTCTGGCGATACCGTGAAAGCGATAGTCTTGGCAGGCTTCGGCATGGGCGTAATTGGTTTGATCGATAATATCCTGCGCCCGATTCTGGTTGGCCGCGACACCCAAATGCCCGATTACCTTGTGCTCTTATCCACCCTTGGCGGATTGGCATTATTTGGTATCAATGGCTTTGTGGTAGGGCCTTTGGTCGCCGCGATTTTTATCGTCTTTTGGGGGATTTTTATGCGCGAAGTGCATGTACATCCCGATCAACCATTGCACGCACAACTGTCGAATCCTGACGCTGAGCCCGAATCCAATAAGGATTCTGCCGCATGATCTGCTAGACTGCGCGGCCTTGTTTATTTAGCGGAAATGATTTTATGTCTACTCAGTACAAGACGAACGAAGAACTGGTGAGCTACGGTATTGGCCGCCAAATGGGCGATCAACTCGCCAGCAATCCGTTTGACGGTGTATCGCCAGAGGCTGTGGCGCAAGGCGTTATGGATGCTCTGAAAGGCGTGGATATGCCCTTTGGCAACGAGCAAATGCAAGCGGCGTTTGAGGCGATCAACGCGCAAATGCAAGCGAAAGAAGCTGAGCAAAGCAAAGTGTTGGCTGCGGCTGGCGAAGCTTTCCTGGCTGAGAATGCTAAAAAAGATGGCATTACTGTGACTGCATCTGGCTTGCAGTACGAAGTGATCACTCAGGGTACTGGTGCGATTCCAACCGCGACCTCGAAAGTGAAAACTCATTACCACGGCACTTTGATCGATGGCACTGTGTTCGATTCTTCTGTGAATCGTGGCCAGCCAATCGACTTCCCGGTTAACGGTGTTATCGCCGGTTGGACTGAAGCTCTGCAATTGATGCCAGTGGGTTCCAAGTACCGCTTGTACATCCCTTACAACCTTGCCTACGGTGAGCGTGGTGCGGGTGCCAGTATCAAGCCTTACTCAGCGCTGATTTTTGATGTTGAGTTGATTGATATTGTTGGTTGATTTTCAGTTTGAAATAACCACCAGCATGGGTTTCGGGGTGACCTTTTTCGACACGCCGTAAACCCATCCCTGGGGGCTCGGATGCGGCATCCATGCCGCATACGGTCTCAAAGATCACCCCGAACCCCATGCTTCATCGCCGCCAAGTAATTCATCTCCTCTTAAATAAAAACCTATTCTGTTGTTGGATTCTCCATGTGGTTTAAAAATTTACGTTTGTATCGCCTGACCGAAGAGTGGACTATTTCCGCTGAAGAATTAAATGAGAAGCTGGCCGAGTTTTGTTTTAACCCCTGCGGCAGTCTCGACCCAATGCGTTACGGTTTTGAATTTCCGCTCGGCCGCCACGGCAGCGAATTTATTCACGTGACCAATGGCTACATTATGATTTGCGCGAAGAAGCAGGAAAAAATTCTGCCCGGCGGCGTAGTCAAAGAACAGCTTGAAGAAAAAGTGCTCGCCCTTAGCGAAGCAGAGTCGCGTCCGATTGGTCGCAAAGAGCGCGACACAATGAAAGACGAAATTATTTTCTCGCTGCTGCCCAAAGCCTTTACTCGTTCATCGCTGGATTTCGCGTATATCGCGCCACAAGAAAAGATGATTGTGGTGAATTCCTCGTCCGCCAAGCGCGCGGAAGATTTGCTCAGCAAATTGCGCGAAGCACTTGGTAGTCTGCGTTGCCTGCCTATCGCCCCAAAAAATATACCTACGCAAGTGATGACCCACTGGCTGCGTGAAAGCGAAGCGCCGCATCAGTTTGAATTGGGCGAAGAAGTGGAATTACAGGCTGCGAAAGATGGCCGCGTGATTCGCTGTAAAAAGCAGGACCTCACCGCGAGCGAAATTCGAAATCATCTCGAAAGCGGTATGCATGTGAGCAAAATTGCGCTGGTGTGGAAAGAGTCCATCAGTTGCATCGTCGATGATCAACTCGGCATCAAACGTTTGAAGTTTGAAGATGTAATTAGCGATAAAGCCAACGAGCGCAACCCAGAAAGCAAAGCGGAACAATTCGATGCCGACTTTGCGATTATGGCGATGGAACTGAAAAACTTTATCGCTGCCCTACTCGCTGCTTACGGCGGCGAAGCTGATCCGGAGTAAACCGAAATAGCTTTACATAAGGCGCTACGGCGCCTGCAAGTTCACTCACTACTGGAACTATGACTATGCAATTTTTCAAAAGTCCTGTACTAAAAAGCCCCGCACTAAAAAGTCTCGCACTCATTGCCGCCAGCACATTGATGTTTGGATGCAGCAAAACCCCTGAAATCACCAAAATCGAAGGCTTTGCGCAGGGCACGACTTATCACATCAGCTTTGAGCTGCCCGCAGACTCCGACGCTGATGCAAGCACCGTTAAAAAAGCGGTTGATGATGAGTTGGCGCGTATGGATAAAGTCTTATCCAACTATCGCGATGATTCAGTGATCGAGCAATTTAATGCGCAGCAAAGCACAGATAGCATCGAGGTGGATGCTGAGCTGGTTGCGCTGGTAGAAGATGCGCGCAAAATTCATCGCGCGAGCAATGGCTGCTACGACCTCACCATAAAACCGCTGTTTGATTTGTGGGGTTTTAAGAAAGATGTATTCAGCCCGCCGAGTGATGCTGACCTTGCACAAACTATGGCAGTGATCGGATTGGATAATCTGGAAACGGTTGATGCCACCCATCTACGCAAACACATCCCCAGCTTGCGTATCGATGTATCTTCTATTGGCCAAGGCTACGCCGTTACGCGCATAGTCGAGATTCTTGAACAGTTCGACATTGAAATTTATATGGCTGAGATTGGCGGCGAACTGAAAATTAACGGCAAAAAACCGGATGGCGAGGCATGGCGTATAGCGCTGGAAAAACCGCTACCGGATGAGCGCAAGATGTACAAGATCGCCAGCTTCGACACCGGCAAACCTATGTCACTAATGGCTTCAGGCACCTATCGCCACTTCTTTGATAGCAACGGCAAACGCTACAGCCATATCATCGATGCGCGCACCGGTAAGCCTGTTGAACACAGCACCGTATCCGCAATAATTTTGCTGGAAAACGCAACACTGGCGGACGCCTGGTCAACGGCGTTTTCGTGCTTGGGCAGCAAAGAGGGCGTGAAAGTCGCCAACGAAAATCAGCTGGCGGTTTTGTTTATCGATCAAGAGGGCGATGAGCTGATCGAGACGCAAAGCGATGTGCTGAAAAACATGACTGATGTGCGTTTGATCCAACCTTAATCGTCTTTATGAGCGGGTGCCCAAGAGGGCATCCAGCTCGTTAAGAATGTATTTCGCCTCCATCCACTCGCCCAAATGGGTGTTCATAAACTCGATAAAATTATGTGCCGCAATCGGCAAGCGCCGGTCGCCGTGACGCACCAGATACCAGTGACTGGTGAGCGGAAAATCGCGCACCTTAATAATCGCCACCTTACTGTCAGCACGCTGCGCCAAAGTGTGTTCCGACATCACCGCCAACCCCAAGCCCGTCTCCACGCTCAAACGAATGACTTCGTTACTTTCGATCTGCAAGGTTTTGTGAAGCTGGAAATTCTGCTCACGCAGCCAGTTTTCAAACACCATGCGCGTCGCACTGCCCGGTTCACGCATTAAAAACCGCTCGTTGGCCAACTCGGAAAATTCCACCTCATCCCGCTGCGCCGCCCAGTGTTGTAGCGGGGCGATAAGCACCAGCGGGTTGCGCAAAAAGCGCGCACTTACCACATGGTCGCCCGTAGGTGGATGACTGAATAGATAAAGATCATCCAGCTGATTTTGAAAGCGCTGCAACACATGGCCGCGGTTGCCGATATTGAAAGTCACATCCACCGCCGGATATTGCAGCGCATAGGGGCTGAGCAGACGCGGCAAAACGTACTGGGCCGTCGTCACGACTCCGATACCAAAATGCCCCTTGGTGCCTTGGGCGGCATCGCTTAAAAAATCATTGAAGTCGTCAAAGCGCGTGAGCGCATCCTGTGCCGCGTGGTACAACTCGCGCCCCACAAAAGTCGGCTGATACTGACCATCGCGTACTTCCAACAAAGGCTCGCCGACCGCTTCGGTCAGGCGCTTGATCTGCAAGGAAACCGTTGGTTGGGTGAGATGCAACTGCCCCGCCGCTTGCGAAATCGACCCAGTGCGTACCACTGCACTGTAAACCTGCAACAGCCGGAAAGTCAGATGGCGGATGTTCATAAGCACCTCCTCGCAAGCAGAATATAGATAATCGTAAATATAAAATTATTTAAACATTAATTATCTTCTATTGATGCTACTGACGACAATGGCGCCCGGAAACAAGCCCACCGGAGACCAGCCATGCCCAATATAGTGATTATGTTTTTCCTTCTCGGCGTTATCGCCGGGGTCGCCAAGTCCGACCTTAAAGTCCCCAAAGCGGCTTACGACACCCTCAGTATTCTGCTTATGCTGACCCTCGGCCTCAAAGGCGGCCTCGCGCTGCACGGCAACATGCACTGGCAACTGCTGCCGGAAGTGATCACCGTGATTCTGCTCGGCATAGCCATTCCCCTCGCACTCTATCCACTGTTGCGCAAGTTCGTGCAGCTCACCGCCGCCAATAGCGCCAGCATCGCCGCTCACTATGGCTCCGCCAGCGCCGGTACTTTTGCGGTGGCACTCGCCTACGCAGAATCGCACAACCTGAGCATCGCCCCGCAAACCACGCTCTACCTGGTATTGCTGGAGCTGCCCGCGATTGTGGTGGGAATCCTGCTCTACAAACGCGCCACAGGCAGTGGCAGCAACATGAAAGGCGTATGGCACGAAGCGCTCACCAGCCGTGGCGTTGTGTTACTGACCGGCGGCGTGATCATCGGCTACCTCTACGGCGCCGAAGGCAGCAAAGACATAGCCCCCCTCTTCCTCGGCGCCTTCAAAGCCCTGCTCGCACTGTTTTTGTTGGAGATGGGAGTGTGTGCATCCAAGCATTTAGCCCCCTTCCCTTGGCAGCACTGGAAGCTGGTCACCTTCGCACTAATCGCGCCATTGGCATTAGCAATAGTCGGCGCACTAGCAGGCATCGCCCTAGGTTTGCCTCAAGGCAGCGTACTAATCCTCTCCGCCCTCACCGCCAGCGCGTCATACATCGCAGCCCCCGCAGCGATTCAAGCGGCGATAAAAGATGCGGATGTGGGATTAGCAATATTCGCTTCACTCGGCATCACCTTTCCGCTGAATGTGCTGCTTGGAATTCCGGTTTATTACTGGATGGTGGAATTAATGGGCGGGATTTAAAAATTTATTAAGGTAGGTTGGGCAGCAATGCCCAACTTTTATTTGAAAAAACATTTTTGTATTGATGTGAAAATGTTGGGCATAGCTGCCCAACCTACGACTCCAATTCATACCAGATTCAGCCGCAAGGAATAGAGTGAATCGATTATTCAACCAAGGAGATTGCGATGAACGGTTTTACGACTTTTGCTATTGGCTTGACTCTTTTCGCGGGTGTATCCAGCAGCTGTTTTGCGGAGTCGTTGCGCTGTGGTGGCGCGCTTGCGCAGATTGGGGATACCAAAGCGGATGTTCTGAATATATGTGGTGCGCCGCTAGTGACCGATACCTACTGCGAACCTATTGCACTGTCCACACAACCACAGGGAGTGCAAAATGGCGATAACAATGTGCAAAACAACACAGCCATTGCGACTTGTGAGAATGTTGATATTTGGACTTACACACCGGCAAAAGGAAAATTTGTAACCCATCTGTATTTCGCTCGGGGCAAGCTACAGACCATTCGTTATGGCGACCGTGTGAAGTGATAAGTCTTGTTTAGCTAATTGCAGATCAGGGTTGAACATTTTATGGTGGCGCCACAACGATAAAAGTTTTACTCAAACACAACCTCTCATAGCAATAACAACCCTTACCTTAAGGAAACAGCGAATGAGAGTTTTAATTAAATGTTCAATCTTTTCAGCCCTTGTTTTTGTGCTTGGCAGTTGCGGTGGGAATGGCGGCAACGCAAGCACAACAGATACATCATCTGCGGCGATTTCATCTACAGCATTAAGCTCAAGCATTAGTGAAATGATTGCGGGCGATTACAGCGCGCCAGTGCTATCGGACTTTGCCGATCTGCCGCCTATAGCCACCCTGCCCAATCCATTTGTATTTGGCGACGGAACAGCCGTCACGCAAAAACAACAATGGCCATGCCGACGCGCAGAAATTGCCGCGCAAGTGCAGCACTACGAGTTGGGTTTAAAACCGCCAGCGCCAGCACAGGTGAGCGGCACCATCAGCAACGAAAAAATCATCGTCACTGTGAATGAAAATGGCAAAGCAATTTCATTCGAGGCAAATATCATTCTTCCTGCAACCGGAACAGCGCCTTACCCCGCGATGATCGGCATTGGCAATTCCTATCTAAATAATGAGGCGCTGTCACAACAAGGTATTGCCGTAATTCAATTCCCCAACAATCTGTTGGGCGAACAGCAAAATGGTGATTCGCGCGGGAAGGGAAAGTTTTATGAGATCTACGGTAGCGACCATAGCGCCAGCGCCATGACGGCATGGGCTTGGGGCGTAAGCCGATTAATTGATGTACTACAAACCTCAAACAATTCCCTTATCAACTCTGATCGTTTGGGCGTAACCGGTTGTTCACGTAATGGTAAGGGCGCGCTGATTGCCGGTGCATTGGACGAGCGTATTGCACTGACCATCATGCAAGAATCTGGCTCCGGTGGTGCAGCGAGTTGGCGTATTTCTGATGCGCAATTAGCAGCCGGGCAAAACGTACAAACCCTGCGCCAAATTGTTACTGAAAATGTGTGGTTTACGGAGCGATTTAAAATATTCAGTGAAGCGGCAACCAAGCTGCCATTTGATCACCACAGCGTGATGGGTCTAATCGCCCCACGCGGATTATTAGTCGTTGAAAATACAACTATGGAGTGGCTGGGCAACCAAAGCACTTACACCACTGCGGTTATCGCGCAGGAAATTTGGAAAGCGCTGGGTGCGAGCGACAATATGGGTGTATCGCAAGTAGGTGGTCACAACCATTGCTATTTACCTGCCAGTCAACAAGCCTACGTTGATGCGTTTGTACAAAAATTTTTACTGGGCGATGAAGCGATAAATACGCAAGTCCAAAATACGGACAGCACTTTTCCGGTGGAAATTTCACGCTGGGTAAATTGGGAAACACCCGAACTGAATTAACACGCAAACAAGGCTGAAACGGATGCTAATCGCCAGGTGTTGCAAACACTACGCGGTTGCGTCCATCGGCCTTGGCTTGATAAAGCATTTCATCTGCCCGCTTGATTAATTCGTGCAGCGAGCTGCTGATATTCTGTTGAAAAACAGCACCGACACTTACCGTAGCCTGCAAGGATTCACCATTGGCGATGACAAATGTTTGGCTGGCAAATTGTGAACACAGGCGCTCTGCAATTTGCTGCGCAGCTTCTCTGCTACAGCCGGGCAGCAGCGCGACAAACTCTTCCCCGCCAAAGCGACCAAACAAATCAGTACTGCGTAACGATTGCGCAGCGGAGCGGGCAAAACCGGTCAGGATAATATCGCCACTATCATGACCATAACGGTCATTAATTCGTTTGAAATAATCCAGATCCAGCAGCATGACAGTAATCGGCTGACGACTGGCGCGCTGCTCTTCCAGCATCAATTCAGCACGCTCCAACCATCCGCCACGATTGAGCACGCCAGTCAGAGCGTCATGGGTTGCCGTGTGCTGCAAGCATTTCAGCAGACGGTCGCGACTGGCGATGGCACCAGCTACCATCACTGGAGCCATCGCCATCAGTGCCACCCCGATACGAAATGACAGCAGCGATAACATGCTGTCCATCTGCACGCCTAAATCAACATCGCCCAGCACCACCGCCACTTGAATCGTCAGGCTATACACCAGCGACAATACCGCCGTAGTCCACACACGATAAACCAGCGCACACCACAACAAACCCGGAATAGGAAATGAAAGCGCCGCCGGGCCATGCACAACATGGCTCAGCACAATGCCGGCGATAAATGCCAGTAACGGCAACAAGCGGCGCAACTGTTCCTGCATGGGCTGCGCCCGCCGATCACGCAAGCCGGATAAAGCAAGCATCACCGGCAAAATACACAGGTAGTTGGCAAACTCCGCACTCATCCAGATCAAAAAGCCATCGAGCACAGAGCCATCAAACAACACAGGGTTGGCAAACATGCCAACAATTCCGGAGCAGACAGAGGCAAAGAGTGCGATGAGCGCGAGGCGGATCATGGAGTCGGGCCGCTGCAAACGGCGATGTTCAATACTCAGACGGTGATAGAGCATGGTCGCAGGGATAATCCCGGCCAGATTGCCAGCAGTGAGGATTAATGACCGAAACAGACTACTGCCCATCAACAGATCAGCTGCGATATTGCCGAAGGCGGCCACACACCAGTAGATCAGCGTCGCACGGCGTGGATCGCGCACCATCAAACCAAGCAGAATCGCATTAGCAGGCCAAAAAGCAGCGATTAATCCACTCGGGCGAGCGAGGATACCGAGTAATGAGGCGATAAAAACAGCAGAAAACACGAGAAAAAGGTCACGGGGCTTAACGCGCATAAACCACCTTTTGCCGCCTGAAGCGACCAAAAACGAACCATTTTTTTATTGAATAAAAAGCGCAGCTTGAATTGGTTAATGTGCGGCGCCCACATCAAACAAGTAAAGACTATAGAAGAATTGAATGCCAACCTGAATTACAGCTGATTACCCTGCTGCGCCCCCACCCCGCATCAAGTCACTATCTGCCGCCACATCAAGTCACTATGCAGCTATGAGGAACCGGAGCTGGTGGCTCGGTCGGCTCGCCAATCATTTCACGCAATGCAGATTCGATCATGTTGGTCATGGCATCCAGCGCCAGATCATTCGGTTCGGTGCCGAACGGGTCTTGCAGTTCTTCCGCTAGCGCCTCTAACGCCAGAAAGGTGTAGGCAACAAAGGCGACTATCACCGGCGTAATCGCGCCCAAGGTTGCGACCAATCCCAGCGGCAATAAAAAGCAGTAGGTGTATACGGTGCGATGCAATATCACCGAGTAGCCAAAAGGCACAGGTGTGCTGGCGATGCGCTCGCAGCCACCCAAGCAGGCGCTGAGTTGCGATAAATGCTGATCCATACGTGCAAATAAAATCGGGCAAATCTGCTCTTGCTGGCGCATGATTTTCAATTGCTGCGCTAAATCCAATACCACCAACTCCGATTTGAATCGCCCATTAATCACCCGTTCCAGCGCCTCGGGCCGCAGCAGTTTTTGCAGTGCGGGCGTGGCGTCGGTATGGCGCAATTGCGCGCGCAATGCGTGAACAAATGCGATCAAGCTATAAACAAATTGGCGATTTTGTTCGTCGCTGGCATCGGCGGCGGTGAGTTGCTGGCGGGTTAAGGCGCGGGTTTCATTCAGCACCGCCCCCCACAGTTTGCGCGCCTCCCAAAAGCGGTCGTAGCTGACCGAGTTGCGGAAGCTCAGAAAGATTGCCAGCGCAATCCCCAGCAGGGTAAACGGAATGGGCGTTAAATCCGGCAAAAAACCGGGGCAGCAACGCCTGATCACTACGATTGCAGTGGCAAGCGCAACCAAGATAAAAAGCTGGGGAAGAATGCGCGTCAGCAAAGAGCCGCGCCACACAAATAACATGCGGAACCAGTGCAATTTCGGGCGAATAATCATATCGGGGGTCACACAGCTGGGAGGGGAGAAAACGTCACCATGTTACGGCCTGATCATACAAATGCCCAGTGGCTGTAGAGGCTGATCCGAAGATTAATTAAAAATATCGCGCCACATCCACGGATGAGTGCAACACGCGCACAATGGTAATTCCCTCTTGCTGAATCACATAAAACAGTAGATGCGATTGATAAGGAAAGCTGCGCAATCCATGCAATAAATCATCGCGCTCAGTGCCAAGTAGAGGGTTATCGGCAAGTATCTGGGCAGTTTCTTGCAATGTATCTATATAAGTATGTAATTGAGCGCTTCCCCAGCGCTGGAGGGTGACATCGATAATGGCTTCCAAATCCTTCTCTGCTTGCTCCGTGAAATAAAAATTGGCCATTACTTCACTCGCTGGCGCAGACGCTCAAGGACATCGTTACCACTCGCGACTCGACCGGCTTCTAAATCAGCAATACCTTGCTGAATCTGCGCTTTGAGTTGCGCAGCTTTGTGGGCAGCAAGTTGTTCGTACTCAGCGTAAGACAAGACCACTGCGACCGGCCTGCCATTTTTGTTAATGCAAACGGACTGACTTTGTACTTTTAATAAGAGATCGCCAAATTCGCGTTTGGCATCACTGGCAGTCAAGGTTTCCATTTTTCACCTCGCTCAATTTGATTAATTTGAACATTTTGATCAATTTAGTCATTCATCTATAAATCAGTCAAGTTTCAGCCTATTTTTGCATTCGGAATCCTGCTGGCATCGTGCTAAGATGCGCGCCTTTTTTCTAATTCCTGACCATTTTTTGGGCAGAAAACAATCCAGTTTTAAACATTCAGGCACGTGTTATGGCAAGAAAAGTAGCGGTGATAATGGGCTCCAAGAGCGATTGGGCGACCATGCAGGCGGCGGTAGAAATACTGGAGCAGATGGGTGTTGAATATCACACCGAGGTTGTGTCGGCGCACCGCACTCCGCAAAAACTCACTGAATTCGCCGAAACAGCGGTGGATAACGGCTATGCCGTGATTATCGCCGGTGCTGGCGGCGCGGCGCATTTGCCGGGCATGGTTGCGGCTCACACCCGCTTGCCGGTATTGGGCGTGCCAGTACAAAGCAAAGCCCTGAGCGGCGTAGATAGTCTTTACTCTATCGTGCAGATGCCAAAAGGCGTTGCGGTAGGTACCTTGGCGATTGGTATAGCCGGTGCATTTAATGCTGGTTTGTTGGCCTGTCAGATTCTGGCAGTGACTGATCCAGCGCTGGCGACCAAGATCGACCAATTCCGTCACGATCAGACGCAATCCGTACTGGACAATCCAGACCCACGCGATCAATAACCCAAGCGACTAAAAAGAGGTTCGCCATGAGTCAACGAATTTGGGTTTTAGGTGCAGGCCAATTGGGCGCGATGCTCAAACACGCCGGTATGCCACTGGCGCTGGATGTATGCCCGGTCGATATAAATGAAGCAACAGCCCCGGCATTGGCACCGACCGATTTGGTCACCGCCGAGCGCGAGCAATGGCCGGAAACACTGGTTACACATGCCCTCGCCCAGCACCCACGCTTTATCAACCAAAACGTGTTTGGCCGTTTGGCGGATCGCAAAACCCAAAAAGAACTGATCGATTCACTCGGTATCGCCACTGCGCCTTGGCGCAATGTCGCTAACGACATCACCGCTAACGAGTTGCGCGATCAACTGGGCGAGCGCGTGCTGCTCAAGCGTCGCACCGGCGGTTACGATGGCCGTGGCCAACACTGGCTGCGCACCGATGACGATCAAGTGCCCGACGACTGGCAAGGCGAAGCTATCGCAGAACAAGCCATCAACTTTGACGAAGAAATCTCGGTTGTAGGCGTGCGCAACCAGCAAGGCGAATGCGTGTTTTATCCGCTCACCCTGAACCTGCATTTGAGCGGCATCCTCTATTCTTCTGTTGCACCTCTGGCGCGCCTGCAACCACTGCAAGCACAAGCAGAAGAGATGCTCGGCAAGATTTTGAACGCACTTGATTATGTGGGCGTGATGGCGATGGAAACTTTCCGTGTGGGCGACCAGCTGCTCATCAACGAATTAGCGCCGCGCGTACACAACTCAGGCCACTGGACGCAAGCGGGCGCGAGCATCAGCCAGTTTGAATATCACCTGCGCGCCGTCGCCAATATGGCCACCCCGCAGCCGCAAGTGATTGGCCAGAACGTTATGATCAATTTGATCGGCACTGACTATAACCCGGCGTGGCGCGATCTGCCCTGCGCGCGCGTTTACTGGTACGGCAAAGATGTGCGCCCGGCGCGCAAAGTTGGCCATATCAATATCGTCAGCAGCAATATCACCGAAATCCGCGAAACACTAGTCTTACTGGGCGATTTACTGCCCGAACACCACTACCGCGAAGCCATCGATTGGAGTCTTAACGCGCTCGCCTCCTGCGAATAACCATTTCGCAATGACAAAAGTCAGCTTCGGCTGGCTTTTTGTTATCTTTGGTTAATGTTTGCATTTTGTTGCACAGGAACTGTGATAATTTAAGCGACAATTCAGGCGACAACCTGACTACAATTTAAGCAGCACAAGGAGCGACACCGTGTTTACATTGCATATTGCCAACAAAAATTACTCCTCCTGGTCGCTGCGCCCCTGGGTGCTGATGCGCACACTGAACATCCCTTTTACTGAACAAATCCATCCACTTAGCGCCGGCAGCAGCTGGAATAGCTACCGCAGTTTTTCGCCCAATGGCCGAGTTCCCTGCCTGCAAGATGGCGAGCAAACCGTGTGGGATTCCTTGGCGATTGTGGAATACCTTGCTGAAAGTTATCCGCAAGTCTGGCCTGCCGATAAATCCGCACGCGCATGGGCGCGCTCTGCAAGTGCCGAAATGCATTCGGGCTTTCAAGCCCTGCGCAACACCTGCGGCATGAGCTGTGGCCATCGTATTCAAATGAACGAGATATCGCCCGCACTGCAAAAAGACATCGCCCGCATTAATGAACTCTGGAATGAAGGCTTGGCGAAGTTTGGTGGTGCTTTTTTAGCAGGCGATACATTTACCGCTGTGGATGCGTTTTTTACGCCGGTTGCGTTTCGCTTTCAAACCTACGGACTGCCACTCACTGGAGCAGCCAAAGATTATTTATCGCGCTTGTTAAACATTGAAGCCATGCAGGAATGGTATGCCAGTGGCATTGCCGAAACCTGGCGCGAACCAGACCACGAACAGGAAATTCTCGCCGCCGGAGCACTGGTTGCAGATTTACGCACTCCAGTATCGCCACGCACGGAATAATATGAACGACATTACCATCACCATCACCATCACTCCGTATCTGGAAGAAAATTATCTACATGTGGACGTGCAAGGCATGGGCAACTATGACAATGCGGTCACTATGTGGAGCAACATTGCACAGGCCTGTGAGCAATATCAATGCTATAACGTGCTGGGCGAACAAAACCTGCTGCAAACTGTCACTATCGCCGAAGCATTTGATCATCCTGCGCTATTTAAAAAAGTAGGGATCACGCAAAAACATCGCATCGCTTGGGTCGATAAAAATCCGCGCACACGCAACACCACCGAATTTATTCGCGATGTACTCACCAGCCGCTCAGTGGGAACTGGCCGCCTGTTCAATGATGTTGAGAGCGCCAAAAACTGGCTGCTCTCACGCCCCAAATAATCAGCAACGCCTAGGTAAAACTACCCTCCTGCCCGCTTTTGACAAAGCCCAAGCTGCTTACTAAGGTTCATAAAAACCTCACTCCATACGGGCAAGGAGTCTTCCCATGTTCAACAATATGAAAGTCGCGCTGCGGCTTGCCATTCTCGCCAGCACCTTGGTTGTGTTGATGATTGTCATTGGCGTTCTGGGAATAAAAGGCATGCGCGATGCCAATCAGGGCATGCACACGGTTTATGTTGATCGCGTTGAGCCCATGCGTGATTTAAAAGACGTTATCGATAACTTTGCCTTAATGCTTGTCGATGTTCCGCAAAAAACTGCCAAGGGAATTCTCACCACCGCAGAAGCCATCAAAATCACTCAGGAAACCCTGCCCGCAACCGAGGCGCTTTGGGAGCATTACCTGACAACATTTTTAATTGAAGATGAGAAAAAACTGGTCAACACGGCCACACCATTAATCGCGCAAACCCATCAACAGCTACAAGTATTGCAAAGTTGGTACAGCACCAACAATATGGCAGAGCTGAACAACTTTACCCAAACCGGCATCTACCCGATTTTTGATCCGCTCAATGAAGCGTTCACTGCGCTGAATAAATTACAGGTCAGAGTTGCCAAACAAGAATATGAATTATCGACACAGCGCTATGAAAACACCCTGATGTTTAACAGCATTATCATTGCACTCAGTATTTTAATTGCGGTCAGCTTGAGCTATCTGATCGCGCGCAGCCTGCTCAAACAATTAGGTGGCGAACCAGGCTACGCCGCCGATGTAATTTACCGCGTTGCGCAAGGGGATTTGTCGGTTCAGGTCAATACTCAAGCTAAAGATCAAAGCAGCATGTTGTTCGCTATTCGCCAAATGGTGACGCGCCTGTCAGAAATTATTGGCGATGTGCGCGCCACAGCGGATTCACTCTCGTCCGCATCGGAAGAGCTGAGCGCAACAGCGCAATCCTTGAGCCAATCCTCTACCCAGCAAGCGGCGAGCATCGAAGAAACCAGCGCATCAATGGAGGAAATCACAGCCTCTATCGGCCAGAACAATGACAACGCCAAAGTGACCGATAGCATCGCCAGCAAAAGCGCTGCCGAGGCAAATCAGGGTGGCAATGCCGTCAAAAATACCGTTGCCGCCATGCGCGAAATTGCACAAAAAATTAGCGTGATCGATGACATCGCCTATCAAACAAATTTGCTTGCATTAAACGCTGCAATTGAAGCGGGTCGAGCAGGTGAACACGGGCGCGGGTTTGCCGTGGTTGCCAGTGAAGTACGCAAACTGGCTGGCCGCAGCCAAACCGCTGCAAAAGAAATTGGCGAGCTGGCTGGCGGCTCAGTAAAACTTGCTGAAAGTGCGGGTCAGTTATTAGATGAAATTGTTCCAGCGATTCGCAAAACCGCCGATTTAGTGCAGGAAATTTCTGCTGCAAGCGATGAACAATCGATGGGCGCAAATCAGATCACTATCGCGATTTCGCAAATCAGTATTGCCACACAACAAAATTCATCATCTGCAGAAGAGCTCTATTCCACCGCCGAAGAACTCACCAGTCAGGCGGTACAACTGCAACAGATGATGGAGTTTTTTAAATTGAAATAGACCCTCACCCCAGCCCTCTCCCAGAGGGAGAGGGAGTTTATCTTCCCACCAGAGCCCTCACCCGGCCCACTCTCGGAGGGCGAGGGATTGTGCCTTTTTCTCCCCTCTCCCTCTGGGAGATGGGGCGGGGGTGTGGGTAATTTGAGGGCCTACAAAATCCACACTTCCACACGGCGATTCATGCGGCGACCTTCTTCAGATTTACTGCTCGCCAGCGGTGCTTTTTCACCCATACCGCGCGCTACCAGCGGATAAATTCCGCGTGCAATCAAGTGCTGCTCAACCACTTTGGCGCGACGCAAAGACAATTCGCCGTTTTGCGCAGGGTCGCCTTCGGTATCTGAGAAGCCAAACAGTTGCACACGTTTGGGCGAGTTAACTTCAACATATTTCACCAGACGATCCAAATCCGAAATCCCTTTGGTATCCAGCTCATCGCTGCCATCTTTAAAGCGGAAGTTGATCGATAAACGCTGAGAGTGTTTAGTCAGGCTTTGCATTTCTTCCGGGTAAAAGTTGTTGTGAAACGGCTGACCAGTTTTAATGTTTTGCGATACCAAACCTATATCTTCCACTATGCTCTGGCCGCGTTCAGTTGCACTGAACTTCACAAACTCTTCAGCTTCATTGTTGATATTTTTTTGCGGCAGATAAAAATACAAACGGCGCGCAAGCGGATAATCTTCAGTGCTCACAGTAAAGTGAGTCGGTAAAATTGCCTTGGAGGATTTTGTTGATGAAATCGCCATCAGCTTCGCACGGCGCACATAGGGCAAACCGATAAAACCAATTCCGCCTTCATCTTTGGCAACCGAGTCAGACAACTGGGTGCTGGATTCAAACCGCTTTGCAGTCTGGGCAAGACTGGCTTTTGAGGGCTCCAACACCATGCTCTTGAATGAGTCCCAAGTACCGGAATTTTCATCGCGCGCATAAAGTGTAATAGGCAAATCTTTACCACCCAATTCAGACCAGTTAGTAACAGTGCCAGAAAATATTTTTACCAGTTGCGGTAGCGACAGTTGTGCCAGCGGGTTGGCGTTATTGGTGATAATCGCCAAACCATCCAGCCCGATAATATGCTCGCTGCCGGGTTCGGAGAGATCGCCACTTTTCGCCAGCAACAACTCGCGCTCCTGCTCTTTTATACGGCGAGATGACATACCCAATTCAGCTGTGCCATTGAGTAAATCGCTAAAGGCGGTGCTCGAACCATGTGCGTGAATTTCAATAAATTCGATGCGGCCATTGAGCTGTGCGCTCACGGCTTTTTCCGTTGGAGCCTTGCCCTGCTCGGTTTTGATATCAGTTGCGCCGCGCGACATAAAATAGGACTCAACCAAGCGCGGTGTTAATTTCTCACCCACCGTATTGGAGCCATGCACACGGAATAAAGGCTTGTTGGAACGAACCACCGGAGTACCGGGAACATAGGCTTGCTGCTGGGGTTTAACAGCAGACTTCACGCGGGTTTCAGTAATCGCTTGCAGTACAAATACCTCGCCTGCATCCAATGGCAAAAACGAACGCAGCAAATAACCACTTAACAGCAGCAATAATGAACAGGCGGCAGCAGCTAAAAAATTTAACTTGATTGTGCCGCGTGTTTTTTTCCTGGGTTTGAACTCGTCGCCCGTGTGCGTGGCAGTGACAATAGAATCTTCCATTTGACGCACTTCCCACACCAGCTGGGTAAGCTCATCATTATTTGCGCTCAGCGCTTTTTCCAATAATTCTGCCCGGTATTCGTCATCCTTTAACACCATGTTTAACGGGATGTGCATTTTTAAGTGGGTTTCGCACAGCCGTTTTAAATTCCATAACTTATCAACCAAAGCAACGTTGTAATGCATGTGTTTATGGGATTTCGGGGACATACAAAGTCTCTGCTCGTTATCGCTAACCATCATCCGACGGCATTGCGCCATCGCCAATTTGTGACGGCGCACACTATATGACGGGTTTGTGACAGCGGAGTTACATACACAGACAAGGTTGTCAGCCTCAACAGCGGAAGTTGCAGTGTCACAGCCAGATACGAAACGCCTGCTATAGTGAATATTCCCCTAAAGCAAGGCGCAGACTTGCCGATTACCTGCAATACAGAACTCCCGGAGTGTGATCATCGTGTTTAATAAAGCCCTTAAAGAAGAGCTGACAGAAGTTCGTGAAGAATTGTCCTCAATGCACCAAGTGAGAGAGAGCCTAGAGAGCGAAATGCTGGCGCTCTACCTTGATCCGCGTGGCGTAATTGAACAGGTCAATGCCAATTTTGAGCGCGAAATGAATTACGCCTCGGGCGAATTGGTCGGCCGCCACCTGACCGATCTGGTTCCCGCCCACGCCAAAAGTTCCGAGCATTTCACCCGCTTGGCTAGCGCGCTTAAACAAAGCGAACACTGGGCTGGCGCGTTACAGATTATTCGGCCGCCGAAAAAAGAAGCTTGGTTGCGCGCGATTGTCCAACCAGTGAAAGATACCAACAACCGGGTGAGATACATTTCTGTTTACGCCAGCGATTTAACCTGCACCATTGAAACCTCACGCGAGCATGAAAACATTATCGCTGCACTCCAACGCTCCACCAAGACATTTTGGGAAAAGCTGAACCGGGGCGAATATATTGCCGACCGTTTTAAACGTGTCGATCACTATGGCAACCCCGTCTGGCTGGAAGCCTCTTACAACCCGATTATTGATGCTTACGGCAACCTCTACAAAATTGTTAAATTTGCAACCATTATTACCGATCAAGTTAACCATGAGATCGCGGTTGCTGATGCAGCAGACACTGCTTACAGCATCTCTCAAAGGACCGATACCAGCGTGCAAAAAGGTACGGCTGTGGTGCAGCAAACCGTGCAGGTGATGCGCGAGCTGGCCAGCCAAATGGATGTAGCCGCAGAGAGTATTGCCGCGCTCGATAAACAGTCACAAATTATCGGCACTATTATTAAAAGCATCAGCAGTATTGCCGATCAAACCAACTTGCTTGCACTCAATGCGGCGATTGAAGCAGCACGTGCGGGTGATCAGGGGCGCGGCTTTTCTGTGGTGGCCGATGAAGTGCGGCAATTGGCATCGCGCACCAGCCAAGCGACCAAAGAAATTGTCGATGTGGTTTTGCAAAACCAAAAACTGGCCGAAGGTGCGGTATCGACCATTGATCACAGCAAAGAACAGGCGCAGCGCGGATTGGAACTCGCCGGTGAAGCAGGTGAAGTAATTGTTGAAATTCAATCAAGCACCCAACAGGTGGTAGATGCGGTTGGGAAGTTTGCCAATCGTTTAGGTGTGTAACTCACCTATTGCAATTACACTAGGGCAAGCTAAATACCATTCCATTTATGATGAATAACTAGCCCGCCCTATAAGCTACCTCTATGCAATCTTCTCCCACACAAACATCTTCTGCATCACCGGCGCCTGTCACTTTATGGCAGGCCATTAAATTCTGGTTGAGATTAGGTTTCATCAGTTTTGGTGGCCCTGCCGGGCAAATCGCCATCATGCATCAAGAATTAGTCGAACAGCGCCGCTGGATTTCCGAGCAGCGTTTTCTTCATGCGCTCAACTACTGCATGCTTTTACCTGGACCAGAAGCGCAACAACTTGCCACCTATATCGGCTGGTTAATGCATCGCACCTGGGGCGGCATCATTGCAGGTGTACTCTTTGTTTTACCATCGCTTTTTATTTTGATTTTGTTGTCATGGCTCTACATTGCCTACGGCCACCTCACGTTGATCGCGGGAATTTTCTATGGCATCAAACCCGCAGTCGCCGCGATTGTCGTGCAAGCGGCGCATCGCATTGGCTCACGTAGTTTAAAAAATAATTGGCTGTGGGGAATCGCATTTGCCGCTTTTGTGGCGATTTTTGCGCTGCATTTACCTTTTCCGTTGATTGTATTAGCCGCCGGGATTAGCGGCTGGCTGGGCGGAAAATTTGCACCGCATTTATTTGCCGCCAGCACCAAACATCAAGCCAATCAAAAAAATTACGGCGCCGCGATTATTGACGATACAACACCTACACCAGAGCATGCCAAATTTCGCATAGAACGCTTAACACTGGTGTTAGCCTGCGGATTAATATTCTGGGCAATTCCCATGTTGCTGCTGGGAAATATTTTTGGATGGCAGCACGGTTTTACGCAAATGGCATGGTTTTTCACTACTGCCGCCCTACTCACATTCGGCGGTGCTTATGCAGTATTACCCTATGTTTACCAAGGCGCAGTCACTCACTACCAATGGCTTACACCCGCACAAATGATGGATGGTTTAGCGCTGGGCGAAACCACTCCCGGCCCCTTAATTATGGTGGTGGCTTTTGTTGGATTTGTCGGCGCTTACACGCAAGAGTTTCTGGGCGGTGAATCACTATTTTTAGCGGGCGCAATTGCTGCCACGCTGGTGACCTGGTTTACCTTTTTGCCGTCATTTGTATTTATTTTAGCGGGCGGGCCTTTAGTGGAATCCACCAAAAGCAATTTGCATTTCACTGCACCACTCACCGCGATTACCGCCGCCGTTGTGGGCGTGATTATTAACCTCGCACTCTTTTTTGCGTATCACACACTTTGGCCGGAAGGGATAGGTGCAGGTGCAATTACAGACTGGATTAAAAAACTGGATCTAATAGCGCTGGCGATTGGGGTAATCGCCAGCGGATTATTGTTTTGGGGGAAGCAGGGAATTATCCGCGTGCTGGGAATTTGCGCACTGCTGGGCATGGCGGTAAAAATGCTGCACTGATTATTCGGCAGGTTTTACATCGCCGCAATCACTGCCCAGCCATTTGCCTTCCATTTTAAAATTCATGGTGTGCTTTTTACCATTAATCGTCTGCACCATCTTTCCAGTACCAGAATAATGTTTGGGTGAGTGAAAGTTCACTTCGCTTTCCCCCAAAGACTGCTCCTCACCGGAACAAACATAAGTCGATTTAAAACGCGTAGCACTGATTTGTTTTAATGTTGACGTACAATCTTCCATATCATCCGGTAATTCGCCGCGATCAATTTCTGCTTGGGTGATACAGCTTTTGGCGGTGGTACCCGACGAGGAAATTTGTACCTGATCGTTATTCAAACTAACGCCATCGTCATTAACATTTACGCCGGCTTGCGCCATCATCTCTTCCATCTGTTTGCGCTGCTCGGGCGGCATATTGGCGAACTGTTCTTTCATTTGCTCCATTGCCGCTTTCATCTGATCAGCTTGCATCACCTGCATGTCCTTAGCAGTGTCCGCATCCCAGGTCATGGTGTTTTCCCACAATCCGGCTTTCATATCCACTTTTACAGGATCGGCCTGCGCCGACAGCGCACTCACACTTATTGCCACAACAACTATTGAAAGTAAGGCTTTCATAGGCTATCTCCTTGGTTAAAGTAAAACTAATTTAGTTACGCCTTGGGTGAATAGAACATTACCTAATCCATCCAATTTATGCCATGTCATTGTTTGTTGTGAGTCAATATTACTTTAGGCGAACCTTTTTTCTGTGAACTTCCATCCTAAAAAAATCGGCGCACAAGGCGCCAATTTAAATAACAAAACTTACTTTAAAAGCCGTTGCAAATGCGGTTCTAACGCCTTTGCCCAAAGCTCATAGCCTTTTTCATTCGGGTGCAATAAATCCGGCATTATCTCTTTGCTCAACACCCCATCGTTGGTTAAGAACACAGAGTTGATATCGGCAAAGAAAACGCTCTTGTTGTCAGCATAATCTTTAATAATCGCGTTTACACCATTGTTGATCTGGCGCAATTGCCCATCAGGGTTTTCATCGCGCGGAAAAACTGCCAGCAACAAAATCTTTGATTCAGGCAAACGCTGCTGCAATTCGCCCAGTAAATTTTTAATTCCAGCTGCGGTAGTCACCGGATTTTCATGGCGATGACCGGTGTTGTTAGTGCCGATCATCATCACTACCAGTTTGGGCGACATATTTTCCACTGCGCCGTGCTGCAAACGCCAGAGTACGTTTTCAGTGCGGTCACCGCCAAAACCAATCGCGAAGGCATTTCGTTTTGCGTAGTTTTTATCCCAAACAGGTGCGCCTTCTTTCTCCCAGCCTTGAGTGATGGAATCGCCGATAAACAGCAGATCGATTTTTCCACCTTTGGCTTTAATCGCTTTGGCATCGGCGAGTTTTTGCTCGTGACGCGGCAGCCACCAATCGATTGACCACCACTCATTTAACATGCCCGGCGTTACCGAAACAGTTTTGTAATCCGGGCAAGTGGCGAGAGTGACATTTTTCGGCGTTTCGATAAGCAACTGCACATTGGCCACAGCCACTTCACCGGCACCGCCAACTTCTAGCGCAAAGGGCATAGTTGCTGCACTGAAATTATCTTGCTCTTGCGCAAAACAACTCAGCGGCACATAGATTTTTTGCCAGCCTTTACCAATCATTTCACGCGCAGCCATGGTGAAAGGTACCACGCGGTCGCAGCCTTCTTTTTGGCATTCCATTTTGAAAGAAACACCACCTTTGGCCAGTTCATTAATTTTTAAATCAAGCGCCAGCACACCGGTTTTCATATGCGCCGTTAAATCCAATGGTGCACCGGACTCCAGCGTCATGCCTGCGCGCCAGGTATCTTTCCAGGTAAATACCAATGCATCTTCCTGTACATCTTTATCAGCGGTTTGTACTTTCACATCGCCTTTTGGTAACGCCGCAAAAGCACCGCTCAAAATTTGTTGACGTTCGTAGTTTTCAATAAAGATATGCCAAGGTTCTAAAGGGCGACGTACATATAAGTTGATGTCTTGCGGCTCACCACTGGCAACGCCTGCCACATCAACTGGCAAAGTTTTCAGATTGGAATTACGCGATTGATAATTCAACCCGTAACCCAATTTAAACAGTGGATCGTATTTTTTGTGGTGCTTATTGAGCACATCTTGCAATGGCAGTTTTGGCCAAGAGAATGAGAGTGTGCCTTTAAAATCAAAATTAGGTTTTCCGTCTGCCTTGGCGATCAATACATCCGCCACACCGGCACCTTCTGAACCCGGCAGCCATGCAGCAACAAATGCATCAGACGCATTTAATTCCGGATTAACCCACATAGGGCGACCGGATAAAAATACCGATACGACTGGAATATTTTTCGCCTGTAATTTTTGCAGCAGTTCCAAACTTTTTTTGTTCGCAGGTTCAAATTCCAAAGTGTCACGATCACCACTGCCTTCGGCGTAAGGGTTTTCACCAAACACTACAATGGCAACATCGGGTTTATCGGTAAATGAACCATCAATCGACAGAATAGATTTACCGCCAGCAGCATCAACGGCAGTTTTAATTCCTGAGTAAATAGATGTTGCACCAGGGAAACGGAAGTTTTCTTTTGCATCGGCAACACCCTGCCACCACACACTCCAGCCACCGGCTTGCTTGCCGATATTGTCAGCGCCATCGCCCGCCACCAAAATGGTTTTGGTTGGATTGATTGGCAGCAACTTATTGTTGTTTTTCAGCAACACCAAACTTTCACGCACAGCCTGACGCGCAATCGCGCGATGCTCTGCACTGCCAACAACAGATTCATCACCCGCAAGCGCGCGCTCGGAGGGTTTTTTATCCCACAAACCTGCGCGCATTTTTACGCGCAAAATTCTGCGCACCGCATCGTCCAAACGCGCTTGGGAAATTTCGCCAGACTTCACTTGCTTGAGCGTATTTTCAATCATGGCTTTCCAATCGTAAGTCACCATGAGCAAATCGATACCAGCATTAATCGCTTGTGCGCAGGAATCGTTGGTGCAACCGGGAACCTGACCGTGACCGTTCCAATCGCCTACAACCAAACCATCAAAACCCATGCGATCTTTTAATACATCGGTCAGCAGATATTTATTGCCGTGCATTTTCTCGCCGTTCCATTCGCTGAAACTGGCCATTACAGTTTGCACACCGGCATCCAGCGCGGGCACGTAACCGGCGTTGTGAATTTTGATTAATTCTTTTTCAGAAATGCGCGCATTGCCTTGGTCATCACCGCCGTCGGTGCCGCCATCGGCAAGGAAATGTTTTGCGGTGGCGATTACTCTGTCTCCCGCTAAAAATTCCGCACTATTCACCTTGCCTTGCAAGCCTTCCACCATCGCCGTTGCATATTCGGCGACGAGTTTTGGATCTTCTGAATAGCTTTCGTAGGTGCGGCCCCAACGATCATTTTGTGCAACCGCGAGCGTTGGTGCGAACACCCATTCGGTGCCGGTTGAGCGAACTTCTTTTGCGGTGGCCGCGCCGATTTGACGAATCAAATCTGCATTGTGCATTGCACCCAGCCCCATGTTATGCGGGAACAAAGTCGCACCAGTTAAATTGTTGTGGCCGTGTACCGCATCGGTTCCCCAGAAAATTGGAATGGCTTGTTTGCCGTCGCTGGTATCCATAGAGGCGATATAAAGTGCATCGAGAAATTCCACCCAATCTTTTGGTTTGGCGTTGTCGATGCGATTTGGCATGGAGCCGCCGCCATTGAGCACTGAACCCAGGTGATATTTTTTAATATCTTCCGGCGTTACCGTTTGAATTTCCGCCTGCATAATCTGCCCGACTTTTTCTTCGAGCGTCATTTTTTGCAGAATCGTTTCAAGTTTCGCATTGAACTCGGCGGAATCTTTAATTGGTGCTTCAGCCTTTGGCCACAGATTAATATTGTGCTTTTGCTCGGCAAACGCCGGATATTGGCTGCTAAACAGCGCAGCAGTGATCAGGCCAATACTGGCCAAGCGATGGAGTTTTTTCATTGTTTTGTCTCTTTTTGTAGCTGGTTTTGCAGTAATGATTTTTTACTTTTTAATCGACTAGGCCGTGAGAAATTTTTTCTGCCGCCTGACGCAAACGCTCCAGCACTCGCTCTGCGCTAATCGATTGGGATTTGATATGGATAAACGGAATAATCAGCACGGCCGCAGCGCCGTGAACACCGGTGATGGGAACACAAAAATCGGTAACGCCATCCACAAAATCACTGGCGAGCTGGATATAACCCTGATCAACACCTTTGCGCGCCTTTGCTAAAAAGCGTTCGATACGCTCTAGATCAACCGTTGCGGATAACTGCGGCAACCAGCCCGCTTGTACATCGGGCGATGCAAAGCCGTATAAGAGTGCGCCTGAGTTGGTGTCGATCAAACGGCGGCGATAGCCCACTCGCACGGAAAAGCCGAGATCCATCGGGCTTTCCATGCGTGCCACTACGACGATTTGATCGCCTGAAGGCACCACCAAATGGCACGACTGCCCCAGCTCGCGCGTCAGCTCTTTCATCACCGGCAAAGCAACTTCCAACAGGGTTTTGGCTGTGCCTTGAGAAATACCCAGCGTAAAAAGTTTGTTGGTCAGCATGTAGCCATCGCGCCCGTCGGGCATTTGGGTGATGTACCCGCGATATTCCAACGCCAAGACCATACGAAATAACTCACTCACCGAGCGGCCAAGTGCAGACGCCATTTGCGAGGTCGTCATGGGCGAGGTATGGCGTGCGAGTAATTCAAGAATATCCAGCCCTTTTTCCAATGCTGGTGCACGATATTTGCGCTCGCAGTCATCGCCAGCATCGCCAAGTTCGCTATCGATGGTTCTGCCGTGAAGCGGGGATTTGCTCGTGGAATGAGCGTTATTAGTCGCGTTTGATTTGTTCAAAGAAGTCATAGTCTAGCTCTCGTTATTATTGGCATTATTATTGGCTGCCCATACCGACAACACTTCATAAGTGAAAGACGGTTTGTACATGAAACATCCTAGCATAGAGTCAAACAAACTATATCAACTTTTTGAGTCGGTCAGATAGGTTCAAAATCATGATTATGGCGACAAACTTCCACCTAAATAGGCTTGGAAAGCCAATTTAAAGGCCAACTTAGCGACTAATTAACAGCCACTTTATAGGACAATTTATAAGCCAAGGGGCAGTAACTACACTAGACTTATCCTGACCCGGCAAAACCGAAAACATCCGCTGTTCTACGTTAACGCTGTAATCCAGGAGTGATTTATGAAGTGGTATTCCCGACTGTGCGCCCGCATCCGCACGCAGATTTTTATTTTGTTGGCCGCGCCGTTAATGGCGTTAAGCATCCCTACTCTGGCGTTGGAATGGCCGCAGGAGATAGAGGCAAGCGAAGGCAAAATCATTATTTATCAACCCCAGCCGGAGCAGCTTGTAGGGAATGTGCTGAGCGGCCGCGCAGCCATGTCACTCGAACTCAAAAAAACACCCGAGCCTATTTTTGGCGCCTTCTGGTTCACCGCCAAATTGGATACCGATAGCGACGCAGGCACAGCCGTAGTGCGCGATATTCAGGTCACCAAAGTCAACTGGCCAGACTCGACCGAAGAACACGAAGCGCGCTTTACAACAATTGTGGAGTCGATCCTGCCCAAAACCGGTTTGACGATCTCACTGGAGCAGCTTTCCGCCAGTTTGAAAACCGCCGAGCTGGAGCAAAAAAGCCTCGACGGTCTCAACAATGATCCGCCGAGTATCATCATCAAAAATGAGCTTTCTATACTGCTGGCTTACGACGGCGAGCCGCGTTTTTCCCCCATCGACAACAGCCCTTATGAACGTGCGTTAAATACCCCCTTTGCGGTAGTGCGCGACAAATCCAAAAACGCCTATTACCTCAGTAGCGGCAAGCTTTGGTACAGCGCGAAGAGCGCAACCGGGCCTTGGTCGATCACCAAAAACCCGCCGCCAGATCTGGTCAAGATGGTGCCTGAGTCCGAAGACCCGGCTCCTGCCAAAGCGCCAGCCGTTGTGGTATCCACCAAGCCGACCGAGCTTATCTCTACCGACGGCAAACCTAATTGGAAAAGTCTGCCCGGCGGACAGCTCCTATATGTCGAAAACACCGAAACGCCTTGGCTGCGCGAACTCACCACCGGAAAAATGTATGTGTTGCTATCTGGCCGCTGGTATCAAAGTGGATCAGAGAAAGGCCCTTGGGCATTTATCCGCCCCGACAAACTGCCCGCCAGCTTTAAAGATATTCCGCCAGATTCAGACATAGGCGGTTTGCGCGTATCCGTAGCAGGAACGGAAGAAGCGGAAGATGCAATGCTCGATGCGCAAATTCCGCAGACCACGGCGGTCAAACGCAGCGAAGCAAAACTGGAAGTAACCTACGATGGCTCGCCCAAGTTTGAAAAAATCGCCGGCACCAGTGTGTCCTATGCAGTCAACACTGGCGCGCAAGTGCTGCAAATCGCCGGGCGCTATTACGCGGTGGATAACGGCGTATGGTTTACCTCTGCCAAGGCCACAGGCCCTTGGGCTGTTGCCGATTCCATCCCCAAAGATGAAATCGCCAAAATCCCGCCCAGCTCACCGGTGTACAACACCACCTACGTCAATGTGTATGAATCCACGCCCGAGGTGGTTTATACCGGCTACACGCCCGGCTACCTCTGGTCTTACCCTTACTATGGTGTTCCTGTGTACGGCACAGGTTTTTACTACCCACCCTATTGGGGCGGCGGTTATTACTACCCTCATACGCCCACTTGGGGTTTCCATGTTGGCTATAACCCTTGGACAGGCTGGAACTTTGGCGTGAGCTGGAGCAACGGCTTCTTTAACTTCGGCATGATGTGGAGTAACGGCGGGCATGGTGCCTACAGCCCTTGGGGATGCTGCGGCGGCTGGTATGGCGGTGGCTATCATAATTCGCCGGTATTCATTAATAACGGCAATATCAACATCGGCAACTCAGTCAATATTGGCAACCGCACCAAAATCAATAACAAAATCGGCAATACCAATTTGGCGAACAACCGGAAAATTAATAATCTCTACAATCGCCCGGAAAATCGTGCACGCAATGCAGATAAAGCCCTCGCGCATAAAAATCTGACGCAAGCGCGCAGTATCAAGCGCGACAATAATATCTTTGCCGATAAAAGCGGTGCCGTCGCGCGCAAAGTTGGCAATGATTGGCAAGTGCGCGACAAAGGCGGCTGGCACGCATCTGCACCTGATCTGCAAGATCATGCTGCGCAGATCAAACAACATGCGCCGGAAATCAAACAGCAAATGCCAGAAATTAAAGAGCGTATTCCACAAAATACGCGCGACAAAATTAATCAGTTGCCGCAGCAAAATACCAACCACCAATACACCAACCACCAATACACACGCCCAAGCACGCGGCCGCAAATCAATCGCCCTGATTTGAACCGTGCGAACTATGCGCGACAATCAGGCGCAGCGCGTGCGCAAATGCGCGGTATGAATATGCGTCGCGGTCGTTGATACTCAGGGTAAAAATCCGTAACCCTGCTTTGTGGCGACAGATTCAAACGGTATGATCAGATCATGCTAACTATCGCCACAGCAGGATACTGAAATGCGCTCTGTTTTTTTGGTGTGGGCACTGGTCGTCAGTGCCTGCACATCAACGACCCCATCCTCCTCATCTTCACCACAACAAACGAGCAACCAGCCTGCCCCGTTTCAGATAACAGACAATCTTTTTAATCCTTCTAATCCTGATACGCTCGGATTAACAAAACCCGCAGATACAAAACATCACCGCGTATTCACCGCCCAAGCAGGCAGCGCGCAATACAACCACGGCGCAGTGTTATTTCCATTTAAAGGCGAGCTATTTATTCAGTGGCAAAGTTCACAGCAGGATGAAGACGCACCAGAAACAAAAATATTATTCAGCCGCAGCAACAATGGCAGCAACTGGAGCCAAGCCAAAACACTGGTGCCCGCACGCAGCGATGCGTTAGTCACTAACGGTGGCTGGTGGAGCGATGGAAAAATCTTGATCGCCTACATCAATGTGTGGCCGCATAACCAAGACCCCAAAGGTGGATATGTTGAATACATCACCAGTGAAGATGGCAATAATTGGTCAGCGCCCAAACGTTTACTGGATAACAACAATCAACCCGTTGCCGGTGTGATCGAACAGGATTTAAAACAACTCCCCAGCGGCAGAATTCTCACCGCTATTCATCATCAACCCGGTTTAATTGCCAAGCCGTTTTATACCGATGACCCAACCGGTTTACGTGGTTGGACGCAAGGAAAAATGGAAAACCTGCCACATCAACCCGGCATTAGCCGCGAGCTGGAACCCAGCTGGTTTTTAACAGCACAACAAAACCCGGTGATGGTATTTCGCGATCAAGGCAGCAGCTTTACAGTGCTGGCGTCCATCAGTAAGGATAATGGCAATAGCTGGTCAAAACCCGCCGCCACTAATATGCCCGACTCACGCGCTAAACAAAGTGCAGGCAACCTACCCGATGGCCGCGCATTTATCGTCAACAATCCAAGCGGCTCAAAAACTCGCACTCCTTTGACAATCACAATTAGTAACGATGGTGAAATTTTTGATCGCGTATTTTTATTGCGTAGCGAATCAGAATTACCGCCAATGTTGTACGAGGGAAAATACAAGCGCATAGGTTACAGCTACCCCAAAAGCATTGTCTGGAATAAACGCGTATGGGTCAGTTATGCTGTCAACAAAGAAGATATTGAAGTTACCGAAGTGATAATTCCCTGATTTATTTTTCTCAAGAATGTAAAACGAGATACCACAGAGTAGATGTGATGATGAACAAAATGAAATTAAAAATGATTGTACCGCTGGTGTGCAGCATGAGTTTGCTGTCTTGCGCGCAGGCGCCCACCAAACAAAATGCGAATAGCCAACTCAATGCAACCGCGCAAACTAATGCAAGTACGCAAGCATCAGCTACAACAGCAACTACAACAGCCACAAGCATGGCTGCGCCGGTCATACAGCCGCGCCCCTTTGTAACTGAAGCTGAATTTTCCGCCTGTTTAAAAACCTTTAGTACTCAAGCGCAAGCAGAAGGAATCACCAAACAAACTATTGCCAATAGTTTGGACAAAGCTGAGCTGAACAAACGCGTATTGGAGTTGGATCGCCAACAACCTGAATTTACTACAACCTTTGCGGATTATTTTAATCGCCGCGTCAACGATCAACGCATCACTCAAGGCCGCGCGCTTTGGAATAGCAACCGCGCGCTGCTGGATCGCGTCGAGCAACACTACGGTGTACCTGCGCAATATCTGCTGGCGTTTTGGGGGTTAGAAACCAACTTCGGAAGTTATTTTGGCAATATCAATGTTGTCGATTCACTTGCCACACTCGCGTGTGACCCAAGACGCAGCGATTTTTTCACCATCGAATTAATGAATGCGCTGCGCATTTTGGATAAGGGCGATATTACGCCCAATAAAATGGTCGGCTCTTGGGCAGGCGCTATGGGCAACTTCCAATTTATGCCGTCAGCTTATTTAAAAAATGCAGTCGATTACGACGGTGACAACAAACGCGATTTGTGGAATAGCAAGCCGGATGCGATGGCATCGGCCGCAAAATTTTTACAAAACCTTGGCTGGAAAACGACCGAGCGCTGGGGGAGAGAAGTAAAACTGCCGCGCGATTTTCCATTTCTAGAAGCGGGTTTGAAAAACACAAAATCACTTAGCGAATGGCATCAAATGGGCATCACCAATGCCGATAACACCCCACTTGCGCAAGCCGATATCAATGCATCGTTATTAGTGCCAGCTGGTCATCAAGGCCCGGCATTTTTAGTCTATGAAAATTTTAATGTGATTATGCGCTGGAACCGCTCGGAGTTTTACGCAATTGCCGTGGGGCAACTCGCTGATCAAATTGCCGGTGGAGGCAAACTGGTGCAACCACCACCAACCGATGCACCGCGCTTGCATCGCCAACAGGTTATGCAATTGCAAGCCACGCTGAATCACAAAGGGTTTGATGCAGGAAAACCCGACGGCATTTTCGGCCCCGGAACCCGCCGTGCGCTCAGCGAATTCCAAGCGGATCAAAAAATGATTGCCGATGGTTTCCCCGATAAAAAAACCTTGTCGTTACTCGGTATCACTGCAAACTAAAAAGTTGTTGATGAAACCTTTAAGACCTTAAAGGCATATAAATATTTTATTTTTATGCCTTTAAAAAAGGTTTTCTGCTAGCGGGTACACCACTCCTTGAATTGCGTATCCTATTTTTAAATCTTGCGGAACTAATAGTTGTTTCTCAGCGTCTTCTAGGTAGATACTGAGTTTTGACGATGCTGAGTTTTCACAATCAGTCCCGTTCAGAATCCAGATTCTATTTATTTTTCTATTAGCACAAGAGGGATTTAGCCATGCAAACATCTACAACTAAAGATTCAGCTGTTAATAAAGCTTCTAAAGCAAATACTACCATTCACAAGAAATCCGAAGATCTCGCAAATGATTTTCGCAACTTTGTAACTGAAACTGAGGCATTGCTCAAAGCCACCGCTGAATATGGCGGCACAGAGCTGACTCTCGCTAGAGCCAAACTAAATGAACGCCTTGTTCACGCCAAACATTCATTGGCAGAGATGGGTGAGGCTTTGTCTGATCGCGCATCTGCAACGGCAGAATCTGCAAATACTTACGTGCATGAAAAGCCCTGGCAAGCTGTCGGCATAGGCGCTGCTGTAGGGTTCGTAGCAGGTTTGATATTAAATCGCCGCTAGTTTTTTTGAAAAGCGGAGTGCCTCAACACTCCGCTTTTTTGTTCAGATAAAACTACGCAATATCACCGCAAGTGGCTTTTAATTCGCGCCAAAGTCGATAAGGTTTTAATTCGTAAATCGCGGTCATATACATCAATCGTAAACATAAATTCATCTACGGCGAGTTCATCGCGCAACTGTTGCAAACCATCAAGAATTTCCAACTCATCGCCAACCTGCGCCAAGGCTAAAAATTCCTGCACGCTGTGTTTTTCACTGGGTGACCAATCCAATTCATCAAAGGGTTTGGGTGGGCATAACCACAAAGGTTCCCCGCGAAATAGCGCGGTAATGCGCTGAAAACTGGTAGTCGCATTCAAGGCAGCTTGTTCCGATGTTTCACCCCACACAACCGGCAAACCCAACATGAAATAAGGCTTGTCCAAAAATGCCGACGGGCGAAATTCTGTGCGATACCGTTTCAGTGCAGCGCGCATATAAGTCGGCGCAAAATGTCCGGCGAATGAATAAGGCAGCCCCAATTGCGCTGCCAATCCGGCGCTGTATAAGCTGGAACCTAGAATCCAGATAGGCACTTGAGTACCCTCGCCCGGCACTGCACGCAAACGCTGTTGCGGTTGGCTCGGTTGCAATAATTGTTGAATCACCTGCACTTCCTGCGCAAAATTTTCTGCGGCTGTGTCATCGCGTTTAAGTGCGCGGCTAGTGATTTGATCAGTCCCCGGCGCGCGTCCTAGCCCCAGATCAATACGGTCGCCGTAGAGCGATACCAGAGTGCCAAATTGTTCCGCCACAATTAACGGCGAATGGTTAGGCAACATAATCCCACCAGACCCCACGCGCAGCTGCTGCGTTTTACCCGCCACATGCCCGATCAACACCGCCGTTGCCGAGCTGGCAATGCCCTGCATATTGTGGTGCTCAGCCAACCAAAAGCGCTTAAAGCCCAAGGTATCCGCCGCCTGCGCATAAGCCACCGTATGGTTAAACGTATCGCAGGGTGTTTCATTAACCCGCACCGCAGCAAGTTCAAGCAACGAAAATTCAACAGACATAACAACCTCCCAACGTCGAGGCAGTATTTTACGAATAAATCGAGAGGGAGATTCTGGCAAAGCGAAAACTTATTAATTCTTTACGTTAAGCAGAGCGATTTAAGCCCTGATCCGTGTGGAGCCTAACGGAATCAGAAAAGGGATTTTGATTAAGTTGGAATTAAGCTTGAATTAAGGTTCAGGCTGACGGGTTTATATAGAATTCCCTGCCCGTATAAACTTTATAACAGGCACACATCCAATATTAATTCACCTATACGGAGATTATTATGCGCAATATTCTGCTTGCTTCATTGACCCTGTTGAGCGCAACAGCATTCGCTGGCCCACAATGCACTACCACTGATAAAGCCGAATGGCTGGATCAAGCCAAATTTCAGGAAGATCTGAAAGCTCAGGGTTACGACATCAAAGTGTTTAAAGTAACCGATGGCAACTGCTATGAAATTTATGGCTGGAACAAAGACAAACAAAAAGTAGAAATCTACTTTGACCCAGTGACTGGCAAAGTCGTCAAAGAGGAAATTGAAGACTAATGTCAGTTCAAACCGAAAAACTCTGGGACCCACTAATCAGACTGTTTCACTGGTCAATCGCGTTTATTTTTATCGCCAATTACTTTTTTAATGAAGCCGGCGATGATTGGCACCAATGGCTGGGTTATGTAGCAGTCGCATGGTTAGTAGTGCGTTTTTTCTGGGGCTTTTTTGGCAAGGGCGCGGCGCGCTGGTCGGATTTTTTCCCGACTGGCTCACGCTTGCGCCAACATATAAAAGCACTGATAAATAAACAAGATTACCATCGCCTCGGCCACTCGCCACTGGGTGCACTGGTCATGATTATGATGATGCTGTGCATGCTCTTGCTGGGAGTGACCGGTTATATGATGGAAGAAATTGATTATTTTTGGGGCGTAGATTGGGTTGAAACCACCCATGAATGGATTGCCGATACCTTGATGGCATTAGTGGTAATTCACATTAGTGCTGCGCTGTTTGAAAGCTATCGTTTAAAAGAAAATCTTCCACTCTCGATGGTCACCGGCAAACGCCGTAAGATCAACCTGGAAAGCCAAATTTGATTTAATTCAATTTACTCTCATGATTTGTAACCCGCATAAACGCCAAGTAAATGCGGGTTACATACTTGAATTAATCGACCAGATAATAATCCACCGTAGAAACCACACGCACTTTTTTCAGGTAAGGCGTGTTGCTATCGCGATCTTCCACACTGAATTGCCCTTGGTTTGCACGTTTAAGTTTTCCCAAACGGCTATTTGAATCCGCAGCAAATTGTTCGGCCACCATCCGTGCATTGCGCGTTGCCTCTTCCACCATCGCCGGTTTGACTTCATTGAGTTTGGTAAACATGTATTGCACGCGCTGGCTGTATTCATCGCCACCAATGGCAATGCCTTTTTTACCAAGCTCAACGATGCGCTCCTGCGACTGCCGCACCAGATCAATTTTATTGGTGTAGATGGTAATTGTCTGTTGCGCGGTGTAACGCATGCTTACGTTTTGCTCGCCATAACGCTCGGCCAACTTATCGGTGACTAGTGGTGTGGCTGTGGTGATTTCATCCGCACTGAAACCTTCCTTTTGCAAAAACGCAGTAATTTCACGCGCATTGCTTTCCATTGTCGCGTAGAGGTTGGTTAATTCGTTATTCGCCGCAGCAAAACGAATTGGCCAGACGGCAACATCGGCAGGCAACTCACGTTCCGATAGTCCTTTTACCGATACCACGCGCTCATATTCTTTAAATTTGATCGCGCTACTGCCCAGCAGCCATGCCGATGCAGTAAGCCCAATACAAATAAACGCGCCCAGAAAGAATGCTGCCTTATGTTGATTTTCCATTATCACACCTCTGACCGATAAACTTGTTCTTGATTAATTTACTCTAGCCGCAAAATTCGATGTTGCGGCCCCGGTGCAATCTGCACACCCGGTGTTTTTGGGTCTGCATCATTCGCTGGATTTTTCAAATACGCATCCAGCACATCTACATCCAGAGCCCCACCTAGCGGCTGGGTTGCTTTAGCCAGTATATAAAACTTATCGCCGCCATTAGCGAGGTAATTATTCACAGTGACGCGATAACTCTGGCGCGGATTGATTACAGCACCCTGTAATTTAATAGAAGCTGAATCGACTTTGTCACAGGCCGCGCCGCTTGCTGACCACGAATAAGAGAATCCGCTGGAAACCTGCAAAATACGATTCGTTGACTGGCCGCTTTTGTCATTTGCAGGATAATTCCAATCCGCCGGAGCATTGCCAGCATGGCAATCGCCAAATTGTTGCTCCAATAAAATATGCAGTTGCTCACCGGTTAAGCTCAGTGTGATCAGATTATTGGCAAACGGCTGCAAGGTAAATATTTCACCGTAGGTCACTTTGCCATCACCCTCACTGGCCGCACTGGATTTATAAAGTAAACCCGGAGAGCGAATTCCACCCGTATTCATAAACGCAATCACAGCGGCGCCTTTATCAGTTGCTGCTGTAGCTTGCAGTTGTGCATCGGCAATTAAATTACCTATTGCGCTTTCACCCGCTGCACTAACATCGGTGTTCGGCATATCAGCGATAATTTCACCAATGACCTTATCCGCAATCGGTTTTGCTAATTTGCGATAGCTATCCACAATACTTGCGATTTCCGCATCTGGTGTCACATCAGTTTTAGTGCGATCCACAATAATATTGTTTGCACTCACGCGCGCGACATCACCGGTTTTTACATCAACAGCAATATCGATGTCCGTTAAAATACGACCATTGGAATTTGCACTGGTTATTGAAATTAACCGACCAGATTTATTTTGCAATTGGCAGTTATAGGCTTGATGCGTGTGGCCGGAAATAACCAAGTCAACTTCGTCGTTTAATTGATTCACTATGGATGCGATAGGCGAATCAGCAAGATTTCCATCGCATGAGTTAATCGTATCTGCCGCTTGCGCAATTGTTTGTGTTCCGCCCTGATGGAAAAGCACAACAACTGCACGCACGCCCTGCGCCTGCAACTCAGGAATTAATGCATTTACCGTGGCAGCTTCATCGGCAAACTCCAAACCTTTAATTCCTTGTGCCGCAACCATGGTAGGTGTTTCTTTCAAGGTCATCCCAATAAAAGCAACACGCACATCGCCAAAGGTTTTAATAGCATAGGGAGGAAGCAAGGTTTTTTTACTGTTAAGGTCCTGCACATTTGCAGCGAGAAATTGAAATTGCGCACCTTCAAACGGCACTGGTGTACCAACAATATTTCCTTTGCAAGTATTAGAATCAGTCGGGTGACAACCACCCTGCTGCATACGCATTAACTCTTCGCGGCCGTCATCGAATTCGTGATTCCCTACCGCATTAAAATCCAAACCAAGGCGGTTCATCGCCTCAATTGTCGGCTCGTCATGAAACAGTGCAGAAATCAAAGGCGATGCACCAATCATATCCCCTGCCGACACCACAACATTATTGGGGTTATGCGCCTTGAGCGAAGCAACATACCCCGCCATCCACTCAACACCACCCGCTGGAATACTTGCGTGCGTTGCAGATTCACCGGCATCTGCACTCGCACGAAAATCAGCGGGAGCCTCTAAATTCCCATGAAAATCATTAAACGCGATAATTTTTACCGGCACTTCTTTTGTTTGCGTCACACATGCATTCAACGAAAAGCTAACCAAAACGATCAAAAATTTAACCAACTTCATTATCATGCCCCTAGAATTCATAACGGGAAAAGATCAGCAAGACTTGCGCCAGAAAAAGAAACGTTAACAATACAAAAATTATGTTACTCAATGGTGAATCTCTAGTGACTAAACGCTAATCTTGTTTAACACCTTATAAAGTGACGCTAACTTTTTAGCCGCATTCCACAGAATTAAAAATCATCTTTAACAATAAAAATCAGCTTTAGGTTTTACGATGAACTCATATCTTTCATTTATTCGGAATACCAGTTTCGCCATCATCAGCAGCGCTCTTCTGGCAAGTTGTGGGCAAAGTGACAAAAACATCAGTAGTGATCAATCCAGAAGCGACGCTCAATCCAGCACAAATTGGTAATCAGGTGCGGATTGGCCTTGGTATCACGGCAACCCTCATGGCACTCACTACTCCACGCTTGATCAAATCAACAAAGACAATGTTAAAGATTTACAAGTCGCTTGGACGTTTGATTCGGGCGATGCATTTGGTGAAGGCGGCAGTCAATCGGATATGCAAAGTAATCCGCTGATTATTAATGGCGACTTTTATTTTGTATCGCCCAAAGGCCGATTGTTTTGCTTGAATGCCGCAACAGGAGCGCAGCAATGGGTTTTTGATCCCGCGTTTGGTGAGGATATCAACACCAAACAGCGTTTGCGCGGAATTTCCTATTGGCGCGATGGAGATGACAAACGTATTCTGTTCACCTTTCGCGGCTTTTTAATGGCGATTAATGCAACAACCGGGGAATTAATAAAAACCTTTGGCCACGCAGGAAAAATCGATTTACGCGAAGGCTTGGGGCGAGCAATTGATAGCGTCAACGTCGGCAATGTTTCACCCGGTGTTATTTATAAAGACCTAATCATCATGGGTTCTACCGGCAACACTCCCGGACATATTCGCGCTTACGATGTGCGCACCGGCGAACAAAAGTGGATCTTCCACACCATCCCTCATCCGGGTGAATTTGGTTACGAGACTTGGCCGAAAGATGCTTGGAAAACCGCGAAAGGTGCAAATGCCTGGTCAGGTTTAACACTCGATCCCGATGCGGGAATTGTATTTGTCCCACTCGCATCTGCCGGCATGGGCGATAAAGATTTTTACGGCGGGGACCGCACCGGCGACAATCTGTTTGGCACATCACTGGTTGCGCTCGATGCAAACACCGGCAAACGCCTGTGGCATTTCCAATTGGTAAAACACGATTTGTGGGACAGAGACCCACCTACACCACCAACACTCATCACAGTTGAACGCGATGGCAAAAAAATCCCTGCCGTAGCGCAAACGACCAAAGCAGGTGTGATTTATATTTTGGATCGAGCAACGGGCGAATCCTTATATCCACTCACGCAAGTGAATCCTCCCGCATCGGATATTCCCGGCGAAGTTTCTGCGCAATCGCAAATAATGCCGCTGCATCCAAAACCATTTGCCCGCCAGCATTTAACCGAAAACATGCTAACCACACGCACACCAGCCGCGAATGAAAGCGCAAAGAAAATATTTTCCGGATTGCGCTCACGCGGGCCTTTTGATCCGCCTTCATTACAGGGAACGATTTTATTTCCCGGCATGGATGGCGGCGCAGAATGGGGCGGAGCGGCTTATGACCCAGAGACTGGAATGCTCTACGTTAATGCTAACGAAATGGCGTGGATTTTAAAAGTGAAAGAGCGCCCGCCATTATTAGCCGGAAGCAGTGGTGAAGCGATTTATGTAAATCACTGCTCGGTTTGTCACGGTGTAGAGCGCAACGGCAGCCCACCAGAATTTCCTGCTCTAATTGGTGTGAGCGAGCGCTTGAGTGAAACGCAAATGCAGCATCAGATCATTAATGGCAACGGCAGAATGCCCGGCTTTGGCAAATTATTATCCGAGACCGATGTTGCAGCGCTTATTGGTTTTTTAAAAGGCGACCCTGCACAGGCATTAAAAAAAGACACCCCCTATTATCCCTCCACCGATGGCGATCCTTATGTATTCGGCGGCTACACACGTTTTCTGGATGATGAAGGCTACCCCGCAATTACACCGCCTTGGGGAACGCTCAGCGCCATTAACGTCAACTCCGGTGAATACCTGTGGGCACAACCTTTTGGTGAATATCCTGAATTAGCAGCGCAAGGATTAACAAACACCGGCAGCGAAAATTATGGCGGCGCCGTCGTCACCAAAGGCGGCCTACTATTTATCGCCGCCACGGTTTACGACAACAAATTCCGCGCCTTCGATAAACTCACCGGCAAACTACTCTGGCAAACCACCCTGCCCGCCGCCGGCATAGCAACACCCGCGACCTATTCAGTAGAAGGAAAACAATTTATCGCAATAGGCGCAGGCGGCGGAAAAAATCCAAAAGCAAAACCGGGAGGGAGCGTAGTGGTGTTTAGTTTGCCTTAACTATTTACTAATAAATCTACAAATCGCGTATCGCTGCTAAAAAAGTAATAGCCTGTAATTCCCGCTGGCACCAAATGCAGCTATGGTCTTTAATTGGCTTTACCTACACGTCCACGACGAACCCGTAGGTTGGCGGTGAGGAACGAACCCCAACAATATTGAAAGACAGTAATGTGCCCAAAGAGGAAGTTAAGTTCCCCCCCCCTCATTTAAGCGATTTTGCTAAATAACCTAGAGAGCAAGTCGAGAAAACATAAATAGCGTTAATTTTAACCTTAAAAATATTTTGAAATTTATAAAAGGATAATATGGCTAACACAGACATTGGCGGCATAGGTGCTAAGAAAGGGTTCTTATATCAAGACTACGTTGCTGCATTAAATACGCTTTTCATGCTAAAAAATAAAAATATCAAAGAGGTTCGATGCGAAGTCGGAGATGACTTCGATGTTATCTACGCAGATCATATTGAATATGTTCAAGTTAAAACCACGGCATCTGATAAATCGTGGCAGCTGACGGAATTCACTAAATGTACTCAAAAAAAGGTTCCGACAGCTAGGCAAGGAAAGGAAAAAACTGTGGCAGGCAAAGATTCCATACTGCACAAATCATTAAATTGCGATAAAGAACCTCTATCGGGTCACTTCCGCATAGTCACCCCTAGGGATGTTTACGCAAATCTTTCATTTTTGAAAATATTACAAAAAGATCGAAATGAAAGCCATAAAGACCAAAGAAATAAACTTCTAAAATCATTGAGGAGCAAACTAAAGACCCACGTCTCTCATAATGGAAATGACGTTGAGTATTGGTTGGATAACGCAACCTGGGAAGTAATTCCGAGTGTGGATCAAGTCAAACTTTTGGCATACAAAACTATAACTACCGTCGCATATGATTTTTGTGGCGTACATTTGAATCCAGGTCGAGATCCAGAGAGAATTCTAAATGATCTTTTGGTAAATATTATTGAAAAATCTGCAACATCAATCGTTTTAAAAAGTGTTGACAGCAAGACGTACAAAAGAACTGATTTTATGGATTGGTTTAAAAGCGAGGTGGAATATTATAGTAGTGAAGCGGCAACCCACTTAAAGGTCTACACACTAAATGGAGCTCAACTAACGGCAATCTTGGATAATTTTTTTACCAATAACTCGCTATATAGACATTCAGGACCAAAAACATGCAATGGAGTAAAAGGTAAATATCACCGTCAAAATTACATGTTTGATCAACTTTCAAAAGGAATAAAAAATTGGATTCCTGAGGTACTTCTTCGTCCAAGTGAAATTGCTGACATCGCACCAGAAAGGCTTGAACAAAAAATTAAGCTTTTAGCGGAACGAAAGGCGAAGCATTCAGAAAATCTTCAGGAGCTAGTATCACAAGTATTGCTCCACTCCTTGGTGAGGACAAATTTTAAAGCACAACCTATTCCTGCACACCTTTATATCGATGATGAAAAATCAAGTGATTTTGATAACGTTCATATAATATTGCGCGAACATGATTATGATTTACTACTAATGGGTTTTAGTCACTTTATTCAAGGAGATATCGGAGTGGGTCTAGAGAAAATAGTCTCAGATTTTGACGAGCTTCTGGCATCAGAGGCCTTTTCCAATAAAAAAGAGAAAATATTGGAGCATAAAGAAAATGGGTATCTTCTTCAGCACGACATTGATGATATTTTAAAGCCAAACACTTCACTTGATGAGAATCTATCACGATTTATATTTGCTTTTTTCATTGGCTATGAAACTCCCACTGTAGGAAGCGTTGAAAAAAGAAATCAGGAGGAATATTTGCCAATTTTGGAATCTGAAGTAACTGCTCAGTTTCAAGCATTAATCGATGGCCTGATTGCCATAGATTCCTTTTTTGAGGAAATTAACGTATTAACATATATTTATCCAACCCCCTCCCTCAATCGACTTTTAGAAGCTGTTAAGTCTGAGGTGGCCTGATATTATGGGGAACACTACTGCAACAATATCTATTCAAAATGTTAGGGACGATAGGCAAACTCCCTTTGGTTATCTAAAAATTGCCAACGAATATTTATCCTCACCAGAGAGCGCTACCACTGGCAGAGAGTATATTATCCGTGCATTAGCTAACATGGAGCTATTTAAGCAGCATAATCAGTTGTTGAAAAATTTGGTCCGTAAAGCTGGCTTATATCCCTATCTAAAAAAATTTTTCAAGGACGACAATTCCGAGGAATTGAATTTTTTACTATCGCTATTCCAAAGCGAAGCAAGTATGAATTTTGTTTTTCATTCAATGCAAGCCAAGATATTCCGGCTATTAATGAGCGGAAAAAATGTGGTGTTAAGTGCTCCAACCAGCATGGGAAAAAGTGCGATTGTTGATTCTTTAGTCGCGACAGATAAATTCAAGCGAGTTGTAATTGTTGTTCCAACAATAGCCTTGATTGACGAAACAAGGCGACGAATTCAGAAATTATTCGGCCAAAAATTTCAAGTCATTTTCCATGGAACTCAAGCCTGCAATAGAAGCAGGGCAATATATGTGCTAACTCAAGAGCGAGTGAACGAGCGACATGATTTAAAAAATATTGATTTGTTTATTATTGATGAATTCTACAAATTGGCCTTTAGTCAAGAAGATGAATCTCGAGTTGTTGCACTCAACATTGCGCTTAGCAAGCTACTTGTCTGTTCCAAGCAGTTTTATATGATCGGACCTTATATTGACGCAGTCCGAGGGATGGAAGGCATTGGAAAAGATTACGTTTTTGTTCCAACAGATTTCAATACGGTTGCACTGAATATTCACGAATACAATTTACCTCCAAATGATTTGGATTCCAAGAATGATAAGTTGCGAGAAATTATAGAAGCTTATGGCGGACCAACGATAATTTATTGCAAATCGCAAGGATCAATTTCTAGGGTTGTAGATGGCATGGCCAATTTTCAAGCCGGAATTGCAACAAAAGAAATCACAGACTATCAAATGTGGCTAGAGAATTTTTATGGCGAAGATTGGTGCTATACCAAAGCTTTAGAGCTAGGTGTTGGCATTCACCACGGTGCACTTCCAAGAGCTTTACAGCAAAGAACGATAGAGCTATTTAATAGCGGTAGTATTAAATTGCTGATATGTACATCAACCCTAATTGAAGGTGTTAATACCGCAGCAGAAAACGTTATTGTTTACGACAATAGACGATCGAATACT
Source organism: Cellvibrio chitinivorans (assembly GCF_035117775.1). Taxonomy (NCBI): domain Bacteria; kingdom Pseudomonadati; phylum Pseudomonadota; class Gammaproteobacteria; order Cellvibrionales; family Cellvibrionaceae; genus Cellvibrio; species Cellvibrio chitinivorans. The sequence goes on from NZ_JAYKKN010000003.1 coordinate 384,942, forward strand.
AGCATTGACACATTCACCTACAAAAACATTGCGGGTCGCGCAGGCAGGATGAACCAACATTTGATAGGAAATGTATTTTGTTTAGAACCGACTCCAAAAATTAACGAGCAGTCAAATGTGGTTGATGTTCCATTGGGACAACAAAACGATAGCACCCCGGTAAGCCTACTTGCAGGAATGCAAAATGAACATCTATCCACCGCTGGAACTGAGTCACTAGATAGATATGCTGTTGCTTATGATGTACCCATTAATCTCATAAAAAAACACGCTGCGTATTCTGCTCAAGTTATCAATGAGGCCTATCAATTTGTAAAAAATCTCAGTTTAAATGAAAAAGAGACTCTTTCTAGAACAAAAGCACCAAGTAGTGTCCAATTAAATTTGTTGACAAAATTTATAAAGATTGTCGAACTGAATTCATTGCGCAATTTAAATCTGCATTTTGCTGATAATCAGGATCTTCATAATCGTATTGGTTGGTATCTCTACGCGAAGTCTCATAGTGAATATCTAAGCGAAAGACTCACTTACATTTACCAGATTCACTCTGATTCACACCTTCGCTCCGATGCAACAGATAGAGAGTTAAAAATAATTAGAAATATATTTAAATATGCAGTGCCCCGAGCACTGCTTCTGCTTCAAGATTTACTAAGCGAAGAAAATAGAGAAATTCAAAGTAGCGATGCAGATTTTGGGTACATAATGCATATATTTGAAAACTCGCATTTACCGACGAGTTTTTCTGCTTTAGAGGAGATGGGTATTGCGATTGAGACGCTTGAAAAACTTGTTACAGATCGCTTAAGCCACGCGAGTATTGATACTTTAGTCAGGTATTTACGCTGGTTCCACAAGCGGCTGAGCAACCTAAGCAAAGTTGACAAGATGTTTATCGAAGTTGCACTGAATTGACCATAATTGAGTTAGGATTATAATCAACCAGTGCCCCCTATTGGCCGATAGCTGAAATTTAGTTGTCGACGTCACAAAGAAAAATTATGTTGGGGTTCGCAAGCTCACCACCAACCTACGGATTTCACGCTGTAGGTTGTGAGGTGCGCAGATTTCTATGCTAAACGCTAATTAAATTTAGCTCATAGGTTTTGGCTTTTATCTGACGCTCGGATAAGCCCCGCCTCTCACACTCGTTATATATTCAACTCTTTATCCGGAAATTTATGCAACTCATTAATATTGATAAAGCGCGTTATCGCAAGCATTTAAAAGTTGTGTTTATTGGCTGTGCCGTTGGTTTGGCGGTGGCTAGTTTGGCTTTGTCACAAACGCTGATTGCTATTTTCCCCGATGAAAGTGGCAGTCATTTTCATTGGAACTTATTGGGAGTAGTAGTGAGTGCAGTTACTCTAGGCTGGCTACTCAATAAATATCGCCAGCACGATTTCATGCGCGAGGTTACTTACGTTTGGGAATTGAAGCAAGCGCTGAATAAGATAACCCGAAAAATGCGGAAGCTGGAAGCGGCGGCACTTAACGGTGATAGAAATGCGATGCTGGCGATGCAATACAGTTATGCTGGTTCGCGCTTAGTGTGGCAGTTGGACGACAATACGCTCACGCTGAGTGAATTGGCGATTAAGCAACATGAACTTGATCGCTTGGCAGAAAAATTCCACGTGACCTTATCAGCAGCTGATTACGACGAGAAAATATTAACTGCGTTTTAGCATCTTTTGGCTGTTTAAATTCATACACAATAAAAAGCCCGCCCGTTTTGCAACGGACGGGCTTTTTATTTGAACCAACGAAAATTATTTCGCTAATTTTACCGACACAGTTTTACCTGCGTAGTTAACAGTCTCTTGCACGCCTGCATCAAAATTCGCTGCATCTTTATTGGCGCCGCTAATAAAGCGCACACTGATTTTGCGCTCGTTTGCCATGCCAGTGAAGCCGCCGATACGATCACCAATTGTGACAGTGCCGGTTGCATCGTCATAGCTCACCGGAATACGTGCCCACTCGCCCTGCTCGTATTTAGTGGAGCGACCGTCATCTTCGTAGATCTCGAAGCTGCCGTTTGCACCGGTATATACGTTCAAGGTCAATGGAGTATTCAAGCCTTCATCCACATGCTGAATTGCTGCACCGGTCGGAATAATTGCACCAGCTTTTACAAACAATGGCATTTGCGACAGAGGCGCATCGGCTTTAATAGTTTGTCCGCCAGCTAATTTTTCACCGGTAAAGAAGTTGTACCAATCGCTACCCGCTGGTAGATATACATCGCGCGAACGTGCTTTGTTTTCATACACAGGGTTGACCAGAATCGATGGGCCAAACATGTATTGGGTGTTAATGTTCCAACCATTTTTGTCGTTCGGGAAATCCATCACCAGCGGGCGCATAATGGTGCCGTCTTTGTGGTAGGTATCGCCCGCCAAAGTATAAATGTACGGCATCAAACGGTAGCGCAACTTAATGTAGGACTCGAGTGTGTTGTACACCTCGGTGCCTTCATTAGCGATGCTGAAAATTTCACGGAATGGCGATTGACCGTGTGAACGGAACAGCGGCACAAATGCGCCGAACTGGAACCAACGCACGTTCAGCTCTTGCCAATCTGCAACCAGCTCTGGGCGCAGGTCATTTACATTGAGTGCCCAAGCACCGTCTTTACCACCGCTGCGATATTTATCTTCTGGAGTGAAGCCACCTATATCAAAACTCCAGTTAGGCATACCGGCGATACCGGTATTTACACCAGCAGCAATTTGATCTTTCAAGTTATCCCAATCCGATGATGTATCGCCACTCCAGATCGCAGCGCCAGTGCGTTGAATTCCGCCGAAGCCAGAGCGAGTCAAAATAAATGAACGTTTCTCCGGGCTGGTCGCGCGCTCGCCGCTGTATACCGCCGTTGCGTTAGGTACAGCGTAGGAGTTGAAATTTTCTGCACCTGAAGCGATGCCACCTTCACGGCTCATCAACTCTTTGCGCTTGTAGAAAGACAAATTGGAATGAATATCCGGCTCTGCCGCATCCAACCACCAGGCATCAAAACCTTTGGATTTAATTTTTTCGTTTAATTGCTTCCAGAAAATTTCTTGCGCTTCTTTTGGATAGGGATCGTAAAACGCATTCAAATAACCTTTGCCAATCCAGTCCAGGTTATTTTCGTCAATGTTCTTATTGAACATATAACCTTTTGCGTTCAACTCTTTGTAGTTGTCGGTAGTTGGATAAAATTTTGGCCACACGGAAATCATAATATTGCCGTTCATCGCATGAATTTTATCGGTCATGGCTTTTGGATCGGGGAAGAACTTGCTGTCAAAGTCGTGACTACCCCACGCATTTTCTGGCCAGTAAGACCAATCCAATACGATGTTATCGATTGGAATTTTTTTCTCGCGATAGTATTTAAAGGTGTCGATGATTTCGTCTTGCGATTTGTAGCGCTCGCGACTTTGCCAGAAGCCGTAAACCCATTTTGGCAGCAGCACCGCTTTACCAGTCAATTCGCGATAGCCCGCCACTACTTCATCTTTGTTATCGCCAACTACAAAGTAATAATCGATTGCTTTGCCTGTATCAGACGCAAGTGACAATTCGCCCTGCTCTTCTACGGGCATAGGGTCGAGATGGGTTAAACGGAAGAAGCCACCGCTTACGGTCCAATCCACTTTGATGGCTTTTTTCTCACCCGCTTTCATATCCATTTTGTAGGTGTGATACCAAGGGTTCCAGTTCAAGCGCCAACGATCCAGCGCCAACTGACCATCCACAAATAATTTGGCATAACCTGAGTTATACATTTTGAAATGATGAGTGCCACTTTCATCTGACTCTATGCTGCCTTCCCATTCGATGCGCAGATTTTTTGCATCTTTCACTTCATCGGGAAATGGAAATTCGCGCACGCTGTTATTGCTGAAGAATTGATAGTTCAAATCAGACTCAACACGCGTAAGCAATAATTTATCGCCATCGTAATAGCGTGCGGTCATGCCGCCTTCTTTGCCTTCTGCATCAAACAATTTCAAGGATGCATTCAGCGGTTGGGTTTCGCGCGGATCACCAAAACGAGTGACGGAGTTGTTGTCCCAGAGCACACCATAGTTGCGACTGGAAACCACAAAGGGGATAGAAATAATCAAGTTGTAGGTGGTCAGCTCAACGTTTTCACCCGCGTAATTCACTTGACCATTTTGATGCTGCCCCAAACCGAAGAAACCTTCATCGCTGCCACGATTGAATTCTTGGCGGATCGCAAATGAATCGGCATCTGGAGTAATCGGATCTGCCGTTACTGGCGAGAAAGTACCACGATTTTCTTCTTTCAGAAGAATCTGGCCTTGCGCATTGCGGAATTTCACTGTGCCATCTTTTAACGATAACTCTGCAGTGAGTTGTGATGTTTGCAGCTGCAGAGTGTCCTTATCGTGCTGGGTAGTAAAAGGCACTTTACCTTGGGTATTCGCAACCACCTGAATAGATTTAGGTAGCACATTGAAATCATCACCGGGCAACGCTGTGACACGAATAATTTTTTCGCTGACGACTTGCAGTCTGACTTTTTTAACAGCGCCATTATCTAACGCCAAAATCACACCATCGGGTGTAACGTCAACCTGCGGAATCGATTCGATTTGATTAACCGGTACAGAGTTTTCTGCTGTTACCTCTGTGCCTGACTGCTTTGAACAACCTTGTAAAAGTGCCACTGCTGCGACACCGATAATGCAATGCCTGATCCATGAATGCGTTGAGATCATTATTAAACCCTCGCTTGCGTTAGTACTGTTGTTGTAGTGGTAAAAATTTTTAATCCCCCTAGCCCCCTTTTTCAAAGGGGGGATTTAGCTCTGAACTTCGAACCGCTTCTGCATCAAGAAAAAGAACTTAGCTCCACGCCAAAACCACATTTTCCTTAAAAAAGAGGAATTAGCTCAGCACTTCAAACCAATCCTCTCTTTGAAAAAGAGGATCTAGCTCAGAGCCCCATAAAATTCCCCCCTTTGCAAAAGGGGGGGTTAGGGGGGATTTATTAATTAGTTTCGTAAGTCGCCATTTTTATGCGCAACAAAATTGGGCGATTAGGGAAATTCAAACCCCAGTCAGTCTGGTCGCCATTCCACACGCGGTGCATTATCCAATTGCCATCTTCGTAATGCCCTTCTTCCACACGCACAATCATGTATTTTTTATCGGCAATTTCTTTTGATGGTTTTAATTCAACACGCGCTTTATAGGCAGTTACCAAATATTCATTTTCACTGAGCTGTGCGATCAACGCACCGCCAGAAGCAGGTGTATTGCCTTTAGGTGGTTCAATCCAGAACATGGGGCGACCGTAAGTCACTTCGGCATCCCACAGACCTAAATCCAACTGTTGCGTTAATGCAGCAGCGCGATCTTTGGTGTATTGATCTTTTTCTTCTGGAGTTGCTTCAGCGTTCCAAATTTTTTGTGTATCGGTAGTCGTATCCAGCGGCTCAGCAACACCCCACACATTGCCTTCAAAGGCGAGCTTGGCCCACTCGCGCATCATGGGTGATACCAAACCATATACCTGCGCAAAGTTGTTGATGACTTCGTCATCATAGGTTTCTGCACCTAATGGGAAATTGGTGTACGGAGTATCATCCATTCCGAAAGGAGAAAAACCTATGCCGCCTTTACCCAAAGTTGGGAAGAAATAACGGGCGAAAGGTTGCGCACTGCCAATTTCTGCTACAAACAATGCGTTATCCGGGCGCGCATACAAATCCAACACTTTGGTTGCGGTTTTGTAATCGCGGAAATAAATATCCGGCGCAATTAAATCGATATTAGGTGCAGCGGCTTTCCAAATGTGCAATACGTTATCAGTCGCACCGCCACTGGAGTATTGACCAGGCAAACCGGGATTAAACGGATTGCGCAAGGCAACGTTTACATACATAGGCAGGTTTTTAATCGCTTTACCTGCTGCCGCAACCTGATCGCAAAAACGAGCGATGTAATAAGCGTGGAAAAATTCATCCGCATCTTTACCAAAAACCTGTGGCCAGGTGCCCGGTTTTAAATTCAGTTTTTGAATCAGATCGGCAGGGACAGGTGCGTTAAATACTTTTTGTGCAGCAGGGGAAAAATCCCGCACTGCGCCGTAGGTTCCCACTTCATTTTGTACTTGCACCATAATGACAGTGTGGTCTTTATCGCGCTTGGCGAGATATTTCATCAACTCCACAAAGGCTTTGGTATCAGCAGCCAAGGTTTCTTCGCCCAGTGGCGAAAGAGAATTTTGTGTGTCGCCATCTTGCTTGACTACGCGCGGGAAACGTTTGTTATTTAGTTTTACCCATGCAGGCGCGTAGTGAGGTGCGTTATTTTTCCAAGTGGCGAACCAAAGCAAAACTATTTTTGCATCATGTTCACGCGCTTCTTTTAACAGCACATCCAGATAAGAAAAATCAAACTTCCCTTCTTCCGGCTCAATTTGCTCCCATGCAACCGGAATACTTAAGGTGTTCGCCCCCATTTTTTTAAATGATGGCCATACATCTTTTAATGCAGCAGGATAGTTACTGGAGTTATTGGTTTGCGAGCCGAGCATGATAAAAGGCGCACCATCTACCATGAGTGCATGTTTACCGTTTTTGCTTACAAACTCAGGCAAGCTGTCTGCCATTACCGACGAACAAAAAATGGGGGCAACAATAAGCGTTAGCGTGGAAACAAAGCGGCTAAACGCACGCAGACTAAAAGAAGAACCCAGTAACATAGAATCTTTCCTATATATTTTTAGAAATCATAAAAACAAAAAACCTTGCCTCTTGTTAGAGGCAAGGTTTTTTACACACTAGTTAAAACTTGGCACGGATGCCAACAGCATAACGAGCATCTTGAGCATAGGTGTATCCAACATGATCGCCGGCACCATTTTGATCGATAATACCCACAGTTTTCTCTTCTAACAAATTGCTCGCTTCAGCAGATATGGTGATGTTATCCGTGATGTCATAGCTGATAGACGCATCCAATTGACCGTAGTCGTCGTTATAAACAGGAATACGTGCTTTTCCGCCCGCGCCATCGTTAAAGTCTGGATCAAAACCATTAGTGCCCCAGCCGATCAGATATTCACTGCGCCATGTATAAGCAAGACGTGCAGAGAATCCATTTTTCTCATACATACCAACGATGTTGAATGCATTTTCAGACAGCTGATCAATAGGTAGTTGTCCGTAAGCTGAGCGATCAGTATCGATAGGCGCTGCACCTGCCAAAGTATCACCACTTGCAGGCTGGGAATTCAACGGAATATCAGCATTGCTATCGATGTAAGTATAGTTTGCTTGAATCCCCAAACCATCGAAGGGTTCGGGAAGTTGGTCAAAGAATTTATTAACCCCAATTTCAAGACCATTAATATCACCACTACCTACGTTATCCAACCAAACTGCTTGACCTGGGTAACCGCCAATCTCGATAGCTTCTGTATTCTTTTTAAAGAAATCTTTGACTTGTTTATTGAACAAGGCTGCATAAGCCATACCGCCATTCGAATCAAAATACCACTCTACCGACAAATCAAACTGATTTGCTTCCATCGGCTTAAGGTACGGGTTGGTATCTTGACTAATATTAAACGATTCGATGTTGCCAGCCTCATCAAGATCTGCGCTAGCCGTTATCTTTGCTTGAGTTTCAGAAAACGCTGGATTCCAAATCGCCTTGGACGCAGCAAAACGAATATAAACATCTTCCGTTGCCTGCATACGCAAGTTGAAACTTGGAAGCACATGACTTTCACTGGTTCTTGCTTCAAACGGTTCAGATGAACGATCCACAACTACATCACCATCCACTTGAGCTTCATTGATGATAAAAGTACCTGTGGCATGCATATCGGTTTGTACAACACGTACACCGACATTACCGTCGATTGGCATTGCCAAATCTTCAAATGCATAATTGGCCATCATGTACATAGCCACTGATGTTTCTTCTTGGAAGTTTCTATACTCAGGATTTTCCAAACGCGTCCAATCGGAATATACGCTGCCTTCACATGCCCACGAAGATGGTTCGCTAGAACAATTAGCGTTGACAGCATCAGTTGTAGCACGGAAATTTCTCGTCGCTTCTGCTGAATACAAATAACCTGCTGCAGGAACATTAACATCGCCGCGCTGGAAATCACCAAATGAATAAAGCGTTAAGTAATCAGCCGCTTGTTGATCGGTAACTTTGGGAATTGAATTTTTGTCGTAACCAAACCAAGTTGCGTAACGGGTGTTCCAGTCATAATCGGTATTGAGGTTATCCCCATTTTTTTCCGAATATCTGACGCCCGCTTTTACCGATTTAATCACTGCGCCATCAAAATCATATTCCGCATCGAAACGCGCCGTTTTTGCATCGGCCTCATTACGCTCGAAATGTGTCATCGCCTGCCCGAGATTGTAATTGCTGTAATCGGACATATATTCAGGGTCAATTTGAATTGACGGAGTTTCTGAACCGATTCCAGACATGTAGCCTTCAGCAGGAATAACTTTTAAGCCTAATGTGTAATCATCTACCCTTGCCTCCGCTTTCACATATTGCAAATCAGCAGAGAACTTCCAGTGCTCATCGGGAGACCATTTAATACCGGTCGCAAAATCTGTCGTTTCTGAAATATTTTGTGCCCAGCGAGTACTGGTACCAAAATCGAGTCCATATAGGGCAGGATCGCTAACAGTGACCGTACCAGATTCCATTGCGCCATTTTCGCTATAAACCCAATCATTATCACTCGTGGGCACCAACGCGAGCGCGTCATTGCCACCCTCAAGAAAAAACGCGTTTTCGTTATATACATTGTCGAATTTGGTATGGAAAGCAGTGAAATAAAGTTCAGTATCCTCGTTCGGTGCCCATTGCAATGCAAGGTAGCCGCCTTCACGTGTACTTTCGTGGTCATTGCGACGCCAGTCCACTCCTTTTGAAACCCAAACGTCATTGCCGTTAATGTCTCTTGGTAAAAACGCCCGGGAATAAACCTGATCAGATCGCGTTGCTAAATCAGAAGTTGAGGCGTTAATTAAAATACCGAATTCGCCTGCATCGGTTTCCCAGCGGTTGCTATACAAGCCAGAATATTCACCGTTAGTTTCTTTAATTTGATCGCCATAGTTAGCTTTAGCAGATAAACCAATTTGCTGGCCATCGGAATCAAACGGCATACGGGTACGCAAATTTACTGTACCGCCCAAACCACCTTCGATCATATCGGCAGATGGACTTTTGTAGGTATCAACTGCATACATCAATTCGGCAGGAACCGATTCAAAACTTAAACCGCGACCACTTGCAGCAGAGAATACATCGCGGCCATTTAATTCAGCGCGAACCTGAGTCAAGCCACGCACAGCAACACCACTACCTTCTGCTGCCGGGTGCTCTGGGTCATTACCGGTATAACGACCAACAGTAACACCGGGCACACGCTGCAGAGCTTCGGTTACGCTGCGATCCGGCAATTTACCGATGTCTTCTGCAACGATTGAATCCACAACTACATTTGCATTTCGCTTAACATCTTGTGCAGATTGAATACTTGCGCGCTGACCAGTTACCAGAATTTCCTCAATAGGACCGTCTGCACTCTCTTGCGCATATGTATGAGTTGCCACACCCATTGCACCCACTACCAGCGATACGCTGGATGCCAGTTTGATGCACATAGGCAATTTTTTCTTTAAAAACGTTTTGCTATTTGTTGTCATGATGCTCTCCAATTTAGAATTATTAATAACGTCATTGAACATGTTTTAAAGCTATCTCCCGCTGTTAGATAAGAGATATGTGTGTCCTCCTTGTGCGATGAAACTTCCTGTTGTTCCTTTTGGTTTTAGCGTGATGGCTTTGCCTTGCCCCGCATCGACCAATAGAAATTTTTCTTGCAATAAATTGCTACGCAAGTGCAACTCTTGCCGTTTAACTGAACTGTTCAGATGAACAGCGGCTTGCACCAACTTTCCATTTTTCCAATCAAGATCGACAGTTACGCCACCACGAGCACGCAGGCCTTTAACTGAACCCGTTGCCCATGACGAAGGAAGCGCAGGCAGGAAATGCAACTCGCCGTTATGGCTTTGCACCAGCATTTCAGCGATACCCGCAGCTGCACCAAAATTGCCATCGATTTGAAATGGTGGATGGTTATCCCATAAATTACTCAAGGTGCTGCGCTGTAATTGCTCACCCAATACTTTGTGCGCGCGGTTGCCATCTAGTGCACGTGCCCACATATTAATTTTCCATGCTTGCGACCAACCGGTGCCGCCATCGCCACGAGCATTCAATGTGGTACGTGCGGCCTGCAATAATTCAGGCGATTGATGTACATTTATTTGACGCCCCGGATGCAAAGCAAATAGATGAGAGATATGGCGATGTTCATTTTTTGGATCATCGATATCTTCTTTCCATTCCTGCAATTGCCCCCAAGAACCTATGCGTAGACCGGTATCAAGCTGTGCAAGCTTTTGCTTGAGCTGTTTTGCGAATTTTTTATCGTTTAGCTGCTGCGCACTTTCATAAGTGCTGCTCAGCAAATCGAACACAATTTGTTGGCTCATAGCGGCGCCGTTGGTAAAACCGCCGTGCTCGGGTGAAAAGCTGGGCGATACGATCCATTTTCCGTCGCGCGGATCTTTGATGAGAAACTCCAGCCAAAATTCGGCGGTGGTTTTCATCAGCGGATAGGCGCGTTCACGCAAAAAAGTTTCATCGCCAGAAAATAAATAGTGCTCGTAATAATGTTGCGCCAACCAAGCGGCGGCTTCCGGTTGCCAAAAAGCAGTTGGCCAATCGATCACACCGGTAAAGCCCCAGATGTTGGTGTTTAAAAACATTGCCCAGCCATTTTTTACACCGGCAATTTTTTGTGCAGAAATTTTCCCCGGCTCAACCAAGCTATCGACAAAATCAAAATAGGGCGCCATCAACTCAGGCATGCTGGTGGTTTCTGCCAACCAATAGTTCATCTGCAAATTGATGTTGACGTGATAATCCGCATTCCACGGCGGCGTAATTGAGTTGTTCCAAACGCCTTGCAAATTGGCAGGCAAAGATCCTGCGCGCGAAGAGGAAATCAGCAAGTAGCGGCCAAATTGGAAATAAGTTGCTTCCAAGGTCCGATCCAAAACTTCATCGCCTTTTTTATAGTTTGCTAACAGCTGATGTGTTGGTTTATCAAGTGTAGTTTGCCCCAGATTTAACGCAACGCGATTAAATAAAGATTGATAATCCTGGCGATGCGTCGATTGAATTTGCGCAAAGGTTTTTGCACTTGCGGCATCCATCGCCTGCTGCAATTTTTGATGTGGATGCTGGCCGCGATACTTGGGATATTGCTGCGCGTAATCTGTGCCCGCGTTAATCAGGATCACCAAACTATCGGCCTCGCTGATGCGAACCTTATTGCTATCTAACGCAGTTAATGTTCCGCCTTGCGGTAAAAACTGGATTTGAGTTTCAAACTGCAAGCCATTGCTGTGCAATTTTCCGGTCGCAACCAAACGGCCATTGTTAATAGACGTTTTGAGGCTGCGATTATCGGGAACCGCCAAATTGGCAGTTAATGAAATTTTGCTGGAGTGATCCGCGCTGAGTTTGATGGCGATGACACCATCGGGATAACTCGCCAGATACTCACGTTTGTAATTCACCCCAGCCTGAGTGTAAGTCACATCAACTTGGGCATTTTCCAGCGACAAACTGCGCTTATACGAGATGACATCGCTGTCATTTTTTTCAACATTTAAATGCAGCTCGCCAAAGGTCTGATAATCGCCATAAGCCGTGATTTTGTGCCCCATAAGGCTGGAAGCTTGCTCAGGGGTAATTGAGCCTTTTTCTGCGATGGCTTTTCTGGCCTCAACCAAAGCCGCGGTTTGTGGCTTTGCGGGAATACCAAAATCGTAGCCTTCTGCTCCCGGCCCGCCAGTCCACAAGGTTTTTTCATTGAATTGGATGACATCCACACCGACATCACCCGCTATCACCGCCCCCATAGCGCCATTGCCAATGGGCAAACCTTCTTTTTCCCAATCTGCTGCTGGTGCATCAAAACGCACTTCCAATGGAGCAGCAGCATTGGCAGTGAATGAAAACACACACAAAACGCTGACCGCAGCAGTTAAGCTGCGCGCTAAAAGAGTGCCTAAAGAGAGGGAAAATTTTTTCATAAGTAAAAAGTGTTATTGCTTTAATATGGTATATATGACTATATGAATTGATATTAAGCCAATGTTTTTATCCCTGCAAGAATTATCACCAGTAATGAATTTTGGCGCATAGAAATGCTACAAAAGGAAACATGCGACAAGAAAACATCTGCCCCATAAAGGGGTGCAGATGTTTGATCGGACACTTTTGATAGAACACTAAGAAGTGAAGAGAGGACTATTGAAACTGAGCCAGTGACTCTAAAAACTCAGCATGTGACGGGGCAATATCTCGCCCCTTGGTGATGGCATTTTTCATCTTATTCATGATGAACTGCAGTTTTTCCTGCTCCATTTGTGGTGCAAATTTGCCGGGACTCATACCAAACCCGTAAAACATGCTGACCCAACTTGCCTCAACAAAAGACTCCTGCGCCAGTAACTTGATATCGCCAGTCGCCTTGAAGCATTCAATCTTCTCGGCCAAAGCTGCAGGAATAGCAATCTCCCTCACCTGCTGCCACATAGGCTCAGCGCGCCCGTTAAGGGCATAGTGAAGGATAATAAAATCGCGGATGCGCTCGTATTCCAATCGGTTCAGGCGATTGGCTTCGGCCACATACTTTGCCTGAATTTCATAGTTCACCAAAAACGCCGCCAGCTTATTAATGCCGGTTTGGATCAGCGAGATACTGGTGGATTCAAGCGGCTCCAAAAACCCACTAGACAGGCCGATAGCAACACAGTTTTTGTGCCAGAACTGCTCGCGCATACCTGTGGTAAAACGAATCAGGCGCGGCTCAGTGACCAGCTCACCCTTGAGGTTGGCAAGCAACTCGGCCTGCGCCTGATCTTGCGAGATAAATTGGCTTGAATACACATAGCCATTGCCGACGCGATGTTGCAGCGGGATATGCCACTGCCAGCCAGCACTGCGTGCGATTGATCGGGTAAACGGATCTGGCTCAGTCGTCGTTTTAGTTTGCACCGCCAAGGCAGAATCGCTCAGCAGCCAGTGGCTCCAATCCTCATACCCCACCCCCATCGCCCTACCGATTAACAAGGCACTAAAGCCGGAACAATCGATAAATAAATCGCCCGCAATTTGTGCGCCCGATTCCAGCTGCAAGCATTGGATAAACCCCGTTTCCGGGCAGAGCTGAACCTGATTGATCTTGCCTTCTATGCGCGCAACCTTACGTCGCTCAGCATAACCGCGCAGATATTTGGCAAACAAAGAAGCATCAAAATGATAGGCGTAGTTGTACCAGGCAAGACGGCTTTCTTGGTCAAAACTCGGCTGGGCAAACTTGCCCGCACGGGCAAGTTGAGTCCCCAAGCAGAACTCTTCCAAACCTGGGGCATAACCCTGCTCACGCGCCTGCCACCAACTTTTATAAAAAGGGCGATCCTCAATATCGACACCATAGCCAGCAAATGGGTGGAAAAAGGATTTATCCGGCGCAGCCCAGCCTTCAAATTCGATCCCGAGCTTGAAAGTGCCATGAGTCGCTTTGATAAATTCGCTTTCGCGCACGCCAAGATGCTGAATAAATTCATGGATGCCCGGCACAGTGGCCTCGCCCACCCCCACGGTTCCGATCTGATCGGACTCCACCAGAGTGACACGAATATCTGTCGATTCCAGCCAGCGCGCCAGATAAGCAGCCGTCATCCAACCGGCAGTGCCACCGCCTGCTATGACGATATGAGAAACAGATTTGGGTTGCATAACAGGACTCCAGGGCTGGCAGCATTGCGCTATTGCCATATTTATTATTGTCGTTTTGACACTATGAATAAGCCTATCTTAGCCAGATTTATTATGGGTGCAATTTTTATCTGCGCGAGAATTATCATCTATGCAAAATCGCTGTTTACGACTGGCATAGCAGTTGCTGTAGTGGTGAGAGAAGCCTAGAGGTAAACATTTTCAATAAAGACGGCTAACTTAGAATAGCCGCGCCAGAAAACGACAAACACCGCACCAAGGCGCCCTTATCGCCCCTTGGTTTGTGGTCTTTACAGGTATATGGAGTGGAACAAAGAATGGCAGCAAGCACCATCAACACACAGGGGGCAACCTCTATTGCACCATCTCGTGGCAAAGGCCCAAATCAATTTGCACATTTCTGCGACCTGTATCAGCAGCGGTTAGATGCCCTGACCCTCGCCAAACAGCTTATCCATATGATCAAAGCCGTGCAGCGCCATCGCGGTATGACTATGGGGATGCTGGGTGGCAACCAACAATTTCGCGATGAACTCTCGCACTTACAGATTCAATTGGAGCGCCGCTTGGAATTGCTGCAAGCCTTCTCTGCGCGTAGCTCCAGCCTGCTCAGCCCACGCGATCAGGAAAACCTGAGCAACGCCTGGCTCACCATTAGCCGCGACTGGCAGGAAGACAGTGTTATCGATAACTACGAGCTGCACTGCCATCTGATCGAACAACTGCTCAGCATGGTCGCCGCGCTGGGCAAACAACTGGAGCTGCCGACCTCCCAATCCATGCCGGATATGATCGAGCCTGCCATCATCCACAGCGATGAAAGTATTTATCCTAACCGCTTTAAATATCTGGAAGTGCTGCACTTTGCCACTCGCCTTATGCCGTCAGTGGCAGAACAGATTGGCCGCATTCGCGCACTGGCAACCTATGCCTCAGCCATTGGTTATTGCGACAAAGATTTCGCCAGCAAGCTGCGTTACGTCATCCAATGCACACGAGTGAACAATGAAAAGTTGCGCCATCAAACCAAGCGCCTTGAGGGATTACTGGATAGCGATTTAAGCCTGCTCGGCCAGCTAAAAAGTTACGAGATAAAACTGGAGTTTTTGCTCTCGATGGTGGAGAGCGATGTGGTTAATCCGCACCAGATCAACGCCGACAGTAGCCGTTTGTTCAGCTTGGCGACCGACATTATCGATGTTTACCTGAAGGTGGTGGATGAAGGCGTGCATCTGCTAACCCAGTGGCACGAGCAGGATATTGAAGTCTGGGTGCAGTCCTACTAATTTGCGCTAAGTCCTTGCCTCTTTGTCGCGGTTTCCTACAATGAAGCTCATTTTCGGCTTTGATAGGAAACTCTTAATGCGACATTTCTGGCTCACTTGCTCGCTGTTAGTTGCCGCACCAATCTGCTTAGCAAACTCTACTTCCGCATCATCCGATTCAGCCGAAACCCTTCCCGAGCTATCGACCGAGGCATTAAACCAATGCTTGCAAGCCTCGGTTATTGGCGCGGCAGAATCCATGACTATCGCAGAGTTAAAACACGCCTGCCGCTTGCTCCATGCCAAACAACAGCCCGGCGCAGAAGTAGAAGAGCAAACCATCGCCAGCACCGAGCAGGAGCCTGTGCTCAACCAGCGCATGACGCTGGAAGCGCTCAATCGCTCCAACCGCTTTGTACTTACGCCCCACAAACGCAACTACATATTGCCGATCAGCTTTACTCGCCACCCCAACACTACGCCCTACCGCGAGGCGGACAATGAAATCCTCAGCGATTTGAGTAAAACCGAGGTGGACTTTCAGCTCAGCATCAAAATCCTGCTGCGTGAAAATATCTTTGGCGATAACGGCCATTTGTATTTGGGCTACACCAATCACTCGCTCTGGCAGCTTTATAGCGATAGCGACTCAGCACCCTTCCGCGAGAGCAACCACGAGCCGGAATTGATGCTCAGCTTCACCAACGATTGGGACCTTTTCGGCTTTCGCAATGTGCAAAATGATTTTGTGCTCAACCATCAATCCAATGGCCAAGGTGGACTTTTATCGCGCAGCTGGAACCGCTTGATGTTCAACAGCGTATTTGAGCGCGGCAATTTAGCGTTTGTATTTACGCCCTGGTATCGCATTCCCGAACCAGAACAGGAATACCCCGGCGACCCGGATGGAGACGACAACCCGGACATCACCGACTATATGGGGAATTTTGAATTCAAAAGCGCCTACAAACACAGGGAGAATATTTACAGCCTGATGCTGCGCAACAATCTGGAGGCGGATAATCGCGGCGCACTGGAGCTGGGCTGGAGCTTTCCCATCAGCTCCAATTTGCGCGGACAACTGAAGTATTTCAAAGGGTACGGTTACAGCCTGATCGACTACAACACAGATATGGAAGTGCTTGCGCTTGGAATTGTGTTTACCGATTTACTTTAAAGCTGAAGGACATTAAACATCCCGCCGCTAATAAGCCTCGCCCAATAAATCGACCAGCGCACGAATGGATTCTGTTGCTTGCGGCGAGGCATCGATAATCGAAAAACCGGTCCAGTACTTACCGGACAAGTCTGCATCTCTTGCCCACAAACAATCGGCGCCGACCTGAATCACCAACTGCCCGTTCACTGGTTCGGGCACATGCAAATCCAGCGTGTAGAGGCGATCTTCCTCAATGGGCAAGTCGCCCATAATCATCAAACCTTGTTCGTGAATATTCACCAGGCGACCAATATATTGATCGCGCAGGTTATCGTACACGTCCACATCGCCATTGATAGTGTGGCGCTCCAACTCCCTGTCGTGTTCACGCGAGCAGTTGTGGGTCATGATGCATTACCAACTTTGAGGGAATCAGCCCGTTCATTAAGGGTTTGATAAATATTTTCCAGGGCGCGCTCAAAAAACGGCTTGGTACTACCGGCGATAATTTTCGCGCGGCCAGCGAGCATATCACGCGCCAACTGCAGCCCTGCCGCCAAGGACACTTTACGCCCCTGCTGATCCACCAGCATATAGTGCTGGGTCTTTTTGTTGTACCACGCGACCTTCAATCGCTTGCCGCCATCAAACTCAAACCAAGTGCCGAACTCAACCATTTTCAGGCTATCGACCAATTTGGCCTCTTCCGGCAACACCGGCTGCAACTGCGTCACTGCATGACCCGCTTTTTCATCGGCTAGAGATTCCAGCTTGGTGCGCATAGGCGCCGGTGCCGGTTCCGCTTTGCGGCTCAAGAGCGCCATGCGCTGCAATGAAGTGACCGCATCCAACAACTTGCGCCCTTTTGCCTGCTCATAGCCAATGGTTTGAAAACCGCGCTCAATCGCCGCAAGCAACGAATCCTGCAATTCCATTTGACGGGTTTTATCCTGCGCGGTGGTTTTGGGCTCCAGCGTCCAGAGCAAATCGTCGATCACTTGCAATGCGCGCTTCCAACTGTCGGAGGCATCGCCGTAGCGCAGCAAGATAAACGACAAATAATCCGACCATGGCTGCAGCAGCAGTAACAAAATAGCCGAGGGCATTTCGCGATTATCGGTGCGGCTGCGTACCTCGGTATTCACCTGAATTTTGGCTTCACGCAGTTTCTCTTCGCCCTGCGCTTTTTCCAACGCGCGCCGCTCCATCAACTCCTGCCGCCGCGCCACGTTATGGGTATAGGCATTAAATTCGATCAGCAGTTCAGCAAAGATGCGCACATCGTTTTTGAAGTCCTGCAACAGGCGAAACACTGTGGTTTTGATCTTGGTAAAGATGTCGTACTGGTCGCTACCGTCGTTGCTCACCCAGCGCACCCCCGCTTCCGCCAGACTGTTTAACAGCACTCGCGCAGGGTGTTCCGGCTGCTCAAAAAAATCTTTATCGATAAACGCGATTTTCAAAAACGGCGTGTGCAAATAACTGAGCAAAGCCTTCACCGAATCCGGTAGGTGATCATCGGAAAGCATGTATTCAAACAACATACCGACCAGATCAATGGTCTGCATATCGCCCGCTTCTACAGCACCGTTTTCATTTTCGCTGGCAATCTGCTCCATCATCTTGCGCCCAACTTCAGCTACCGTTTGCGGCGCAATCGGCACTGGACCAGATTCATGGGCAGCAAAAGCCTGCTGGGTGACTTCCAACGCACGGGTTTGCATTTGCTCCAACACCCCCACCAATTGGGGCTGGGTGTATACCTGCAAATTGGTTGGTGCGGCTGTGGCCATCGCCGGAGTAGGCGCCGCTTGCTGTTGCGCCATCGAATGTGAAGCTGGCGCCATTGTCTGCTGCACAAAAGTCGCTGCTTGAATAGCTGGCAATGCTTGTGTGACATGGGTTTGCAACAAGCGAATCGCGTTTAACAAACTGTTTTGATACTGAATATCGTTAGGGTTGAGCGCGCCGCTTAATAACTTATCGCTCGCACGGCGCTGATGTTGGTGCGCCTCTTCAGCTTGCTGCTGCTCTTGCGCGAACTCATCAATGCGTTCGGAAGGATCATCCTGCACCGCCTCCTCCGCCTTGGAATCAGCTGCATGATCATTAGTGGGAACAAAGCGCAGGTTGGGCAATAAATTCTGGCGTACCAAATAGTCATTCAGCTCGGCATAAAGGCTATCCAACATGCCAATAACATCCTGATCAAATAATTTGTAGCCGATGATTTTGGTTTTGACATCGACATCCAAATTACTCAGCAGCTTGCGCAGTGCCTCGCAAAATTGCACTGGGCTGGCGGGATTGGCGCGCTCATCGATTTTTTCGCCATCATTTAATAGGGCTAAGCGCTGCTGTAACGCCCACAGCTGCTCGGCAAAAAAGTTGTCGGCGCGATGGGTAATAGAGGTGATCGCAATCGTCTCTTCAAGATCTGAGTGCTCGACCAGCGATAAAATATCGCCACTGAACCGCTCTTCGCCGGTCAGGGTATTGAGCGATTTGTTTTTGAATTTAACAAAGCCATTGGCCAGATGCTGGCAAAACTCTTGCTCAGCAGCCTGTTGCACTGCGGCCAAGAGGTTTTGGGTTTCAAATAAGGCAACCTGATCTTTATTGGACTTGGCCTGCTGGGCAATCTCCAGAACCTGTTTGCACCACTGCCGCCAAAAATTGGGAAAAACACGGTACGCAAAGCCGCGTGTGAGATCGCGACAATGTTTGAGATATTGAATGACCAACTGCTCTGACATAGCCACCGCTGAATAGGGTGAATTTTTATTAGCATCAGAGCCTGGTAAACCCGAGTTATTCATAATTATTCCGTGTTTTTCCATGAAGTTCATGTTCCCTAGCCTTATCCATCTACCTAGTAAATAACCACTACTATCGCTTGGATTAGCGCGCCAACAAACCTACAAGCGCACTTTTACGCCTTTTGTCAAGGTTGTCCTGAGCGACAATCTTAACAGCTTGAGAAATTTCTACCAGACACAATAAGACCTTGCTCACAGCTTAAATTAAAAATAGCACCATTCAGACAATTCGCCGCAAGCATTCATTTATCGATAAAAACACTCAACTCATAAACACCTGAGCCTTATGCACCAAAACAATCACCATGCACCATGTGCGGCACCAAAAAAGATCACACAAAAAAAGATAATCATCCTCTCAGCCACCCAAACCCCTTTCAAAATCAGCCATTTGCAAAATTGGCACCCATATTGCGATAGACGCTGTGTAATAACTGATTCGCACTCTGGGCGGTTTTAGCTATTCAACAAACTGCGTTACCAAATAGGGCGCTAGGGTTCCGATCACTTGAGCCTTCAAGTTGATGCCTGGTCCGAGAGCATCCGACCTCCACAGTGATATGCCAAAACATCACGCATATCCTTGAGGTTACACGGCGGGACAAAAGCCCGGGAGAAGGAATGGCCTAACCGCCAAGAGTGCTCCCATGCTTGCGCCGATGTCACCGAACCGCTGGAGGTTATACATGTTGCATCATCCCCGTCTTACAAAAGTATTACTGGCTCTTACACTCTCTCTATCTGCCGCATTTGCCAGTGCTGCTGAACCCTTCAAAGTCTGCTGGTCCATTTATGTTGGCTGGATGCCTTGGGGCTACGGCGCCGAGCAAAAAATTATCGATAAATGGGCAAAGAAATACGGTATCGAAATCGAAGTAGTGCAAATCAACGATTACGTTGAATCCATCAACCAATACACCGCTGGTCAGTTTGATGGCTGTGTGATGACCAATATGGATGCACTCACTATTCCCGCAGCTGGCGGTGTGGACTCCACCGCGCTGATCGTCGGCGACTTTTCCAACGGCAACGATGGCATAGTGCTTAAAGGTGCAAAAAGCCTGAAAGACATTAAAGGCCAGAACGTAAATTTGGTTGAACTGAGCGTATCTCACTATTTGCTGGCGCGCGGTTTGGAAACCGTTGGATTGAAAGAAGCCGATGTAAAAGTCGTCAACACTTCCGATGCCGATATGGTTGCGGTTTACGGCACTAAAGATGTCACCGCCGTCACTACCTGGAACCCTTTGCTGAGCGAAATTCTCACCCAACCCAACAGCACCAAAGTTTTTGATTCGTCACAAATCCCCGGTGAAATTATGGATTTGATGATCGTCAACACTGAAACCTTAAAAGCCAATCCTGCATTCGGTAAAGCATTGGTCGGCGCTTGGTATGAAATCATGGGCGTGATGAGCGCATCCGACAAAGCTGCTACCGCCGCTAAAACCTCTATGGCGGTAGCATCAGGCACCGACCTTGCCGGTTTCGAAGCACAACTCGCCAGCACCAAAATGTTTTACACCCCGGCCTCTGCTCTGGAATTAATTAATAGCGACGAGCTGTTAAAAACCATGCAAAAAGTGGCCGAGTTTTCTTTTGACCACGGCTTGCTGGGCGATGGCGCACCTGACGCTGGTTTTATTGGAGTAGCTGGTCCTAAAGGCGTGTATGGCGATAAAGACAATGTGAAATTGCGCTTTGATCCAACCTACATGCAAATGGCTGCCGATAAAAAACTCTAATTCATTTTCAATTGCAATCACTCCCGGGTCTGCCCGGGAGCACAAATAAAAAATCACCAGATTGCATCATCCATACCACTACGAAGCAGTTATAAAAATGAAGAGACTGATTAACCTAACACCATCAAAGCCACTTAATTTGCTATTGGGCATGCTGCCCTTTGTATTGTTGCTTGTTGTGTATATCGTCGCCTCCGATGCGCGCCTTGCTGAAAATGCCAACGACAAACTTTTGCCAAGCTTTGCACAAATGGGCGATGCGATTAGCAATCTCGCTTTTGAACCAAGCAAGCGCAGCGGCGAATATTTATTTTGGCAAGATACCCTCAGCAGTTTGTATCGTTTAGGGCTAGGAATTTTAATCGCGGCGATTCTCGGTTTCAGCATTGGTTTATTGACCGGCGCAATTCCCACTATCTACTCGCCTCTGGCACCACTCTTGACAGTGATCTCGCTCGTTCCGCCCATGGCATTATTGCCGGTGTTATTTATCGTATTCGGTTTGGGCGAAGTATCTAAAGTTGCGCTGATCGTTATCGGTGTCTTTCCATTTATCGCGCGCGACATTCAGCGCTGTACACAAGAAATTCCGTTGGAGCAATTAGTTAAAGCACAAACGCTTGGTGCATCCACTTGGCAAATTCTTCTGCGTGTTTTAATTCCGCAACTATTACCGCGCTTGATTAATGCAGTGCGTCTTTCGCTCGGTGCGGGCTGGTTATTTTTAATTGCAGCCGAAGCTATCGCCTCTACCGATGGCTTGGGCTATCGCATCTTCCTTGTACGTCGCTATATGTCGATGGATGTCATTCTGCCTTACGTTGCCTGGATTACCTTGCTCGCCTTTTTAGTGGATTGGTTGCTCGCCAAAACAAGCAAACTCTGCTTCCCCTGGCACTATCAATTACCGACCAAGTAACAGAACGAGCAGTAAACGATGACGGTTATCCCATTTGATATAACACTTCTCGACGAGAAAAGAGCCAAGACTATGCCCATGATTCAGGCAAAAAATCTGTGGAAAAAATACGGCGACAACGTCGTATTGGAACGAATGAACGTGAGTGTAAAAGCCGGTGAGTTTATTACGATGGTCGGCACTTCCGGTTGCGGCAAAAGTACCTTTTTAAAAATGCTATTGGGGATGGAATCACCAACATCCGGCGAATTATTGCTGGATGGAAAACCGATTCGCACCGAACCCGATCAATCGCGCGGTATTGTATTTCAACAATATTCAGTGTTCCCGCACTTAACCGTTTTGGAAAATGTAATCATCGCGCGTGAATTTGAACGCTCACCTTTACTCGGAAAGTTATTCGGCAGCGCAAAACGCAAAGTGGTAGAAGAAGCTAAAGACCTGCTCGAATCTGTTGGTTTGACGCACGCAATCAATCGCTACCCGCACGAATTATCCGGCGGCATGAAACAACGCTTGGCAATTGCACAAGCGCTTATTCGCAAACCGCGCATTCTGTTATTGGATGAACCTTTTGGCGCGCTCGACCCGGGTATTCGCGCCGATATGCACCAATTAATTTTAAAACTCTGGAGCGAACATCAACTCACCGTATTTATGGTAACGCACGATTTAAGCGAAGGATTTTATTTGGGCACACGCTTGTGGGTGTTCGACAAATTGCGTCGCGACAATCAAGCACCCACCGCTTATGGCGCAAACATCACTTACGATTTACCGGTTACCCGTCGTAATAGTGAAATACCAAGCGAAATATCTACACAACTCTCTGCAGAGTTTTCTAAAGATTCCTGAAAGAGCTAATTGCAAACTTTTTACAAGACTCTCTATAAAACTACAACCTCAAGAACCACGGGATTTACAAGCCATGAGCAAAATGCTTTACACCACTACATTGCCCGGTAATGGCCATTGGTCATTGGAGATGCGCCGCGGCAGCTTGATGAAAATCACGGATCTCGAAGGCGGCGCCAATGTCGGCATGCTGTTTTATAACCCACGCAATTTATTAGAGCGCTACAACGCTCCCGACACACTTAAATGTCAGCACACCTTTAAATTACAACGCGGCAATTGTTTGTATTCCGATATGGGGCGAATTTTTGCATCGATTATTGAAGATCACTCTGCCAACGGCACAGGCAACTGGCACGACACTATTTGTGGCAACAGCAATGCTGAACAAATGGAACAACAATGGGGCAAACGCGACTATCAAACCCATCGCAATCAATGGTTTCAAAATGGTTACGATGCTTTTTTAGTTGAGTTAGCGAAATACGGTTTGGGGCGCGCTGACATGGCCTCTAACATCAACTGGTTCAGCAAAGTTATTGCCGATGATCAAGGCAACATCCAATTAGATACCAAAAATCAAGCAGCAGGTAATAGCGTTACCCTGCGTTTTGAAATGGACACGTTGGTCATCATGCATGCATGCCCTCATCCACTAAACAAATCCACTCGCTATCCATTTGCTGCAATTGAAGTCGAACTGGGCGAAGCCGATGCCGTTGGTGAAGACGATTACTGCAAAAATTTCCGTGAAGAAAACCAACGCGGTTTTCAAAACAATGCTCTTTACTACCTGTCTGCAAAATAGATTGGCAATCCAATAGTTGAGATATGAACATGTCACACATACAAAGCAATTTGCATCCTGAAACTGCGTTTACCAAACACTATGTTCCTGCAGGTGATTATTTCCTTGGCGAAATCAAGCAGGGGCAAACCTTTCGCATTGTCGATTTAAAAGGCAATCAAGCCGCCGATGTTTTGTTTTACAACGCCAAAGATCCGAGCGAGCGTTACAGTGCAATGGATACTATTCGCGCGCAAGGCAATTTGTATTTAACCGCTGGCACCAAATTAATGTCCAACATCAATAATGAGTTGTTAGAAATTGTTGCCGACACCTGCGGCCGTCACGACACCTTGGGCGGGGCTTGCGCAACTGAAAGTAATACCGTTCGCTACAGCTTGGAAAAGCGCTGCATGCACGCCTGTCGCGACAGTTGGATGCTCGCCATCGCTGAACATCCTGAATTTGGCATTAGCAAACGCGACATCACCCACAACATTAATTTTTTCATGAACGTTCCAGTTACTGCTGATGGCGGTTTGACTTTTGAAGATGGCATTTCCGCACCAGGGAAATACGTCGAGCTGAAAGCAAAAATGGATATCGTTATGTTGATTTCCAACTGCCCGCAATTAAACAACCCATGCAACGGTTACAACCCAACGCCAATTGAAGTGATTGTTTGGAATTAATTTTTTAACATCATCGCAACTCTTCAATGGACGACCATTGTCGTAATTAAAACCAGCAGGACGGCCTGCCGGAGCAAATTATGTTTACTAAAGTACTCATCGCCAACCGCGGCGCCATCGCTACCCGTATTATTCGCACACTCAAAAAACTCAACATTAAATCCGTTGCTGTCTATGCCGAATCCGATGCGGATTCACTGCACGTAAGAACAGCAGACGAAGCATTTTCATTAGGCGAAGGCGCAGCAGCACAAACCTATCTCGACCGCAAAAAAATTATCGCCATCGCCAAACAAACTGGTGCTCAGGCGATTCACCCCGGCTACGGCTTTCTCAGTGAAAACTCCAGTTTTGTGGCTGAATGCGAAGCTGCGAGTTTGGTCTTTATCGGTCCAACCGCTGAGCAGATGATTACCTTTGGTTTAAAACACAAAGCGCGTGAACTCGCGCAAGCGGCACAGGTACCACTCTGCCCCGGCACAGATTTATTAAGCGATCTCGCTGCCGCTAAAACCGCAGCTGCTGAGATTGGCTACCCGGTCATGCTGAAAAGTACCGCTGGCGGCGGCGGCATTGGCATGCAGCTGTGTAATAGTGAAAGCGATCTGGTTTCTGCTTTCGATTCAGTCAAACGTTTAGGTAAAAATAACTTTGCTGACGACGGCGTGTTTTTAGAAAAATTTATCGCCGCAGCGCGCCATATTGAAGTGCAAGTATTTGGCGATGGTAAAGGCACCGCTGTTGCGATTGGTGAGCGCGACTGTTCCAGTCAAAGACGCAACCAAAAAGTAGTCGAAGAATGCCCCGCCCCCAACTTGCCCGATGCACAACGTAAAGCCATGCAGGCTACTGCGGAGCAATTATTATCGTCAGTTAGTTATCGCAATGCTGGCACAGTAGAATTTATTTACGATTCACTGGAAGACAAATTTTATTTCCTCGAAGTAAATACTCGCCTGCAAGTAGAGCATGGTGTTACCGAAGAAGTGTACGGCGTTGATCTGGTTGAGTGGATGTTACGCCAAGCCGCAGGCGACCTCGGTAATATCAAAGCCCTGCGCGATCAACTTTCGCCTAAAGGTCACGCAATTCAAGTGCGCGTGTATGCAGAGGATCCTGCATTAAATTTCCAACCTTGCGCCGGCTTGCTGAGCAAAGTTAGCTTTCCTGAATTGCACCGCAATTTGCGTATCGATCACTGGATTGAAAGCGGTATCGAAGTGCCTGCATTTTTTGATCCAATGCTCGCCAAAATTATTGTGCGCGGCGACAACCGTGAGCAAGCTCTTGCAGAATTATCTACAACGCTAAACAACACTTATCTTTATGGCATTGAAACCAATATCGGCTACCTGCGTACGCTGCTGCAAGACCCAACGCTCGTACAAGGTAAGATGACCACGCGCTATTTAAATAGCTTTGTGTATCAACCTGCGCGTATCGATGTCATTCAAGGCGGAACTCAAACCACTATTCAAGACTATCCGGGGCGCTCCGGTTACTGGCATGTCGGCGTACCAACATCTGGCCCCTTTGATAGTTACTCCTTCCGCTTGGGCAACCGTTTATTGAATAACAGCGAAGATGCAGCCGGTTTGGAAATTACGCTGCAAGGCCCGACATTAAAATTCGGCTGCGCGACTAAAATTGTATTAACCGGCGCAGCGATTGATGCAAAACTCGATGGCAATGCAATTTCACTTTATGAAATTATTTCCGTTGCCGCCGGGCAACAATTGCAACTCGGCCGCATTACCGAAAAAGGCGCCCGCACTTATTTAGCGATTGCAGGCGGCATTCAATGCCCGGATTATTTGAGTTCAAAATCCACCTTCACGCTCGGCCAATTTGGCGGCCATAACGGTCGCGCATTGCGCGCGGGCGATGTGCTTTCACTCAATGCCAATAGCTGCAATGCAGAATTAGCCGCGCCACAGCTGCCAGAAGCATTAAAACCACAGATCAACAACTTGTGGCAGTTGCGTGTGATTTACGGCCCGCACGGCGCGCCAGATTTTTTCACCAACAACGACATCACCATGTTTTTTAATACCGACTGGGAAGTGCACTACAACTCCAGCCGCACCGGTGTACGTTTGATCGGCCCCAAACCCGAATGGGCGCGCACTTCTGGTGGTGAAGCCGGTATGCACCCATCCAACATTCACGACAACGCCTACGCCTTCGGCACTGTGGATTTCACTGGCGATATGCCAGTAATTCTCGGCCCGGACGGCCCATCGCTCGGCGGTTTTGTTTGCCCGGCGACGGTAATCAGCGCAGATTTATGGAAACTTGGACAAGTGCGCGCTGGCGATAAAATCCGTTTTGTCGCAGTCAGCATTGACGATGCAGTCACCATTGAAAAAACGCAAAATCAATCACTCGCCAGTTTGCAAACCATCAATCATTCATGGTCTGCGAGCGAATTAACTTCGCCAATCGTAAAAACCTTGGCAGCTGAAGAATTTGGTGAAGACATTGTGTACCGCGCCGCAGGCGATCATTTCCTGCTGGTGGAATACGGCGCACTGGAGTTGGATATTAAATTGCGTTTCCGCGCGCACGCACTGATGCAGTGGTTGGAAAAAAATTCGCTCGCAGGTATGCGCGAACTCACACCGGGAATTCGCTCACTGCAAATTCACTACGACAGCCAAACCCTATCGCTCGCCGATTTATTAGCGCACTTGGAACGCGGCGAACGCGAGCTGGTACAACAGCTATCTGCGCTCAGCGTTCCTTCACGCATAGTGCACATTCCACTGAGTTGGGACGATGAAGCCTGTCAATTGGCGATCCAAAAATACATGCAATCAGTACGAGCCAATGCACCCTGGTGCCCAAGCAATTTGGAATTTATTCGTCGCATTAACGGCTTGGATTCCATCGCCGATGTAAAAGACATTTTGTTTAGCGCATCTTATTTGGTGATGGGTTTGGGTGATGTGTATCTGGGTGCTCCAGTTGCAACACCCGTTGATCCGCGCCACCGTTTAGTGACCACTAAATACAACCCAGCACGCACCTGGACAGCTGAAAACTCCGTAGGTATCGGCGGCTCCTATTTATGTGTGTACGGTATGGAAGGCCCCGGCGGTTACCAATTTGTTGGTCGCACGCTACAAATGTGGAATCGCTATCGCCAAACCAAAGAATTCAAACAGCCTTGGCTATTAAACTTCTTCGATCAAATTCGTTTTTATGAAGTGAGTGCGGCAGAGTTGCAACAAATTCGCCGCGATTTCCCACAAGGGCGCTATCCGATCAAAATTGAAGAAAGCCAATTCAGTTTGAGTGAATACGAAGAATTTATCGCCGCAAATCAGGAATCAATTGCCAGCTTCACCGCACAAAGAGAACAGGCATTTGAAGAAGAATTAGCGCGCTGGCATGCCAATGGCCAATTCAATTATGTTCAGGAAGAAAGCAGCAGCGAAAGCGATGATACTGAATTACCTGAAGATGCAATCTGTGTTGATAGCTCTGTCTCCGGCAGTGTGTGGCAAACCCAAGTAAAAGTTGGCCAAACAGTACAGGCTGGCGATGTGTTATTGATTTTGGAATCCATGAAAATGGAGATCAACATCACCGCCAATTGCGCAGGCAAAGTGACGCACCTGTTAAAAGCTGATGGCGCGCGCGTTCAAGCTGGTCAAACACTGGTGGTTTTGGAAGCGATTTAAACCTGCGGGAACAGTTTACCCTGGCGATAAAAAACCCGGCTCAAAAGGCCGGGTTAAGATTACAACTAAGGAAGATTACATAAATAAAAGCAAATCAACTTAACGGACGCTGCTCACGCAAAGTGCCAATTACTGCTTCCAAAGCGCGATCAAACAACATTCCATCATCCAGAATCGTCAAGCGCTTGGTCTGCAATGCAATTGCCAGACTTTCGCGGCTCTCTTCCGCAACTTTCATTCCCGAACGGTTTACAAAGATATATTTTCCAACCGAGCGAATAATCGCCGCTAAACGGCAGCGATATTTTTCACCACCCTCGCCTTGCATTTCAAACCAGGTGCCTTGAGTGATGTTATTCACCAGCGCGATATGTTGTGGATCGGCTTGTACTGGCGCCGCCACGGTCTCTTCCACCACAAACATTTGCATGGTATCCGCTGGCGGCACAGGGTTGGACGCAATCTCGCTTGCAACTGACTCGCTCGCAGTTTCTTCAGCGGCAGCAGGCTCAACAACAGCACTTTCAGCCTGGACGCTCTCTGCAACTGTTTCAGCCGCAACCTCAGGCTTGGCTGACTCGCCGATAGCAGCCGAAGTTTCAGTGACTATTGTCTCGGCAACTTTTGACTCAGAATTTTTCTGCTCTGCTACTTGCGCAGCTGATTCATTTGCAGCTTGTTGCGCACGCGCCTGTGTTTCTGCCATAGCCGCTTTCATATTGGCATTTTTAGCAGCCAGCTCAGTGGCTTTAGCTTCAAGCTCTTTTGCTGATACAGATGGAACTTCTGTTTTAGATTGAGCCTCAATCGCTGGTTTCACTTCGCCACGCAAACGCGCCAAATGAACAACTTCCAACTGTTTAAATAATGTGGTTGTTTCAAATGGGCTGAACGAAATACTTTCCAAACCGCTGCGCAGTTTTTGTAATAACTCAGGCACCAATTTTAACAAGCGTTGACGGTTGTCTTTATCCATCGCCGCCGTAACACTCCACACCAATTGCTGTGCAGTCAGCGAACAATTACGCCAGTCTTCGCTTTCCACGCCCTGTTTCAGCGAGGTAATAAACATCACATTCGCCCAGGCCTCACGCAGTAATTTGGTCACAGCTGCCGGCAACTCTTTACCTGCACAAATACGATTTAACTCTGTATCTACCTGCGCACGTGCGCGTTCTGATTTTGCCTTGCCGTCTTCAGCGTCGATGGTGCGCTGCTCAAGAATTTGCGCGCGACGTTTTTCTTTATCGAGGAAGGAACGGAAATCAACTAACAACCGCTCAAAGATACTCATGTCAGTATCAAAGTCGGTGAGGATCGCGCGAACAGTTTCTTCCATCTTATTAAAGAGACTATCTTTACGCTGATTTTCGTCGCTGGATTCCTGCCACCCCAAACACGCCATCGCCATTTCATTCAATAAACGACGCGCAGGATGACCACCTTTGCTAAAGAAAGTTTTGTCGGCGATGGCAACTTTCACCATCGGAATTTGCAAGCGACCAATCAACGCCTTCATTGGTGCCGCAAGGTTGCGATCATCCAAAATGAATTCGAACATCATGCTAACCAGATTGATAACATCATCATCTACCTGATTAATCGCTGCTGCCGTTTGAGTTTCACTCTGCAATAAATCCGTCAGCAAACTGCGTAAATTCACTGGTGCAGCACTGTTTGCAAGTGCATTCACTGGATGCTGTTGCTGCGCCAGCGACAGAATTTTCATCAAGTCCTGAGTGGTAATTTCTTCACCGGGCAACTGCACACGCGGTGCACTGCGATTCGCGCCTAACAAACCGCGCAGCTGCTGTAATACCTGATTGGTTTGCTCATCATAAGACTGGACCAGCCCACCTGATGCAGCACCGGTTTGTTGTGCGCCCATAGAAAATTGTGCGCTGATGCCTTGACCGTAATGATCAGCAGAAGACTGTGTTGGTGCACGCTTGGTCGCTCGCACATCTTGCTTTAATGACGGCAAAATATTCGCGTCAATTAATACTTGGTTAAGCGCATCAAATAATTTGCCCAGCTTGGTCATCACAATATTATCGAACAGCTTGAACAAGACCAGCTTGGCTTTTACATCGATGTTTAAGGATTTGGTCGCATCGGTAAACGCATTACAAATAACATCAACGCCCAACGGATTATTTTTTTGATAAACCTTAGTCGGCACTAAATGATCAATACGCAGAGTTAAATGTTGAATAGATTCAGCAAATTGTTCATTGGCTTTGTTGATCATGCCATCGACAGCAACCATCTCTTCCAATTCGTCATTTTTTACCAATGACAAATCGTCCAGCGAAACAGTTTGATCCGCTGATTGTTTTTCATCGCGATAAGCATTTGGGTCAAGCAGCTGCGCAAAACCTATATCGATACTGCGGAAAAAAGAGCCTTCCATAGTGCGACGGCGAATGCGCACTTCACGCATGGAATCAAAAAAGATATTTTGGTCGTGGTTATTGTTGGCTTTGTCCGCCAACTCAAACATGGCATCATCAACCTTATCAAACAGCTCGCGCAGCATTAATTGCAGTTGCTGGCGCGCTTTGTCGCGCAGACTATGCATAGCCGCAGGCAAGCGTGTCAGCGCCACTTGGGAACTGGCAGCCGCATGGCGATCAGCGTGGATATGGACAACCTTTTTGGGGTCAGATTTCATCTGTTCAGACATGGTGGATTACCATTAGTGAAAACTCGCATAGATGAAGTATAACTAAGCGAAAGACAGGCCAAGCAGGCAAATGATAAGATCGAGAGCAATATCACAAAAGGCTATAACCAACAGCCAAATTTATGACTTTTTAAGTGCTTTTTGGAATTAGTCAAAGAAAACAGCGCCAAAACCGCCTGTTTTAAACCCAAAACTGTTTAATAATTCGACATATCTCATGAACCAGCTATTCAGTAAAAATCTACCTCAGCTATCTGACGACATAACCAAAAACGTAGCCTTGGCTTTAGCCGAGGACATAGGCACAGGTGATATCACCGCTCAACTCATTCCGGCAGATCAAACCGCTGAAGCGCGCATCATCACTCGCGAAGATTGCATTTTCTGCGGCCAAGCCTGGGTAGAGGAGATTTTTAAGCAGCTGGATGCAAGTGTAGAAATCACTTGGCATATAGAGGATGGGCAAGCAGCTCCCGCCAACAGCCTTCTATTTACCCTGAAAGGAAATGCCCGCAGTCTGCTCACCGGTGAGCGCGTCGCGCTGAATTTTGTACAGACACTATCTGGCACGGCAACCATCAGCCATCACTACGCCCAACAGGTTGCCCACACACAAGTAAAGCTGCTCGACACCCGCAAAACCATCCCCGGGCTGCGCAGCGCACAGAAATACGCCGTCGCCTGCGGCGGCTGTCACAACCACCGCATCGGTCTTTACGACGCCTTTTTAATCAAAGAAAACCACATAGCCGCCTGCGGTGGAATCGCCAACGCGATTGCCGCCGCACATAAAATTGCACCCGGCAAGCCAGTAGAAGTTGAAGTTGAAAGTTTCGCCGAACTGGAACAAGCACTAGCCGCGAATGCCGACATCATCATGCTCGACAACTTCAGTATTGACGACATGAAAAAAGCCGTAGCAATCACCGCCGGAAAAGCAAAGCTGGAAGCGTCAGGTAACATCAATGAAGAAACGCTAGTACCCACAGCCGAAACCGGCGTGGATTTTATTTCGATTGGTGGGTTGACTAAGCATTGTAAAGCGGTGGATTTGTCGATGCGATTTTATAATGAATAATCGCCTTTAAAGATGGGGGTCAAATCCTGACACCCAATCAAAATAAATTATTCCACCACCATCAACTCTCCATGTATATCAATACATGCTTTACCAGCAAAGTGTTTCGACATTACATCAACCCAATAGCAATTCATGACAGAATCCTTTTCAAATCTTGCCAAAACCTCACTCAACCCCCATTGCTCTCCATGCAAAAATGAACGATACAAATCAGCCCTAGCTCCAAATGGCTTTTGTTCTACAAACTCGCTAACGAACTCTATTGATTTAATCTCGGAAAGACTCTTAGGCAAATACATGAATACTTTGTATGGCCCAGCATAACTTAACTTGATCGACTCAGGCAGGCTAACTGCCAAACTCTGAAAATCACTACGGGAATATATCAAGATATTTTTATGGGTAAGAACTTGAACATAGGGGCGCTCCTCATAAACAGTCCATAACCCAAATGCAAACACCGACAACTGGAGCATTAGAATAATTGAAATATCTCGCTTCAGTTCTCGTTTTTTACTGTTGAACGCCACAAATGTCAAAAGTGGGCCAAGCACTAAATCAATACCAATAAACAACAACAAGCCATCAGTAGCACCGAAAATACGATACACATCTGGATACCAAAAGATAAAAACCAATACTCCTAATAAGCCAGCAAGGCAACAACTAAACAGCAAATGGTATGCAAATGCCCGTAGCTTTTCTTTTAAGAGCCTACTTATCATATATTCACAACCCAAACGAAAAAGGTGAGCTATTAGCTCACCTTTTGCAAACTTACATAATTACGAAATTAAGGGTTTTGACAAGTACCGGGCAAAAATTGATTTGGCATTGGGTTGGTGGCAGCTGGACCACAACGCCACTCTGATACTTGCTTCTGACCATCAGTTGTACCAACTATTGCTGTAGCTGCAGCCGCCAAACCGGTATAAGGCACCAAACGAATTGCATTTGCTGATGCAGTGATAGCAGTGTTACCAATATTAGCTTCATCCGCAACAACAACAATTACACCATTTGCATCAACACTACCAGAAGCTACGTACTTAGTTTGCTCAATTGTACATACGTTCGGAAGAATAGTGGACACATCAACAGCCGATGCATTTTGAATCGCATCAGTAACACTTGTACGGCAAGAAGAGGCAGCCAAAATAACCTCGGAAATTTTCGATTTTGCGGTGTAGTTGGTGTACGCAGGCAAAGCTACTGCAGCCAAAATACCAATAATAGCAACCACAATCATCAATTCAATCAAAGTAAAACCTGCTTGCAATGCTTTTTTCATAACAATACTCCAATAGCGTTTAGGGTTAGATGGTAACAACGATATAGTTACAATCAAACAATGTGCCAACACGGTGAAAGTACCGAATAACTTACACCCTATAACAACATTTCGATGCGCTGCTGCTGCTCGCCACGAAAAAAACAACCAGTTGCTGGCAACTACTGACAATTTACGTCAGCACCTAAGCTGCTTATTAAATATCACGTATCGCCCAAAAGTATCCAAAACCAATAAGGTATCGCTTACGCAAAAAAAACTGCTAAAGTTGAATCCACTTATGTTGATTTATAGCCGTGGTCATACTAATGAATAACTCAGCGCCCGTACCTTTAAATGGATTGGCTCGACGCTTGGTAGCCGACAACTTGTTGGACGCCGAATTAGCAGGCAAGTCGATCACTCAAGCGAAAAAAGAAAAAATTCCTCTTGCTCAGCACTTGGTAAACAACGGCATTCTTGATGCGCGAACCGTTGCGCGCGTTGCTTCAGAAGAATTTGGCTCTCCAGTTTTTGATTTAAGTGCATTAAATAGCGATAGCATTCCCCAAAAACTGGTAGATGACAAACTCATTCGCAAACACCATACCTTACCCATTGCCAAACGCGGCAACCGATTATTTCTAGCGGTTACCGACCCAACTGATTTACATGCGCTAGACGAAATTAAGTTCAATACAGGCATTAACACTGAAGCGGTATTGGTTGAAGCCGATAAGCTTAGAACCGCAATTGATAAGTATTTAAATGCACAAGAAGAAACATTGGGCGATGCACTTGGCGGACTTGATGGTGACTTGGATGACCTCGATATTGAAGCAGTCGATCCAAATGCCAAAGCGGATGACGCAAGTGGTAGTGAAGCGGATGAAGCCCCTATTGTTAAATACATTAATAAGGTATTGCTCGACGCAATCAAAATAGGTGCGTCGGATATTCACTTTGAGCCTTATGAAAAAAGCTACCGCATTCGCTTTCGTACCGACGGCGTATTAACCGAAATGTCGCGCCCGCCGGTAAATTTGGCTACGCGTATGGCGGCGCGCTTGAAAGTAATGTCGCAAATGGATATTTCTGAGCGGCGCTTACCACAAGATGGGCGCATCAAATTAAAAGTATCCAAAACCCGCGCAATTGATTTCCGTGTAAATACCTTGCCAACGCTGTTCGGTGAAAAAATCGTGCTGCGTATTCTTGACCCAAGTTCTGCGAAATTGGGGATTGATGCATTGGGCTATGAGGACGACCAGAAAAAACTGTATTTGGATGCGCTTGCACAATCGCAAGGGATGATTTTGGTTACCGGCCCTACCGGTAGCGGTAAAACGGTATCCCTCTATACCGGCCTTAATATTCTTAATACCTCTGAAGTGAATATCTCGACAGCAGAAGACCCGGTTGAGATCAACCTCGAGGGCATTAATCAGGTACAAATGAACACAAGAGTGGGCCTGACGTTTGCTGAATCGCTACGCTCCTTTCTCCGCCAAGACCCGGACATCATCATGGTAGGGGAAATTCGTGATTTGGAGACTGCGGAAATTGCAATTAAAGCATCGCAAACCGGTCACTTGGTGTTATCCACCCTGCACACCAACTCCGCACCAGAAACGCTAACGCGTTTATTAAATATGGGTGTTCCTGCGTTTAACGTTGCCACCAGCGTGAGCCTTATTATTGCACAGCGCCTTGCACGCCGTTTATGTACAACCTGTAAAAAACCTGCGACGGATATTCCCGCTGACATTCTCACCCAAGAGGGGTTTGACGAAATAGGTATTCCGCGCGCAGAATTCCAGCTGTTTCACCCTGTTGGTTGCGATAAGTGCAATGGTGGTTATAAAGGACGTGTAGGTGTATATGAAGTAGTTCGCATCACCCCGCTGATTGCGAACCTTATAATGGAAGGCGGCAATTCACTCCAAATTGCTCGTGCAGCCAAAGACGCAGGCTTTAATAACTTACGAATCTCCGCATTGCGTAAAGTCGCAATGGGATTAACCAGCCTCGAAGAGGCCAACAGAGTCACCAAGGATTAATTCCATGGCAATAACAACTACTGCGAAATCAACCAGCGCAACTGCAACAAAATCAAAAGCCGCTGCCACAAGAGCCAAACAAACGCCCACCATTAATACTTATGTATATAAAGGGGTGGATAAAAAAGGCAATAAAATCCAGGGCGAAATTAATGGCGGCAGCCCCACCATTGTAAAAACCCTGCTGGCAAAACAAGGGATTACCGCCCGTTCTGTTTCCAAAAAGGCCAAGCCATTATTCGGCTCAGGCGGCAAAGCAATTAAACCAGCAGATATTGCTGTTTTTTCCCGCCAAATGGCAACCATGATGAAAGCTGGCGTGCCGCTGGTACAGGCATTTGATATTGTTGCCGATGGCTTGGAAAACCCGAATTTACGTAAAATGGTTTTGCAAATTAGAGATAGCGTTGCAGCAGGCGGCGGCTTTGCAAATTCTTTACGAGACCACCCAAAGTATTTTGATGATCTTTTTTGTAATTTGGTTGATGCAGGTGAGCAGTCTGGTGCTTTGGAAACCATGCTTGACCGCATTGCCACCTATAAAGAGAAAACCGAAGCATTAAAAGCAAAAATTAAAAAGGCGATGACCTACCCGATTGCAGTTGTAGTTGTAGCGATAATTGTTACTGGTATTTTGTTGGTGAAAGTTGTACCGCAATTTGCAGAAACCTTTAGTAGTTTTGGTGCAGACCTTCCTGCGTTTACACTATTTGTACTCCATTTATCTGAAATAGCTCAGAACTACTGGTTTATAGTTCTTCTTTCAATGATCGCAGCATTTTTTGTTTTCAAAGAAGCAACTCGACGCTCAGAAAAATTTGCTTACATGGTTGACAAATACTCTCTAAAGATTCCAATCATAGGTCAGATAATTTATTTATCAGTAATGGCAAGATTTGCAAGAACCTTGGCAACAACGTTTTCTGCAGGCGTTCCACTTATTGATGCACTTACATCTGTAGCGGGTGCTACAGGCAATAAAATTTATACCGAAGCTATTATTAAAGTAAGAGAGGACGTATCCACAGGTATTCAGTTAAATACTGCGCTAAAAGCAAAAGCTATATTTCCAACCTTGCTCATTCAAATGTCTGCGATTGGTGAAGAATCTGGCGCACTTGATGCCATGCTGGACAAAGTTGCTGTGTATTATGAAGAGGCTGTAGACAATATGGTCGATAGTCTGACATCACTGCTTGAGCCAATGATCATGTCCGTTCTCGGAGTTCTGGTGGGCGGGCTAATGATCGCAATGTATCTTCCTATCTTCCAACTTGGTGCGGTTGTATAAGCGTGACTTTTATTTCTGTTTTGCAAGCCTACCCGCTTTTAGGTTTGGCTTGCACTTTAGTTCTTGGCTTACTCGTTGGCAGTTTTTTAAATGTGGTGATCTATCGCATTCCAAAAATGATGGAGCGCGATTGGCAAAACCAATGCCGTGAATTTATAGCTAGCGACAGCAATCTCGCCACTCTTCCCGAAGATGACAAACAACAGGAACCATTTAATTTAATGATTCCTGCATCTACTTGCCCTCACTGTGGCCATAAAATTAGAGCATGGGAAAACATTCCCGTTATTAGTTATCTGCTATTAAAAGGCAAATGCTCAAGCTGCAAATCAGGCATTTCTGCTCGCTACCCGATAATAGAATTAGCAACAGGTTTACTGTCTGTTGCCGTTATTTACTATGTTGGCATCAACTGGAATGGGCTAGCAGCACTGGCATTCACATGGTCACTTATCGCTCTGACCATGATTGATATAGATACTTATTTACTACCGGATGACATCACCTTGCCACTTTTGTGGCTGGGGCTGATCGTAAATAGCCTTGATGGTTTTACCGATTTGCCTAGCGCAGTATGGGGAGCAATTGCTGGCTATCTCTCGCTCTGGTCGGTGTACAAGTTATTCAAGCTGCTCACCGGAAAAGAAGGTATGGGTTATGGCGATTTTAAATTGCTTGCCGCACTCGGTGCCTGGATGGGCTGGCAAATGTTGCCACAAATTATTTTGTTGTCGTCACTCGTGGGCGCAGTGATTGGCATCAGCATGATTGTTATTCGCGGGCGCGACAAAAATATTCCTATTCCCTTTGGCCCTTACTTGGCAATCGCCGGTTGGATTGCGTTTGTCTGGGGCGATACAATTAATCAATC
The DNA here is from genome assembly GCF_035117775.1 of Cellvibrio chitinivorans. NCBI lineage: Bacteria > Pseudomonadati > Pseudomonadota > Gammaproteobacteria > Cellvibrionales > Cellvibrionaceae > Cellvibrio > Cellvibrio chitinivorans. The sequence continues at coordinate 422,030 of NZ_JAYKKN010000003.1, forward strand.
CTACCTGAAATTATTTCTCACTACCTAAACAGGAAAATATGCCCTTAATCATCGGACTTACCGGCGGTATTGGCAGCGGCAAGTCCGAGGCCAGTAAGCGCTTTGCTGAGCGCGGCATATTGATTGTTGATGCAGATATAGTTGCGCGTGAAGCAGTAGAGCCAAATAGCTTTGCACTGAAACAAATAAGCGATCATTTTGGAAAGGATATTCTCAACACATCGGGTGAACTAAATCGCAGCAAATTACGCGCGATTATTTTTTCAAACCCTTCCGAAAAAACCTGGTTAGAATCCCTACTCCATCCAATTATTAATGCCAGTATCCGGCAGCAATTAGCCAATGCTAGCAGCGCCTACGCGATTCTTGCTTCACCTTTATTGCTTGAAACAAAACAATTTGAGCTGGTGGATCGCATCTTGGTCATTGATGTGGATGAACAACTTCAAATCGAACGAGCAAGTCAACGCGATAACAACAAACCAGATCAAATAAAAGCGATTATGCAAACGCAGCTTTCACGGCAAGAACGTTGCGCGCGTGCCGATGATATAATTCTTAATAACGGGAATATTGCTGCACTGGATGAACAAGTGGAAAAACTGCACCAGTTGTATCTGACCTTAGCTAAAACACACTCACAGACAAACCAGTAAATTATTTATGAATGAAATCACTCAAAATACCGAGTTATCACCCGTAATACTCGCATGCCCAACCTGCAAAAAAACAGTATTGTGGAATGATGATTTTCCCCATCGCCCATTTTGTAGTGATCGTTGCCGGTTGATAGATTTAGGCGAGTGGGCAAGCGAAAATCATCGCATTGCGGGCGATAATTTAGATATCAATTCTGAAGACGAAGAACATCGCTAAAGCAACGCCAATATCAATCTCACCACCAAGCACTGATACCAGCAACACCCTGCGCGCCGCATTCCCGAGCAATATGAATATGCTCTTCACCAACACCACCCAAGGCATACACAGGAACATTTGCCAATTTAACCAAGTTAGCAAAGGCACTCCAGCCAATTGGGGTTACGCGTGGGTGTGAGCGAGTGGGAAGAACCGGAGAGATCAATAAGTAATCCGCCCCCAGCTTTTGAGCCTGAATGATTTCGGCTTCATTGTGGCAAGAAACACCCAGTAAAACATTTTGTCCGACAGGGCGCTCCCTTAAAACCGCTGCATGTTTACCATTTAAATGCAGACCGATTTTAACATCGGGATACGCCTTACAAATTCTGGAATATTCATCGGCGCTTGTATTAACAACCAAGCTTACAGATTCGCGTTTCGTCAAAAGCAAAGCACGATCAAACAAGGCTCGACGCTGATTTAGCTCGAAATTTTCGACGCGCAATTGCACCACCCCAACGCCTGCATTTAACGCGGAAGTTAATCGAGCAGAAAAGTCAGTATCATCACTAAATTCCCCCGTAATTAAATAGCGGGAGGGCAGATTGATTGCGGTAATAATGGGGCGATTCGCAGCAGGAAACTCAAAATCGCTTAATCTTGATGCATCGACCCACTGTACCGGCTGACCTTCGTTACCGCGCGGTTCACCGTTAAAACGCGTAACTTTGCGGACATCAAGCAATACAGATTTGTCGGGGTAATGATGGCGAATCTGAATTAACGGTTCGCTAGTCAACACGTCAATCGCAAGCTCTTCACGCAATTCGCGCGTAAGCGCTTGCTCGATAGTTTCATCCGCATCAACTTTACCGCCGGGAAATTCCCACAAACCACCTTGATGAGCCGAGAGCGGACGCTTGGCAATTAGAATTTTACCATCAGCGTTAACAATAACGCCGACAGCAACATGCACTAACTTGGTCATGATTTTTAACGAGAGGAATTAAGAGCGATAGTCCGCGTTAATGCGCACATACTCATAAGAGAGATCGGTAGTCCAAACAGTCTCAGCAAAATCACCACGCCCCAAGTTGATATTAATTGCAATATCAGCCTGACTCATTACCGCCTGACCTTGAGCTTCGGTGTAGCTTTTTGCACGGCCGCCATCTTCGACGATCAGCGTATCGTTCAGATGAACACGCACTTTGGTTGCATCCAGATTCGGCACACCCGCATAACCAATAGCGGCAACAATACGCCCCCAGTTAGGATCTGAAGCAAAAAGTGCCGTTTTAATTAACGGTGAGTGTGCTACTGCGTAGGCAACATCCAAACACTCATTACGATCAGCGCCGCCCGTTACCGCAACGGTGACAAACTTGGTCGCGCCTTCACCATCACTCACAATACTTTTGGCCAGATGAATATGCGCAGCGAGAATTGTCTCGCGCAGTTTTTCGTAAAGTTCGCCGCTTGGCTCAGTAATTTCTGGCAAATCAACCTGCCCTGTCGCCATCAAAATACATGAGTCGTTGGTGGATGTATCACCATCAATAGTGATGCGATTGAATGATTTATCTGCTGCTTCGCGGGATAATTTTTGCAGTAAATCCTGCGATACTTTTGCATCGGTTGCGATATATCCCAGCATGGTGGCCATATTGGGTTTGATCATACCGGCACCTTTAGAGATGCCATTTACAGTAATCGTTTTGCCTTGATATTCAAACTGCTGACTGAAGCCTTTGGGGCGAGTATCCGTTGTCATAATGCCAGCACCGGCATCATCCCAACCATTTTCGTTTATTTTTTCGAGCGCTTCAGGAATAACGGCAACAATTTTTTGAACAGGCAGCGGCTCACCAATTACCCCTGTAGAAAAGGGCAAAACCTGCTCAGGTTTAACGCCTTTTAATTCTGCAATTGCAGCACAAGTTGCTTTGGCATCAAGCAAACCTTGTTCACCCGTACATGCATTGGCGTTACCCGAATTAATTACTAAAAAGCGAATAGGTGCTGTAGCTAGATGCTCTCGACACACAGTTACCGGCGCCGCACAAAATGCATTTTTAGTGAACACGCCAGCAACATTACTGCCTTCGGCTAGCTCAAACAAAACCACATCGCGACGACCTACTTTTTTGATGCCAGCACTAACTGCAGTCAACTTTACACCTTTAACCGGGTGCATCTGCGGAAATGGATATTCACCTACTGCCATAATAAAAAATCTCGAAGTTTTTCAGATTTACTGCCGCTCATTAGCAATTAGAGATAGCAGAGCCAGATAATGATCTCCAACTCTGCCGATCAAGTTACTCTAATGCACCGTGACAGCTTTTGTATTTTTTGCCGGAACCGCAAGGACATGGATCATTGCGCCCTACTTTACGCCCCTCGCGCACGACTTGGGTACGGGGAGCTTGCGCAGGTTGGGCCGCTTGCGGCGCATTATCAGGCTGCCCCAGTGCTGATAACTCATCATGACGTAGCTGCATTTTTTGACGAGCAAGCTCTTCGCGGCGCTGATTTTCCATCTCTTCCATTTGCTCTCGGGTAATAGGCTCAACACGCGCCATCAAATGGATAGTTTCACGCTTAACGGAAAACAACAGGTTTTGGAAAAACTCAAAAGCTTCGCGCTTGTATTCTTGTTTGGGGTTTTTCTGCGCATATGAGCGCAAGTTAATGCCCTGACGCAAATGATCCATAGCAGCAAGATGCTCTTTCCAAGCGTTATCCAACACCTGCAACATTACTTGCTTTTCAATTTCAATCATTATGTCGCCGACACGCTCGCATTTCGCATCATAGGCACCTTGTATCTCTGCAAGAATTTTCTTACGCAGGGTTTCCTCATGCAGACGAGTATCTTCTTCCAGCCATTTGGCGATCGGCAACACCAATCCAAAATCGCTTTCGATTTGCTTTTCTAATCCAGGAATATTCCACTGATCCTCAATGGTTTGCGGCGGAATAAATTCATTCACCAAGTCATCAACAACTTCTTCGCGAATTGCGGTAATGGTGTCGCGGATTGAATCTGCATCCAACAATTCATTGCGTTGATGATAAATAATTTGGCGCTGATCATTTGCCACATCATCAAATTCAAGCAGCTGTTTACGGATATCAAAGTTGCGCCCTTCTACTTTGCGCTGCGCTTTTTCAATCGCGTTATTGACCATGCGATGTTCAATCGCCTCGCCCTTTTCCATCCCCAGCGCTTGCATAAAATTACGCACACGCTCAGATGCAAAGATGCGCATCAAATTATCTTCAAGCGATAAATAAAAACGAGTTAAACCCGGATCACCTTGACGACCTGCACGACCGCGCAACTGGTTGTCAATACGACGCGATTCATGGCGCTCAGTACCGATGATATGCAAACCGCCAGCAGCCAAAACTGTTTCATGGCGGACTTTCCAATCAGCCTTAATTGCTTCAATTTGCTCTGGCATCGGGCTTTCCAGTTTGGCGATATCTGACTCCCAACGTCCACCCAATACAATATCAGTACCGCGACCCGCCATGTTGGTGGCAATAGTCACCGTCCCCGGGCGACCAGCTTGCGCAATAATTTCAGCTTCTTGTTGGTGGAATTTCGCATTGAGTACTTGATGTTTAATTCCTGCCGCCGTTAAACGGCGAGACATTTCTTCAGAAGTTTCAATCGATGCAGTACCCACCAGAATTGGGGCATTTTTCGCTTGAAATACTTTTACATCTTCAACAATAGCGAGATATTTTTCTTCGAGCGATAAAAATACTTTATCGTTCATGTCGATACGTTGAATCGTTTTATTGGTAGGAATTACCACTACATCCAAGCCATAAATTTCACGGAATTCGTAGGCTTCGGTATCAGCTGTACCGGTCATCCCCGATAAGGTTGGATACAAACGGAAATAGTTTTGGAAAGTAGTAGAAGCAAGTGTTTGGCTTTCGCTTTGAATTGCAACGCCTTCTTTGGCTTCGATCGCTTGATGCAAACCTTCTGATAAACGACGGCCGGGCATAGTACGCCCAGTGTGCTCATCAATTAAAACAACCTGCCCTTCCTGAACAATATATTCCACATTTAGATGGAAGAGTGCGTGAGCACGTAGCGCAGAATTTACGTGATGCAACAACGTAAGATTGTTCGCAGCGTAGAGGTTTTGGTCAGGCTGTAACAATCCTGCTTGAATTAATAAATCTTCTACTTTTTGATGACCATCTTCCGTCAATTCAACCTGACGTGATTTTTCATCGACACTAAAGTGACCGGGATCAGAAACAACACGACGATCACCATCTTCACCATTATCAATTTGGCGCTTCAGTTTCAGCACAAGCTGATTCACACGCTTATACATTTCCGCACTGTTTTCTGCCGCGCCGGAAATAATTAACGGAGTACGCGCTTCATCGATAAGAATCGAGTCAACTTCATCGACAACAGCAAAATTAAGTTCACGCTGAACTTTATCGCGCTTGCTCAAAGCCATGTTATCGCGCAAATAATCAAAACCGTATTCATTGTTAGTGCCGTAAGTCACATCGGCAGCGTAGGCTGCACGTTTAACCGCTTGCGGCTGCATGGATTGGATAACACCAACAGTCATCCCAAGAAACTCATATAAAGGCATCATCCAGTTGGCATCACGGCTGGCCAGATAATCATTTACCGTTACAACGTGAACACCCTTGCCTGCCAAAGCATGCAAATAACTCGGCAGAGTCGACACCAGTGTTTTACCTTCACCAGTACGCATCTCGGCGATGCGACCTTCGTGTAAGCTCATACCACCGATCATCTGGACATCAAAATGGCGCATTCCAAGCACACGACGCCCGGCTTCACGCACAGTCGCAAACGCCTCAGGTAATAATTGATCGAGCGTTTCACCTTTTTGGTAGCGCTCGCGAAACTCATCTGTTTTTGCTTTAAGTTGCTCATCACTGAGCTTTTCCATGTCGGGTTCAAGTGCATTAATACGTTGTACAACTTTTTGCATACGCTTTAATTCGCGCTCATTTTTTGAACCAAAAACTGCCTTGATTAACTTACCAATCATTTTTTTATACCGTAAAAATCCAATAAACTGAGTACATTTTGCACAGCGAAAATACAGGCGTCATAACCTGAAAAAGCCCGAAAGCAGGCTGGCAAGTAAATAGGAAGGTGCCGACTAAAGCAAGTATGAAATCTGCTGTCGGTGAAAGGGATGTGTATTAGCGGTTGGTGCGACGAATGTAACTGGCAGGGTCGACTACCCGGCCATTTTTATAAACTTCAAAGTGAACATGAGGTGCGGTCGAACGTCCGGTTGATCCCGATAGGGCAATCACCTGACCCTTTTTAACGATATCGCCCGCTTTAACCAGATTGGATTTGTTGTGCGCATAACGAGTAACCAAACCATCGCCATGCTTGATCTCTACCATGTTGCCGTATTCAGGGTGACGGCCAGACCAGTTAACCACACCAGCCGCTACTGTACTAACCTTACTCCCTTGGCGGGCAGTGAAATCGATTCCTGAGTGAAACGCAGTTTTGCCGGTAAAGGGGTCTTTACGGTACCCATAACGGGATGAGACCCATGAATTCGCTACTGGCGCACCGGAAATCATCGATTCCTCTTGGAGGCTACGATTCGCCAATAGTGCATCTATGGTATTAAGCTGCTGCTCACGGCTGTCTACTTGCTGGGATAGCTGATCCACAGCCGCAAAAAAGTCAGGCGTGGCATATAAGTTTTCAGGCCCAGACTGCGATGGCCCACCGAGAGCGGGGACTCGACTAAAATCAAATTCACCCTGTTCTAAATTTGCCGCAGATGTAAGCTTTTCGCCAAGCGCATCAAGGCGCATCAAACGAGCCTGAAGCTCTCCCATCTTGCTGGTAAGAGCGGCGATTTGAGCCTCAGATGCCTGACGCTCCTGCTCCATTTCGGACTCGCGCGCAGAAAGAATATCCATCCAGGCTTTTGTGTCACTATCAAAGAAGCCACTACGCTCATCTGATACCAACCAGCTATAGCCCCAAGCGCCAACAAAGGTGGGAATTCCCAATAAACACACAGACAGGAACGCACGAGTCCAACCGCCGAGGGTGATACTACGAGCCTGTGCATGATTCTTGTTGACGATAATAATTTTCATCGATAAATCTACTTTTTATAGGTTAAAAAACCGCTCAGTTCGGACATTACCCGATGGTATTTTTAGTTAAAAATTTCGACTTTCAGATCGCGACCGGCTTTGCAGCGAGACGCAGTTGGACATCCTTTGCGAACACTTTTCCTTTATTAAAAAGATAGTAAAAAGTGTTTTAAAACAACCATTTATAAAAATTTCACAAAGGAAATTGGGTGACGCGGAGATTCCTTGCAATACGCATAAATCAACGTATACAAGGAATATCGCATAAACAGAAAGGTTTTAACAAGCAGAAATTTGGTTAAAGTTCACAAATTGAGCGCGCCACATCCACCCATTAAGCCGCCGCAATTGGCGACATGTAGGCAATAGGCAGCTGTTGTTTTTCATCAAAAGTGACCCATTCCCACGCATCAGGCTGATCCAGCAACAAACGCAATGCGCGATTATTCAGTGAATGGCCAGATTTGTGAGCCTTGTATTCGCAGAGCAGACTATTGCCCAACATATACAAATCACCAATGGCATCAAGCACTTTGTGTCTCACAAATTCATCCTCAAAACGCAGGCCATCTTCGTTAAGAATCCGATATTGATCCACAACAATTGCATTATCCATACTGCCGCCACGGGCAAGCCCCTTTGAGCGCAGATACTCAATCTCATGCATGAACCCAAAGGTGCGTGCGCGGCTAATATCTTTAACAAAGGTTGAACTGGAAAAATCCAGTTCGGCTTGTGGGCGACGATCTTTAAAAACCGGATGATCAAACTCAATAGAAAACGACACTTTAAAGCCATCAAATGGGGTAAAAGTGGCAAATTTATCGCCGTCTTTCAGGGTTACTTCTTTTTTAACGCGAAGGAATTTTTTAGGCGCATTCTGTTCCTGAACACCGGCAGATTGAATCAAAAACACAAAGGGACCGGCGCTGCCATCCATGATCGGAATTTCAGGCGCGTTTAACTCAACAATCGCGTTATCAATACCCAATCCCGCCATAGCTGACATTAAGTGCTCAACAGTAGAAACACGAACATCATCTTTAATGAGGCAGGTGGAGAGCGTAGTTTCACCCACATTGTGCGCTGTCGCTTTAATCTCTACCGGTGGGCTCAAATCCACACGGCGAAATACTATGCCCGTATCAACAGGTGCAGGCAACAGAGTCAGATGAATCTGATCCCCAGTGTGCAAACCTACACCTGTAGTACGAATTGCATTTTTAAGCGTACGCTGTTTGATCATTTGAGATGCCCTCAGTGGTTAAAGCGCCATTGGCTCGGCTTTAATTTCATGGGCATTTTACTCGCAACAGGAAGGATCAACCAGTTGATACTGGCAATCCCCCCTATAGCGAGAACTTAGCTTGCTAATTATTTAGTCTGCTTGACGACGTAAGAAAGCTGGAATATCCAGATATTCCAACTCTTTATCGCCCAATGGAGCTGCCAGAGCAGCATTGGATGAATGTGCGTTGGCACGCAAATGCGCAGGGCGATCAAGTGCTGCGTAATCAACTGGCGCAGCTGCACGACGGGTGTTATCCACCACAACTTTCGTTGGTGCAGGCTTGCTTTCTTTAACTGGCGCAGCAATTTGGGCAGCAGCCCCCAAACCAGTTGCAACTACAGTTACGCGCAATTCGTTGGTCAACTCCGGATCGATTACAGTACCCACAACCACGGTGGCATCACCCGATGCAAACTCTTCAATGATGTTACCAACTTCAGAGTATTCACCCAGAGATAAATCGATACCTGCTGTAATGTTCACCAGAATACCGCGTGCGCCTTGCAGATTTACATCTTCCAGCAATGGGCTGCGAATTGCGGCCTCAGCGGCTTCACGCGCACGATTTTCACCAGTCGAACGACCGGTACCCATCATTGCCATACCCATTTCAGACATTACAGTTTTAACGTCTGCAAAGTCCACGTTGATCATACCCGGGCGAATAATCAAATCCGCAATGCCTTGTACCGCACCAAACAGTACGTTATTTGCTGCTTTGAATGCATCGAGCAAACTGGTGGTTTTACCCAATACCGACAGCAGTTTTTCGTTCGGGATAGTAATCAAAGAATCAACGCGCTCGCTCAGTTCTTTAATGCCCGCTTCTGCGATTACCATGCGCTTCCGGCCTTCGAACGGGAAAGGTTTAGTAACAACAGCGACAGTCAAAATTCCAAGGTCGCGTGCAACTTCAGCAACAATTGGCGCTGCACCAGTACCAGTACCGCCCCCCATACCGGCAGCGATAAATACCATATCGGCGCCGCGCAATACTTCAGCAATACGCTCGCGATCTTCCATCGCCGCTTGGCGACCCACTTCAGGGTTTGCACCAGCACCCAGACCTTTGGTCATTGAGTTACCGAGTTGCAGCACGGTACGGGCATCAATATCTTTTAATGCCTGTGAGTCGGTGTTAGCGCAAATAAATTCTACGCCTTCAATTTTACTCGCGATCATGTGTTTGACCGCGTTTCCGCCGCCACCACCAACACCGATCACTTTGATTACTGCGTTTTGATGAATGCTATCGACTAATTCAAACATGGCCACACCCCTTTTGTTTCCCTTGACTCAATCTGTGAAAAATAAATTTGGTTAAAAGTTGCTCTGAAACATTTTTTTGATCTTGCTGAAAATCGACCCTTGCGATTCTTTTGTAGTGGTCGCCGCACGGCCACTACCTTGCTGTTGTTTCATTGCATAAATCAGCAAGCCGACACCGGTTGAATAAATAGGGTTATTAACAATGTCGGACAAACCGCGAATATTTTGGGGCGCACCGAGCCTGACTGGCATATGAAAAATCTCCTCTGCCAACTCAATAACACCTTCCATTTTGGAGGTGCCCCCGGTCAACACAATGCCCGCAGCAATTAAATCTTCGTAACCACTACGGCGCAGCTCCGCTTGAATCAGCGTAAACAACTCGTCGTAACGCGGCTCAACAACTTCAGCCAATGCCTGACGCGAAAGGTCGCGTGGTTGACGATCACCCACACTTGGTACTTTGATGGTTTCATCAGGGCTGGTTAATTTAGCCAGTGCGCAGGCGTACTTAATTTTAATTTCTTCAGCGTTCGGAGTTGGTGTGCGCAATGCCATGGCTATATCGTTAGTTACCTGGTCACCTGCAATTGGAATTACGCCGGTATGGCGAATCGCGCCATCTTTAAAAATAGCGATATCAGTTGTGCCACCGCCAATATCGACTACACACACACCCAACTCTTTTTCGTCGTCGGTCAGAACCGAATAGCTTGAAGCCAACTGTTCCAGAATGATGTCTTCTACTTCCAAACCGCAACGACGTATGCACTTTTCTATATTTTGTGCCGCGTTAACCGCGCAGGTCACCAAATGCACCTTGGCTTCCAAACGCACACCGGACATACCTAAAGGTTCTTTAACACCATCCTGATCATCGATTAAGAATTCTTGCGGCAAAATATGCAGAATTTTCTGATCTGCCGGGATTGCTACCGCTTGCGCAGCATCGATCACACGCTCCAAATCCTGAGAAAAAACCTCGCGGTCACGAATCGCCACAATACCGTGTGAATTCAAACTGCGAATATGACTACCTGCAATGCCTGCATAAACTGAATGAATTTGGCAGCCAGCCATCAATTCCGCTTCTTCAATTGCGCGTTGAATCGATAAAACGGTCGATTCAATATTTACCACCACACCTTTTTTCAAACCATTGGAACGATGCGAGCCAATACCGACAATTTCCAATTGGCCTTCGGGGGTGATTGCACCAACGATAGCGACAACCTTGGATGTGCCTATGTCCAGGCCTACAATCATTTTGTTGTCGTTAACGTTTGCCATTCATAAACCTCATTTGCCATTCGATTGCCAATTCAGACAACTGGCGATTTTCTTTATCAATTAATTGTGTGGAGTTACCGAAGTTGCAGGAGCAGGTAGTTGTACTTGCGTCTGGCTTTTTATGTACTGTTTTGCCATCGCCGAGTCTGTTACCCATCGCACCGCAACTCCATTTGTGTATCTTAAATCTATCGCTTTTACATCAAGCCAAACTTTACTCAAGTGCGTGTCGTATACAGTAACAAATCTACGCATTTTTTCCATCACTTGATCACGTCCAAGTGCAATTTCTACATGATTTTTTATCGTTAATCGCCAAGATTTTTTGTTATCGCACTTTAATGCGAGCACTTCCAACCCGCGCGAGCGTAAAAGCTGGGATAAATCCTGATATTGCTGCAAAATTTCCGGCGCATCTGCTTCACTTCCTTGCAACCAAGGTAAGCCGGAAAGTTGGCTTGCATCGTCAATTAAAACAATTTCGCCGCGCTGATTTAAAAAACCGTCCCCCCATCTGGCAATTGGTTTTTGCTCAGCAATTTTTACCACCAAGGTATCCGGCCAACGGCGATTAAGCGTCACCTTTTCTACCCAAGGGTCGTCCAGCAGCGCATTTTTTAATTGCATGAGATCCAACTGCAAAAAATCGCCGTTAATTTCATTTCCGATTAGCTCAGTTGCACGCTGCTTGGAAATGAAATTGAAATCACCCTCCACCACAACACTTTTAATCGGTCGTTCAAATACTTTGGCAACTGGCTCGCTGATCCAATAAATGCCAACTGCCAAACCGACAACAAAAACTGCTGCACCCAACTTGCGATTTACCCAAGAAAAACTCCATGCTGGCCAAAATCGCTTCCCTGAAGACGTATTTTTTTGTCGAGTTTCACCGGATCTACGCCCTTGGGGTGATGCCTTGGTATAACCACGTTCGCGCTTCGTCGCTCTTTCTTGCCGGGCAACAGGCAAATCAGGTGCGATATAACGCGAAGATGGTTCTTCCATTAACACATCGCGCACTACTCGTGGCTCAGATGACGACTCTCCACGGAAACCCCGTGTGTTTTCTTCTGCTCGCTTGGCTCGCACAGGTTTTGTTGCATCGACATCCAGTTTTTGTTTGCCGATGCGCGGCTCTATGCGATCACCTTTCATATCACGCATGGTGTTTAACGCCGCCGTTAGTCATAGCAATTACACTTTCACCGTGAGACTTGCGCGCAACACAGTTAACACCAGCTCTGCAAATGACAGCCCTACTGCTTTTGCAGCCATTGGAACCAAACTGTGACTGGTCATGCCCGGTGCAGTATTCACCTCTAACAGATAAAAATTTTGCTCAGCATCTGCCATCACATCTACTCGCCCCCAGCCGCGGCAACCCACTGCCTTAAACGCATTGAGTGCGAGTATTTTTAATTCCTGCTCTTTTTCTGCCGACAAACCACAAGGACAAAGGTAGCGAGTGTCGTCCGCAATATATTTCGCATTGAAGTCGTAAAAACTATGGTTGGTTTCCAGTTTGATTGGTGGCAGCGCTTCGCCATCGAGAATGCCAACAGTGTATTCGCCACCCACAATTAACCGTTCAACCAAAACGCTGCCTTGATACTGACTCGCTTTATTGAAAGCAGCTTCCAAATCAGCCGCAGTATTCACTCGCGACATACCAATGCTGGAGCCTTCATTAGCTGGCTTCACCATTACATCGCCACCCAGTTTTTCCAGCACAGCAGCAAAATCTGAAGTTTGTGTAAGCACAGCAAAGTCAGGTGTCGATAAACCTTGCACGCCATTAATATCCACACCGCGCCACAATTGTTTGGTGCGTAATTTATCCATCGCCAATGCTGATGACGCCACATCGCTACCGGTATAAGGAATACCTAAAAATTCCAGCAGCGCTTGAATGCGACCATCTTCGCCACCGGGGCCGTGCAAAATAAGAAATGCGCGATCAATTTTTGCGGCTTGAATATCTGCAATGATGTTATCGCCCACATCTATTGCGACATGATCAACACCTGCTTCTTCCAGTGCCGCAATAACTGCCGCACCACTTTGCAGGGAAATTTCACGCTCAGCCGACAAGCCACCAAAAAGTACGCCTACGCGACCTATTTGTTGTTTCAGTGTTTCACTAATCGGCAGTGTTACTGCTTGCATCACTTGATAACCTCTAACGCAATTGTCTTTTTGCTAATTCAGGAGAGAGCACGCCAACATTACCTGCGCCCTGAGTAATTACTATGTCACCTGCGCGTACCAAATCTTTTACGATTGCGGGAACACCATCGACGGTTTCAACAAAAATCGGCTCTATTTGACCGCGCGCACGAATACTGCGGCAAAGATGGCGACTATCTGCGCCGGGAATTGCATCTTCTCCTGCGCTATAGACTTCCAACATAATCAAGGCATCGGCAGTCGAAAGTACTTCGACAAAATCCTCATAAAGATCGCGTGTGCGAGTGTATCTGTGCGGTTGATAAATCATGACCAAACGGCGCTCTGGCCAACCATCGCGTACGGCTTTAATAACAGCAGCCACTTCGCGTGGATGATGACCGTAATCATCAACCAACATCGCTTCACCATCACCCACCGGAAAATTACCGTAGACCTGGAAGCGGCGGCCAACACCTTGGAAGTTTTCAAGGCCGGATTGAATCGCTTCGTCACTAATGCCTTCATCGGTTGCAACAGCAATAACAGCCGTTGCATTCAGGACATTGTGAATGCCAGGTATATTGATACGAATATGCAAAGGCTTATCGTGCCCCGGACGCAACACATCAAACTCGGAATGCATTTTGTCTTGCTTGATATTGACAGCGCGGAAGTCGCAATGCTCGCCAAAACCATAGGTCAAAATCGGGCGCGAAATTTCAGGGATGATGTCGCGGATAACCGGATCTTCACCGCAGAGCACAGCCAAGCCATAAAACGGCAGGTTGTGCAAAAATTCGATAAAGGTTTTTTTCAGTTTGGAAAAGTCGCCGCCATAGGTTTCCATATGATCGGCATCGATATTGGTGACAATCGCAACCATCGGCTGCAAATGTAAAAACGAAGCATCGCTCTCGTCAGCCTCGGCAACCAAATAACGGCTCGCGCCTAACTGTGCATTGGTGCCCGTGCTATTTACCAGACCGCCGATAATAAAAGTCGGATCTTGTTTTGCGGCAGCAAGTATTGATGCCAACAAACTGGTAGTGGTGGTTTTACCGTGAGTGCCCGCAACCGCAATGCCGTGGCGATAACGCATCAACTCACCTAACATTTCCGCACGGCGCACAATCGGAATACGCAATTCGCGCGCACCTAACATCTCCGGGTTGTTGGCATTAACCGCACTGGAGTTCACGACTACATCGGCACCGCGAATATTGTCAGCAGAATGCCCGATAAACACAGTCACACCTTTTGCCACCAATCGTTCGGTGACACTAGACTCTTTAATATCCGAGCCAGAAATTTCATATCCCTGATTCAATAACACTTCGGCGATACCACTCATGCCCGCGCCGCCAATTCCAATGAAATGGATACGGCGAATGCGGCGCATTTCCGGTACGCAATGATTTATAGATGTCTGCGCAGTTTTATCCACGGACAATCTCCTCACAAATATCAGCTACTTGCGCAGCAGCATTGGGTTTAGCCAATTGCCGTGCTTTTTCCGCCATCGACAACAAATGATTGCGGTCAGCCAGTTCGGTTAACAACAAAGCAGCCATTTTGGCTGCCGTTAAATCTTTTTGAACCAATGCGATACCCGCACCAGCATCAGTTAAATTTTTTGCATTGAAGGATTGATGATCATCAATCGCACTTGGCAACGGAATTAATATCGCCGCCACACCCGCCATCATTAATTCAGAAACAGTCAGCGCACCAGCACGGCATACAACAATATCTGCCCATGCATAAGCAGCGGCCATGTCATCAATAAACTCCGTGACTTTGGCATTGACTTGATGCTGCATATATAAAGAAGTAGTAGCTTCGGCATGCCCTTTACCAGTTTGATGCCAAACACTTGGGCGCGATGCAACGGGCAATTCACTTAATGCGACAGGAAGCAGTTCATTGATCGCTTTTGCACCAAGACTTCCGCCAACAATTAATAATTGCAGAGGTGCATTTTGCTGCGAACGAGTGGTGTAACGCTCCTGTACAGATGCAAGATTTTTAATTTGTTCACGTACGGGGTTGCCTACAACTTGCACTGAAGTAGCGTCTTTAAATGAATCGGGAAATGCTGAAAGTACTTTGTTGGCGACTTTTGCCAACAAGCGATTGGTTGTACCTGCAACAGCATTTTGTTCATGAATCACCAAAGGTTTGCCCAACAGTTTTGCGGCCAACCCACCAGGACCAGAAGCAAAGCCGCCAAAGCCTAAAACCACATCGGGATTGATTTGACGAATAATGCTGATAGCTTGTGATACAGCATAAGAAATAAGAAAAGGCGCTTTTGCCAAACCGAGTATTCCGCGCCCGCGTACGCCTTCAACTTTAATAAGATGTAGCGGAATATTTACCGCAGGCACCAAGCGATTTTCAATTCCGCGCCCAGTACCTAACCAATTAATGGTCGCACCGCGCGCGCGCAATTCATCGGCAACCGCCAACGCAGGAAACACATGTCCACCAGTGCCGCCCGCCATGATAAGTACTGACAGTTTTTTTGCAGAGGGCGTATTCATACGGCAGCCTCCAGCAAACTTCTGCGCGGAGCCTTAGCAACCTCAGGTACAGCAGGGGTAAAGCCAGCCAGCTCCCATTGCACGCGCATAACAAACGCCATCAACACACAGCACATCAGCAAACTGGAACCACCATAACTGATAAACGGTAGCGTCAGACCTTTAGTTGGTAACAACCCGGAGGAGACCCCCATGTTGATAAAGACTTGAAACGAAAACAAAATCGCTATGCCGAAGGTTGCCAGAGCGGCAAACATTTTTCCTGCCGCAAGATTTTGTTTGGCGACATTGAAGATGCGCAAAATCAACGCGGCAAATAATCCCAGCAAAACGATAGCGCCAATCAAACCAAACTCTTCTGCGATAATCGCGAAAATAAAATCGGTATGAGCTTCTGGCAAAAAGAACAGCTTTTGCAAACTATTGCCCAATCCCAACCCCATCCACTCGCCGCGACCAAAGCCAATCAATGATTGGGTAAGCTGGTAACCGGTATTGAACTGATCCGCCCAAGGATCGAGAAAAGTAATCAAGCGTTGCATACGGTAAGGAGAAAGAATCGCCACAGCAGCCAAACCGCCGACGCCAATCACAATCAACAATAAAAAGTGCAGCATGCGCACACCGGCAATAAACATCATCGCAAACACGGTCGCACTCAATACAACCGAACTACCGAAGTCTGGCTCCAACAATAACAAGCCAACAAACACGCCAACTACCATTAAGGGTTTAAGAAAACCTTGCCAACCGAAATGTAATTCCTGATAACGGCGAGCAAAAAAACTGGCAAAAAATACCACTGCACAAAATTTAGCGATCTCCGAGACTTGAATTGATATGACGCCAAGGCTAAACCAGCGCTGGCTACCGTTTACTTTTTTACCAATACCGGGAATCAATACAATTACCAGCAAGAAAAATGTCAGCAGCAAAAAATGTCCTGAATAACGTTGCCACACACTCATGGGCACACCGGCGACAACCACAGCCAAGACCATACCCAGCAACATATAGACAGCATGGCGCTTGGCAAAATACCAAGCGTCGTTATAGGTAAGTGCCGCAAAAGATACAGAGGCGGATGCCACCATAATCAAACCAACTGACATGAGCGCAAACCACAAACACAACAGCAGCCAGTCAATGCGCTGACTCAACGGCAGTTGGTTGGAATGTGCGGTGGCGTTAATCATGGGAAATTAACTCCTGCACGGCGAGGCAAAATTTATCGCCGCGATCTTCGTAGTTTTTAAACATATCGAAGCTGGCACATGCGGGTGAAAGTAATACTGCATCACCTGAGTTTGCCAAAGCCAAAGCTGTGCTAACTGCATCCTGCATACTGCTGGCATGAGTGATTTTAGTTACATCGACTAATGCTGCTTCAATTAATGGCGCATCGCGACCAATTAGTACGACTTGACTATTAATGGATTTAAGCGCTGGAGCAAGCTCGGTAAAGTCCTGGCCTTTACCTTCGCCGCCAAGAATAACGATTAGCTGCTGCGGGTCGCGCGCCAAGCCCTGAATTGCAGCCAAAGTTGCACCAATATTTGTGCCTTTTGAATCGTTGTAAAATTCCACACCATTTTTGCTGGCAACAAATTCACAACGGTGTTTCAAACCCTTAAAACTTTTTAAGGTATCGAGCATGGCATTCATTGGTATGCCGGCAGCGTCACCTAATGCAAGTGCAGCGAGAGCATTATCAACATTGTGGCGTCCGCGAATTTTTAACTCACTGCTCGGCATTAACGGAGTAAGATTTTTAGCGAGATACTCTACCCCTTCATGTTCCATCACACCAAAACTGCCAAAGTCTGCATTACCGCCGAAATACACGGGCTTAACACCAGCAGCAAAAGGAGGATGAGTCAGTACATCTTTGCGATTTACAACAATGTTTTCAGCACCAAAATACACACGCAACTTAGCGAGAATATAGGCACGCATATTTTCGTAACGATCAAGATGATCCGCACTGATATTCAAAATGGTCGCCACTTTTGCATTTAACTTGGTAACAGTTTCCAACTGAAAACTGGAAAGCTCCATTACATAAAGCTCTACCGCGTCATTAAGTAGCTCCAATGCCGGAGTGCCCAAGTTGCCGCCGACAGCCACATTAATTCCTGCTGCTTTTGCCATCTCGCCAACCAAGGTAGTGACGGTGCTTTTTGCATTTGAACCAGTGATAGCAATAATTGGCGCTTTGGCTGCGCGCACAAATAATTCGATATCGCCAACAACAGGAATGCCCGCCGCTTTGGCTTGATCAATTGCAGAGATTGCAATAGCAACACCAGGGCTGACGATAATTTCATCGCACGCAAGCAAAGTTTGTAAATCTAGCTCACCGCAAACAACCGCAACACCAGGAAATTCTTTTTGTACTTGCGCAAGATTGGGAGGATTTGTTCGTGTATCCATGAGCACAAAAGCCTGACCTTGTGCGGCCAAAAAGCGTGCTACCGACAACCCGGTAATACCGGTACCGATAATCGCCTTAACTATACTGGTCGCAATCATTTGGCTCACTGTATTTTCTCTCGCACTTTTCTGAAAAAATAAAAATTAACTACACAAACATTCAATCACACGAACACTTAACGCAGCTTTAATGTCGCCAGACCAATTAACACCAACACTAAAGTGATGATCCAGAAACGTACAATTACGCGCGGTTCTGGCCAGCCTTTTAACTCAAAGTGATGATGAATAGGCGCCATGCGGAAAATGCGGCGACCAGTTAACTTGAACGAAGCAACTTGCAAAATTACGGACACTGTTTCCAGCACAAAAATACCGCCCATAATGAACAGTACAATTTCGTGGCGCACGATAACGGCGATCACCCCTAAAGCAGCGCCCAATGCCAAAGCGCCAACGTCGCCCATAAATACTTGTGCGGGATAAGTGTTAAACCACAAGAAACCCAAACCAGCTCCCACAAGCGCACAACAAAAAACCGAAAGCTCACCTGCACCGGGGATATAAGCAATATTCAAATACTGCGAAAACTGTGAGTGCCCAGCGAGGTATGCGATTAGTGCCAAAGCGGCGGCAACCATTACGCTCGGCATAATCGCCAAACCGTCCAAACCGTCTGTCAGGTTTACTGCGTTGCTGGTGCCGACGATTACAAAATAGGTAAATACGATGTAAAAAATGCCCAATTCAAGCGCGACATTTTTAAAAAAAGGAATAAACAATTGTGTTTCTGCCGGGCTTTGTGCGGTGTAATACAAGAAAAATGCCGCGCCAAAACCAGCAATAGATTGCCAAAAATATTTCCAGCGCGCAGGCAGACCACGTGAATCACGCTTGGCCACTTTGCGGTAATCATCTACCCAACCAACCGCACCAAAAATCGCAGTGACAATTAATACCACCCACACATAGCGGTTGGATAAATCCGCCCAGAGCAATGTAGTAATAAAAATGGCCGATAAAATCAAAGCACCACCCATAGTCGGCGTGCCAGATTTGCTGAGGTGAGATTGAGGGCCATCGTTACGCACCGATTGACCAATGCGCAACTCAGTCAAGCGGCGAATAAACCAAGGACCGAGCAACAGCGAAATCCCCAAGGCGGTAAGCACACCCAAAATGGCGCGCACGGTGAGATATTGAAACACTGCAAAGCTGCGCAGATATTCTTGTAAGTATTCTGATAGCCAGTACAGCATTAGTGTTGATCCTCCACAGAATCACACAGCTTGCGCACCACCACATCCATAGCGGCGCTGCGCGAGCCTTTAATAAGTAAAGTAGTATCCTTATCAGCTATTGTTTTTAGATGCTCAATCAAACTCGCCTGATCAACAAAATGCATGGCACCTGCACCAAAAGTACGGCTAGCGTTTTCGCTGAGTTTTCCAACAGTAAATAGATTGGCGATTTTTTTTGTGCGTGCATATTCACCCAGTTCTGCATGCAGCTGTGGAGCCTCTGCACCCAGCTCACCCAGATCGCCTAACACCAAAATTCCTTGTGAGGTTTGTGCGAGCACATCAATCGCAGCGCGCACAGAACCAGGATTAGCGTTGTAGCTGTCATCAATAATCAGCGCACTATTGAAACCAATGTGGCGACTCATGCGCCCCGCAACAGGTGCAAAATTGGCAAGACCTTGCTTGATTTGCGACAAGCTTGCACCGACAGCAAAAGCACAAGCGGCAGCCATAAGTGCATTGCGCACATTGTGTTCGCCCTGTGCATTTACACTGACAGAAATAGATTCACCGTGAAGGCACAAAGAAAACTCAAGACTGGTTGCATTAATCTTGATATTTTTTGCAAAACAATCTGCGCTTTGATCGGCTAGCGAAACACGAATAATCTGACGCTCTACTAAAGATGCGAGCCAGTCAGGCGCAAAATCATCATCAACATTCACAACAGCTGTACCCTGTTCAGGCAGAGTTGTGTAAATTTCACCTTTGGCCCGAGCAACACCCTCTAAAGATCCAAACCCTTGAATATGCGCAGGCATTACATTGTTGATCATCGCCACTTGCGGTTTGGCGAGCGAGCAGAGATATTCAATTTCAGCAGGACCGCTGGCGCCCATTTCAATCACAGCAAATTCGTGTTGAGCATCCAATTGCAACAGCGTTAATGGCACACCTATGTGATTATTAAAATTACCTTTGGTCGCATGGGTTAAACCACACTCAGCCAGAATGCCTGCCAACAAAGTTTTAACAGTGGTTTTACCGCTGCTGCCAGTAATTGCAACTACCGGCCCAGTAAATAAACTGCGATTGAGTGCAGCGATTTGCCCCAATGCAAGCAATGAATCACTCACGACCAACTGCGGCAAATCAAATTCGGGAAAGAAGCGCTCTACTACTAATGCACAAGGTTTTTTGGCAACCACATCGGCAATAAAGTCATGCGCGTCAAAACGCTCACCACGCAAAGCGACAAATAATTCGCCTTCTACCAAAGTGCGTGAATCGGTATTCACGCGCGTAAATTCCACATCACCTTGTTTGCATTCTGCGGTTAATGCACGCAACGGCTTATTAGTGGCAATAAATTCTGCAACCCAAGTTAATGTAAGAGGCTTGATCATCAATGAGCCTCCGATGACTGATTGTCTTGTTCATGTTTTGCGATGCGGCGCTGCAACGAAATGCGCGCATGTTTACTATCGCTAAACGGAAGAGTTTGGTTTGCGAAGATTTGGTAATCTTCATGGCCTTTGCCTGCGATCAATACTATGTCGCCCGCTTTGGCCTGCTGCACGGCAAAGTCAATTGCCTGCGCACGATCAGCAATCACTAAACAACCATTTGGATTATTCATGCCGCGGACAACATCTGCTGCAATACTGGCAGGATCTTCCGAGCGCGGATTGTCATTAGTCACAATCACATAATCACTTAAGCGCTCGGCAATTTTGCCCATCTGCGGGCGTTTGCTTTTATCGCGATCGCCGCCGCAACCGAACACAGTCCAGACACGGCCAGCTTTATGTTGATGAATCGCTTGCAGGGTATTTTCAAGCGCATCGGGCGTGTGCGCGTAATCGACGATAACTTGAACTTCTTGCGTTGCTTGATCGACCACCACTAATTGCATACGCCCCGGTGCAGGCTCTAGCTGCACAATAAAGGGCAATATTTCTGCGAGTGAGAACCCCTGAGCGCCAACAGCAGCAATGACCGCCAACAAATTGCTGAGATTAAATTGTCCAAGAAGCGGAGAATTTATATCCGCGTCACCCCATGGAGTATGCAGATGTGCGCGCACGCCCTGTGCATGCAACTCAACTTGAGTGGTGTAAACATCGGCAACTTTTTCAGTTGAGTAGCTGATCACACGCACATTCGCTGGCGCCTGATAAACCAAACTACTTGCCCATTCATCATCAAGATTAACCACTGCATTTTGCAGCAGCGGCATATGCAACAGTTGCGCTTTAACCTTGCCGTAAGTCGCTAAATCACCGTGATAATCCAAGTGATCTTGCGTGAGATTGGTGAACACCGCGGTGGTAAATTGCAAACCGGCAACACGCTTTTGCTGCAAACTGTGTGATGAAACTTCAATCGCGATAGACGCAGCGCCGTTGCCTGCGAGTTCCTTCAAAATACGTTGCAAGCTGACAGGGTCAGGCGTAGTTAAACCAGTTGAGGTGAGCAAACCAATTTGCTGCGCCAGAGGCGCTAGTACAGATGAGTCCAGCAAGCCGTAACCAATAGTGCCAATGACTGCTGATTTTTTTTGCAGATTCGCGAGCAGTTGCGCCGCTAATAAGGTGCAAGTAGTTTTACCGTTAGTACCGGTAATACCAATCAGATTAACTGTTTTGCTTGGTTCACCAAAAAAGTGCCCGGCAATTTCACTGACACGCGCAGGTAAATCATCAACAGCAATTACCGGCACTTCACCCAACCAGTCAATGCCCTGCCAATTTTTATCAGCTTCAACCAGAATCGCAGCTGCGCCTAACTCAATTGCTTTGGCGATAAAATCACGCCCATCAACTTTTATTCCTGCCAGCGCGATAAACGCATCGCTCGCTTTTAATTGACGGGTATCAAGACATAAATTGTTCACTACCAAATCAGCAGCTTTGCCCAAGTCGATCTCAGGCAACAGACTCGCTAAAGTAGATTCAAATGTTTGAGTGGCCATTAGCTATCTGACCTCTCTTTAATTGCGGCGACCTTTGGCGCGAGTGTTTTTGATGGTTCGGAAACCAGCGATTTATCTTCTGGCTTGCGAATATTATCGGGAGGAACTTGCAACATACGCAGCGCATCTTCTGCAACTTTTGAAAACGCGGGTGCAGCCACTATGCCGCCGTTACCCATAATGCCGCCGCCCTTTGGCTCATCAATCACCACCATCGCCACAATGCGTGGATTATTGGTTGGCGCCATGCCAATAAACGAACTAATTTGCAGATTGGAGTAGCGACCATTAATTGCTTTATACGCAGTACCGGTTTTACCGGCGACTGAATAAGAAATCGCGCGCGCTTTGCTGCCTGTACCTTCAGCAGACACCACACGCTTGAGCATTTCTTTTACTTGATCGGTATATTTTTTCTCGATAACACGCTGACCTTCTGGCGGGTTATCGACACGTAATAAAGACACTGGGCGCTTGATGCCACCGGTTGCAATAACACCATAAGCTTGAACGGTTTGCAGCACGGTACTGTTAAGTGCATAGCCGTAAGAGAAGTTAGCCTGCTCAATTTTTTGCGCAGGTTTTAATACTGGTAAATAGCCAGCAGACTCTCCTGGAAATCCAGTACCAATCGGCTGACCAACACCCAAGCGTTCATACATGTTGCGCACGGCATTAGTGTCCAACGCAAAGGTAATTTTTGTCATCGCAATGTTGGAGGATTTGGCAATCGCCATCGCCAAATCCATCGCACCGTAATTGCGGTGATCTTTAATGGCTTTGGAACCCACCATGAAATAACCGGGATTAGTATCAATCACATCTTCCGGCTTAAATTTTCCACTCTCCAACGCAGCGAGAATTACCCAGGGTTTTACTGCAGAACCCGGCTCATATAAATCGGTGATAGCACGGTTGCGCAGACCAGCACCGCGCGCGCGGCTGCGATCATTCGGGTTGTAGGTTGGCAGATTAGACATGGCGAGCACTTCGCCAGTGAGCACATCCAAGATCACAATCGAACCGGCCACTGCGCCTGCATCTTCAACCGCTTTTTTTAATTCGCGATGCGCGAGATATTGCAAACGCAGATCGATACTTAGTGTGAGGTTTTGACCGGGGCGCGCTGCTTTCACCAAACGCAATTCTTTTACCGTACGGCCGCGCAAATCTTTCAAAACTTCTTTCGCGCCGTTTTCACCAGTGAGCCATGCATCGTAAGCCAACTCCATTCCCTCCTGGCCGCGATCATCAACATCGGTCATGCCAACCAAATGTGCAGCAACTTCGGCAGCGGGATAATAGCGGTGATATTCAATCTGCTCGTAAACGCCGGGAATATCCAACGCCAAAACCGCTTGCGCGGCTTCAGGGGACATTTGACGCTGCAGATACATAAATTCTTTTGTGCCGTAACGCGCAAGCCGCGCCTCCAACTCGGCTTTATTGGCTTTTAAAGCTTGCGCCAATTCCGCCCAGCGATGCGGCGCTTGCAGTAATACTTTCGGATTCGCCCAGAGCGTAGAAACCGGTGTACTTACCGCAAGCGGGTCGCCATTACGATCGGTAATTACACCGCGATAAGCCGGAATAACTTCCGTGCGCAGCGTGCGCGATTCACCTTGATCTTGCAGAAACTCATAGCCTTTATCGGCATTGGGGAGCACTTGCAAACTGGCGACGTGACCGATCAATAAAATGACCAACATCACCAGCACCACACCCACACCATAGAAGCGCCAACGCGCGACTTTTAATGGTTTGCGTGCAGGTTGTGCAGATGGGCGCGCTGGACGCGGCTCAAAGGCGGATTGACGGCTCATTGTCCACCTGCCGCAGGCATAACCTGAGTAGGATGATCAATCACATGATTACCGGAAATCATCACCATTTCTTCCGGTGTTGGCGCCATCATATTTAATTCAGAAATCGCCGCATTTTCTACGCGACCATAAGCAGCCCAAGTGCTTTGTTCCAGCAGATATTGCCCCCATTGCACTTGCAATTGGGCAGCTTCACGACGCAGGGTTTCGAGGGTATTTACATCGCGGCGTACAACTTGTGTCGTTGCGACTACACCCAATGCGGATGCCAGAGTCGCCAACCACAAAACGGCAATTACCAGCATAAGAGCTGGCGAAAGCGGCTTTTGTTGTGATGGATGACTTCTGTTCATGGAATCCCTGGGCATCTATTTATCAAATGGCATTAATTACTGATCGGGTAAAACGGGTGACACAAAACCGGGATTTACAATTTTTCCGCCACTCGCATAACGGCGCTGCGCGAACGCACATTGGCCGCCACCTCTGCATCGCTCGCTTTGATTGCCTTACCTATCGAGCGCATGCGTTTATTTAACTGGTCATCGCGAACCGGCAGACCTTTTGGCACTGAGTCGCCCAATTCCTGGCGACGAATAAAACGCTTAACCGCGCGATCTTCCAAAGAGTGGAAACTGATCACCACCAATCGCCCACCCGGTGCCAGCACCGCCAATGCCTGTTCCAGTACCGCATCAAGATCCGTCAGCTCGTTATTCACCTGAATACGGATCGCCTGAAATGCACGAGTCGCCGGATGCTTGCCTTTCTCCCATGCTGGATTCGCTTCTTTAATGACTTCCGCCAAGTGTTTGGTGCGAGTAAAAGGAGATTTCTGCCGCTCGGCGATGATGGCGCGCGCCATACGCTTGGCAAAACGCTCCTCGCCATACTCTTTAAATACCCAGGTGATCTCATCTTCGCTGGCGCTATTGACCCAATCTGCTGCGCTCTGGCCGCGGGTTTGATCCATGCGCATATCGAGCGGACCATCCTGCATAAAACTGAAACCGCGCTCGGCTTCATCCAGCTGTGGCGATGACACCCCCAAATCCAGCAGCACGCCAGCAACCTTACCGGTCATCCCCCGCGCATCTACAAGTTGCGCCAACTCCGCAAAGGAGCCGTGGGCGATAGCAAAGCGGGCATCGTCGGCAAAACGGGTATTAGCAGTAGCGATAGCAGCCAGATCTTTATCGATCCCCAATAGGCGGCCATCGGCGGACAGCTGCTGCATCACCAAGGCGCTATGACCACCGCGACCAAAGGTGCCATCGACATAAAAACCCGAGGTATCAGTAACCAGTGCCGCTACCGCCTCATTCAGAAGTACGGTGATGTGTTGTGCGTCAGACACGTGGATACCTAGAAAGCAAGATTTTGTAATTCAGGCGACATTTCGCCGTCGATGCTTTGATCCATGAGCGAGTTCCAGCTGTCTTCATCCCACAGCTCAAACTTGTTACCCAAACAGACCAGCATCAGTTTTTTATCCAGATGCGCGAAGTTGCGCAGGGTGGGAGGAACCAGAATCCGGCCGTTTGCGTCCATCTCCAGATTCACTGCCTGCCCCATAAAGCGGCGCTGAATCTTGCGGACTTGTTCGTTACCGGATGGCAAAGCTTGAATTTTAGCGAGCACCGGCTCCCATTCGGATTCGGTGTAAACCAGCAAGCAGCGCTCGTACATATGCGCAGTCACCCACAAACTCCCGGCGCCAGCCGACAGCAGCGAATCGCGAATGCGCGCTGGTATCGCCATGCGACCCTTGGGGTCCATGCTGATGGAGTAACTGCCTGTAGCCACTTTTCACCACTTGACGGGATTATTTTTCACTAAAGCCCATAAAAAACCACTAAAACCCACTTTTTCCCACAGCGCTCACTATAAATCGGGGTGATGCAAAGTCAAGCAAGCAATTGCCGAAACGACGGGAAAATCGCGGGAAAAATCGGGAAATTTCGTCAAATAAGGAGGGAAAATGCAGAAGCGAAAAACCACGAAAATCAACTTAAATAACAAAAACAAAACGATAGAGGCCAAACCTAATGTAAAACATTAAGTTTGAAATTATTTTGCAGTGAAAGTCAGGGATTTATAGAAGGAATGGATCTATGCAGATCACAACGCACATGCACAAACCAGAAAACTGCAGAAAATTCGGAGTCGGCCTGTAAGCCGGGTTCTGTCGTGGACAGTCATTCATCTGGGACTGATGTCACCATCAGCCTCAAGCAACCTACCCGAATCCAGTGCGGGCCGCACCAATGGATTCCTATTTGGTCTTGCTCCGAGTGGGGTTTACCATGCCGCAGCCTGTTGCCAGTTGCGCGGTGCGCTCTTACCGCACCCTTTCACCCTTACCGTCACCCTTGCGGATGCTTAGGCGGTCTGCTCTCTGTTGCACTTTCCGTAGGCTCGCGCCCCCCAGGCGTTACCTGGCACTCTGCCCTATGGAGCCCGGACTTTCCTCCCCGATGCACCAAACAACACTCAAGAGTATTACCCAGTTAACACCAGAGCGACTGCCGAGCCGACTCCGAAGCGGCACATTACTCGTCGCAACCGGCAAGTGCAAGGGCGCTTTTTACCCAAAAATAGATTTTTCCCGGAAACACCACTGAAAACGTCACTAAAAGTGGCGCCCTTATTTCTCTTTTGAAGCAATTCAGTGCATTAACTGGTATTTTTGGCGCCGTAGTCTATTAATTAACAAGACTTTTTTGCCCCTTTTTGGACAAATGGAATTTGTTAGTCACACCAACCCTAGAATAAAAATCCAGGAGACATCCCAGTGAAAGCGTATCCTCGCAATCTTCTTGCTGCGACTATCACTCTCTTTATCGCCACCCCTACCCTCGCCCAAGACGCAGGCCCCGCACTGGAAGAAGTGATGGTGACCGCGCAAAAACGCCCGCAAAGCCTACGCGATGTACCTATATCAGTGAATGCTCTGTCGGGCGAGAAAATCGAATCCGCAGGGATCACCAATATTGAAACCATGGCAGATTACATCCCCAGTTTTAATATGACTCAAACCGGTATCGGCACCAATATTGCCATTCGCGGCATTAGCTCCGGGGTAAACCAAGGCTTTGAGCAGTCGGCGGCGCAATTTATTGATGGCATTCACTATGGCCGCGCCCAGTTATCGCGCGCGCCCTTCCTCGATATAGAACGAGTAGAAGTCCTACGTGGCCCACAGAGTATTTTGTTTGGCAAAAACTCCACTGCAGGTGCGGTGAGTATCACCACCGCAAAACCGGGCGATGAACTGGAAGGCAAGCTGTCAGCGCTTTACGAGCCGGAATATGGCGAGAAAGATGTGCGCCTCGTGCTCTCAGGCCCCATTACCGACACCCTCGGCGGCCGCTTGGCAATTATGAAAAGCAGCTCCGATGGCTATATGGAAAACACCACCTTGGGTCGCGATGAGTCTGCCGATGAAAACCGCGTTATTCGTGCGACGCTGAATTGGCAACCGAGCGACCTATGGGACATCACACTCAAATTAGAAGACGGCTCATTTGATAGCGATGGCCGCAATATCGAGGTGGTGAACGCCGTAGAAATTCCCAACGCAAATGGTCAAGCTGCCTCCTACGCCAATGCCCTCGCCTTCCTCACCCAAGGCCAGTATCAGCTGGATAGCACTCACGATTGGAAACGCCAATCCAACGGCGATTACAGCTATAACGATACCGACAATGTCACCCTTACCATCGAGCGCGAATTAGGTGAGCACACACTTACGTCGGTAACTGGCTACAACGCCTATACCTATGAGGAGCTGTGCGACTGCGACTTCACCGGTGCTTCAGGCTTTAACATTCTCTCCAATGAGGATTACCAGCAATTCAGTCAGGAATTGCGCATCGCCTCACCGGAAGATGGCACCTTCAGTTATCTGGGCGGCCTGTTCTTCCAAGGCAGCTCGATGGATTTCCATGATGCCATCAATGTTCCGACTGATAGCTTTATCGCCACCGCTTTGCAAGCGCCGCCACTGCGCGGAGCGGCAACCGAACGTGACTTTACCCAAGATACCGATCTTGCAGCGATCTTCCTGCAAGGTACCTGGAACATCACCGATGCGACGCGCTTGATTGTCGGCGCCCGCTACACCGAAGAAACCAAAGAAGCCTCTCGCCGCCAGTATCACGTAACAGCTGCGGGCGATGAGCTGCCAGTTGGCTCCCCGAGCGACATATACAACCGCTTGTGGGGCACCTTTAACGTTGAACCTTACGACACAATCAAAGGCGATCGCGACGAATCCGGCCTGACACCATCCATTACTTTTCAATACGATTTGAACGGCACAGATATGCTCTACGCGAGTTATACAACCGGCTTCAAGTCGGGTGGTTTTGATGTGCGCGCCAACGCTCACCCAGATCCAGCGGTGAATAATGCCTACAACGGCACTATGCCGATCACCGGTACTTTTGAGTTTGAAGATGAAGAAGTGGTGAACTATGAAATCGGCGGCAAGTTTGCGCTGGCTGACGGTGCCGCCGAACTGAATCTCGCCCTGTTTCGCTCTGAATTTAGCGATATGCAAACCAGCCAGTTTGATGGCGGCGTAAGCTTTAACGTCACCAACGCCGGTGAAGCGACAGTGCAAGGCTTGGAAGTTGATGGCCGCTGGGCGCTCACCGACAACCTGTTAGTGCGTGGTGGCGGTGCTTACATCGACTTTGAATACACCGACTTCCCCAACTCCCAGTGCTACTTTGGCCAGACCGATAACATCGCGCCGATTGGCGATAACATCTGTGACGCCACCGGCCAGCGCCGTGAATTTACACCTGAACTGCAGGGTAATGTCGGTTTCGACTACACCATCAACTTCAGCAATGGCCTGAAGCTGGTGAACACGCTAGACGTGATTTACAGCTCCGAGTACCTGACTACACCATCGCTAGACCCCAAATTTGAGCAGCCTGCATACACCAAAATCAATGCGCGCATTGCGCTAAGTGGCAATGACGACAAGTGGGAACTGGCATTGATCGGTAAGAATCTGACCGATGAGTCAGTCGTGACCTACGCCAACGGCCTGCCGGTCGCCACGGTAATCACCGCGCGCACCGGTTCTGGCTACTACGCGTTTTATGAGCGCCCAGCGACGGTTGCAGTGCAAGGAACTGTTCGGTTCTGATCTAAAACCTGATTTTCACTTCCATCACACGCCCGGCCATAGTGCCGGGCGTGTTCGTTTTGGCATCAAAAATTATCATCTGTTGCTACTGACAGGCATTTCTCGCTCATCCTGCACCGCATTCCTGCTACCATTAATATGACTTATTAAGCTTCACCTACCGGATTACCAGTAATGAGCGATTCCCCTTCAGGGCAGCCCACAGATAAATCGATACTTTTATCGACAACCATATCGCCCCCCCAATCGACGCCTGAATCAACACCAGAAACAACTGACGCAACCGCCCCGCAACCCAACACTCATCTGCAACACAATCTGCTTAAAGGATTTTTGCTCGCTGTAGCCGGATTATTTCTGTTCGCGTGCATGGACAGTACCACCAAGTATTTAACCACCCACTACAACGTGCCTTTTGTGGTAGCAATGCGCTATATCGTGCATTTTCTGCTGATGGTGATGATCCTTGCGCCGCGCCATTCCGAACAGCTCGTCCAAACCCAGCGCACCTTGCTGGTGGTAGCACGAGCGCTGGTACTGAGTATTGCATCCCTGTGTATGGGGATGGCGCTGCACCGTATGCCGTTGGCCGAGACAACTGCCATCAACTTTCTCTCCCCCACATTGGTCGCCCTGCTTGCCGGCTCCATACTGGGCGAAAAAATCGGCGGCTGGGGCTGGGTGGCGATAGTGGCTGGATTTATCGGCGTGCTGATGATTGCCCGCCCCGGTGGCGGTTTGGATGCCATCGGGATAATGTTTGCGCTGGGCGCAGCAGTGGCCAACGCCAGTTACCAATTACTCTCGCGTCTGCTTGCCAGTACCGAAAAAGCCATCACCCTGCTGTTTTACACCGCATTGGTAGGCACCATCATGTACGGCTTGGCGCTACCCTGGTTTTGGGAGAGCGACGCACCCAGCTCACTAGAAGTTATCTTATTGCTCAGCATGGGCGTAAGCGGCGGCTTGGGGCACTATCTGTTTACCCTCGCCTATCGCCATGCGCCCGCCTCGGTACTAGCACCGACCACCTATTTACAGCTGCTTTGGGCAGGTTTATTGGGTTGGATTATCTTTGGCACCATTCCCGACAGCATGAGCCTGACCGGTATGGCAGTGGTCGCCGCATCGGGCTTGATCATCGCGTTTAAATCCCGCACGCCCAAAACCACTCTCGTCAAAACGGAAACAACTCAAGACTAACCTCACTTGTCGCCAACACTTCCTGACAAAAATGTCAGTTTGCTGTTGGCATCGCGTTAGGACGAAGGCGTTATCATTGGCGAAGTCTGCACACATTCAGCGCAGCGGAGACTCGTGCAATGCGCATCCTGCTTATTGAAGATGAAGAAAAAACCTCGTCCTACATCAATCGCGCCCTAAGCGAACTGGGGTATCGCGTCGATGTTGCCGATAACGGCGTGGACGGCCTTTACCTTGCGCAAGAGCAAGACTTCGATGCGATTATTCTGGATGTGATGCTGCCCGGCAAAGACGGTTACAGCGTGCTCGATGGTTTGCGCGCGAGCAAACAAACTCCGGTGCTAATGCTCTCAGCGCGCGGATCGGTTGATGAACGAGTCAAAGGTTTGCGCTCGGGCGCTGACGATTATCTGCCCAAACCCTTCTCCCTGATCGAATTGGTCGCGCGCCTACAAGCACTGCTGCGCCGTCGCCAAAGCGATGGTGCCGATGTCACTCAACTGCAAATCGATGACCTCCATTTGGACTTGCTTGCTCGCCGTGTTACCCGCGCTGACCAACGGTTGGATCTGACTGCCAAAGAGTTTGCCTTGCTCAGCCTACTCGCCCGCCATCAAGGCGAAATCCTCTCCAAAATGATGATTGCCGAGCAGGTATGGGATATGAATTTCGACAGCGACGCCAACGTGGTTGAGGTTGCAATCAAACGCCTGCGCGCCAAAGTCGATGCGCCCTACGCCGTCAAACTCCTGCATACCGTGCGCGGCATGGGTTATGTGCTGGAGGCGAGGCCCGAAACTTCATGAACAGCCCGATCATGAAAAACCCGATCCTAAACAAGTGCCTCACTGGCCGTGCAATTTCCACTCGCCTCGCCATTATGTTTGCGCTGGCTGCTCTGGTGATTGTGGTTATCGCCGCACTGGTGTTGCGCCAGTCGCTGCACAACTCCCTGCGCCAGCAAATGCATCAGGAATTGCAGTTCCGCCACAGCTTGATGGTGCCTTACATAAGCGCGCGCGAATCTCTTGCCGACTGGGCAACCGTCGGCACCAAACTGGCGAACTGGACTACGGTTGAAGGCGGCCATACGCATTATTGGGTGATCAGCGATGACGCGCGCTTTCAAGTCGGCGGCGAACCGCTGGCAGGTGTCGATCTGGCCAAACAGCCCAGCGGATTTTCGCGTATCCCCCGCGAGCCCTGCTCGCTCTATTTATTGATTACCGACATCTCCGCCAATGGCGAACGCCCCGCCGTGCGCTATGTCGCCGCGCTGGATTCCACCCCCTACATGGGCACGCTCGACGCCTTTACCCGCACCATGATTGTCATCTCGGTTATCGGTGTGGCGCTGGTGGCGATTCTCGGCTTTTTGGTGGCGCATGTGGGGTTGCTGCCGGTCAATTATCTCAGCCAGCAAGCCCACAAACTGGCGCCCGGCAATCGCGGCCAACGCTTGGATACCAAAGCACTGCCTGTTGAACTGCAAACGCTGGCCGAATCTTTTAATGGCGTGCTGGAGCGACAAGAAATTGCCTGGACACAACTGGAAAGTTTTAACGCCGATGTCGCCCACGAGCTGCGCACACCGCTCACCAATTTAATCGGCCAAACTCAATTGGGATTGGCTCGGCAGCGCGAGCAACACGAGCTGGAAGATTTGCTGCAATCCAATCTGGAAGAGCTGGAGCGCATGACCTCCATCGTCAATGACATGCTCTTTCTCTCTCATGCACAGGCTCACGCACAAGCGGGTGAATACGCAACGCAATTAAGCGATGTATCGCTGCGCGAAGAGGCGATAAAAACGGCCGAATATCTCGAACCGTCTTTTGCGGAAAAGTCGCTATCGGTGATTATCGAAGGCGATGTGCAAGCGAAAATTGACCGCCGTTTATTTCACCGCGCGTTGGCAAATTTACTCAGCAACAGCGCACGCCATGCACACGAACGCACCGATGTCATCGTAAATTTGCAAACTGCCGATGGCTTTGCGCGCGTCAGCGTTGCCAACGCTGGCGATGAAATAGAAGCCTCACATCTCGCACGTTTGTTTGAACGTTTTTATCGCGTGGATGCAGCACGCACCCGCAGCGATACCCAACACGGCCTCGGCTTATCCATAGTCCGCGCCGTTGCCTTAATGCATCACGGCGATGTATTCGCCAGCAGCGAAAATGGCATCAACTGCTTTGGTTTTTCCTTAGCGATTGAACCAACCGCCGATGTAAAAAACTGTCAATTCCTCCAAGCTGACAATTCTGTCAGCGAAGCGTCAGCATATCGACCAGCTCACCTACGTAACATCTAAGCAACACCCAAGAAACATCTGAAAAATTAACTTGCTTGCTCTGGCGTCATTAAATCTGTCTACCAAGGCTGCACCCTAGACATTTTTCAACTGTTTCTGCCCTCACGCTTTTATTAAGTTTTTCCTTTTAAGGAGCGATCGCCGTGAAAGGTCTGATCCGTATTACCTTACAAAAACCCCTGACCTTTATCGTGCTGGCAATTTTGATTGCAGGTTTCGGCACACTCGCTGCGCTGCGCATGCCGGTCGATATTTTTCCGGCGATTCGTATTCCGGTTATCGCTGTATCTTGGACTTACAGCGGACTCGCGCCGGAAGATATTTCCAATCGCATTATTTCCCCTTACCAACGCGCACTAAATACTACTGTTTCGGATATTGAGCATATCGAAAGCCAGTCGATGACCGGCATGGGCATAGTGCGGATTTTCTTTCATCCCAATGTGGATATTCGCACCGCCACGGCGCAGGTCACGGCCGTATCGCAAACCATGTTGCGCACTATGCCGCCGGGAATTACACCGCCGTTTATTGTGAATTACGATGCGTCCACAGTACCGGTGCTGCAAGTAGCACTCTCAGGCGAAGGATTAACCGAGCAGCAATTAAATGATTTGGGCATGACGCAAATTCGCCCGCAATTGCTCACGCTGCCCGGTGTTGCTATGCCCTTGCCTTCAGGCGGAAAACAGCGGCAAATCCAGATAGATTTGAACCCGGTTGCGCTGCAATCTTTTGGTTTATCGGCTGCCGATGTCGGCGCTGCAATTGCCGCACAAAACCAAATCAGCCCCGCCGGTTTTGTCAAAATGGGTTCGCAACAATACAACGTCAAACTCAATAACGCGCCCGATTCACTTCAAGGTTTAAGCGATATCCCCGTTAAAGTCGTGAACGGCGCGACTATTTATATGCGCGATATTGCCACTGTGCGCGACGGCAGCAGCCCGCAGCAAAATATCGTGCATGTCGATGGCACTCGCTCAGTGTTATTAACCATTTTGAAAAACGGCGCGGTATCAACATTGGAAGTTGTAGAGAGTGTAAAAGAAGCGCTGCCACGCATTACCGATGGCCTCGCCAACTCACTTAAAGCTATTCCTATCGCCGACCAATCGGTGTTTGTACGCGCCTCCATGATGACGGTACTGCATGAAGCACTGCTGGTTGCTGCACTGATTTCACTGCTGATTTTATTGTTCCTCGGTTCATGG
Source organism: Cellvibrio chitinivorans (assembly GCF_035117775.1). Taxonomy (NCBI): domain Bacteria; kingdom Pseudomonadati; phylum Pseudomonadota; class Gammaproteobacteria; order Cellvibrionales; family Cellvibrionaceae; genus Cellvibrio; species Cellvibrio chitinivorans. The sequence continues at coordinate 455,981 of NZ_JAYKKN010000003.1, forward strand.
CGCGCAACCGTCATTGTTGCCGCATCCATTCCGCTTTCTATTTTTGCCGCTATCGCCGTACTCAATGCCTTTGGTCAAACCCTGAATGCCATGACCCTCGGCGGCCTTGCCATTGCGATTGGTATTTTGGTGGATGAAGCCACAGTGACGATTGAAAATATCGAGCGGCATTTGGGCGAAGGCAAAAGTGTGACTCAGGCAATTATGGATGGCGCCTCAGAAATTTTAATTCCCGTTTTCGTCGCACTCTTGTGTATTTGTATCGTGTTTGTACCCATGTTTTTCCTGCCGGGTATTTCAGGTTATTTGTTCGTGCCTATGGCGCTTTCGGTAGTGTTTGCGATGGTCGCGTCCTTTCTGTTATCGCGCACAGTCGTACTCACTATGGCGATGTATTTATTAAAGCCACATCACGCTGAAGATAACAATCAAACATCTGTGCACACAAAAATGTCATGGAGCCAGCGTCTGTTCGCACCTTTTATTCATTTCCAGAAAAAATTTGAGCAGGGGTTTGAAAAAATGCGTAATAGCTACACTCGCTCCCTCGCTGGCGTACTTGCCACACGCAAAATTTTCGCCGCCGGTTTTATGGGTTTAGTGATTGTCTCCTTTTTATTAGTGCCATTTTTAGGGCGCAACTTTTTCCCCGCGGTAGATTCAAGCAGCATGCTGCTCCATGTGCGTATGCCAGCAGGCATTAAAGTGGAAGAAAGCGCCGCGCGTTTTGAATTGATTGGCCGCACCCTGCGCGAATTAATTCCGGCAGAGGAATTGGATTCGATCATCAACAACATCGGCATGCCGGTGAGCATGTTGAATATGATCTACAACACCTCCGGTACCGTGAGCGCGCAAGATGGCGACATCATGATCAGCCTAAAACCCGGTTATCGAGCGGCAAAACATATCGAGAATTTGCGCAAAGAATTGCCCGCACGTTTTCCCGCCACAACTTTTTCATTTTTGCCCGCCGACATCACCAGCCAGATTTTAAATTTCGGTTCACCTTCACCGCTGGATGTGCAAATTACCGGGCGCAACGCTACTGCTAACCGCGAATTTGCCGAAGTGTTATTGCGCCGCATTAACAGTATTCCAGGCATTGCCGATGTGCGTATCCAGCAGCCAGAAAGTACACCGCAATTGAATATCGACATCGACCGTTCGCGCATCGGCCAGTACGGTATTACCGCGCGCGATGTCACCACCAGCCTCGGCGCATCACTCGCGGGAACACAACAAACTGCTCCGGTGTTTTATATCAATCCCGCCAACGGGGTTTCTTATCCGGTTGTTGCGCAGGTACCGGAATATTTAATGGCCGATATCAGCGATCTTGAAAATGTTCCGATCTCTAGTGCAACAAACGGATCACAAAGTTTAGGCGGCCTTGCACGCATTACGCGCTCAACAACTTTGCCGGTGGTATCGCAATACAACATGCAATCCATGATTAATATTTTTGCGACTACACAAGGGCGCGATTTAGGTTCGGTTGCCGATGACATCAATGCAGTGATTGCAGAACTGGAGAAAGAGCGCCCAGCGGGTACTAACGTCACATTGCGCGGCCAATACCAGACGATGAACATCGCCTTCGGCGGTTTGGGTTATGGCTTACTCGGTGCAATTGCGTTGATTTATTTTTTGATTGTGGTGAATTTCCAAAGCTGGAAAGACCCGCTGATTATTATCTCCGCACTACCCGCTGCACTCGCCGGAATTGTGTGGATTTTATTTGTGTCTTTCACGCCGCTTTCTGTTCCGGCGCTCACCGGCGCGATTATGTGTATGGGCGTAGCGACGGCGAACTCGATTTTGCTGGTGAGTTTTGCGCGCGACCGCCTCGCAGAAACAGGCGATGCACTACAAGCTGCACTTGAAGCCGGATACGTGCGTTTGCGTCCGGTGGTGATGACCGCACTGGCGATGATTATCGGCATGATTCCTATGGCGCTCGGCATAGGTGAAGGCGCCGAACAAAATGCGCCGCTCGGCCGCGCAGTTATCGGCGGGCTGATCACCGCCACCATCGCCACCTTATTTTTTGTTCCTGCGGTATTTAGCTGGGCGCATCGCCATCAGGCTAAAAAAGTCGCATCTCAAACGGAGTTAATGCCAAACAATGTCTAATCACTCTACTCAACAGCAGGCTCACCCCCAAATCCCGCCGGTGGATTCAACCGAATTTCGTCGCAAATTAGTGAAGCTCGGCGTGGTCGTCGGTGTAGTCGGCATCGCACTCGCTGGCCTCGGCATTTGGCAGCGCAGTAACGCCACTGCAGATTTAACCCAAGCAGCGGCGCAAGCGGCACTGCCGAGTGTATCGGTGATTACCGCAGCCACCAGCCCCGATGCAAATACGCTGGTTTTACCGGGCAATTTGGAACCACTCAACAGCGCTTCGATTTACGCGCAAACCAATGGCTACATAAAAGAATGGTTAGTTGATATTGGCGATAGCGTGAAAAAAGGTCAGGTGCTGGCCGTATTGGATGCGCCGGAGTTGCTGCATCAATTAGCACAAGCCAAAGCCGATTACGCCACTGCACTCGCTGAACAAAATAATGCGCAGAGCATGGCTGACCGCGCGAATAATTTGATGAAGCTAAACAGCGCCGCTGTCTCGCGCGAAATGGTCGAGCAGCGCAGCCGTGATGCTGAAGCAAAAACTGCGGCAACCGCTGCCGCGCGCGCAAATGTGGATCGATTGGAAGCGCTGCAATCTTTTACAAAACTGAGCGCGCCTTTTGATGGCATAGTCACCAGCCGCTCGGCGCAACTGGGTGATTTGGTTGTTGCAGGGACATCTAACACACAGCCGCTATTTACGATTTCCGACTCAAACACCATGCGCATTTTTGTGCGCGTGCCGCAAAATTACGCCACACAAACCCAAGCAGGACAAAGCGCAGAATTGCGCCTGCCGGAATACGCCGGAAAAACTTTTCCCGCCGAAGTCACGCGCAGTTCACGCGCTGTGGATATCACCTCCGGCTCCGTACTGGTCGAGCTACAAGCAGCCAATACCGATGGCAATCTGATGCCCGGCGCCTACGCACAGGTCACCTTTAAGCTGACTAACAACGAAGGCAGCATCCGCATTCCCGGCAGTGCAATTTTGTTCCGCGAACAACAACCGGTGGTCGCCGCCATCAACGAAAAAAATATCGTCACCCTTAAACCCGTCATCATCGGCCGCGATGAAGGAACGGTAGTGGAAATCGCCTCAGGCATCAGCGCCGACGAACACATCATCAGCACCCCACCCGATGCCATTCGCACCGGCGATGAAGTGCGTGTGGTGAGATAAGTAGTGCGATAACTTTTTGTGATAAATAATTGCGATGAATATTTGAGAGAAAAATTGTGTGATGAATGTGAGCGATGCAGCCGGAGAAAATCTATTTCTCTTGCTGCAACGCCCAATCATAAAGGAAATTCTTTTTTAACCCGGTTAGTTTTGCGCCTATGGCCGCTGCTTGTTTCACCGGCAGCTCGTCCAACAACACTTTCATAATGTGCATTTGTTCTGGCGTCATGGCTTCGTTTTCAGCCTTAGGAGCACCGTGAACCAAAAGCACAATCTCACCGCGCTGCTGATTGCTATCGCTCTCCACCCACGCGGCCAAATCACCTACTTTATCGCCCTTGATGGTTTCAAAAGTTTTGGTCAGCTCGCGCGCCATCACCACTTCGCGCTCGGCACCAAAGACCTGCGCCATGTCTTGCAGGGTTTCCAGAATGCGATGCGGTGCTTCATAAAAAATCAGCGTGCGCGGATCGGCCGCCACTGATTGCAATTGTGCGCAGCGAGCCACTTGTTTTGCGGGCAGAAATCCTTCAAACGCGAATCGGTCAGAGGGCAAACCGGCCGCGCTTAAAGCGGCGATCATCGCACTAGCGCCGGGAATCGGTACCACTTGCACTCCCGCCAGTCGCGCGCTGCGCACCAAGCGGTAGCCGGGGTCAGATACCAGCGGCGTACCGGCATCGGAAATTAACGCCACTGATTCACCCGCACGCAAACGAGTGATCAGCTGTTCGACGCGGGTGTCATCACTGTGATCATGGTAGGCAATGCAGGGGGTTTTGATATCGAAATGGGACAGCAAGCGGGAACTGTGTCGCGTATCTTCCGCCGCAATCACCGCTACTGTTTGTAGTGTTTCTACCGCTCGCGGTACCATATCGCCCAGGTTGCCAATCGGGGTCGCCACGACATAAAGAATGCCTTGAGTTGAGGCTACTGTTGTCATTCAGGACTCCGGAAAAAGTTGGGATCAAGCCATTGACGTGGCTTTGGATGTTGAATATTCACTGCTGGTTTTTTACCGAGGTTTTCATGCCGATACGGCCATTGTTTAGCACTTTATCGACCAAATTGCGCATTTTATCGACCAATTCGCTAACCACTGTGATGGTCGCCAGTCTGGCCGTAAGCTTGGCGAGCTGTAGTAGCAACGCACCTAAATCCGACCAAGGCAAATCTTCTGCGGCCAAAACCCAATCTGCCAAACCCAGCGCCAGCGCGCTCTTAAAGCAGGCAAATCAAGCGCAATCGCCCGAGCGTGAACGCTTGGTGTTGGAGGCAGCACAAGCTTATATCGATGCTCAGCAATACAATCGCGCGCGCGATTTGTTAGTCGATATGAACTCCGATGAGCTACCGGACAATCAGTATGTAAAACACACAGATTTGCTCAGCACTGTGGCGCTCCACGAGGGCTCCAATTTTTTGGCGCACGGCATTCTAACCAAGCCACGCCTTGAACAACAATGGCAAAGCATGGAGCCACAAACCGAAGTGGCCCTGCGCGAAAAACGCGCGCAGGTGTTTGCGCTTTTAGGTGAAGCGCAACTCAGCGTGGCTGAACGCATCCAATTAAGCAGCCTGATCGACAATAAAACCCAGCTGCAAACCAATCAGGATTTACTCTGGCAAAGCCTGATGAGCATTCCCTTCGCCGAGTTACAACAACTGGCTCAACATGAAAATGGCCAGGCTGCACGCGGCTGGTACAGTCTTGCCACAATCAACAAAAACAACCAAATCGATTTGGAACAACAGCGCGCACAACTGGAAGCTTGGCTCGATCAATGGCGCACTCACCCGGCGCACGACAATCTGCCCAACGATTTGCGCTTACTGCAAAGCCTGATCGACCAACAACCAAAACAAGTCGCGCTCTTGCTGCCTATGCAAGGCAAACTCGCCGAAGCCGGTGAAGCGGTGCGCGATGGTTTTTTTGCCGCCTATTTTGAAGCCTTGAGCAATGGCAGAAGCACCCCGGAAGTACGCCAATACGATAGCAGTGGCGATGCGCTGGCCGCTTACCAACAAGCTGTTGCCGATGGTGCTGATCTGGTAATTGGCCCAATCGATAAAGAAAATGTGACAGAACTAAGTTTGATGCCATCGCTGGAAGTGCCGGTGTTATCGCTCAATTATCCTGATGCACCACCGGCAGAACCGCTCAAAGGTTTTTATCAGTTTGGTTTGGCAGTTGAAGATGAAGCGCGTCAAGTTGCGCGTCAGGCATTTTTGGAAGGACATCGCCAAGCGATGGTGATCATCCCCTCGCAAGAATGGAGCGAGCGCAGCGCACGTGCATTTACTGAAGAGTGGGAAAAACTGGGCGGCATAGTTGTAAACCGCACCCAATTCCAAAACAGCGCGAATTATTCCGGCTTGGTGAAAGATGCCATGCTGATCGAGCAAAGCCAGATTCGCGCACGTGAAATGCAAGACCTGCTCGGCATTCAACTACAATCATCACCGCGCAGCCGCAGCGATGTGGATATGATTTTTTTAATCGCCAACCCCGCACAAGCGCGCCAGATCAAACCGACTTTTGCGTTTCACTACGCAGGGAAAATTCCGGTTTACGCCACCAGTCAGGTTTACTCCGGCCAGCCAGATCCGAAAATGGATCGCGATCTAAACGGTATCCGTTTCAACACTATGCCTTGGTTGTTTGACACCACCAGCAAAGAAAAACAAATCATCGCCCAACACACCAAATCTGCCGCCGTTTATGGCCGCTTACACGCACTGGGCGCAGATGCATTTCGCCTTTACGCGCGCTTGCCGCAACTTGAACAAGTAGCGGATATGCGTATTTACGGCGCAACCGGCGCACTGCATATGCTTAGTGATGGCCGCATCGAGCGCGAGCAAATTTGGGTTCGCTTCCGCAACGGTGAAGCACAGCCGCTGCCGATGGTAATCAACGCCAATACCGTTCAATACTAGGAATTAATTATGTTCAAGCGCGACAAGGATGACGCCAGCAACACCCAGAATGCGATTAATCTGCACAACACTATTTCCATAGGTGCGCAAGCAGAAGCACAGGCAGAAAGCTATTTACACCAACAGGGTCTAATCACCCGCTGCAAAAATTATCGCTGCAAACTCGGCGAAATTGACCTGATCATGCTGCAAAAAACTTCGCTGGGAACCTGCTTTGTATTTGTTGAAGTGCGCCTGCGTACCAACAAACGTTTTGCCCCAGCACTCGCTACTGTGGATTATCGCAAGCAGCAAAAAATAATTCGCACTGCAACGCGCTTTTTACAAGAGCAGCGACTGTTCGATAAAGTCGCCTGCCGTTTTGATGTGGTAGCATTGGATCAAACCGGCACAGCACCACCCATTCAATGGATTCAAAATGCGTTTGGAGCCTGATCGCTCATGGCGAGCATTTGGTTCTGGCAAACCAGTACAACACCAGCACAACAAGTAGAAATATTATGGATCAACGCGTTATCACTCTGTTTCATGAAAGTATTGAAGCAAAAATGCATGCCGGTGAAGAGCTGGCCCCGCTGATCGCACAAGCCAGTCAATTCATCGTTAATGCGCTGCTGAATGAAAAAAAAATCCTCACCTGTGGCAACGGCATTTCGGCAGCACAAGCGCAAATTTTTACTGCCAGTTTGATCAACCGTTTCGAGCAGGAGCGCCCAAGTCTGCCCTCTTTTAATTTGGGTTCTGATTTCACTACTCACACTGCAATTGGTAGCGATTACAGTTTTAGAGATGTTTACGCCAAACAAATTCGCTCACTCGGCCAACCTGGCGATATTTTGCTGCTACTCACTAGCACCGGCAAAGCAAGTAATTTATTGCAGGCGATTAGCGCCGCGCACGATAAAGAAATGCAAGTTATTGCACTGACTGCTGGCGATGGCGGCGATGTTACATCCCTACTTGATCGCCACGATTTGGAACTTCGCGTCCCTAGTGTGGCCAAACCTCGCATCCATGAAATTCATCTGCTCAGCTTGTTTTGCTTGTGCGACCTTATCGATCAGCAATTGTTTGGAGGCTTTTAATGCAACATCGCTACACTATCACCCACAGGATTTTTCATCTGGGCAAGATAATGGCGATAGCGTTAGGGCTTGCGATAACACTGGGCGGCTGTGCAAAAATCATCACAGTTACCACCAGCGAACCCATTCAAATCAAAACCAATAAGCGCACATTCGGCACCAAAATTAATGATGAGCAATTAGAAACCATCGCGCGCGTCAACCTCAACAAAGCCAGCGAACAACTTGAAGACGCAAATATCAATATCGATAGCTTTAACGGCATTATTTTGTTGACCGGTCAGGTTCCCAATGGGCAACTCCACACTCTGGCGGGCGATACCGTAGGAAAAATTAATACCGTTCGCCAGGTTCACAATGAGCTTCTCACGCGCGCGCCCACAACATTCCAAGAGCGCAGTCACGACAATTGGATCACCACTAAAATCAAAACCAAACTGGTGGTAAGCAGCATTCAAAGCCGCCGCATTTTGATCAGGACCGAAGCAAAAACGGTCTTTTTAATGGGGCTGGTATCGCGCTATGAAGCGGATCGGATCACCGAAGTCGCCAAGACGACCGATGGTGTAAACCAAGTTGTGAAAGTATTTGAATACGTCGATTAATCATCGTTAGAAATTAAATCACTACTGTTTATTGCATCATCTCTGAGGATTGTCACTCTGCTAGCCCCAGTGCTGGCATTATTTGCACATCCTGCTAGTATCCTGCGCACGACCGATAAATTTCACTATCTGTTTATTCACCCTGCTGCAAAGGAAATATCCATGATCTCTACCATTGTTATTATCGTGATAATTGCTGTACTGGTGTTCTACGTCATCGGGATTTACAACAAACTGGTTGCGCTCAAAAATCGTTTTGAAAATGCATTTTCGCAAATTGAAGTGCAACTCAAGCGCCGCTACGACCTGATACCCAATCTGGTTGAAACCGCGAAGGCGTACCTCAAACACGAACGCGAAACACTGGAAGCGGTTATCAGTGCGCGCAATCAAGCGATGAATGGCTTGCAAGCAGCAGCTGCAAATCCGGGAAGTGCCGCGGCAATCGGGCAACTTGCCGGTGCAGAGAGCTTACTCACCAACGCAATGGGGCGTTTAAACGTGGTGATGGAAGCTTATCCAGACTTAAAAGCATCGCAAAATATGATGCAAGTTTCCGAGGAACTGACTAGCACCGAAAACAAAGTCGCCTTCGCTCGCCAAGCATTTAACGATGCAGTAACGGCGTACAACACTTACAAACAAAGTTTTCCGCCTGTTGTGTTTGCCAACACGTTCGGCCACAGCGAAGATGCCACCTTGTTAATTTTTGCAGACAGCGCAGAAATTCAGGTAGCACCAAAAGTTCAGTTTTAACCAGTTAAGATTCCAGCAAATCGCCCAAAGTCTTCCTTCTATATATACGCACAATAAATAGAAGGAAGATTCAGGTTTCAACCGGCACAAGTCTTCCTTCTTTATATATACATTCTTATCGCCATCACTTACTTTTCATCGACAGGTTGCGCGCATGAATTTCTTTGAACACCAGGATCGCGCCAGACGCAAAACCCATCACCTGATTGTGTTGTTAATTCTCGCCGTACTTTCCCTTGTTGGCATCACCACCTTTTTATTTGCCGCTTTTGTGTATTTTGGCCAAAGTCACTCCACAGCAAGTGTACAAACGCAGGGCGTATTACAAGGAATTTTGCACGCGCTTAGTTTGCAGAACTTTCTTTGGATTGCACTTGCCGTTAGCAGTGTTGTGCTAATTGGCAGTTTGTTTCGCTATGTTCAATTGCGTGGCGGCGGTAAAGCTATAGCTGAATCAATGGGTGGGCGCTTGTTGTCCGGCACCACCAGCGATGCCAATGAACGCAAAATTTTAAACGTTGTTGAAGAGATGGCGATTGCATCTGGCGCGGCAGTACCGCCGGTGTATTTAATTGATGATGATGCGATCAATGCTTTTGCCGCCGGTTATCACCCCCAAGATGCCGTCATCGGCATCACGCGCGGTTGTATTAACACCTTAAATCGCGATGAACTCCAAGGCGTAATCGCACACGAATTCAGTCATATTTATCACGGCGACATGCGTATCAATATGCGTTTGATTGCATTGCTCTACGGCATTTTGGTGATTGGCTTGATCGGCGAATTTTTGATGCGCAGCGCGGGCAATCGCAGTATTCGTCGCTCCAGTAAAGACAACTCCCCCGCTGCAATGCTGGCGCTAGGGCTGGGGTTACTCGCCATTGGTTACAGCGGAATATTTTTTGGCAATCTGATTAAAGCCGCCGTAAGCCGCCAGCGGGAATTTCTCGCCGATGCCTCTGCAGTGCAATTTACTCGCAACCCAGATGGTATCGCTGGAGCCCTGAAAAAAATCGGCAGCAGTAGTTCCGGCTCACAATTAAAGAATGAACACGCCTCTGAATTTAGCCATATGTATTTCGGGCAAGGTGTGAAATCATTTTTCACCTTAATGGCTACACATCCGCCATTGGAAGAGCGCATCAAACGCATTCAACCCAATTGGAATGGTGAATTTACCCAAGCGACATATATAAGAAGCAAGACTTCGACAGATGACACTAGTGCGATGGGCTTTAGTGCGGCAGCAAACACAGCAGGCGATGCCCATATTAATGCCATCATTAATATAGATGCTGCATTGGAGCAAATCGCGCAACCCAGCCAACCGCAAGTTGCCTATGCGCGCGACCGTATCGCAGAAATTCCTGCGCAATTAAAAGCAGCAGCACAAATTCCATTTAGCGCGCGCGGTGTGATTGTCGGACTATTGCTGGATCGTCAGCATGATTTGCGTCGCACACAACTCGAACTGCTCAATCAACATTTATCGCTAGACGATATTAATGATCTGATGCCGATTATCACCAGCGCCGCTGAGCTTGATGCAAGCTTGCGTTTGCCGCTAATCGAATTATGTTTAAGCCCACTCAAACAATTGTCGATTGCACAACAACGGGCATTTATCGATTGCCTTCACTTGGTTATTCACGCTGACAATAAAGTCAGCCTGATGGAGTGGGCGGTTTATCGCATAGTGCTGCACAACACCATCATTCACAGCAAGCCTGCGCGCAATCGCAATCTGCGCGATCTTCAACACGAGTGCCAATTACTATTATCGCTACTGGCATATTCAGGCGCCGCTAACAAGGACGATGCGCAACTCGCCTTTGATCAAGCAAAAGCAGTTTTAAATTTCTCTGATTTGGTACTTATGCCTCGCAGCGAAATTAAATTGACTGACACCGATGAAGCGCTGGAGCAACTTAACCTCACCAAACCACTGCAAAAACCACAACTTCTCAAAGCGCTGAGCCAATGCATTTTGCAGGATGGCAAAGTGACAATTATTGAAGCAGAACTTTTTCGCGCTATTGCCGATAGTCTCGATTGCCCTATTCCTCCGCTCATTAACGGAATGAACTAGTAAGCGCGTGTTTTTGCAACTAAACGCTCTACAACAATTGGGGGCTGAGCGGTTATAATGCGCGGCACTTTATTTAGGCGCCTGTATTAAGCTCCTGTATTTACATCGCAATATTTACACCCCAAAGCACTCAGCTAACCAAATTGAGGTACTTACCTTGCAACTGGACAACGCATCTGTAGCGCAACTGCGCGAATGGGAAAGCCAACTCACCGAACAATATCAGGCTATCCTCGCCAAAAAACTCAATCTCGATCTGACTCGCGGCAAACCTTCAGCTGAACAGCTGAACCTGTCCGACGAATTGGACGGTCTGCTCAAGGGCAATTACATCGCTGCCGATGGCACCGACACTCGTAACTACGGCGGCCTCGATGGTTTGCCCGAAGCGAAACAACTGGGCGCCAATATCATGGGCGTTGAGCCAGCAAACATTCTGGTCGGCGGCAGCTCCAGCCTGACCCTGATGTTCCAAATGATGTTGACCGCTTATCAATTCGGCTTGAAAGACGCCGCCAGCGCCTGGAAAAACGAAGGCGAAGTAAAGTTCATCTGCCCAGTTCCAGGCTATGACCGCCACTACACAGTGTGCGAGCAACTCGGCATCAAGATGATCAACGTACCTATGACTTCTACCGGCCCGGATATGGATGCAGTAGAGGCGCTAATCAAAGCAGACAAATCCATCAAAGGTATGTGGTGTGTACCTAAGTACTCCAACCCTACCGGTGTTGTATATAGCGATGAAACCGTTGAGCGCATTGCCAAGCTCGGCCAAATTGCCAGCGCTAACTTCCGCGTATTCTGGGATAACGCCTACTCAGTTCACGACCTGACGGCAAATGCTCCGCAACTGGCCAGCATTCTTGAGGCGACTCGCCGCAATGGTACCGAAGATTCTGTTGTGCAATTTGCATCGACTTCAAAGATTACCCACGCAGGTTCAGGCGTAGCATTTGTTGCTGCAAGCGCTGCAAACCTTGCGGGCTTCAAAAAATTTTTGAACAGCTGCACCATCGGGCCAGACAAAGTAAATCAAATCCGCCACACTCGTTTGCTGCCAAACAAAGAAGCGCTGATGGCGCATATGGGTAAACACGCTGCGTTGTTGAATCCACGTTTTGATGCGGTATTAACTGGATTGAGCAATGCATTTGAAGGCACAGATTTGGGCGCATGGGAAAAACCTGTTGGCGGCTACTTTGTTTCTTTTGATACCCGCAAAGGTTGTGCAAAAGAAACTGTTCGCCTCGCAGCAGAAGCTGGTGTGAAATTAACTCCTGCAGGTGCAACCTACCCCTATGGCAAAGACCCTGAAGATCGCAATATTCGTATCGCCCCTTCAGTTCCAACTGTGCCGGAAGTTGTTGGCGCAATGGAAGTGTTTGTGACCTGTGTGAAACTGGCGTCAGTAAAACAACAACTCGCTAGCCTTAGCTAATTGTCTATTTGCCAGATAACAAAAAGCCGCTTTTTACAGCGGCTTTTGCATTTTTAGTCCCGCATAAAATAATAAGTGTAAAAACCAAGGGTTCTAACAAATCGAGATTAATTCCAAAACACTTGGCACGCCTTTTTGAATCCTTCCTATACTCCAATTAACCAACCGGTTAATTGCCAACAACGCTATCAATTTTATTATTTACTCATTCTGGATTAGTCGCTTAAGGATCGATAGGTTTTTAATCTGTACTTTTGAACTGCAATGTTAATCTGCACATCAAGAGTTCAACCCTTTTTCTCTGCGCGTTTTGCCTCAGGAGATATTTGTATGGGTGTTGCTGCGACCGTTGAAAAGTATTTAAAAGCGAAGCGAATCAATTTCACATTGCTTGAGCATGAGTATTGCGAAGGCACTTATAACACAGCACGCGTTGCCCGAATCGATGATCAGTGTCTAGCCAAAGGCGTGCTGCTGCGCGATGAAGATTTCCATTACACGCTTTGTGTATTACCCACACGCAATAAAATTCTCCGTCACACACTCAACCAAATTTTTGACCGGCATATGGAGCTAGTCGATGAAGAGGAGCTGGCGGCAATATTTAAAGATTGCGCAGAAGGTGCAATACCCGCACTAGGTGAAGCCTATGGTTTAGATGTCATCTGGGATGAAAAGCTACTAGGCGTTGAAGAAATCTACATAGAAGCAGGCGATCACCGTCATCTTATTCGCTTGAAGCAACCAGACTTTGCACTCTTGATGAGCAACAAACTACACGACAACTTTAGTGCTGAGCGCCATAGGCACGGCACCTTGCCTAAAAAATATATCCGCCACGAATACGAACTTTGATCTGCCCTTCTGCCCCCCCCAAAAACATCAGGCGAAAAAAAACCGCTGTTTCAAACAGCGGTTTTTCGATCAGTCTGACTAGTGAATTAGTCAGCCATAGGCACCAGAACTACGTTAGGGGCATTGGCTTCACGCGCCGCATCAGCAACAGCAACATAAACACCGGTATCAGCCTTGCCGCTCGCCTGAATAATCACAGACGCCTTAGGCAACTCTGCACGCAAACGCTCAATGTTAGAACGCACTGCACGGGTATCTACACGGCGCTCACCTTCTTTCTCCAGCAACCAGATTTGGTTATCAGAAGAGATACGCACCAAAATGTTTGGGTCAGCTTCAGGTGGCGGAGGGTTGTTGTTTGGCTCCGGAACGTTAGGGTTAATACCTGACTCTTTCACAAAGGATGCGGTCACAATGAAGAAAATCAACATGATGAAGACCACGTCGAGCATGGGCGTCAAGTCAATCTCGTTAGTATCTTCGCCGGCACGGCCTTTTTTTCTGCGGCTCACTGTGGGTACTCCTCGTGTTATTTGGAACGTTATAGTAAGTCTGTGGGGTGTAAAGCACCAATTCTAGCAGTTTTGACAAACCAAAAACCAACTCTTTATCCGCCCAAAACTATGAATTTACGTGAAATATTCGGCTCTTGGTTGCTACCACTGGCCATTTAATAACCAGCTCCTTGTCGGCAGTAAAACAGACCTATCACATAGTGATTTTGGCATCCTAAAATACAATCAGTTCAGCTTTAAGCCGTTTAGATCACACAAAAGAGTTTTGGCCCCATCTTTGCGAACCCGGTTATATCAAGTATTTAGCCAAAATCTATATCAGGTACTAATGAGAAGATTTAACAACCAGTCATCCCCCCTAAGGCTTCCCCCTCGTACATCATCCGCATCCTGACATGCTTTTAGCATGCCCTCATTGAAAATGTTTTTCATCGCTCGCCCCTCCATTTTAACTCGACAAAAAAGCTCACAATCTCGTAACCAGCATCCAAAAAAGATTTTCGTTAGCGTCATCCTTTTGAATACCAAGTTTGCGCAGACATAATCCATCCCACATTGACTGAATGAAATACAACTCATCTGATAACAGAGCGCTCCTAACTGTGAGCGTAAATTCGCACCAAATGAAAAGTGGTTAATTAATGATTTAGTAATTCATCACATTTTTGGAGGCAGTATTTAAGCCTCAGGCTGTATGCATTTTTTTATTCAAATTTATCCCAATTACCAAGAACCCAACTTTGTATTGATGAGCACAAAGTACATACCTTCATCTCTTGCAGCTGATGGTTTCGGGAGACTTCATAAACTGTGCGCAGAATTGAAAAATGATCCCCCCTCTAACAACCAGCCGTATCGACAAAGAATAGATCCTCAAAAACAACTTTTTTCAGCCAGCGTAGGCCTATGCACATATAAAACCGATTGCATTTCAGCTTTACCGTATTAGTTGAATCAAACACCTAAAAACTGAATTGGCAGGGATTTTTTACTTTCAGGAAACGGTTTTCAGTTTACAAACGCGCGCTTTATCCGACTTGCAAAACCATGAGCAACTAAAAACTCATCATGAACTCTGATTTTTAGGAAAGGTAGTGGCATTAACGGAGCGATTTAAACGGAAGGAAAACCAAAAAATGGATTAAAAATATCACTATCGACAAACGATTTTTTTTGTTGAGAAGATGAAAAACTAACAATTCCATTAAGCCGTGTTTTTCTTGCACAGAGCTGAACTTACAAAAAACTTTTCCGAAAAATTATCTAATCCGCATTTTTTTACTAAAAATCGTCAAAAAAACGCATTTTTATTGAGTATTTAACGCAAAAAACTTGAATTTTTTTAATAAAGTTTTAATTTATACATGTTGTACTTTTTAATCCATTTATCGACTCGTCGAAAACTATAAAGGAAGCACACCATGGCTGCACGTAAACAAACCGCCGTTAATACTGTTGCAAGTTTGGAACAGCAATTGGCTCAACTGAAAGCACAACTGACAAAAGCCCGCGCAGCTCAAGCGGCTGATGCCGGTAAAGCTGTTGCTGGTTTGGTAAAAGATGCTGCAAAAGCAGCTGCTGCACTGAAAGCTGCACAAAGCAAGTTGGCCGCTGCAGCCAAAAAGAAAACCCCTGGTTCAGCAAAACAAGTTGCTGCTGCTAGAACTGCTGTTGCAGCAGCTAAAAAAGAAGCTGTTGCAGCTAAAGTTAAAGTTGCAGAAGCGAAAAAAGAAGCTGCTGCCGCTAAAGCTGCTGCTAAATTGGCCGCTGCTCACGACAAAGCTGTTGCTAGAGCAGAAGCTGCTGTTGCCAAACGCTTGAAAGTAGCTGCGAAAAAAGCTGCAGTTAAAACCAAAGCAGCAGAGAAGAAAGCAGCAGCTAAAGCCAAATTAGCCGCCAAAAAAGCTGCAGTAAAAGCAAAATTGGCTGCCAAGAAGCAAGCTGTTAAAGCAAAACTCGCCGCAAAAAAAGCAGCACTGAAAACCAAAGCAGCAGCTAAGAAAGCAGCCGCTAAAGCTAAAGTTGCAGCTAAGAAAGTTGCCGCCAAAGCAAAAGCAGCCGCTAAAAAGTCTGCAGTAAAAGCCAAAGTTGCAGCCAAGAAAACTGTAGCTAAAACTAAAGTGGCAGCAAAAAAGCCAGCCGCGAAGAAAGTAGTTGCTAAAAAACCAGCTGCTGCAAAAGCGGTAGCCAAAAAACCAGCAGCGAAAAAAGTAGTTGCTAAAAAGCCAGCTGGTACTGCGCCAGCTAAACGTGGCCGCAAGCCAAAAGCAGCAGCTCCAGTCTCTGCAGCTTAATGTAAGCGCACAAGCACGAACAAAAAAGGCACCTAGGGTGCCTTTTTTGTTAGGTTAACTTTGCGATCTTTTTATAGCGAAGAACTTTCCTGCTGAACTGTTTGGCTGAACACATACGCATAGATTACCAACCGCTCATCTTCCCGCTGATCTATAAATTCGATGCCATAGCTAACCAGTACACTATCACCAAGATTATCGCTTGGTTCGACACGTGACCGAACAATCCCTTTTAGTATCAGCTCCCGTCTGATATCGCAAATATGCACCTCAGATCTGCATTCGAGAGTATCACCAATTTCTGCAATTTCATTCTGTAACTCGACTCTTGCACCACTGATACTCATATCAGCAATAAACCCGGTACTTTTTAAGTTATCGCCGTGAGAAGCATTGACTGCCTCCAGAGGCTCGTGCACACCTACACGGGTAGCGCCGCGGATGCCTTTAAAGGTGATGGACTCAGGATAACTTAGATGCAATATCGGATAGGGATCGGATGACTGACTCTCAACAATTGCGGCAAAAATGCCAATGCCATTATCGATCATGAAACGTGCTACGACTTTTTGCCCGGTTCTAAGTCGCACCAGTTTACCCGCTTGCTTTGGTACGGATAACAAAATGCTGCGCCCCGGCAAACAGCCAATTAATCTGCAGGAAAAGCGTTCAGGCTGCCCTGATAAAGTGGCAGTTTGCAACTGCAATGGATAACCATAGGTCAGTTTGAGTTCTTCGAATTTCATTGCGCGACCAGGTTAATTATTGAATGTTATTTTTGTAGTCTAGCAGTAGATAATATAGTTGCAGCACTCGCAGCAAGAAGCAATTGCGGATTAACTTTAGGCTTGAGACTCCACTATCGGCTGACTTTGCTTGATCATTTCTGCCGATAAAACACCAAACTCTTTATTCCACTCGGTCAGTAACAATGCTAAAGCCAAAGATTGCTCATACAGCGATGCTAACTCTTCATATGTGTCTTTAGGCCCAAAATACAACTTTATTTGCCGATGTTTATTCGCCAGCTCATGCTGCAAATGCTGAGAGCGGTAGACCTCCAACTTCCAGCGCAGATTATGTGCAGTGTTGCGATAGTAGGCGAGCTTGGTTTCGCGAGAGATAGGACTTACTGAGTTCAATGGACCAAAAACATTGACATCCAAAGCCAACACCATAGATTCGCGCGCGGCAGAATCTGCAATCACAGTTGCAGTTCGTGCTTTACCTAACAACTGAGCCAAATCACCAAAGACTTCACCAGGCGTCACATAGTTGATGAGATCACCCTGCAATGCTTGATCTACATAAACAGCTAATTTTCCCTTGAGTAAAAAATAGAGCCAATTATCTGCATCGCCTTTTTGCAGAACAACTTCACCTGGAAGATAAGAGACAACACGCGAGGCTTGGAGCAGCAGCTCAAATTGTTTTAAATCTTGCTGCCTTACCGTTTTAAAGAATGGTATGCCCGACAATAAATGTTCCAGTGTTTCTCGCGGCATCTTATGCAGAGATTTTGATTCCATCATTTACCCGTAATTTATGTTTTTATATCAATAACCAATCGAAAAACGATTAGTGTGAGCATTCCTGTCCCAAAAAACTCCTGAGCGAGCATGATACTACTGAAAAACTATACAACAACTATCGACAAATAGCCCCTGAGATTCGCTCTGGCGCATTTTTTCTATATCATACTCGGGTTACACGGCAAAGATTCAGCTAGATAACTGAACGGCAAAGCTAACCAAGACCATAATGTCCAATAAATAGAGAGTAGCAAGACTATGCGCTTCATCCATCTATTCCGAGTTCTCATCAGTATTGCATTATTATCCCTATGTCATCTCACCCGCGCCGAACCCATGCTTAATGGTATTGGCGTTCACCAAGAATTGGGCCGCGAAGTCTTTATCGGTGCGCTCTATTCGGAATCACTCAGCAACGACGCAGACACATTGTTAAGCTCTGTGCAGCCAATGCGAATGGAACTAAAAGTCGTAGCGCCTGATGGCTTAACCACTCGCCGCTTCAGCCGTATGTGGATTGAAGGTATGGCAGTAAATGCAAGAGCAGACGCACTGACGGCGCAGGCCGACAACATGGTGAAGTTTGATGGATTATTTAAAGGTCGCTTTCTGAAAGATGATGTCATCAGCTTCAAAAATACACCCGGTGCGGGCGTTGATATTTCTGTAAATAGTGTCCTGTTGGGGAATATTGATGACAATGCTTTTTTCTCGATGCTGTTATCCACATGGATTGGAAAGATCCCACTGTCCTCAGACTACCGTGACAGTTTATTGAAAGTTGGTGATGTGGACGCAGGTCTGCGCGGGCGCTTCGCCGTTATCGCGCCAAGTGCAGCTCGTGTTGCTGAGATAAAAACCTGGGGCGCACCGCAAGTTGAGGTGGCAGTTGCAGAAGCATCTTCTTCAAAATCGGCATCAAGCGCAAAAGCGGGAGCTGCCGTTGCAGGTGCCGCGATAGTCGCAGCAGAGCTGCCTAAACCCACCATCGACAAACCCACCTTGGACATCCCTAAACCGGCAATTCAACCCGAAACACCTGCTTCTGTACCCGCGTCAGCTGCCACAGCTAGTGTTGCAGCAGTACCTGCTGCTGTCACCGCAAAAGTCGAAGAGGATGAAGAGGACGAAGGCCCGGCATTAACTGCGCAAAGCCTGTTGGCTCGACAGTTCTATGTGTCTGATGCGATCAAACTAATCCGCAGTAAAACCAAATATCCACAACGCGCGCTGGATCGTGGTCAGGCGGGAAGTGTGCGCGTCGCACTGGTCATTGATCGCCAAGGCAATGTGCTAAGCACAGATCTTCTGGAGACCAGCAAGTTTGACTTGTTAAATAAAGAAGCACTTGAGGCGATCAAACGCTCAAGCCCTTTCCCTGCACTGCCAGCAGATATTGCCGGATCACGCTTTGAATTTACTATTCCGATGCGCTGGACATTACCGGATTAAGATGTACCGTCATCGCCAACAAAAAAACCACCTTCGCGGTGGTTTTTTTGTGGGTTTTATTTTCGAGTTAGCGACCTAGGGAACCGCTGAGAAATGTTTACGGTGCAACGCTGGCTAGGCAAATTTGTTCGAGAAAGCGGAGTTTATTGAAATAAATGAGCATTTTGAGAACAAATTTAACGACGCCTGGGCAAACAAGTTAATTTTTCAGAGGCTCCCTAGCTCAATTGTCGCAGACGCTGCTCTATTACTTTATGAATCCCGCTGCGCTCCAAAGCCGAATGCTCAGCCAGACGATCCAAATGGATTGCATGCAAATGCAAACAGGGGGTTGATGCATCCAACTCGCGCAAATCGCCTTTCATCAATACCGGCAAAAATGGTTTATTCGGCGGCAATTTTTTGCGCACTATATCCAAGCCCATTTGCAATGGCACCGCGCGATATTTCACTGTGCCGCTGCGAAACGGAATGCGTAAAAACAAACAGGGGCGCGATTGAAATACGCCGGGGATGATCTCCATACCGGTCGATGTCACCGCCGATTCAGGAATACCATTAAAGGTATCGTGGGGGGTGTAAGGGTTCGGCAAAATCACCAGCTTGCGCGCCTCTTCCTTGGGAAAGAAAATATTGTAGTTGGTGTAAAGCTGATCCACCGAGTTGGAGTAGACACAGAGTTTATTCTCAAAGCCCAGCACAAAATCCACGGCGCGCTGGCGCTGATTAAACGCATCCAGATCCCAAATAAGATCCTTATTGTCGGAGTTTTCTATCAAGGCTTAACCTGTTTCGGCTTTTGTGTGATTGAGTTTGAGTATAGCTGAGTGTGACGAAAGCCACATAAAACTTGGCGATCAGGAAATTAATGATCCAGAGCTTCAACCTGCTCCAAAATCCAACGAATCTGAGTCAAACCTGTTTCACTAAAGAGAAAACCAGCACGCGTGTGGCCGAGATATTCTTTTTCATCGATAGCCGCGCAAGCATCGCGAAAGGGTTCCAACTCAGGGCAGTGACGAAAGGACGACGATAAAAAAATCGCCCAATCATTTTCACTGGCCTGCCCCACCAGCACTTTTTGCAAGAGCCGGATAAGGTCAGTTTTGGACCTTTGATAGTGCGGTGTTTTTACCCAAAGCAGTACGCCTATAACACTCAGGAATACGACTAAGGTGATAATAAACACCAGCATGACGATTAATGCTCACGCGTCGCACGGAAAACTACGTCAGGGTAACGCTCTTGAGTAAGTGATAAATTAACGCGCGAAGGGGCGAGATAGGTCAAATGTCCGCCACCATCCAGCGCAAGGTTTTCACCGCATTTGCGTTTGAATTCTTCGAGCTTTTTCGAATCGCTGCACTCACACCAACGCGCCGTAGTTACATTGACTGGCTCGTAAATAGCCTCGACTTTGTATTCATCTTTCAAGCGATAGGCCACCACTTCAAACTGCAACACACCCACTGCACCCACCACAATATCGTTATTGTTGACGGGGAAAAATACTTGCGTTGAGCCCTCTTCTGACAACTGCTGCAAACCTTTTTGCAGCTGTTTCATTTTCAGAGGATCTTTCAAACGAATGCGACGGAAGAGTTCTGGCGCAAAGTGTGGAATGCCGGTGAATTTCAGATTTTCACCTTCGGTAAAGGTATCGCCAATCTGAATAGTGCCGTGGTTGTGCAAACCGATAATATCGCCCGCAATTGCCTCTTCGACCGCGCTGCGATCACCCGCCATAAAGGTCACTGCATCGGCGATGCGCACATCTTTGCCCAAGCGCACGTGTTTCATTTTCATGCCCTGCGAATAGGTGCCGGAGCAGATACGCATAAACGCAATGCGGTCGCGGTGTTTAGGGTCCATGTTGGCTTGAATTTTAAAAATAAAACCGCTGAATTTTGCCTCGTTCGGTTCTACTGCACGCTCATGAGTATTGCGCGCACGCGGAGTCGGTGCCCACTCAACAAAACCGTCGAGCATTTCGCGCACACCAAAGTTGCCCAAGGCCGTGCCGAAAAATACCGGCGTCATACGCCCGGCAAGATATTCTTCCAACTCAAATTGATGAGTGGCACCGCGTACAAAATCAATTTGCTCGCGATAATCCTCAGCGTAAGCGCCCATAAATTCAGTGGCTTCGGCGCTATCCAAACCTTTGATTTGAATATCGTCGGGGATGGTGTGACCAAAACCTTGTTGATACACATGAATCACGTCGGTATAAAAGTTGTAAACACCGAGAAATTCTTTACCGCTGCCGAGCGGCCAATTGATAGGCGCGGCAGTAATTTTTAATACGTTTTCAATTTCATCCAACAACTCAACTGCATCGCGACTTTCGCGATCCATTTTGTTGATGAAAGTGAGAATCGGCGTGTCGCGCAGGCGGCAAACTTCCATCAATTTAATGGTGCGATCTTCAACACCTTTAGCGCCGTCGATCATCATCAATACCGAGTCCACCGCAGTGAGTGTGCGATAAGTATCTTCAGAGAAGTCTTCGTGACCGGGAGTATCGAGTAAGTTCACGATGCGATCTTTATACGGAAATTGCATCACCGATGAAGTCACCGAAATTCCGCGCTCCTGCTCCATTGTCATCCAGTCAGATTTTGCATGGGGGCCGCGTTTACCTTTTACCGAACCCGCCAACTGAATCGCATTACCCCAGAGCAATAGTTTTTCAGTCACCGTTGTTTTACCGGCATCCGGGTGGGAAATAATCGCAAAGGTGCGACGCTTGGCAAGTTCAGCAGTTAAGGTAGTCATAAAAATTTCGCGCTGTAAAAGTAAGAAGAAATTAAAAATCGGGATAAAAAAGTGCGGGAATTATACCCTGTGAGTAAACCGAGAAGTGCACTATGGCTCAGCGGCCAAGGTTTGTTGTTGGATATGTTTACGCAGCCACAACCAAGCCCATAATCCGAGCAAGCCATTAGCCAATGCCGTTGCGACAAAAATACCCGTCATGCCCCACCAATGTTGCCCCAACCAAGCCAGCGGTAAGTACACAAACAATACACGTCCGGCGGAAATGATCATCGCGGGCCAAGGGCGACCCAGTCCATTAAATGCGGCGTTCACGGCCATCACCAATCCATAGGCACCGTAGCTGATCGGCACAATCATGAAATAAATTGCAGTAATCGCCACAACTTCTGCGTGATCACCAAATAAACTTGCGATTTCCGATCCGAAAATACCCAGCAATATCGCCAGTAATAAACCAAATGCCAAACAAAACACGGTGAGCACACGCAATGCTTCAAACAAACGTTCCAACTTTCCTGCGCCCAGGTTTTGCCCGAAGAATGGCCCTATTACACCGGAGAGCGCATAAAAAACGATAAGCGCTAAAGGCTCGATACGCATGGCGATTCCCAATCCAGCAACTGCGTCTGTGCCATAAGCAGCGACCATCGCAACCACTATGGCGCTCGCAAAGGGAATAATCACGTTGGCAACCATCGCCGGTACACCAACTTCCACTATGGCCCTCCAGGAATCTTTCAGCTTTTCCCAAGGCAAAAATGGATTCACCAACATATGTACGCGCGCATGCAAAATGTACAGCGCTACCGCTAGCATCAAAACACGGGTGATTAGCGTTGCCAAGGCTGCGCCCTGCAATCCCAACGCAGGAAAACCCAGCAGGCCAAAGATCAGGATCGGATCCAGAATCACATTGAGCAGCGCCGCCCCGCCCATTAAGTAGCCTTGCACCTGACTCATCCCCATCGCACGCAGTGCGGACAGGCACACCATCGGCACCATCAAGCAGGGCGCACTGAAATACCAAATGGACATGTAGGAGCGAATCAGGGGAAGCAGATCGGGCGTTGCACCCAAGGCGAAAAACAACGGCTCAAGAGTCAACCATCCCAACAAACAAACCGTTACAGAGATGATAAAGGTCAAGCTCATTGCATCGGTAGCAAGGCGGCGCGCCTTGTTGGAATCGCCCTCACCAATAGCTCTGGCAACTGCAGATGAAGTGCCCGCCCCCAAACCAATCCCCAAACTGGTGAGCACCATAATCACCGGAAAGGTAAAACTGAGTGCAGCGAGCGGCGCTCGGCCTAATTGCGCGATAAAAAAGGTTTCAATCGCATTGAGCGACATAGTCGCAGCCAAGCCCCAGACCATTGGCAACGCCAGAATTTTGAGCTGTTCAGAAACCCGTCCTTCGGTGAGTGTGGCTTGTAGGGGGGCTGTCATAAACGCTGCCGAGAAAATAATAAAAATGCGGGCTAAAAAATGGCGTGCAGTATACACCAGTCGCCGTTTCAGTCCCCGATTTCCCTTGCGCCTAGTGTGTTAAACGAGACCATCTGTTAGACGCGACAAAGTGTCGCAGGATAGATTCTGCTGTTTGGCAGATTGCATAGCATCAGTTCGCTATAATCGACGCCAATAAACGATGATGATCAAATTACCCATGCCTCAGAACACCATCATAAACGCACCTTTTACTCTTGCTGACCACGCCCAGCACTTGGGTTATTGGGTGATTATCCGCACCCTTATTTTGATTTGTCTCGGCTTGGCGACAGTATTTTTTTTGTGGCACGGCACAGTCAATCTCCCCTTTACCGAAATATTCACAGCGCTGGCTATTTTAACCACTATCAACCTGTTGACCTTCATCCGCCTGCACAAACCTCTTGCTGTGGCGCCGATGGAGTTTTTTATCCAGTTATTGGTGGATTTGGCCTGTTTAAGTGCGGTGTTTTATCTCAGCGGCGGAGCCAATAATCCATTCGTCTCCTATTTTTTGGTGCCGATTTGTATTTCCGCGGCGACTCTCAGTGGCGCCTACACAATTGCGATTGCAAGCCTGAGCGTGTTGAGTTATTCGCTGTTGTTATTTTTTCATATAAATCTGCCTGCACTTTCGCCCCACCATCATCATTCAGACAACTCCATCAACTTGCATGTGCTGGGAATGTGGCTGAACTTTTTTATCAGCGCCTGTTTGATCACCTACTTTATTGTGAAGATGGCGCGCGACCTTCGTGCACAAGAAGCACAATTAAATCGTTGGCGCGAGGATCAATTGCGCGATGAGCAAGTCATGGCGGTTGCCACTCTCGCAGCAGGAACTGCACACGAGCTGGGAACGCCCTTATCAACAATGAAACTTCTGCTCAGCGAATTGCGTTCCGAATACAAAGAGGTGCAACCGCTGCAAAGTGACTTGCAACTCCTGCAAGAGCAAGTCAATCAATGTGCAAATACACTGCGCGAATTGGTTGCCACTGCGGAACAATCAAAAGATGGAAAGCAACCAAGCGATAACATTCAACACTATTGCAACACGCTTATCGAGCGCTGGAAAATTATGCGCCCCGATGTGGTCGCACAGATTGCCTATCGCCCCAACTGCCCGGATATCAGCGCTCAATTTCATCCGACCATTGCTCAGGCGATTATCAATCTTCTTAATAACGCCGCTGATGCCAGCCCACAGGATATTGAAATTGATATTCATTGGAGCGCACAAAAACTTTTTTGGACCATAAAAGATTGCGGAGCAGGAATCGCAGAAGAAGTTAGTGCTCACATTGGCAAATCATTTATCTCCACTAAAACCAAAGGTTTGGGTATTGGGCTGATGCTGACGCAAGCGACGATCAATCGCTACGGTGGCACTGTATCGCTGCATCATCGCCAACCACAGGGAACAATCACTCAGCTTGAGCTACCGCTGATCCTTGCGGCAGAGCAGGAACCAAATTAAATATGGCTGACTCCATTACAAATTTTTTAATTGTCGATGATGATACAACTCTGGCAGGAATGCTTGAGCGCGTATTACAGCGGCGTGGTTTCACAACTAAATCAGCAAGCAGTGCAGCACAAGCGCTCCAACTGGTTGGCAGTGATCAGTTTGAAAAAGCGATTGTCGATTTAAAACTGGGCAGTGATTCAGGCTTGCAATTGATTCGTGAATTAAAATTACAACAACCTGAAATGGCGATAGTCATGCTGACGGGTTATTCGAGTATTTCAACCGCTGTAGAAGCAGTAAAGCTCGGGGCGGTAAATTATTTATGCAAACCCGCCGATGCGGATGAAATTCTTGCCGCATTTGGAGAGCAAAAGCAGCAAGCAACTACAGAGTTAAACTACATACCGCTGTCTGTTGATCGACTGGAGTGGGAACACATTCAAAAGATACTGCAGGAAAATAATGGAAACATCTCCGCAACAGCGAGAGCCTTAGGGATGCATCGCCGCACATTGCAGCGCAAACTACACAAACGCCCAGTCAAACAGTAATGAGACTATTACTATCGCAACTGACGGGCCATTAAGAGTGCATCTTCATGGCCATTAAGGGTTGGGTAATAATTTTTACGCTGGCCGACCTCAAAAAAATCCTCTTTTTCATAGAGTGCAATCGCTTTACGGTTAGACATTCGCACCTCTAAAAAAAGCATATCAGCTTTATCTTTAACGCAATCAACTGCGTGGCTTAACAAAAGTTGCCCAATCCCTTTTCGCTGGTAAGCAGGAGCAACAGAAATATTTAATAATTCTGCATCGCCACCGCCATGAGTCACTACTACATAGCCAGCTAAAACGCCTTTATGCTCAGCAAGCCAGCATTTTTGTCGTCCCTTTAAGCAATCTTCAAAACTGGATTGTCGCCAAGGATGCGAATGAGCACTGCGCTCCAGAAGCATTACCTGTGGAATATCCTCTGCCGCGATTAAACGGAATTGCAGCAGCAAACCAGTATAGGTTTCATACTCAAGAGAAAGAGCTTCGGTCATTATTTGCGTCGACTGATAAAAAAGGAGT
Source organism: Cellvibrio chitinivorans (assembly GCF_035117775.1). NCBI lineage: Bacteria > Pseudomonadati > Pseudomonadota > Gammaproteobacteria > Cellvibrionales > Cellvibrionaceae > Cellvibrio > Cellvibrio chitinivorans. The sequence goes on from NZ_JAYKKN010000003.1 coordinate 481,683, forward strand.
TAAAAAACTACGGAAGTGAAGCCCAAACTTTGGACTTATGGGCAGGATTTTGTAATAGCTGATTAAGGCTCGGGAGTATCAATCCCTGCAAAGGTAAATTATTAATCGATTGAACAGTCCAAAAAAGGAGAGATAAATCATTATCCATATTTACCCAGTAACGAGCAGCATTCTCCCCCATCAACCAAAGCCTACTAATAGGGCGCAATTCGTTTTCTACCGCCAACCAAGTCTGCAACTCATTGCGCGCATCGTCTTCTGTACGCGAAACAAAACTGTTCTCAATCATCGGCCAACGCAATACTTCCTCTACAAGCGAAAATTGACTAGATCCCAAGTATCCACGTAATAAATTACTCAGTAACAACTCAGTAGGTAATGCCAAAGTTGTATTTCTGGAATCGATAATCAAAAAGCCAGGCTGAGGGCGATAAATACTAAGCGAGAAGGGCTGAACAACAGGGGCCTTTTTAACTTCCAACTGCTGCAAAATTGCAGCAGCATTACTAATAGCTGGCGCCTTTTTAGGAATATCTAAATCAATAAGCGTCGATGATAAAGCAGATGCAGAACGTTCTTGCGGTGCTAAGACGCTCGATAAAATCGACGAAGAAGGAATAACTGGTTCGCCAGCGGCAGAAAAGTCTAACGACACTTCCGGCATCTCGCAGGCAATTGATACAGGCGCAAAAGGCATTACCCAGCGCGGTGCGTAATTGTCTATTCCTAACGAGGAAAGGTATGCCTGTCTCTGAAGCTCATTCATGACGAAATCAGGTTCCAGCCTGCTGTATTGATCTACTCATCGAACCACAAACGATACATTAAAGCATTAACAGCAACTAACTTTTTTATGTTTTTTTTAAAACTTCTGAACAGAAATTCAAAAAAATCAACATAAAAAAACGCCCTACAGAATTCTATAGGGCGTTTTTAGTATTAGAAGCTTGACGATGACCTACTCTCACATGGGGAGACCCCACACTACCATCGGCGCTAAGTCGTTTCACTTCTGAGTTCGGGATGGGATCAGGTGGTTCCAACTCGCTATGGTCGTCAAGCAAT
>NZ_JAYKKN010000004.1:0-429602 GCF_035117775.1 Cellvibrio chitinivorans
TAAATATTTTGGGTGTTCAGAAAATAATGACATTGCTCGTCTGAGGGCGATGTTAAATCAGAAATGCGTGCCGTCTAAAAGCAAAAAATGCCCCGAGGTCATCGGAGCATTTTATCGACCAACAATGACTGTGGGTTTTGACACAGCCTCGATAGCCGGTGTTTTTTAGGTAACTCTTTTTAAAAATTGAGCTAATTGATCAGCTCAAGAGTACAACATCTTCCGCTTGCAGGCCTTTGTCGCCTTGCTGCAACTGAAACTCAACATTTTGACCTTCAGCTAATGAACGGTAACCTTCCGCACGGATATTGCGATAATGGACAAAAATATCCTCGCCTCCTGCTCCTCTGGTTATAAAACCGTATCCACGCACGTTGTTAAACCATTTAACTGTGCCCATCTCACGATCTGCCATATGAAACACCTCTACAGCCTGATTATTGTTATTGCTTGGTTTGCTTCATCCGTTGATCGCCAGCACTAAAGGCTAGCCATTGTCCAAACGGGCCTTAGAACAAAATGACCCGCGCGGGAGAATATTATCAAAATATGGAAATAAGAGGGAGTTTTATGCTGCTTATTTGTTCATTTAGCCATATCAAAATCCGAAACAAGCAGTGATTTATCAACTAGATTGAGTTCGCTTAGCCATATAAGCAGCATAGTCAGGAACCCAATGCTGACACTCACCATTAAATAGGGACGAGGACACCATAAAATCAGCAGAACTTTGGTTGCACGCGATGGGAATATTCCATACCGCTGCGATACGGAGAAGTGCCTTGACATCTGGATCATGCGGCATAGGTTCAAATGGATCCCAAAAAAAGATCAACATATCCACCTTGCCTTCACTAATTAACGCGCCCACCTGCTGATCACCACCCAAGGGGCCTGAAATAAGTTTGTTGATTGGCAACCCTGTTTCTTTTTCAATCAGAGTTCCTGTGGTGCCCGTGGCCAATAAACTATGCAAACCCAAATCATCACGATGTTTTTTACACCAAGCTAATAAATCTTTTTTTCTATTATCGTGAGCAACCAACGCAATCGATTTTGTCGCGGGCAAACTAATTTCTTTATATTCCATAGCGTTCGACTCGGTTAGTGAATTTAAGAAGATGAATAAAAAAATGACCTTGACTAATTATAGGCAAGGTCATTTTTATTAACAGCGTAAGAACAAATCAATCATTGCAATTAATTGCTCAGTTCCAGCAACAATTTATTCAAACGTTGCACATAAGCAGCAGGATCTTGCAACTGCGCGCCTTCGGCAAGATTTGCCTGATCAAACAGGATATGCGCCAAATCAGCAAAGCGATTTTCACTGGCTTCAGCTTCCAGCTTTTTCACAAGAGGATGCTCAGGGTTCAATTCAAATATCGGTTTTGAATCCGGCACATTCTGACCTGCTGATTCTAAAAGTCGACGCATTTGTGCGCCCATATCAAATTCACCAACAACCACACAGGCGGGAGACTCCGTCAAACGGTGTGTAATGCGCACTTCCGAAACTTCTTCGTTCAGTGCATTTTTCACGCGCTCAAGAAGAGGCTTCAACTGCTCTGCCACTTTTTCTTGAGCTTGTTTTTCTTCTTCTGAATCCAGCTTGCCCAGATCCAATTCACCCTTACCAATATCCTGGAAGTTTTTGCCTTCAAATTCTTGCAGATGGCTCATCAACCACTCATCTACGCGATCAGACAACAGGAGAACTTCGATTCCTTTTTTACGGAACACTTCGAGGTGCGGGCTGCTTTTTGCAGTATTGAAGTTTTCAGCGGCGATGTAATAAATCTTTTCCTGACCGTCTTTCATTCGCGCAACATAATCGTCGAGCGATTGGCTCTGCTCAGCAGTATCTGTATGAGTAGATGCAAAACGCAGCAACTTGGCGATTTTCTCGCGGTTAGCAAAATCTTCCGCAGGCCCTTCTTTTATAACCTGACCAAACTCTTTCCAGAAGGTGGTGTAATTTTCCGGCTCGCTTTTCGCCATCTTACTTAACATATCCAACACACGTTTGGTCAGCGCAGAGCGCATTGAATCGATGTTAGGGTCTTTCTGCAGAATTTCGCGCGATACGTTCAAGCTCAAATCGTTGGAATCCACCACCCCTTTGATGAAACGCAAATACAACGGCAGGAATTGCTCTGCATCATCCATAATAAATGTACGCTGCACATACAACTTCAGACCACGCGATGCATCGCGGTTATACAAATCGAAGGGCGCGCGCGCAGGGATGAACAGCATACTGGTGTAATCTAGGTTACCTTCCACACGGTTGTGGCTCCAACTCAGTGGATCGGTAAAATCATGACTTACGTGTTTGTAAAACTCTTTGTACTCATCATCACTCACATCAGAACGTGAGCGAGTCCAAAGCGCAGTTGCGGTGTTGATTACTTCATCTTCCGGCACTACTTTTTCAGCATCATCACCAACAGGATCCTGCTTTTGCATCACAACCGGAATCGCGATGTGATCAGAATATTTTTTAATGATTGAACGCAAGCGCCAGTGATCGGCAAATTCCAATGCATCATCTTTCAAATGCAATTCAACGGTCATACCGCGACCAGTTTTCTCTACAGATTCAACAGTAAATTCTGCATCGCCAGAACACTCCCAGCGCACAGCTTCATTGGCAGCAGCACCTGCGCGACGCGTTGTAACCACCACTTTGTCAGCAACAATAAAGGCAGAGTAAAAACCTACCCCAAATTGGCCAATTAATTGTGCGTCTTTTTTCTGATCGCCTGAAAGCTTCTGCATAAATTGCGCAGTACCTGATTTGGCGATAGTGCCCAAATTTTCGATTACCTCATCGCGCGACATACCAATGCCGTTATCGCTGATGGTTAAGGTTTTTGCGTCTTTATCAAAGCTGATACGGATTTTTAATTCAGTATCCCCTTCATACAAGTCGCCATTGGATACTGCTTCAAAACGTAATTTATCCGCTGCATCCGAGGCATTGGAAACCAGCTCACGCAGGAAAATTTCCTTGTTGGAATACAACGAGTGAATCATCAAATGCAGCAATTGTTTGGCTTCAGTTTGAAAGCCACGGGTTTCTTTGCGGGCATCAACGGTCATTTTCTAACTCCTGGGTACATGCACAAAAGGTAAACGAATATCCACCGCCATCAACAGCGGGCATGGGAGGTAAATGGGGCGATGAGCAAAGAATTCAAGGGTGCAAAGAGCTTTGTGCAGGTCAAATTGACTAGTATTTGTGCAAAACAATCGAAATTTTGGCAATAAACCTCATGCACACCAGCGTTTATTGCCAATTTTTATCCCAAATATTGGGGTTCAATCAATAATTTAGACCAAGACTACAAAATGGTTACTACAAGGTGGCACCACGCCAACGCAATAAATAATTGCCCAGGCGCATTACCGCATAGTTCATTGCCACGCCCAACAGGGTTACGACCAAAGCACAAATTAAAATGATGTCCATACGCGCTGATGCCTCGGCAGTCATCATCAAATTTCCTAAACCAGCACCAGCATTAAATAACAGCTCGCTGCCAATACAGGTAATCCAGGCAAATGGAATGGCCAACAGTAGACCAGTCACGATACTCGGCAGCGCGGCAGGCCAGAGCACCAGATGAAATTGTTGCCAGCGATTAAAGTGGTAAACATGCCCTACTTCGCGAAAGCGCTTATCCACATTACGCAAGCCTTCGTAGGTATTAAGTACCATTGGATAAAAAGCGGCGAGCGCAATGATAAATATTTTTGCCTCATCGCCATTGCCCAACCACAGACCGATCAATGGAGTAAGCCCCAGCAACGGCACTTGCCGAATAGCGTTGTAAAGTGGATTGACCAACAGTAACACTAAACGCGAGTAATACATCAATAAGCCCAAACCAACACCTGCCATCACACCCAGCCATAAACCAACAGCCGTTCGTTCCAAACTTCCCGCGAAATTGATCCACAATTCTCCGGATTCAACCAGCACTGCAAGCGTATGCCCTACTTCCTGTAAAGGCACAAATGCATAAGCGTGGGTAGCACTGAGACCGGATGTGTATTGCCATAAGACAATCAAAACTATGGGCAGCAGCAGCCCTCGCCAAGCGCGGACAGCACTAATAATTTTTTCAAATTTGTTGTTTTTTACTGTCACTTTTTAATCTTCGCCTTTTGTTAAATTTTTGCCGAAAACAATAAAACACATTTTCCGCGATAAATAGATCAGCCCTTATCGCTCGGCAGGTTCGGACGCCAGCGCATTAGACGTTGTTCGATGAGGCGTAAACTTTTATCCAGCGAAAAACCAATCAAGCCCGTCAAGACAACACCGACCAGCACGATATCCAAACGCAACATTTGCCGGGCAAACTCCATCATCTGTCCTATTCCTGCATCTGCAGCCAGTAATTCAACTGCAACCAAAATTAACCAAGCTCGACCTAGTGCGATTCGCATGCCAGTCAATACCGGCGGAACAGTAGCAGGCAATAAAATTGTGCGATAAAGATCCCAAGGCTTAAGTTGATATACCCGCCCCACCTCAATAAATCCGCGCGGAATATTACGCACAGCTTCAGTTGCCGCCTGCGCCACTGGAAAAAAAACTGCTTTAACTAAAATGACAATTTTGAAGGTTTCGCCAATACCCAATAACAAAATCAACATGGGAATCAATACAAGAGTGGGAATGTGGCGCAAGACCTCAAAGGTTAAACCAAGATATGCTCGCACACTGGGTGAGATCGCCAACAACACACCGATTAGCAAACCAGAAATAGCACCTATACCAAATCCAACAAATAGACGAAATAAACTAACACTGAGATTGTCTTGTAGCTCGCCAGTCGCAATTAGCTCCAAAAAACTTCCCCACACCACCGCTGGCGCAGGCAAAATTTGCTCAGGCACCCATTGCTGACGCGTTGCCCAATACCAGAATAGCAACAACGTTAAGGGGGAAATCCAAACCGCTAACGAGTGAAGCGGCAGCGATGAAGTCCACCGCAGCCAAGACACGTAGCCAGCACTCGTCAATTTCAACCGTTGACTTGCACGTGCATTAAAACCAATCGAGTTCATTCGCGCCCCTCAACAGGTGCCGGCCAATAATTTTCCAGCTGCAAAGTTTGAATAGCGGTAGACACAAATCGTTTATCTATTAAATTCTCTGTTGCTACAGATTTGCGCACCAAACGCGCGCTCACCGCATAGTCATTCAATACTTGATAATGTTTAACAAGACCATCACCAATTAATGGCGACCAATAATTTTTCCAACTGATATTGTCATCAAGCACATCCAAACGAATAATCGATTCAGGCAACCCCAAGCGCGCCTGTTCACGTAAATAACTAGACTGATTTTCCTCCTGTGAAACCCAATGTATCGCGCGCACGGTTGCGGTTGCTAATAATTGTGTAACCTCAGGATTGGTATTAATAAATTGTTCTGCCCCCCACAACTCTGCGCGCATACGCCATGACGCAGGCGCAAGCTTGGTTGACCAAATAATTTTTCCTACACCTTTTTCGCTCAACACATGAGCATCACTAAGAGTAAAAAATCCATCCACATTCCCAGCCGATACCGCCGCTGCGCCAGCCTGTGGATTCAAGTTCATAATTCGAAAATCACGCAGTCCTAAGCCTTCAGACTCCACTAGCTTAGCGAAGGTAGCCTCCCAAGGACGACCACGATGCAACGCAATACGCTTGCCTTTTAAGTCACTAATCGTTTTAGCTGATGAGTCCTTGGGGACGACCAAGTACACATTGTTACCCACGCTGCCAGGCACAACTAAACGCGTACTAATCCCTGATGAGTTCAAAATCAAAGATGGCAAATCACCATAGAAAGCAAACTGGATTTTGTCACTAGCAAAGCTTTCATTTACCAGCGTTGCTACCGCAGCGGTAGATACTGGAACCCACTCAACACGATAATTAAGTTTTGCCAAAAACTCAGCAAACAATTTATCCCGCGCAACTATTTGAGGAATCCCTGCAAATGTCAGCTCCCCAGAACTGGCATTGGCAACAACAGCAATGCGCAATACTTTTTCCTGTAGCGATTCCTGTGCACCTACCCCATTGGATATAAAACTCAAGCTGATGGAAATAAACGTCACAATAGCTATAAAGCCAGACTTAATAAGTTTGATTAACAAGACTAAAACCTCTCAATTTTGGATATGTACAGCTACATGAATAAACTATTTTTAATTCGCAAAAATAGTCTTATGAAACAGGAACAGCAAAATCCGAACCAGTTTGATTAATTAACTAAAACTTGGAGAAAAGGGTTATTACAACTAGGAAATTTAACTTTAAATCGACTATAAAAAATTAAATAACGAGAATTAATACTTAAAACAAAACAGAGTCATTGAGCAACTGTTAAAAAACCAACATCGATAAAAAACATCAATGTTGAAACTCAAACAACTTAGGTGTTTATTTTTGATCACTCACCAAATGTTGCTTAATTAACAGCAAAAACCATCCTGTAATAATCCAAAACTGTCTAATTAAAAAATAAAAACCAATTTTTTAGTGATGGCATATTTTCTGCAATTTCACTCGTTGAATATTAGTCATCAACGCGATGGGAGTTTTTATGAGCGCACAGGCATATTCAGCAGCAAGTCGCCGTCATGCACGTCATTACGTGCGTGAAACATCACAGCAGCAGACATTTACTCGTAAGAAAGCAGATGTAGTGGTTCTGATTCCACGCCAACAAACACTAGGGCAACAAACACCAGACAGATCAAATAAGGGAATTGTCTGCCTCATGCTCTTATTCGTTTCCGCTGCACATTTTGCATTTGCGTGGCAGCTCACCCATCAACCTAAGCAAACCATCACCAAGGCCGAAATTCCACCGATGACGGTAGAGTTCTATCGGCCTCCGATTGAGCAGCCGCCACAAGCTCAAGAAGAGCCGCCTCAACCTAAAGAGGAAACACCGCCACCAAAAGAAGAACTACCAAAACCCGTAGTTGAAAAACCCAAGCCGGTTGTGAAAAAGCTATCACCCAATCAAGTTGAATTAAAAAAGGAGGAAGTTAAAAAAGTAGAGCCGATTCAACCAACAGTAGCGCCACCACCGGTTCAACTCCCATTGACGAAAGCCACTGCTGATGCAGGATATTTACGCAACCCTGCCCCGCGCTACCCTGATTTTGCGCAGCAACAGGGCTGGGAGGGAACAGTGATTTTAAACGTGCATGTATTGGCAAACGGAAAACCCAATGCTGTAGAAGTTAAACAATCAAGCGGACGAAAAATTTTAGATGATTCAGCAGTGCAAGCCGTAAAACGATGGAAATTTGTGCCTGCCAAATTAGGTGATACCGAAACTGATTCATGGGTGGAAGTACCCATAAATTTTCACCTGGCACAATAACTGAAACCGATTGACCAATTTACATTTAACACATTCACTCTAAGCGAGAACTATCATGAAAGAACTTTATACATTTGCAGTTGAATTAACCCTCTGGTTGCTGGTGGCGTTTTCGATCATCACTTGGACGCTCATTATAATTAAAGGCGTACAAAACTTTTTAGTTGCGCGCCGCAACCATCGTTTTACCCAAGCATTTTGGGGTGCATCAGATCTTAACGCAGCGGCAGGATTGGAAAACCATCAAGGCTCTGCCGCGCAGGTTGCGCAAGTAGGATTTCGCACACTGCGCAGCGCAGACAGTAGTTACGGTAATGATCTTGAACACAGCTGGGATCGCCAGGATTTATTAGAGCGTCATTTGCGCCAGCAAATTCAAAAAGAACGCCGCTCACTTGAAAGTGGATTGGCGGTGCTCGCATCTATTGGCACCACAGCACCTTTTATCGGCTTGTTTGGTACCGTATTTGGAATCATTGAAGCGCTCACTGCGATTAGCAGTAGTTCGTCTGCCAGTATTGAAGTTGTTGCCGGCCCGATTGGTCATGCGCTCATAGCTACCGGTTTTGGTATTGCGGTAGCGATTCCTTCCGTCTTGGCTTACAACTATTTTTTGCGCCGCTTGAAACTCATCGCTGCTGATTTGGATGATTTCGCTACTGATTTTGTAACCCTTGTGCAAAAAGCCAGGTTCCGTATCAAGCCCACAGCCATCACCACCAAATTGCCCACACATAATCTGGATACTGATTCCGCAACAGATAAATCATCAGAGGTATTTGCATAATGGCTATTTCAAGTGGCAACAGTGACAACGATGAAGTATTAAGTGAAATTAATATCACGCCGATGGTAGATGTAATGCTGGTATTGCTGGTGGTATTTATCCTTACAGCTCCATTAATGACCAACTCGATTACCGTCAATTTGCCCAAGACAGAAGCAACTGAGCAAATTCAGGAGCCAGTAAAACCGCTATCCCTTAGCATTGATGCCAACAGCCTTATCTATCTGGATAAAGAAGCATTTTCACTCGAACAAGTTGAGCAGGAATTGATTAGCCGCAAGGCAGCAAATCCGGACATCAAACTGAGCCTCAATGCCGATGAAGTTGTTCCCTATGGGGTTGTTGCAAAAATTATGGTGATTATCGAACGTGCAGGAATAGATAAACTTGCAGTAGTAACACAACCTGAAGGAAATTAATTTTTAAAATACGACTAAAGAAATTATCAAGATGAAATAAAAATGGCCGGTGTTAAACATCGGCCATTTTTTTGAGATACCAACTTCGCTTGAAATAAAACTTCAGCAGCTAAGCTGCTGATTTTTTCAACTTCGCCCGTACAGCCTCTAGCGGGCGAGCATCTATCCACTCACGCACATTCACTGCATTGGGAATAAAACTCCAACGATGCAAAAAGTTAGTAAAATCCTGCAAGCCAGCAATTGAGGTGTCAGACAAGTCCGTTTTTAAGCGCAGATGCGCATCCTCGCCATAAGCCTGAGTAACCCAATATTCGCTGCTGTTAGTTTCTCGGGCAAGAAAACGACGAGCATCACTTGGGTTATCCCACGCCCATTGCTCTGCACGCAACACCTGTTCAACAATATTCACAGCAGAGTCAAAGTGGTTATCGAGCAGATGAAGATCCACCGCTAGAGTGCGGGGAGTTCCGTTGTTTGCACGGATTAACGGATCAGGATGTGAACCTGTATCAATCACTACATGCAACCCGAATTGATGTGCAATCTGCGCACCCGATGCGCCCTTGAGAAAAATAGCATCAACCTCACCACGCAATAAACCAAGCAATTCCGCATTGCGACCACCTTGGTGACGCCCGCTAAAAGTATTAGTGCCAGTTTCGGTTTTTACAGCAGGTTCATCACTGTAGGTGCCGTCAATGACGTAATCAACCAGCTCTACTTCGGCAACACTCAAACCATCGAGCTTAAGTGCATTTTCCAAACCGCGAAGCGCTTGGGCACGAGTAAAATCAATTTGTACCTTTTCCCATTTAGGCAAACCAAATTTACGCCCTTTCAGATCTTTAACGGTTTTAATACCTGAAGTTGGCAAGGTTAAAATTAATTGAACCTCATCTGCCCAAGACAAACCCAATACACGAGTTTCGCGCCCAACTGAACGCGCCCAAACTGCAGGGATATTACCGCCATGACGAACAGAGTTGACAAGAGTGTGATCGAAGTGGGACTCACGCACCGATTGATCATTTGATTCACGCAGCGATTTTATTTGCGTGCATTGATATTTGAAACTTTCTTCCAACCATCCTTTTTGAACAGCAATTCCCAATCCGGTAGGAACCGGGCAGCGGGTATACCATAATGCATCCAGTGGTTCTGATTTACTCATTGTGTTTGCTCCTGTAAAAGTAGATAACCTTGCGTTACCTTTTACTCAAAAGCAAAGCTCATGCCATTTAAAAAATCATCAAAGCGGCAGAAAAATGTGATTCAAACCATATAACAAGATTAAATTATTTTATTTTTAAAAACTTAAATAAATTTTTTGCACAACCTGTTGTGTATAACTCAACAGATTGTGCGAAATAAAACATCAACCTACCCGCTGCGCTGCTGAAAACTCTGCTACATCATGAGCGGAAACTTCATAGGAAGAATCGCGTAATAAACCATGACGCTTTAGCAGGGTACGCATTACATTGCGAGAAATCCCCAAGAGCGCAGCAGTATGAACTTGATTATGATGACTGAAATTAAATGCTTCATGCACAATCAAACTTTCAATGTTATCAAAATAAACCTCATCTCCACCCTGCTCAAATAATCGACGTAATTGTTTCGCAATAATATCAAGCGGTGTCTCATTAGCAGTTGAGCTGAGAGGTGCTGAAGCCTGGCTGTAAGAGCTCACGTTTGACTGACGACTCCCCAACAACTCCTCCCAACCGCCAGTCACCTTTAGGTGCTCTGCTTTAATTGTATCTTCACCTGATACCAACAGCGCAAAATGAATAACGTTTTCCAATTCCCGAATATTTCCTGGCCATGCGTATTTCAGCATCAACTCAATTGCCTGCTCGGAAAATACGGGTTGTTGGTAGCCCATTCTCTGGCTATAGCTACGTAAAAAATAATTGGCCAATGGCATAATATCGCCAGGACGTTCACGCAGTGGAGGCAGGCGCAAATGTGCGATGTTAATGCGATACAACAAATCCCGACGGAAATGCCCGGCATTAACTGCATGATCCAAATCAACGTTGGTTGCTGCAACCAAACGGACATCCACAGGAATGGTTTTACGTGAGCCAATACGCACAACTTCGCGCTCCTGCAATACACGTAACAGCTTCACTTGTAACGGCAGTGGAAGATCACCAATTTCATCTAAAAATAGCGTTCCACCATTAGCGGCTTCAAACCAGCCCTCACGCTTTCCTGTCGCGCCCGTAAATGATCCCGCCTCATGCCCAAATAATTCACTCTCGGCTAATTGATCACTAATCGCACCGCAATTCACTGCTAAAAAAGGCCCTTTACGACCACTGAGATGATGGATATGACGGGCAACCAGTTCTTTACCTGTGCCCGTTTCACCGCCAATAAGTACCGGAGCCTCACTAGGCGCAATTCGTTCAATATAATCCAGTAACTCAGCTGAGACAGGATCGGCAAAAACTAACGCTTTTGCTCTGACAGACAATGGTTGGGCATTACCGCCCTCCAATGACAATATGACAGGTTGTTTTATGTCTTCGCTCACAATAAATACTCAATACGGGGAACGCGTATGGGATTGGGGGCATTCCTTAATGTGTGTGCAGTGTAAGAGTAGCGCGGTGATTTCTTAAGGAATTTATAACTATAAACTTATAACCAATTCTATTGCTCTTCATAAAGTTGTGATTTGAATACACAACAATTTTTCTGAAAATAACTGATTAAATATCAGCAGACAAAAAATAAATTGCTGCATTAAAAACAACAAAAAGGCTTTGAATTTTAAAATAATGTAGATAAATAGCGACGATTTAAGCGAATAACCATACAAACCTCAAGTGGCATAGATAGTGCAAAAACGCATTTAACTCTGCAAATTTTTATGATGACGGAGCCATAACCTATCTAACTATTGGGGAATTAGTATGCGTTTTAGTAAAAAGCCCTTATCCATTATTTTGGGCAGCATTATCAGTTTTGGTTTTATCTCTGCAGATGTTTTTGCAGAAGGATCAAGCGATACAAACACATCGACAATTAATGATGAAACTACTCTCGCTGCGGCCGGAACAACAACAGAAAAAGCAAACACCAATCGCTTGGAAAATGTAGTGGTAACAGCTCAGCGCCGCAAAGAAAACATTCAACAGGTGCCCTCGGCAGTCAGCGTAATTAGCGGATCTAAACTAGTTAGCAGTGGCGTAGGCCGCACTGCTGCCGAAGTTACGCAATTAGTGCCCAACACATCAGCAGGGCAAAGTAATGGCCATAGTCGCCCACGCTGGTGGATTCGCGGTGTAGGCACAGGAACTCAGGGCTTGGATTCACCTAGCCCAGTGGGAATTTATTTGGATGATGTCTATATCAGCAACGTAAGTGCAACGGCATTTCCATTATTTGATTTGGAACGAGTTGAAGTATTGCGCGGCCCACAAGGAACCCTATGGGGAAAAAATACTACCGGAGGTGCGATCAACCTTATATCCCAAAAACCAAAATTTGAATCTGATGGTTATATCAAACTGGATCAAAGCAGTTATGACACCACCTTGATTCAAGGTGCAGCGGGCGGCGCAATTCAGGACGATACTCTCGCCGGCCGTATATCAATTCATCAAGAAACCAGCGATGGTGCTTTCAATAATAGTTTTACGGGCGAGAAAGATTTTTCCTATACCGACTCAGCTGCGCGAGTGCAATTACTGGCTCGTCCGCATGAAGATATAGAGGTTCTATTTAATGTGCACTATCGCAATTACAACACTGAAGGAGCCAATGCCACCGTCATAGGTACCGGAGCCAACGGTGCTTTTTGGACTAATGGAGCCACTTATATTCCCAATACTGATCGCGAAACCGTTTCCAGCAATGTCGAGCAATTTAATGACACCAAACAGGATGGTGCCGTTATTAATTTGAATTGGGCTCTGGGCGATGGCTATGAATTAACGTCCATCACTGCATATGAAGGTTATGAAAATGAAAGTATTTCCGATAGCGATAACACACCATTGGAAATTTCACGCGGTTACAGCAATGCAAAAACCAGCCAACGCTCACAGGAAATTCGTTTAGCTTCGCCAAAATTTGAAGAATACAATTGGGTATTGGGCGCGCATTATTTTGCGGATCGCATTGATTCAGACTCAGCCACTGCAACTCTGCCGACTGCACAAAAACCAACGGGTCGCGTTGACGCTTATGGCGATACATTTTATCGTCACGACAGTGAAAGCTATGCATTGTTCGGCAACCTGACTTACAACTTCACTGATCGTTTTTCATTGACTTCAGGTTTGCGCTGGTCAAATGAAGAAAAGTCGATTGATCTTTATTATTATCAAGCTTCACCTTCACCGGTCATATTTAGCGATCAAAACCGCTGGTGGGAGCCATCATCGATTTCATCCCCACTCGCTTTACGTGCACGTCAAGATGAAACCAACGATTGGAGTGACTGGACTTATGATCTGACACCCGCTTACGAACTAACGGACACATCGCGTCTATATGCACGTGTTGCCCGCGGTTTCCGTGGCGGTGGCTACAACAGTGCGCCACGCTCGCAAGATTCTACGAGTGTTTTAGACCCTGAATATTTAACATCATACGAGTTGGGTTATAAATCCGAATGGTTGGATGGGCAGTTATTATTCAATGCCAATCTGTTTACCTATGACTATGAAGATATTCAAATCAATGCAGTAGTACCCTCGCCTACAGGGCCATTATCGCAATTGCGTAATGCCGCAGAAGGCAAAGCACAGGGAGCAGAAGTTGAGTTTCAAGCATTGATTACATCCAACCTTCAAGTGCGCGCAGGTTTTGGATGGTTGGATACAGAATTCGATAATTTTAGCGATGCAAATGGCGACTACAAAGGTAACCGTTTTGTTCGCTCGCCGGAATTTTCCGGAGTACTTTCGATTGATTACCGCTACCCGCTTGAAAGTGGAGCTAGCCTGTCATTCACTACCGATTGGAATTATCAAAGCAAATACTATTTTTATACCAACAACCAAACCGATCCAAATTTATCGCAGGATGACTATGCTACTGGATCAGTGCGGACATCCTGGATATCACCGGATGAAAAAATCACTTTCACGCTGTATGTTGAAAATGTAAATGACGAGCTTTACAAACTTCATGCCCTACCACCTGCTGCAGGCGCAACGGGCAACACTGTGAACTGGTCAAAACCACGTAGCTACGGTGCATCACTAGTCACTCGTTTCTAATACAGAAATAAAAAACCGCAGCAACTTTTTGGTTACTGCGGTTTTTCTGGTTACTACGATTTTTATAGAAGGAAAAAAATATCAAGCAGAGAGGGATAGCGATGATTTTTCAGTGATGATCTGTGAACGCCCTCGCACCAATGGCAAGACTTCTTCACCCACACGATAAGCTTCTTCCAAATGTGAGGTGCTTGCCAGAATAAATGCATCTGCGCCCAGTGCAACTAAATCATCGAGACGTTTTGCGACTTGCTCATAACTGCCAACAATTCCCTGCCCTTGTCCACCGCGTAGCAAATTAAAGCCAGACCAAATATTAGGCTCCACAATTAAATCCTTGTAACTGTTAATCTGGCTTGGGCGGAATCCACTTTGGCGATTAACACCCACCGAATCGCCTTGGCGCGATAACTGCTGTTGGAACTGGGCCAATTGTATTGGATCTATATTTTCAAACCCGCGCCGCACTTCACGCCAAGCCTCTTCTTCGGTTGCCCGTGCAACAATATCCACCCGTACCGCACATTTTATTTTGCGCCCCAACTGATCTGTTTTGGCTTTCACGCGATCAAACTTTTCACGCAATTGCGCCAGAGGCTCCAACCAGGACAAATAATAATCTGCATGCTTTGAGGCGGAAATTAATGCAGCATCGGACGAGCCAGAGAAATAAATTTCCGGGAATTCTTCATGATTTAATGGGAATGGCAGCTGAGCATTTTCCACTTGATAAAATCGCCCCTTGTAATCAAACGGCTTACCTTTCCAAACTCCGCGTAAAATATCCAGAAACTCAGTAGTGCGCGTATAGCGATCATCGTGAGCAAAAGAATCTCCCCACCATAATTGAGCAGGGCCTCCACCACCGGTAATAATATTAAACAAGGCTCTACCACCGGTTGCACGCTGCAAACTGGCAGTCATACGCGCAGCCGTTACAGGGTTTAAAAAACCCGGCTGAAAGGCAATCATAAAACGAAAGCGACTGGTCTCCCGCGCAAGAAATGATGATATCGCCCAAGGCTCATCCGTCATTGGAAATGAAGGAATCAATCCGCCATGAAATCCTGAAATTTCAGCGGCGTGCGCAACCTCAGCAATATAATCAATGTAATTAAATCCATCGCTACCACCGCCAGCTAAGCCGGGATGACGAATATGGTCTTGCCCTTGATACCAATCACCACGATAAGGCAATCGTGAGCGATGTGAACTGGGTTCTCCATGCGTGGGAATACGCCAAAAAAAGTCGAGACTCATAAAAATTCCTCAAGTATTAAGGCAGCCTTAATTACGCTGCAACTACAGATTGGGTCGATTCTGAAAACGACTTTCGCAACGCAGGCAGCAAATGCTCTCCCACACGATAGGCTTCTTCCAAATGAGGGCTGGCGCCAAAAATAAAATTGCTAACACCCGCATTAACATAATCCAACAAACGCGCGTGAACCTGTTCATAGCTACCAACCAATGTGGCAGTAGCGCCGGTGTAGGCAGCGGGCAGCGACCAAAGCCCCGGTTCTAACAATTGCGCTTCACCGAGCTTAGCCTGCTGCCAAAAACGCTGCGCATCATTCAATGCTTCCGCCTCTGTTTCACGCACTAATAAATCAATACGCAAACCAATTGTCAAACTGCGCCCCTGAACTTTTGCCAGAGATTGCAGCTGTTCTATTGCCTCTTTTACCTGCGCGATTGGTGCTGCATCCAAAACATGTACATCTGCCTGACGCGCAGATAATTCATAAGCCGCAGCACTACTGCCATTTAGATAAATTTTCGGCACGGAGTTATTGCCCAGCGGCCCTTGAAAACCGCCATTCAGCACTTCAAAAAAACTCCCTTTAAAACTGAACGGCGATTGGGTGATAACACCCTTGGCCACTGTGAGAAATTCATCAATACGCGGCAGTAATTGATCATCTGCAACAAAGTCACCCAGCTGGCGTCGTTCATCCGTTGAACCACCGGGTGTTAGTTGCCATGCAAAACGCTGGTTACTAAAGCGTTGGTAACTAACTGCATTTTTTGCGGCGTAGACCGATGAACCACGCGAGGCTTCAAACTCTGTAATCAATTGCAAGTGCCGCGTATTTCGCGCCAAATAACCCGCAACAATCCACGAGTCATCCCCATTTGGATCATGAGGAATTTGAATTCCATCAAAACCGGTTAGATCGGCGGCACGCGCAATCTGCAAGAGATAATCAAAATAATTAAAACTGTTGCCGCGCGGATCAGTGACTTGCGGCCCATAAGGATAAGCATCATCGGGCAAACGCTCGGCACGCTTATAAAGGCGCGCATCCGCATAGCGGGAATCCCGCGCACCTGGTAATTGCCAAATAAATTCAATCGCCATATTCACTCCTAAAAATTAAGCTTTTCCATCCCGACGCCATTGCGCTAATAATTCATGCGCAGCTTCGAGAGGGCGATAATCAACCCAATCAGCAAAATCAAAATCATGCTCAATAAAGCCATGCAACCAAAGTGACTTTTTCTGCTGCTCTAAAAATGCCAACCGCTGCACTGACAAATCGGGATGCAATTTTTTATGGAACTCATCGCGATAGGCATCCACTACTGCGCTGCTACTACCAGATGTTTCCAACTCCAAAATTTTATTAACTTCCGTTTCATGAGTTGCCGCCCAATCGGCCACACGCAATGTTTGCGCAAGAAAACGAACCAACTCATCAAAATGATTTTCAATGAAATGTTCATGGACTGTAATTGGGCGCGGCGTACCATTATTAACCCGATATGCAGGATCACTAATTAAATCCAAATCAATCCCCACCACTACGCCAGCTGCACGTGCGGCATCCACAGCAGAGGCACCTTTTACATAGACCGCATCAACTTTTCCCTGCACCAGATAATCGATTCCTTTCCATAAATTTTGCACACCACTATGTTGCGCAATAACAACCTGATCTCGCGTTGGATTTTGGCGATTAGACGGCACTTCTACCAATTCAACATCATCGAATGTCAAACCAGCATAATGCAGCACGCCGCGATATCCCTGCAGCGACATACCACGGGCAATGCTAGTTCCACGTTGATGCGCAGGAAGTGGATGCTGATTCCAATCCGGTAGCGCAAGGCGTTTTCCCTTTAAATCTTTTGCTTCACGGATTTCAGAATCCGGGCGAACTAGTATCGCCTGACGTTCCTCAATCCAAGTCAACCCAATCAAACGTGTTGGCGCACCCTGAGCACGCGCTGCCAGAGCTAAAATATTTCCACCTTCACGAATAAGCGAAGGCAAATCATGATCATAGTGATGCCGGCTTAAATCACGATTTTCTTGCAGTGTATCCAGTGCAATACCATCTGCCGAAAATTCATCGCTCAACCATCCCAGCTTATAAGCCAAGCCCGTTGCGGTAGGCACTGGGCAGCGAGTAAACCAAATTTGTTTCAATGCGGCCGCCTGTAGAGGCTGACCAATGCTTACTGATGCAGTCATTAACAAACTCCTTGCAATTAAATTAATCAACAAATACAGACACTAAAAATTAAGCGGCAGATTTATCGCGATTAACAAAACCCATTCCCCACTGCTGCTCTAACACACCAGGGCCAAATTCTTTTGAACCACCCAAACTTTCTGCCACTGCTTGAAAGTAAGCGCCCTCTTCCAAAATCAAAATGTATTGGGATACCGGAATAATTTCCTTACCCCAAAAAGTGGCACCACCATTAGCCTCCAAAATTGCAGGCGTATTGGCATCCGTTTTAATGACTTCATTAATGAAAGCAGATTCACCACCACGGCGATCTATATAGATGGGTATTTCACGTGCGAGTGTGTGACGTTGCGATGGAGCATAAAGCAATGGCAGCACACGATGAGCACTAGCCCATGCACCTAAATAAGCACCATGAAAATGAATAACCACATTGACATCTGGATTTTGAATAAATACATCAGCGTAGCGCTTGCCCTGCCCGCCCGCTTTTTCATTACCAAGAATCACCTGCCCATCAAATGTTGCTACTGTTACTTTTAACTCAGTCTGTTCAGACCACAAATCAGGCGGATTCAACGCAACGATTTGATTCTTACCTGGAACACGAACATACGCCTGAAATGTTCTGGTAGCAGTGAGGGTATTGGTTTCAGTCAGTACTTTTAAGGAGATTGAAAATTCTTTTTTAAGCTGATCAACAAGACTCAAAAGCGAGAGATCATTTGATTGAACAAGAGACATAAACATTTCCTCGATTGAGATACACATTAAACTCAGGATTGAAATTTATCCTCTTTTGAATCTGCACGAGTTATGCCAGTCATATCTACTCAGCAATTCCGAACACTTAGCAAATTAATTCATCAATAAATGCTCATAAACAAACACTTTATTTCTATTGAATATTGGTTTTTCAACAGAGCAGCTTCGTTTTTTAGTTTTTAAAGTAAAGAAATTACGCCTGCGTATCACTTACATCTATGGCGCAAGTATTGCTAACTCCATAAACCGTCCATTTGATTACATGGACTAAAAACTACAACTACCGGGAAAAAGGCATGCAAGAAATTTCTAGAAAAAATCAGTTTTTCTTTTTATTTATTATTCTTTCAATGTGCAGCGGCATCACCATCGGCATGAACAAAATCCTGATTACGCTGCTTGGGTTATCGCTGCATTTAGAAAATTGGCAAATGGGGCTGATTAACGGCGCGGAAAGTTTTGCCATGGCACTGGCCACCCTCCCTGCTGGCTTGCTACTAGCCGCTTATAGCCCACGAGTAATTTACGCCATAGCAAGCCTGCTGTTAGTGATCATTTTCTTATGTATTGGGCAGATAAAATTCTGGTCTTTTCTACCAGCACTAATGACTATCGCGGGATTCTGTATTGCGTTTCGCATTGTGGCCATGAGCAGTAGTTTTATGCAGCGCTTACCGGAAATCGGCAAACAGTGGGCTGGTTGGTATAAAGGAAGCTTATCGCTGGGGATCATGGCGGTAGGGCCGCTACTTGGGCAATGGTTTGCCGACAACTTAACGTTAAATCAGGCGTTTTTTATATCTGCCAGCTTTTTTTCTGTCATGGCAATTCTGGGTTGGTTCACCTTACCTTCTGCACAACAAAAAAAATCCACTTCACGTTCAAATGGGTGGTTTGAAACCCTTTGGCAAAATCAATCTTTACGTCAAATTTGTATTTATGAAGCGTTTGGTAGTTGTATCGGCGCTTTTTTTGGCGCTTTCTTATTGGTCATTGTATTGCGCGAATATCAATGGCAGAGCAGTGATGGCGTTTTATTATTGGTTAGCTATGGCTGCGTATATGTCAGCCTGCTTCTAGGAGGAGGGAATCTACTGGTAAATTATTCTAGTGAGCGACTCTATTACATTAGCCACGCTGCATTGGTCGCTGGTGGGCTTTTACTGGCGTTTGCAGCTTCGCCAGAATTATTTTTTATTGGTGTTATATGTAATGGCATTGGCCTTGGCTTAAACAACTTAATTAACATGTCACGCATTGCCAATCTCAACCTGAACAAAAGCCATGCATCCGGCATACTAACCATGGGGCAAATGCTGGGAGGAACTTCTGGTGCAGTTTTGGGGGGTATGCTGGGTGATGTAATTGGCTTACAAAATGTGTTTATTGTATTGATTCTGCCGTGGATTTTTTTATTACTCACTTCAAAACAAAATAGCTCGACTGACGATAGTGCCGAATCAATACATTAACTCTAAAATTAGAAAAAAATAGCGGGACATGCCCGCTATTTTTATTTAACTCATTAAATTTTCAGGCCTTAGAATACCGCGATTGAAACCTCAGTAGACTTAATCAGCGCAACCACTTCCTTACCCACTACCAAACCCAAATCATCTACCGAGCGAGTAGTAATAACGGAAGTAACAATTCCAGCAGGTGTTTCAACATCCACTTCTGACACCACTGAACCGCGCACAATCTCCTTAATTTTTCCGTGAAATTGATTGCGTACATTAACTGCTTTAATTGACATAGAGATCACCTTTAAAAATATCGAATAACTAATCAAATAACTACCAAGATAGGCGAGCCTCGCCTAGTCGATTAAAATCCACAAATGTTTGATGAGTTCCCTTACTGGTATCTTCACCATTGATTTCTGCCAAAGCCAAACGTTTTACCGTATTAAATGGAGCACTATTTCTATCACGCGGATGCTCCCCTGCCCCAACCAGTATTCGTTTTATGCGCCCCGGATTTGGCTCCATTATCACAATGCGATCAGCTAAAAAAACCGCCTCCTCTACATCGTGCGTTACCAGCACCATCGTAATTTTTTCTTTGCGCCAAATCGCTTGCAGTTCCTGTTGCAGATAAGAACGGGTCATTGCATCCAAGGCACCAAAGGGTTCATCGAGTAACAGCACATCGGGGCGGTTCACTAATGCACGAGCAATAGCCACACGCTGCGACATCCCCCCTGACAACTGATGCGGCCAAGCTTGCTCAAAGCCTTTAAGACCCACCAATTCAATATGCTGCTGTACCAGATTCTTTTTTTCCGCCGCAGGGATACTGGCGTTTTTTAGCGCGATAGCAACATTGTCAAATACCGTCAACCAAGGTAGGAGCCGATGCTCTTGAAACACAATGCCGCATTTCAGACTGGGACCTTTAACCGACTCAGTGCCCAATGTAATCTCACCTGAATAAGCCACATCCAAACCGACCAATAAGCGCAGTAAAGTTGATTTCCCACAACCACTGCTACCCAAAATACTGACAAATTCACCTGTATGAACCGTCAGGTTTATTTCTTTCAACACTTCCAGATCTGCACCCTGATGATGGAATATTTTCCCGATATTTTTTAGTCGCAAAATGGAATCTGGAACAGCATGAACGCCCATTAGACCAACACCTCCGCAGGTTTTGTTGTTACTCTCTCGATACGCAGCCCCTGCTGCAAACGCAACACCTCGTCTATTGCCGCATCTACTCGCTCTAACACACCAGCATTATTCAAAGAATAACCATCAAAATCGGATGCTTGAGTATAAATTCCGGTAGGAACAGTGAAAGATCCAAGACTATTGAAAAGTGGGCGCAGATGGCTTTCCAGAATTAACGCATGATGTGCACTGCCACCGTTAGCTGCCAAAATAATCGCTTTCCCTTCAAGCGCCTTGCGCTCCACCAAATCAAATACATGTTTAAACAAGCCAGGATATGCAGCTCGGTACACCGGCGAGGCAACCACTAGAACATCAGCGGCCTCTATGTGTTCAAGCACTAATTTCAATTCCGATGGCAAATGTTGACGATACAAAGCCCCACCAAAACCTGTTGCAATCTGAGCTAAATCAATCACCTCGGCATCAACGTCAACTCTGCTAGCAAAACGCTCTACAATCGCATTAACTAATCCATGAGTTTTTGACGGCACACTTAATCCACCAGAAAAACCTAATACACGCATCGCAAACCTCCACCAAATTTCGTTTTATAAAAACAACTGTAAAATCAGTAGGAGCAATTGTTGTGCCACTGAAAAAAGCCTATAACACATGCAGCACATCGCTTTTCAATAAAAAGTTTGTCTAAAAACAAGCAGTAAAAATTTTTAAATGTGCAGAATTAAACAGCCCATTTAAAAATCGATACGTATTTATTTTTCATTTAAATAAGATGTAGAAGCACAGAGAACACTCGATGCTTGCGGTTATTAATCAGGGAGAATAGCGCCCATTTCGTCACGAGATATACCGCTAAGATGGCGTGTAATATTTGGAGCAGGATCGCCAAACGAAAGGAAAGGAAAGGAAAGGAAAGGAAAAGCAGAAATAAGGTAGGACAATGATGGCATTCCCAAATAGAGCACCACTGTATATTGCCAATTTATTGCCAAACAAATAAAAAGGGCTTAACCCTTTCGGGAAAAGCCCTTTAAATTCAATATGTTTTGGTAGGACTAAGCAGACTCGAACTGCTGACCCCCACCATGTCAAGGTGGTGCTCTAACCAACTGAGCTATAGTCCTAGAATATTACCCTTTCGGGTGACAGGGCGCGCACTTTACCAAGGCACAACATCAAGGACAAGACCTAAAAACCATTTTTTTAGATCCTGCCCTTGGTGCAGCTTAATAATCGCCCAAACCGCGTGCAAGATCAGCTTTCAAATCAGCAATATTTTCCAAGCCAACGGCAATACGAATCAGGTTTTCGGTAATACCTGCGTCGGCTTTTTGCTCGGGAGATAAACGACCGTGAGTTGTCGTTGCCGGATGAACGATAGTGGTTTTGGTATCGCCCAAATTAGCCGTTAAGGACATGATCCGAGTTGCATCAATTACCTTCCAAGCTTCATCGCGCCCACCTTTCACGCGAAAAGACAAAACCCCACCGAACGCTGACTGCTGTTTAGCCGCAAGCTCATGCCCTACATGCGAAGGAAGCCCGGCATAGAAAACTTTTTCTACCGCTGGATGAGCATGCAGCCATTGAGCAAGCGCCAAGGCATTGCGTGAATGTGCTTCCATCCGCAAGCGCAAAGTTTCCAAACCTTTTAAGAACACCCATGCATTGAATGCACTTAATGTTGGGCCAGCGCTGCGAATAAAACCAAGCACTTCATCAACCAACACTTTTGCACCAGCAACCACTCCACCCAAACAACGACCTTGACCATCGATGTATTTAGTTGCCGAATGGATAATTAAATCCGCACCAAACTTCAATGGCTGTTGTAACGCGGGAGTGCAAAAACAGTTATCAACGGCTAGCAATGCACCGCGTGCGTGAGCCAGATCTGCCAAACGCTGAATATCAATCACGTCACACAGCGGATTCGACGGAGTCTCAACAAATACCAATTTGGTATTTTCAGTAAAACCTGCTTCCCACTGTGCAAAATCAGTTGGATTAACAAAGGTAGTTGTCACACCAAATTTTTGTAGATATTTAGTGAACAATACCGTGGTCGTTCCAAATACACTGCGCGAACATAAAATGTGATCGCCCGATTTCAACAGCGCAATACAAGTCGACAAAATAGCGGCCATACCCGATGAAGTAGCCACTGCCGACTCTGCACCCTCAAGTGCAGCAATGCGCTCTTCAAATGTGCGCACTGTCGGGTTGGTGTAGCGTGAATAAACATTACCCGGCTGATTGCCCGCAAAACGGTCTGCAGCTTCCTGAGCACTGCCAAACACATAACTGGAAGTTAGAAACAAAGCCTCGCTGTGCTCACCTTCGTGCGAACGTGTTTGCCCCGCACGAATCGCAAGCGTATCCAATGCAGCACCGAATAATGGATCAATCAGTTGTTCGTCAAAATTATCCATATCATTTGCTCAATAACGTTTCTGATTTGTTAGCCTAGCGCATTAACCGCGAGCGGCACCGTTGTGCAAACCAATTGGCAACTCCATTTGCTTAGTTGTCTTTGTGCCAGATTTTGCACTGTCATTTCGTGCAGCGGCCACTTTCTCTAAGTACTCTGCAGTTACATCGCCAGCGCAATATTCGCCATTAAATACCGCGCAATCGAATTCAGTTACTTCGGTATTACCTTCCGCAGAAGCAGCGATCAAATCTGTCAAATCCTGGTACACCAACCAGTCAGCGCCAATTTCACTGCAAACTTCGTCTTCAGTGCGGCCGTGAGCAATCAACTCAGCTGTAGTAGGCATATCAATACCGTACACATTCGGATATTTCACCGCTGGCGCAGCTGAAGCGAAGTAAACTTTCTTAGCACCGACATCACGCACCATTTGAATAATTTGTTGGCAGGTGGTGCCGCGCACAATTGAGTCATCCACCAGCAGCACTACTTTATCTCTAAATTCCAACTCAATTGGGTTGAGTTTTTGGCGCACTGACTTTTTACGCTGTTGCTGGCCGGGCATAATAAATGTGCGGCCGATATAGCGATTTTTTACCAAACCTTCACGGAATTTCACACCCAGTTTTTGCGCCAATGCCTGACCTGCAACGCGACTGGTATCCGGAATTGGGATAACCACATCAATGTCATGATTTGGGCGCTCACGAAGAATTTTTTCTGCCAGCTTTTCTCCTTGGCGCAAACGCGCTTTGTAAACCGAAATACCATCCATGATGGAATCAGGACGCGCAAAATAAACGTGCTCAAAAATACAGGGGGTCAAACGCGGTGATTTTGCACATTGACGCGAATGCAATTCGCCATCTTCAGTGATGTAAATCGCCTCACCCGGCGCAACATCGCCAATCAGCTCAAAACCCAATACGTCGAGCGCAACACTTTCCGACGCAACCATATATTCATAACCGTCCTCTTCCGAATAACGCTTACCGTATACGAGAGGACGAATACCGTTAGGGTCGCGGAAGGCAACCAATCCGTAATTTGCAATCAGCGCTACTACGGCATAACCGCCAGTAACACGATTATGCACACCGGTAACCGCGGCAAACATATCATCTGCAGTTGGAGTTAATTTCCCCTGCATTTGCAATTCATGTGCGAATACATTGAGCAGTACTTCTGAATCCGAATCAGTATTCACATGGCGCAGGTCAGTTTTGAAGATATCTTCACTGAGTTTGTCGGCATTGGTCAGATTACCGTTATGCGCCATCGCAATCCCGTAAGGCGAGTTCACATAAAACGGCTGGGCGAGTGCTGGACCTGAACTACCCGCAGTTGGATAGCGAACATGGCCAATCCCGGTGGTGCCGAGCAAACGCTGCATATGGCGAGTTCTGAATACGTCTTGCACCAGGCCATTCGCCTTTTGCTGGCTCATGCGTCCGTCCTGACAGGTCACCATTCCCGCCGCGTCCTGTCCACGGTGCTGCAAGATGGTCAACGCATCGTAAAGCTGCACATTCACATCGCGTTTACTCACAATACCTACAATGCCGCACATAAGATTGCCTCAATAACAGTTAACAACGTTAAACTTTTTGTTCGCTTTCGACACTGCCAAACAAGCCCATTAGCCATTGGCTGATCTGGTCATAAGCGGTTCTAACCCACTCCTCACAATCGAGGAAATGGGGAATGAATTTTGATTGTTGCCACCACTCGTCTTCGTTGACGGGGAGAAATCCGGGCAAAAGAATCAGTATTGCCATCACCACAATAAATGCGCGCGCAGCACCAAATACCATTCCCAAGAGACGATCAGTGCCAGATAAGCCAGTGGCACGCACTAAAGCACCAATGAGATAACTCAGCATGGCGCCCAGCAATAGAGTTGCAATAAAGAGTACGGCATAGGCCGTCATTAATCGCACAGAGGGTGATTCAATTTGGTCGAGCAACAAGATTTCAAGTTGCGAGCCGAAGACCTTGGCCACGAGAACCGCCGCAATCCAGATAACCAGAGACAAGGCTTCACGCACAAAACCACGAATCAAACCGATCAAACAGGACAGGGAAAAAATCCCGATTATGGCCCAATCAGCCCAGTTCATTCGCGCGCCCACTCCAAAATCATTGCCGGGAGGTTTACAGAGGCGCGCATTCTATCAGAGGCACGTGAATATGGCTTTAGGGTTTGAAGGGTAAAACAAGCGAATTCACTTTCAATTGCTTGTCCAATTGAGACTTGATCGCAAGCGCTTGAGTTTTATCCTGCTTGGGGCCGATAAACACACGATAAATAGTTGTCGCACCCGGCACCGAGCGTACATAGGCCTTATGTCCTTCAGCCTGCAATTGATCGCGCAACTTATTCGCTCCCGCCTGCGAACTCAAACTTGCCACCTGAACCACCCAGGCATCAGGCAACCCTTGTGCATTGAGAGGCAAAGCTGGAACCGCGGGTTCAATAGCCGCAGAAGATGTTTGTACAGAGGATTGTAGCGCCACGCTTGATGCTGCAGATTGAACAACAGGCGCCGCTTGAACCACAGTTTCAGATTTAATCGCTTCAGTTTCACCTGCTTCAGGGACAAACATAGTTTCTGGAGCTGGGGCTGGCTCTATATCATCCGGGCGGGTGGGCTCATTAAAATCAACCGCCGTTATACTTGGGCGACCGGGAATATGGGAATTGGTATCTACCTGATATTGCTGGCGATCTTTAAAAAAACTGGGCAGAAACAATACTGCGATAGCAGCTAAAACAGCTGCACCAATCAATCGATGTTTTACGGATTCTCTCACCTAAAACCTCTACGTTTACGCCCAAATCAATAGATAGGAATACAACATCGCAACTAGACCTTTGCCAGCGCCTGCAAGCCAGCAGCTACCGTGAAGAATGAGCCAAAAACCAAAATACATTCTCCGGGAGCCGAGTTCTGATACGCAGCATTTAAACACTCAGCCACACTACCGGAAAACTGAATATCCGTATCATCTGCATCTAAATCGACTAAATTCTGGCGCAGCTGTTCGACGCTCGCGGCACGTGGAATAAAAGACAGGTCCGCCAGATACCAAGAGCCGACCTGCCCTTTGAGATTTGCCAAACTTTGCGCGCGATCCTTATCTGCCATCATCGCCACTACACCATGAACTTTGGTGCGAGGATCGGTCATTTGCTCTAATCGCTCAACCAGATACTCAGTAGCAGCAGGGTTATGCGCCACATCGAGAATTACCTGACGATCACGCCACTGTAGAATTTGAAATCGCCCAGGAACACGCAAGGCCGCAATACAGTTAAACGCATTTAAAGCACGAAGATTCAAACCAAGAATCACAGCGACTTGCAGTGCAGCAGCCAAACTGGGAAGTGGCAGATGAGGAAGTGGTTGCGAGGCAAACTTTTCACCTTTACCCCACCAACTCCAATTTGAATTATCAATAACTGAATAACTAAAATCCCGCTCGATTAAATACAAAGGTGCAGAGAGTTTTTCTGCATGTTCCAACACCGACTGAGGCGGTGAAAAATCGGCGCAGACAACTGGCGTTTGGCTGCGCATAATGCCCGCTTTTTCGAATCCAATCGCTTCGCGGGTATCACCCAACCAATCGGTATGATCCAGTGCAATACTGGTAATCACAGCAACATCTGCATCGATAATATTGATCGCATCCAAGCGCCCACCCAAACCAACCTCAAGCACCATTGCAGTGACTTGGCGGCGACGAAAAACCTCCAACGCAGCCAAGGTGCCGTATTCAAAATAAGTGAGACTTATAGGAGCAGGAAAATCGGGAGAGGTTTGCTGACTGGCAGCGAAGATGGTTTCAAACGCAGAGCAGATTTCGTCGTCAGCGACAGGCTTTCCATCAACAACGATTCGCTCATTGTAGTGAAGCAGATGTGGCGACGTATAAACACCAACAGAAAACCCAGCTGCACCCAGCAAAGAAGCTGTTGCAGTGACACAAGAACCCTTTCCATTGGTTCCAGCAACAGTCACCACTTTCGCAGCAGGTTTTAATAATGCCATTCGCTCTGCAACGCGAGTGATGCGCTCAAGACCTAATTCGATCTCGGTTGGATGGTTTTTTTCCAACCAATCCAACCAAGCAGGTAACGAATGTAATTGCATAGCTATGACAAATGAAGATTTCAGTTATACAGCAGCTTTACGCATAAATTTCGCAAGCAAAGACGCCAGTTTGTCACGCATATCACGACGGTGAATAATCATATCGATAGCGCCGTGCTCCAACAAAAACTCAGCGCGCTGAAAACCTTTAGGCAATTTTTGGCGAATGGTTTGCTCAATAATGCTCGGGCCAGCAAAACCAGCACGCGAACCAGGCTCACAAATATTCAAATCACCCAGCAGTGCAAGACTTGCAGAAACACCACCGTAAACCGGATCGGTCATTACCGAAATATAGGGAGTGCCTTGCATTTTCAAACGCTCAATTACCGCACTGGTTTTGGCCATTTGCATCAGCGAGATCAACGCTTCTTGCATACGTGCGCCACCGGTTGCCGAGAAGCAAACAAACGGAATATTTTCTTTCAACGCAATAGTGGCAGCACGAGTAAAACGCTCACCAACCACATACCCCATAGAACCACCATGGAATGCAAATTCAAAGGCTACCGCAACAACGGGCATACCTTTTAATTCACCGCGCATCGCAACCAGCGCATCTTTTTCGCCAGTTTCTTTTTGCGCTGCGGTAAGACGATCTTTATATTTTTTGACATCTTTAAATTTCAGGCGATCAATTGGCTCAACATCGGTAGCCAATTCCTGACGATTTTGCGGATCCAAAAACATGTTCAGACGCGCACGAGCACCAACGCGCATGTGATGATCACACTTTGGACAAACATCGAATGTTTTTTCCAATTCGGGTTTATATAAAACTGCATCGCACTTAGCGCACTTTTCCCACAACCCTTCAGGTATTTTGTTACTACGCTTGGTATCAGTGCGGGACACGCTTGGAATAATTTTATCTAACCAACTCATGGTTGCTTCTCTGTACTCGATGTCAATTTAGTTGATTGGTTACGCTCACGCGCTACCGGAGATTTTTTACGATCAAACAGAATCTATTGCGGCACGAATACTGCCAACAATATCGCCCACTGCTGCAGCGATTTCATCCGCTTTCTTATCTGCCATGCTGCCCATCTTATCGACCAGCACACTGCCAACAACTACGCCATCAGCCAATACGGCTACGGCTTTCGCGGTCGCTGGATCTTTAATGCCAAACCCTACGCAAACGGGTAAATCTGTTAATTGACCAAAGCCAGTCAATTTTTCTTTAACGGCATCAACATCCAAATGCCCCGCCCCGGTTACACCTTTTAAAGAAACGTAATAGAGGAAGCCGCTTGCATAGGCAGCAACTTTCTGTGCGCGCTCAACGGTAGTGGTCGGAGCCAACAAAAAGATGTTGTCCAAGCCGTTTGCATCCAATTCGCCTTTTAACTCAACAACTTCTTCAGGTGGAAGATCAACGGTTAACAATCCATCAACACCCGCTGCGGCTGCGGCTTTTGCAAATTCGGCATAGCCAAAACGCTCTACAGGGTTAGCGTAGCCCATCAATACAACTGGAGTGGTGTTATTGGTCTCGCGAAACTGTTTAACGACCTCAAGAGTGCCGCGCAAGCTAATATTGTGTGCAAGTGCGCGCTCATGCCCTTGTTGAATCACTGGCCCTTCAGCCATAGGGTCAGAGAAAGGAACACCTAACTCAATAACATCTACGCCCTGCTCTACCATGGCATGTAAGGTCGGCAAAGTTGCCTCTGGATATGGATCGCCATTAACTACATAGGCAACCAATACTTTTTTGCCCGCCGCTTTGGCTTGGCCCAAATGTTGGGAAATACGACTCATCGACAATTCCTGATTTTATTTGCCGCAGCTGCGCAGCACTTTTTATTAACGCCGAGCGTTTGGTAATAGACGCTTGGCGTTTGATTAAACGGTAATGCCATCCAAACCAGCAACAGTCAAAATATCTTTATCGCCACGACCAGACAGGTTGGCGATGATAATTTGATCTTTACTCATGGTCGGTGCGAGTTTTTCTACGTAAGCCAATGCGTGGCTCGACTCTAGTGCCGGCATAATACCTTCGGTTTTGGTGACTTTGCGAAACGCAGCCAAGGCTTCGTCATCATTGATCGCCACATAATTTACGCGACCAATATCTTTCAACCATGAGTGCTCAGGACCCACGCCCGGATAGTCCAAACCAGCAGAAACCGAGTGAGTCTCAATAATTTGGCCGTTTTCATCTTCCATCAAATAGGTCCGATTTCCGTGCAATACACCCGGAATACCTTTATTTAATGGAGCGGCATGTTTGCCGGTTTCGATACCCAAACCACCGGCTTCAACTCCGTACATTTTTACGGATTCATCGGTGAGAAATGGATGGAACAAGCCGATAGCGTTAGATCCGCCACCAACACAGGCAACCAACGCATCAGGCAAGCGGCCTGCTTGCTCGAGACATTGACGACGTGCTTCACGACCAATAATCGATTGGAAGTCACGCACCAACTGTGGATAAGGATGTGGGCCGGCAACCGTACCAATGATGTAGAAAGTGTCATCCACATTGGTAGCCCAATCGCGCATGGCTTCGTTCATTGCGTCTTTCAAAGTGCGCGAGCCAGAGGTCACCGGAAATACTTCTGCACCCAGTAATTTCATACGATAAACATTGAGCGCCTGACGCTTAACGTCTTCTGCACCCATGTATACACGGCACTTCAACCCCAAACGCGCTGCCACTGTTGCAGTAGCCACGCCGTGTTGGCCTGCACCAGTTTCAGCGATAACACGGCTCTTACCGGTGAACTTAGCCAATAAGGCCTGCCCGATAGTATTGTTTACTTTATGCGCGCCAGTGTGATTAAGATCTTCACGCTTCAGATAGATCTGGGCACCGCCAAGCTCACGTGTCCAACGCTCAGCCAAATACAAAGGCGATGGGCGACCAACGTAGTGCGCCATATCCTTATCAAATTCTGCTTGAAAACCAGGATCGCCTTTCAGATTTGAATAAATAGATTGGAGTTCATCGAGCGCGTAAATCAATGTCTCGGAAACGAAGCGGCCGCCATAAGGGCCAAAGTGACCATCCTCACTAGGGAAAGCACTGTAATCAATAGCTGAAAACTGCTCAGTGTTACTCACCGTTTAATCACCTGTAAAAAGCCGACACCATGCTGAAACTTAAAGTACAGCCAGTCGCGCATTATTAATAAAAGACGTTATTTTGCCATGATCTTTTTTACCGGGTGCTGATTCTACACCACCACTCACATCAACCCCATAGACACGGGTTGCTTGTATCGCATCGGCCACATTGCTTGGCGTTAAACCGCCAGCCAACACCAAAGGTTTGTTTGCATTTTGCGGCACTCGTGCCCAATCAAAGGTTTCACCAGTTCCACCTGGTACACCCGGACGATAAGCATCCAACAAAATACCTGATGCACTGGGGAATTTCGCTATTTCAGCCGACACATCCAAATCCGGCCGCATACGAATTGCCTTCATATAAGGCCGCTGGAAAGCAGCGCAAAATTCTGGAGTTTCGTTTCCGTGAAATTGAAGTAACTGTAACGGCACTTGCTTTAGGACGGTATGCATATACGCAGGATCGGCATCTACAAATAACCCTGTCACCACAGTAAAAGGGCCAGCAGCCAAGGCAATGGCTCGTGCCTGTTCAATTTCAACGGCGCGAGAGCTAGCCGAGTAAAACACCAATCCGAGAGCTTCGGCGCCTGCATCAACCACCGCCATAGCATCACCGACGCTCGTGATGCCACAAATTTTGATTCGAGTGTTGGGCAAGCTCAGGCTCTCCTATCGCCATCAACGACTGCCGAAATACGGGTCGCGGCAGAAAATAAGGCGGTGATATTAACAGAATTAACACTGAAAAGCCGCAAAATAGCGGCTTTTGATTTTGGTATCAGGGAGCAAAACCACCTATAGGTTCGGTAAAAAACAAAGGCCCTGGCACGCTGACTGGCAACCCAAAATGGGCAGGATAATCAACACCAACCAAATAAAGACCAAAGGGTTTGGCAGTGACTCCTGCCGCACTGCGATCCCGCGCAGCCAATACCTCCCCAACCCAGTCAGGTGATTTATCACCTGCTCCAACCGCCATCAACACGCCAACAATATTACGCACCATATGATGCAAAAACGCGTTGGCCTGCACCTCCAAGATAATCAAATCTCCACGCCGAACCAGATGCAAATATTCAATCTGTCGCACTGGACTTTTTGCCTGACACTGAGTTGCGCGGAACGAGGTAAAATCATGGCGCCCAACCAAATGAGCAGAGGCCGCACGCATGGCATCCACATCTAATGGGCGAGACGACCAAGTCACTTGATCATGCAGCAAACCAGACGGAGTTTTCGCATCCGTCAACAAGTAGCGATAAGTACGATTTAACGCACTAAAACGCGCATGGAATTGCGGCTCAACTTCGCGCGCCCAACGAACAGAAACTGAGTCAGGCAAATGCGGGCGCGTACCGCGCAACCATGCTTTTTCAGGGCGCACAGCCAAGGTATCAAAATGAATTACCTGACTTGTTGCATGCACACCAGCATCAGTTCTGCCCGCGCAGACCAAGCTAACAGACTCATCAGCCACTATAGATAAGGCCTTTTCAAGCGCCTGCTGCACGGTTTTCACCCCATTCGGCTGCACCTGAAAACCGTGATAATCAGTCCCTTTATATTCAATACCCAGCGCAATACGATGCATTCCCTCAGGCCAAATGGTATCTGCAACCACCTCGCCATTGCGGGCATAGGGTTTTGAACTGGGAACGTAGTTATCACTCATTCAATAGACCATCAAATAAAAACCGGATTGCACAAAATAAAAAAGCCTTGCACCGAAATGCAAGGCTTTTGAATCAACCGGCGATTAACCTATACGGCCAAGTAACTCAGTAGCTTCTTTACGCTGCTCATCGTTACCCTCACCCAACACCTCGGAGAGAATATCTTTGGCACCTTCGCTATCGCCCATATCGATGTAAGCGCGAGCCAGATCAAGCTTGGTGGCAGCCTCATCGGCATCAGCAAGGAAGTCCAGTTCCGCATCCATCTCATCATCAGTAAGATCAGCTAGTGCAGCTTCATCACTGGAAAACTCATTCAAATTGATTTCATCTGAATCGCTACCAAAGTCAGACAATGCTTCGGCAAACAAGTCTTCATCCTGCACTGCAGGTTCAGGCTCTACCGGTGTTAGGTCACTGGTAAATGTTGCTGGAGCCTCATAAACAGGCTCTACATAGGAAGGGATTTCATCCTGTGATTCCAGATCAACAACATCATTAGTGACTGCAAAATCATCAACTTCCCAATTTTCAGAAACATTACTCAACTCACCAAGATCTGCTTCTAACGAGGCCAAATCCACATCGTTATCAGAACTATCGGATACCGCATCAAAACTGAAGGCATCATCGTTTTGCAGTTCAAAACCTGAAGCCAACTCATCCTCCGCAGGAGATGAAAGCTCATTTAAATCTTCATCAAGATTAAAGTCTGCAAGCTCGCTATCCGCATCAAAACTCATTGACGCTGGCTGATCCAAGCTATCAGTCAAATTCAAATTTGCAGTTGAAATTTCATCTTGCACACCTGCCGTATTGGGCAGATCAAAATCATCCAATGCAAAGCCATCTTCCAAGTCTAATGAAACATTTTCTACTGACTCTACCGGAGCCAAACCAGACTCATCAGCATTTGCTAGCAGATCATCATCAAAGTCGACATCAAGACTTTCCATTTCATGATCGAGTGCCGCCAGATCAACGTCATCGACATTCATATCCAAATTGAAGTCATCCGCCGCGACATCCAGTGAAATATCAACCTCATCCGCAGATGACGCAGGCTCTTCCGCAGACAATTCATTTAGTGACAGATCATCATCCAGATCAAAACTAAACTCTTCATCCAGCGAGGCCGTAGTTGACTCAATATCTTCTGGCAGCACTTCAGTTTCCAAATCATCCAAGGCCAATGACAACTCAGACAAATCATCAGCTTCAGCAGAGGTCAGATCATCCTCAAAATCCAACTCAAATTCATTTGCCAATTCTTCAGAAGCATCCGCCACCGATGACGCGAAGTTTGCATCCGAAGTCAGATTAGCCTCAGATGAAAGATTGTCAGCGTCGTCATCCAAATTGAGATCAAGATCGAAATCAAAATTGCTCGATTCACTTTCAGCTACAGGCAATTCATCAGAAGACAAGTCGAGATCATCAAATGAAAAAGACTCAGTCTCAGATGGCAACTCATTCATCTCCGCCGCCACTGGATCAAATGCACCTGCACCCGAGATACCTTCGCGCAACTCGGAAGCGCGCGCGATAAGGGCCGCACCTGCAATTGGCAAAAGTGCGGCATAGTGGCTGTCAAACGCCGGAGCATTTTGCTGCTGAGCATAAACTTCCAGAAGCTTCATTCGAATATCGGCGGAATTTGGATCTTTCTGCAGCGCGTTAAGCAGCATTTCTTCCGCTTGATCCAACTTGCCATAGGCAATGTAAATATCTGCCTCACCAACCACATCACCTGTTTCAGCAACCGCGGTAGTTTCATTATCTTCATCAAATAATGAAGACTCTTCGATTCCTTCAAAGTGATCGGCATTTTCTTCAGATGCGCTTTCAGATTCACTAATCGAATCATCCATCGCAAAAATATCTTCTTGCTCATCCGCCTGCTGCCCTTCGGCTTGCTTACGACGACGGTAAGCAAAATAACCGGCACCCGCCAACCCCAGCACACCCAAACCTATCCAAGGCGCATTTTCGATAGCAGTATCAACCAATGTGGGTTCTGGTTTCTTGGGGGGAACAATAGCCTTTTTCGGCGGAGTTGGTTGCGGAGGTGCAATTGCTGCCGCACTTGATGCTGCAGCCTCTGAACTAGCGACACTCGCAGTCTGAGCAACTACCACCGGGTCAGCAGCGGCAGAAGCTACCTCTGGCACTTGAGCCCCCGATGCTTCACCAGCTTGCCCTGCAGCCACTTGAAGCGCACGCAGTTTTTCATTAC
Organism: Cellvibrio chitinivorans; assembly: GCF_035117775.1. Taxonomy (NCBI): domain Bacteria; kingdom Pseudomonadati; phylum Pseudomonadota; class Gammaproteobacteria; order Cellvibrionales; family Cellvibrionaceae; genus Cellvibrio; species Cellvibrio chitinivorans. Next base: position 34,334 of record NZ_JAYKKN010000004.1, read on the forward strand.
TTACTTCAACCAAACGCTCCATGGTCTCGATTTGAGCTTCAAGATCCTTCACGCGCGAGCTCAATTCTGTATTTTCTGCTTTGGACTTATCCAGCTCTTCCAAGGTCACAGCAAGTTCAGATTCCAGCGCTTTGCCTGCGCCATCATTTGCACCACTACCTTGACCGGCACTTGTACCTGCAGATGGAGCAGCCAGTTTCACACGCCCACTAGCCTCAGTCGACTCTGTGCGATTTGAACTGGTACGACGCGAAGCATTCAGCTGCGCGCCAGTATCAGAATCACCTGTGGCTTGCGCAAATTGGCTCACCGCTTCGGTTTTACCAACAGATTTCATTTCACTCGCATCAGGAATACGCAGCACCTGACCACGACGCAATCTATTGATATTGCCATTGATGAAAGCTTCTGGATTGGCACGATATAGCGCCATCATGCTTTGATGCACAGAAACGCTGCCATCAGGGCGTGCGCGGAGTGCTATGTCCCAAAGCGTATCGTTATTGCGAACTTCGTATTCATCGCCACTTAAACTAGATTGGCGCGCACCACTGCTACCGTCAGAGCCAGATGTCGTTCTCGGCGTAGTAGTACGTGGTTGCGAGGGAGGAGTGGCACGAGTAGTAGCAGCCTGTACTGCCTGGGTCGAGGCGCTATCATCAAATGTCGGCAAATCCATCAATAAGGTGTATTCGCGCAACAAACGCCCAGCAGTCCAGCGAGCCTCAACAAGGAAATTCAAGTAGGGTTCGCGTACAGGGCTACGCGAAGTAATGACCACCTTGGGGCCATCAGCGGCCTGAAGATCAACCTGAAATTGGAATTCGGTATAAAAGAACAGTCGGTCTACGCCATTACGCTCAAAGTCAGCAGGTGACGCCAAGGAAACCAGAATTTGTTCCGCTGTAAGATCGCGCGTATCAAGTAACTTAACCTCAGCCTCAAGAGGCTGATTCAGTGTTGACTTGAGCTTAACCTCCCCTAACCCTAAAGCACTGGCATAAGGAGACAGCACCAAGGATGTAAGACCACAGGCTAAAACCAACTGACGAAGACGCATAGCGCTATCCTTTTATTATTCCACGACTGAACCAAACACGATTAGCCAGACATTTTAGTTGATTAACACAGCTTAACACGCAGAAAAAACTGTGCAGGGGGAGGCAAAAAACCTCGAATGAATCTTCAGTATCGTTCGTAAGTATTCATTATAAATAGGTTTTTATCAATACTTGGGGTCTTGACAAAAACCAAACAAAGAGGATTTTTTGCACTTTTAACAAAGTGTATTCGCAAAAATGTGAAAAACCACTGACATTTAAATCCTTATTTCCACCGCAAATGGTTATAAAAACAAAAACCCCAAGGTTTTATCAACCTTGGGGTTTTGGCGCTTTCTCTTTTAACTACCGCTTAGAGTTACAAACTCAACTCTTATTTTGTCTCTTTCAAAATACGCAACATACGACGTAAAGGCTCAGCAGCACCCCATAATAACTGGTCACCGATTACAAACGCAGAAATGTACTCAGGCCCCATATTGAGCTTACGCACACGACCTACGCCGATTTTCAAACCACCTGTAATAGATGCTGGAGTCAATTCTTGCTCAGTGATGCCACGATCATTTGCCACAAACTTCACCCAGTCATTGCCGGATTTGATGATTGACTCAATCTCATCCAGCGGCAGATCTTTCTTAAGCTTGATAGTCAACGCCAAGCTGTGACAACGCATAGCGCCGATACGCACACACAAGCCATCAACAGGAATAGTGCTTTCGGTGCCCAGAATTTTGTTAACTTCAGCCTGACCTTTCCATTCTTCTTTGGATTGACCATTATCCAATTGCTTGTCGATCCAAGGAATCAAACCACCAGCCAATGGTGCCGGAAAGAATTCGCGCGGCACTTCATTGCGGATTGTGCTCGCCACTTTTCTGTCGATATCCAAAATCGCAGACGAAGGAGTTGCCAATTCATCAGCAACAGCGTTATGGATCACGCCCATACCTTTCAGCAGCTCGCGCATGTGATTCGCACCACCACCTGATGCAGCCTGATAAGTCATGGAGCTAACCCAATCCACCAAACCTTCACGAAATAAACCACCCACGCCCATCAGCATGATGGAGTTAGTGCAGTTGCCACCAATGAAGTTTTTAACCCCCTTTTGCAAAGCGGCATCAATAACATTGCGGTTTACCGGATCAAGAACGATAACTGCATCATCTTCCATACGTAGACTTGAGGCTGCATCAATCCAATAGCCATTCCAGCCGGATGAGCGCAGTTTCGGGAAAATCTCGCTGGTGTAATCGCCCCCCTGACAGGTAATGATCACATCCAGTTGCTTCAAATCTTCAACAGAATACGCATCTTTCAATGCAGGCAAACCAGCTGCTACTGCTGGCGCTGCACCACCTACGTTAGAGGTGGTGAAAAAAATTGGCTCGATGTCAGCAAAATCATTTTCAGATTGCATACGCTCCATCAATACGGAGCCCACCATACCGCGCCAACCTACAAAACCTACTTTCATCTCAGTCTCTCTTTAAGTGTTTCAGCGAAAATCAATTCAGTGCCGCTACTACGGCATCACCCATTTGCGAGGTAGATACTTTCGTCTTACCTTCGGTATAGATGTCAGCGGTGCGATAACCTTGATCAAGCACCTTGCCAACTGCCGCTTCAATCGCATCCGCAACCTGCGGATAACCGAGCGAATAACGCAGCATCATGGACACTGACAAAATAGTCGCCAGCGGGTTAGCAATACCCTGCCCAGCAATATCCGGCGCCGAACCGTGACACGGCTCGTACATACCGCGACCATCTTTATCTAACGAGGCCGATGGCAACATACCTATTGAACCAGTCAACATAGCAGCTGCATCGGACAAAATATCACCAAACATGTTGCCAGTCACCAATACATCGAACTGTTTTGGCGCGCGCACCAGCTGCATGGCAGCGTTATCGACGTACATATGCGACAACTCAACATCCGGATATTCCTTATGCAGAGTGTCCATCACCTCACGCCAGAGCATTGTCGCCTCAAGTACGTTCGCTTTATCGACTGAACACACCTTGCCATTACGCTTGCGCGCCATTTCGAACGCGGTGCGGCCGATACGGATAATCTCGCTCTCGGAGTATTTGTAGGTGTTATAACCTTCACGCTCGCCATTTTCCAAAACACGAATACCACGCGGCTCACCAAAGTAAATACCACCCGCCAATTCACGCACGATCAAGATATCCAAACCTGAAACCACTTCCGGCTTCAGTGAAGATGCATCGACCAATTGTGGGTACAGCAGTGCTGGACGCAGATTTGCGTACAAACCCAGTTGCGAGCGAATCTTCAGCAGACCTTTTTCAGGGCGAATTGCACGATCCAATTTATCCCATTTAGGGCCACCCACCGCACCCAACAAAATCGCATCGGCCTTGCGTGCTTTTTCAAGCGTGGAATCCGCCAAGGGAACGCCGTAAGCATCAATTGCACAACCACCCATATGATCATTTTCAAAGGTCAGACCGAGATCAAATTTCGCATTGACCACATCTAATACTTTACGTGCTTCTTTAACGATTTCTGGACCAATACCATCGCCTTCCAGAATTAAAATATGCTTACCCACGAACATTCTCCAAATGTAAATTTTGCGTTTGTTATTTCACTACATCAAACAACCAAGGCGCTTCTGCACGACGCTTGGTTTCGTAGGCACGGATTTTATCGGCATGTTCCAACGTTAAGCCAATATCATCCAAACCATTTAACAAGCAGTGCTTGCGGAATGCATCAACTTCAAAACCAAAGCTCTCGCCCGATGGCGTAGTGACAGTTTGCGCAGCAAGATCAACCGTTAATTCATAGCCTTCTGCTGCATACATTTCTTTAAACAATTGATCGACAATTGCTTCACTCAAAATGATCGGCAACAAACCGTTTTTGAAGCAGTTATTGAAGAAAATATCTGCAAAGCTTGGAGCGATAACACTGCGAAAGCCGTAGTCATCCAGCGCCCAAGGAGCATGCTCACGACTTGAGCCGCAACCAAAATTTTCACGCGCCAGCAAAATACTGGCATTTTTATAACGCGGAAAATTCAGTGGAAATTCCGCATTAACCGGACGCCCTTCACAGCTTTGATCTGGCTTGCCTTCATCGAGGTAGCGCAACTCATCAAACAAGTTTTTACCAAAGCCTGTGCGTTTAATCGATTTCAAAAACTGCTTTGGGATAATCATATCGGTATCGACATTCGCGCGATCCATAGGAGCAGCGATGCCTTGTATAACGGTAAAACTTTTCATGGCTCTCTCCTATTAGTTAAAAGTGCGAACATCGACGAAATGACCGGCAATTGCGGCAGCAGCAGCCATCGCTGGGCTTACCAAATGTGTGCGTCCACCATACCCCTGACGCCCCTCAAAGTTGCGGTTAGAAGTAGAAGCACAGTGCTCACCCGCTCCCAACTTGTCCGCATTCATCGCCAAACACATGGAGCAGCCAGGTTCACGCCATTCGATGCCAGCTTCGATAAAAATCTTATCCAACCCTTCCGCTTCTGCTTGTGCTTTTACTGCACCAGAACCGGGAACCACAATCGCCTCCTTTACTGAACCGGCTTTCTGACGACCTTTTACAACTTCGGCTGCCGCACGAATATCTTCAATGCGCGAATTGGTGCAAGAACCGATAAATACGCGATCCACATGAATAGAGGTGATCGGTTGGTTTGCCTGCAAGCCCATGTATTGCAATGCGCGAATCATATCGTTGCGTTTAACCGGATCAGCTTCATTCGCTGGATCAGGCACTTTATCTTCAACTGACACTACCATTTCAGGCGAAGTACCCCAGCTAACTTGTGGCTTGATGTCAGCGCCATTGATTTCTACTACCGAATCAAAGTGTGCACCTTCATCGCTGACAAAGTTTTTCCATTCAGCAACAGCCGCATCCCACAAATCACCCTTAGGCGCAAAGGTACGACCTTTTACATAATCAAGAGTGATGTCGTCTACCGCCACCATACCGGCGCGCGCGCCCGCTTCGATTGCCATATTGCACACAGTCATACGACCTTCCATGCTCATATCGCGGAATACTTGGCCACCAAATTCCATCGCATAGCCGGTACCGCCAGCGGTGCCGATTTTGGCGATGATCGCGAGCACCACATCTTTTGGTGTTACGCCAAGACCGAGCTTGCCATCTACCTTGATCAACATGTTTTTCATTTTTTTGGCAACCAAACATTGGGTCGCCATAACGTGTTCCACTTCACTGGTACCAATACCATGTGCCAACGAGCCTAAAGCGCCGTTGGTCGCGGTGTGAGAGTCACCGCAAACTACGGTCATACCAGGCAAGCAGGCACCAGTTTCAGGCCCTACAACATGCACGATACCTTGGCGGTCATCGTTGATTTTGAATTCGAGGATGCCGAACTCATCACAGTTGTCATCAAGGGTTTTCACCTGAATCAAGGACACTGGGTCTTGAATACCACTAACACCATGAGCGCGCTCTTTTTGGGTGGTAGGTACGTTGTGATCCGGTGTCGCGAGGATCGAATCCACGCGCCAAGGCTTACGGCCAGCCATACGCAAACCATCGAATGCCTGCGGCGAGGTCACTTCGTGGACGATGTGACGATCAATATAAATGAGGGCAGACCCGTCATCACTTTGATGAACAAGGTGCGCATCCCACAATTTATCGTAAAGGGTTTTAGCCATGATGATCTCCAAAAAAGCCTTACCGGCCCGATTTCAAGGTTGCATACGAATTAATAATAAGAATGAAGCCATGCTACCCCCGCAAAACCCATAAAACAAATTTATCTTTTTTATATATTGCATTCCATTTTGGAATGGATTAAAAATAGATCAATGGATACCCAACATCTACAGGCTTTTGTGGCGATTGCCGAACAAGGTTCATTTTCTGCCGCTGCCGAGCGCCTACACCTGACCCAGCCTGCCATCAGCAAACGCATTGCTCTTTTGGAAGAACAGCTCAGTGCGCCATTGTTTGACCGGATTGGTAGGCAAATCGCCCTCACCCAAGCTGGTCAGCTACTGTTAAGCAAAGCCAAGTTAATCTTGGGAGAAGTGGCAGCTACACAGCGAGCCATTGCAGATTTACAAGGTGATGTGCAAGGTAAATTGAGTATTGCAACCAGCCACCATGTGGGACTGCATTATTTACCGCCCTATTTGCGGGAATTTTCGATTCGATATCCCCAGGTAAAACTGGATTTACACTTTCTTGATTCGGAGCAGGCTTATCATGAAATCCTCCAAGGTAGATTTGACATCGCCATTATTACGCTCGCGCTTCAACAAGACGCGCGACTCAAAAGCGAAACCCTCTGGCACGACCAACTCCAATTTGTCGTCGCGCCCACCCATGCACTTGCAGCGCAATCGGATATTCAGCTGGCCGATTTAAGCCAGCATCCGTCGATAATGCCCGACACCAACACCTATACCACCCAACTCATCAAAAACCTGTTTGACGATCAGCAACTGCCACTCAGTACAGGTATGGTGTCCAATCATCTGGATACAATTAAAATGCTGCTCAGTATTGGTCTAGGCTGGGGGGTTTTGCCGCAACGTATTATCGATAGCGAATTACACATTCTTGATTTGAATCAGCCGCCAATTATGCGCCCACTCGGATATATTCATCACAGTCAGCGCACACTCAACAATGCCGCTCGGGTTTTTCTGGAATCATTAAAAAACAATTCCACCAATCTTTAAGCACACCAAAGTTAACGACTGCAAATTTACTCGCCGCATCAGAATTTTTAATTCACATCCATTACACTACGCCAGAATTATTCAACCACTGCTTTAGGATTTTCCATGAAAAAAATTGTTTCTTTCACTCAATATTCTCTTGGCGCTATTGCCTTGGCTGTAAGCAGCCAAACCTATGCCGATACTATTTTTGGTGTATATGCAGGCGCAGGCACCTGGCAAAGCGAGTACAGCGGAAAGGTTGGCGCACCCGCTGTTTCGACAGGCGACTTGGGAATGAGCGATGACAATAATAATTTTTACTACATTGCAATCGAACATCCGATTTTATTTCTACCTAACATCAAAGTGCAGCAAAACAACATCACCAGCTCTCAGCGCAGCATTGTTGATGGCAACTTTAGTATTGGCGATATCACTTACCCAAGCGGCAGCACAGTTGCCACAGATTTTGATTTAAGTTACACAGATACAGCACTGTATTATGAATTTCTCGACAACTGGCTGACTCTGGATCTGGGCGTCACCCTGAGAAAATATTCAGGCTATTTATCTGCCGAAAGCGCAGGCGTAAAAGACAAAACCAAAATCGACACCACCTTGCCTCTCGCCTATGGTCGAGTACAGTTTGATTTGCCACTTACCGGTTTTTTTGCAGGCTTTGAAGGAAATTACATTAGCTACGATGGCAATGACTTGGCCGATTACACAGCAAAGCTGGGCTACTCGTTTGACTCTGCATTAGATGTGGGAATCGAGGTGGGCTATAAATCTGTAAAAGCCAATATTAACGATGATGACGTGAACACCAATCTGGATATTAAAGGCCCATACGCCGCAGCCATTTTTCATTTTTAATCATTTACTACCCATGAAAGCCTTGCACACGCAAGGCTTTCACTTCAAACAGCGCCTAAAAAACGCCCAATTTGAAATACAAATTATGATTACCTTCAAAGGTAAAACCATAACCTAAATACAAAGGTCCGAACGGCGTCTCCCCTCCCAAATAAATTACACCGGAATCAAGCCATTCTTCAGGCTCTGTCATAGTGTAAATGGTTTGCAATTTTGCCCCCTCCACAGCTAATCCCATGCGCAAGTCCCCATTTAAACCCAACGGCATGCGACCGATAATTCGCTCTGCACGAATATGCGAATAAATAGCATCATCGCCAATAATTTGGTTGCTCGCATAACCCGACAAATTTAAAAAACCACCTAGCATTACAGAGTCGTAAAACGGCAGCTCCCCCTTTAAGGAGCCAACATAAAGACCGCGAATGGCAAAAACAAAATCGTTCACCTTGTAGGCATGCGTCAGATCAGCAGAAATTTTATTAAACGTACCGTCATGCGCATCAAAAAAGCTGAGCTCTCCACGCCAGCCGTGCGATGGAAAATACAAACGATTGCGACGATCCAAATTCAACGAAAACAACACACCACCATAGGTGTCATTCACATCCGGCAAGGTTACCGCACTAACGTCTGCATCACCCCGTATATCATATTCACGCCAACCAACTGTTGCCTGGCCGTAAACCCCCAGATTAGTACCAAACATCAGCTCCGAATAAGCGGTCTCCAATTCATACTCAGCCAATTCTGTATTATCAGAAAACAAACCTATATCGACGCGCTCTCGAAAATAACGAGGCTCAATAAAAAAGTGATGGCGTGTATCAATCGGTTGATAGTAATCAAACTCAAACGATGACTCATGACCAACATCAACAGCGGCAAATATTTCACCGCCATAAGAGTTCATCCAGGTGTTGCGATAGGCAGAACGCAAATTAAAGGTAGAGCCTTGGCGATATTCGCTATCAATCGCAAAACCGAAAATCAAATAATCAGAACTCCAGTTTTTTTCTTTTGCGGTAACCTCAAGAACATTTTTGCCGTCTTGATTGACGATTCGATAATCGACATTCTCATAAAAACCATCACCATAAGCGCGAACCAAATCCTGCTCCAACTCAACTCGATTCAGTAACTGCCCCTCCTGCTGATGAATCTGGCGCGCAACATAATCAGTGTGAACCCGATTTAACGGAGTGATTACTACTTGATCAATCAAAACTTCTCTGGCGCGGCTATCAGTATTTTTATCTCGCCATGCCGTGTAAGCGCGCTGATCAACAGATAACTTGCGGAGCGCCTCTATATGTTTTTCTGCGGCTGCCCGACCTATATTTGCCGCCTCGTCATAACGATAAAAATCAGACGCACGAATATCCCCCAATTCAGGTGCGATATAAATGTCACTTCCCGTCAAGCTGGCCAGCGAGCGCTCAACATTTTGCTTGGTCAAAATGCCGATCATTTGCGCAGACACACTCAACAATGAGCCTATACTTTCTGGCGGTTTAAGCGGCGACCCAACGTTTACCGCAATAACCCTGTCGGCGTTACACAATCCACGCGCAACATCCACTGGCAAGTTATCCACCAAACCGCCATCGACCAATTTTCGATTTTGATATTCCACTGGTGCCATTAACCCGGGCACCGACATACTTGCGCGCATCGCCTGAGTAAGACTGCCATCGCGAAATACAACACGCTCGCCGGTACCTATATCAGTCGCGATGATTGCGAGCGGCAGCTGCAACTCCTGAATTTCCCGCTCACCAAGATCGGCATCTACAAGCTGATTAAAAAACAGTTTTATTTTTTCACCCGCAACCATGCCCGGCTGAATCTGCATGCCGTTTTTAGTCAGCCCCATCTCTGTGCCGCCAAGATAGCGTTTACTGACTTTTTTCTTGCGATAGCTAATTTGCGAAAAGTCCGCCACATCCAGGAACATGTCCGTCCAATCGGCGAGCGCCAACTTCTCGCGCATTCTCTCTGGTGACAATCCGGCCGCATAAGAACCCGCAACCAACCCACCCATACTAGTTCCGACAACACAATCAACCGGGATACGCTCCCGCTCCAACACCTCCAATACCCCAATGTGAGCGGCACCGCGTGCACCGCCGCCACCCAACACCAAAGCGGTACGCCCCTGTTCAGCCGCTTCAAGCCATGCTGAAAACAACCACAAAAATCCCAGCACAGAAGCCTTTTTCTTTAGCAACACGACATCATCCTTTTGATAAGTAGAAAAACATCACCATATATATAGCAAAACTGTATAACCAACCTAGCACCTTAATCTCACACCCAAGACGCCATTTAGATCATATTTTAGCCACCAAAACATCAAAAAAGCGGTCTGATGGTTTGAATGTCATCTTTTTTAAAGGATATTCATTTTAATAAATATTGAAATTTGAGGATGACAAAATAACAAACAACAAAATCACGCAAACAAGAAGATCATTTATCTAAAAAATCGCTAAAAATAGAACTATCATCTTTATTTACGGAATTTATTAAAAAACCATCCCACTTTTTAGGGCATTTTCGATAGAATGACCCACGAATTGATCTTTTTAGGAAATAGCATCATGGCCAGTACCCAAGTCGATGACCTGAATGTGGTCTCGCAAGAGCTGCTGATTTCGCCGGCAGAACTCAAGAAAAAAATCCCACTCACCGAAAAAGCCCGCGAGGTTGTCACTCAGGGCCGTGAAGTGGTACGCAATATTCTGGATCGCAAAGATCACCGCATCTTTGTCGTTATTGGCCCCTGCTCTATTCACGATGTAGCAGCTGCCAAAGATTACGCTCAACGCCTGAAAAAACTGGCCGAAGAAGTGAGCGATGCCATCTACGTTGTGATGCGCGTTTACTTTGAAAAGCCACGCACCACCGTCGGCTGGAAAGGCTTGATCAATGACCCCTACCTGGATGACACCTTCAAAATTGAAGAAGGCTTGCATATCGGCCGCCAATTGCTGCTGGACATCTCGGAAATGGGCTTACCAACAGCAACTGAAGCGCTTGATCCGATATCGCCTCAATACCTGCAGGATTTAATCAGCTGGTCGGCAATTGGCGCGCGCACCACCGAGTCGCAAACTCACCGTGAAATGGCCAGTGGACTATCCTCAGCCGTAGGTTTCAAAAATGGTACAGATGGTGGTTTGACTGTCGCTATCAACGCTTTGCAGTCAGTATCCAAACCACATAGATTCCTCGGCATTAACACTGAAGGTCAGGTTTCGATTGTTCATACTCGCGGCAATGCTTACGGTCACGTGGTATTGCGCGGTGGCAATGGCAAACCCAACTACGACTCAGTGAGCGTAGCTGCCTGCGAACAAGCACTGAATAAGGCGAATGTTGTACCGAATATCATGGTGGATTGCAGCCACGCAAACTCCAATAAAAACCATGAGTTACAAACACTGGTAATGGAAAACGTTGCCAGCCAGATCGTTGAAGGCAACAACTCTATTATTGGTTTGATGGTAGAGAGCAACATCGGCGCAGGGAACCAAAACATCCCGGCCAACCTGTGCGATCTGAAGTACGGCGTATCTGTTACTGATGCATGTATCGATTGGGCAACAACAGAAAAAGCCTTACATCAAATGCGTAACACCATTAAGGATGCACTGGTTAAGAGATCTCAAGCAAAATCTTGATAATTTAGATAACTCATTGATCCTAATAAAAAAGCGGCACCCAGCCGCTTTTTTATTGACTTGAAAAACTGGTATTTTATGTACACTTTGTCAAATTTTTCGACATTAATTCGAGCTAGTCTATAGCCTTTTAGGCATACCGCTGCTACATTCAGGCCACTCAGGATCGCTTTTTGCCGGACGCTAAAACAATAATTTCATCAACCTGCGGAGCCCAGCATGGCATTCAGTCAACCCTGCCAGCAATCCACATCGTCATCACACAAAACCAACCACTACCATGTCGCTGAAGCTGTTCAGCGCGGTGAGTTCACGCTCAGCATTAGCAACATGCTGGGTTGTGATTACATTTTTGTCAGTCACACAGGCAATCACGAACTTTTAGCTCCCACCCGCTTGGCGACTACCATTCGCGAGCTGCTAGAAATTCTGGAAACATCACCGCACCAAAGCACGGTAATTAGTGTCGATGAAGCACTCTCCGGCGATTTGGTTTTTACCCGTCATGATTACAAATGGGAAAACAGGCAAGTAACCGATGTTATTTGCTCCCGCGTGACCAACATAGAGCAAATCGACTTCATACAGATGATGTTTGATTGCAGCACCAGCTGTTAGCTTTCGCCCTCGCACGCATTCAAAGCCACAATTCACCTTGTGGCTTTTTCATTCATACACCGACAAAACCTAAAGCGCCAAATTAACCCAGCTGTGCTAGGGTTAGGTCTATAACCCTAAAAAATAATCCTGACCGGATAGTATTTATGCGTATTCAACTTGGCTCATCCAGAATTTTTCATTGTGTAGCGTTAATTTTAATAACTACGGTAACGCCACTTCAGGCAGCCGAAACCAAAACCGTTGTCACCAACATGAAGTCCAATGTCCAAACCGATTATATGAACGGTTTGCTCAAATTGGCGCTGTCCTACTCTGGGAAAAACTACGTTTATTCGACTACATCAGAGGTTTATTCGCGCCCACGGGTAATGGAATCCGTTAAAGCAGGCACTATTTCAGTGATGTGGGGCGGGACATCAGAAGAGATGGAGAGCGACTTTATACCTATCCGTATCGACGCCTATCGCGGGCTCATGAATCACCGCTTGTTTTTCATCCGCCAAGGCGATCAAGCCCGCTTTGACAACATCAATACTTTGGAAGACTTAAAAAAGATAAAACTAGGGCAAGGCCGCAGCTGGCAGGATGCATCCATTTTGGAAAGCGCTGGCCTCACAGTAGTCAAGGCCACGAAAAAACCCAGCCTTTACCATATGCTGGATGGCGGACGTTTTGATGCGTTCCCACGCGGCGCCAATGAAGTGTGGACAGAACTTACCGCTTTTCCAGAATTAAAACTCACCGTTGAAAAGCATCTGGTGCTGATTTATCCATTGCCCACCTACTTCTTTGTCACTCATAAAGACCCAGAGCTGGCAAAAGATATCGAATTTGGTTTGGAGTCAGCCATCAAAGATGGCGCCTTCAACAAATACTTCTTTGGCAGCCCTGAGGTTCAAGAAGCACTGGAAAAGGCCGATTTGAGCAACCGTCGTGCAATCAGAATTGACAATCCTTACTTGCCAAAGGCAACCCCGTTGAATCGTAAAGAGTTGTGGTTAGATTTGATGAATGCCACATCACCAAGCGACGCCACTCAGCCAAGCGACATACAGGAAACCGATAGCGCTTCGGATAACACTTCATTACCTGCCGCGGACTAACAAGCGGGAAACTTTTCACAAAATGAGGCATCACAAATGCACCAGCCAATACCTTCGCTCCACCTGAAGGCTTTGGCTCTGCCTTTAACTGTGCAATTCCGCTATAGTAAGCCCTACTCATCCGCGCCATATAACCGCGAGCGGTTGTGTTAATCAGTTAGGATCGCTACACACAAACGCGATGAATACGCGTTTAGACTTTCGAGACCCCTTTATGCAAATTGTTGTTGTGAGATCGCTAAAAATAACCCTCTTTAGCCTGATTATCGGTCTGTCATCGCTGAGCGTTGCAGATCAGGTAAAAACGCTAAAACCCACTCCAGAACAGAGTAAAGCGGCAATTGATTTAGTCCAAAAGCTGGACGCTGAACACTATCGTGATCAGGAGCTTAACGACGCCTTATCCTCGCGCTATTTGGACGAGTATTTGAAATCACTCGACAGCGCCAAAAATTTCTTCTTGCAATCCGATATCAAAGAGTTCGAAAAATATCGTCGCAGCTTTGATGATGATTACAAAAAAGGCAAACTCGATAGCAGTTTCGCCATCTTTAATCGCTTTAACGAGCGCATGATTGCACGCCTCGAACAGGTCGTAAAAACACTGGATGACCCGAAAACCGTATTCAATTTTGATGTTGAAGAGTCAATCCAACTCGACCGTGAAAAAGCAGTCTGGCCTGCTAATCAAGCCGAGGCCGACAAACTTTGGCAGCAGTACATCAAGTCCAATCTTGTAAATTCTATGCTGTCAGGAAAAACGCTCGACGAAAGCAAAACTACGCTGCGTAAACGCTACGCGAATCAACTGCGTCGAATTAAACAGCAAACAAATGAAGAAGCATTCAGCGTGATGATGAATTCACTCACCATGCTCTATGATCCACACACGAATTATCTATCGCCAGAAAGCGCTGAAAACTTTGACATCAGCATGTCACTAGAACTGCAAGGTATTGGCGCGGTACTACAAAGCGATGAAGACTACACCAAGGTCAGCAGTTTGGTTGTTGGCGGCCCCGCGCAGAAACAAGGCCAATTAAAACCTAACGATAAAATCATCTCGATTGCTCAAGGCACAGATGGTGAATTTGTTGATGTTGTGGGCTGGCGCCTGGATGAGGTGGTAAAACTGATTCGCGGCCCTAAAGGTACTATCGTGCGCTTGGAAGTCATTCCATCAGACCCGACTGCAACAGCCAACAAAAATATCACCATCAAACGTGAGACGGTAAAGCTTGAAGATCAAGCCGCGAAAAAAGCTGTCTTTGAAGTAAAAAATGGCGATAAAACTTTCAAACTGGGTGTGATCGACATCCCCACTTTTTATATGAATTTTGAAGCCTACCAAAAAGGCGATCCAAATTATAAAAGTACTACGCGCGATGTATTCAATCTGCTCAACGAACTTAACAAAGAAAAAGTTGATGGTGTGATTATCGATTTGCGTGATAACGGTGGTGGCTCTTTACCTGAAGCAGCAATGTTGACCGATTTGTTTGTCGATCAAGGCCCGGTAGTACAAATTCGCCAAAGTGACGACACTATTTCTCGCAACTACCGCGCTTATCAACCAGCAGTTTATCGCGCACCAATCGCCGTTTTGATTAACCGTTTAAGTGCATCTGCATCAGAAATTTTCGCAGGTGCGATTCAGGATTACGGCCGCGGCATCATTATCGGATCCACTACTTTCGGCAAAGGCTCTGTACAAAATTTGGTTGAGCTAAAACACGGCCGTTTAAAAATTACCGAAGCAAAGTTTTATCGTATCTCGGGTGACAGCACCCAACATCGCGGTGTTATTCCAGATGTACAATTACCAAGCCTGTTAGACCCGGATGAAATCGGTGAGAGCAGTTATGACAACGCCCTGCCATGGGATCGCATTCACCCTGCCCCACACCAAAACTATTACAATATCAGCAAATATTTGCCGAGCATTGAAACCGATCACCAAGAGCGCATGGCGCAAGACCCTGACTTTATTTACTTGAATAAACAAAGTGCGATGTTTAAAGAAACAGCTGCAAAAAAAGAAGTTTCACTGCGCTTGGCAACTCGTCAGGAAGAGCAAAAGCAAATGGAAAAACGTGTTTTGGACATGGAGAACCAAAAACGTACCGCTAAAGGCGAAGAAGTTTATGCTGACTATGCTGCATTAAAAGCAGCTAATGGCGGTGATGAAGATGAAGAGACTCCAGTTACAGAAGCAGAACGGGAAATCAAACCCTTGGAAGACCCCTACCTGATGGAAGCGGGTCATGTTCTGGCAGACTTCATCAATGAACTGACTGCACCCAAGAAAGTCGCAAAGCAATAATTTCCATTTATACAATTTGATTTTCACCAACACACCTGGGCAGCAATGCTCAGGTGTTTTTTATTAAAGAGATTTTTATGAAAGCCATCTCATTCAACGTCAACAGCATCAGAACCCGTTTGCATCAATTAGAAGCCGTGATTGAGAAACACAAGCCAGACTTTATCGGCTTACAAGAAACCAAAGTAAATGACCCCGACTTCCCACTGGATACCATCAAAGCAATGGGTTACGAGGTTGAATATTTTGGGCAAAAAACCCATTACGGTGTTGCGATTCTCTCCAAACATCCATTCAAGAAAGTGATTAAAGGCTACCCCGGCGATGAAGAACTGGCGCAGCGTCGCTTTATTGGTGGCGTGTTTGATACACCTGTTGGCGAAGTCACTTTACTGAATGGTTATTTCCCTCAAGGTGAAAGCCGTGACCATGCCGTAAAATTTCCTGCCAAACGAAAATTCTATGCTGATTTAATCGATTATTTAAAATCGGCTGAAGATCCCAACAAACAAATCATTGTTATGGGTGATATGAACATATCCCACCAGGATATTGATATCGGCATCGGTGAAGAAAATCGCAAACGCTGGTTGCGCACAGGGAAATGCAGTTTTTTACCCGAAGAGCGTGAATGGTTAAACGACTTGTTAGCTTGGGGTTTAAAAGATAGCTACCGTGAACAGAATCCTGACAGCAATGAGTTTTATAGCTGGTTTGATTATCGCAGCGGCGGCTTTGAAGATAATCCCAAGCGCGGTCTGCGTATTGATTTGATTTTAATGACGCAAAGTTTACTCGATAAGTGCGTCGCTACCGGAATCGATTACGATATTCGCGGCATGGAAAAACCATCCGACCACTGCCCAATCTGGGCAGAGTTTGCATAAATAAAATTAACAAAAGGTTGGCAGATGCTTTTTGAGAATTTCCGCCAAATGCTTAGTCGCCGGCCCGGCAAAATCGCGGTCGGCGAAGGTTAAATAAGTCGTTACCTCGCGCACTGAGCCCACCTCAACGGGCAAATATTTCAGCCGCCCAGCCTCAATATCTTCCTTTGTATACGCATCCGGCAACCATGCATAACCTAAACCCATTCGTATGGCATCCAGTGAGGTTTTAATATGACTCACCGTCCAACGTTGATCAGCCTCCTGCCAACCTTCGGTGTGACGACGATACTGCCCTGAATCTCGCACAATAATCTGCCGATACTGGCGCATATCTTCATCGTTAATCGGGCGCCCCAATTGCTGCAATGGATGATCAGCGCTGGACACTCCATGCATAGTCACGGTCACCAGCTTTTCTCCCATAAACCCCATAGGCACTCGGCCGCCAATCGCCAGATCGACCTGCCGCTGCAAAAGTGCATCTTCAGTTCCGCTCAATACAGATTCAAATACTTCAACACGAGTATCAGGAAAATCCTTCGCGAAGATAGCAAGACACTGCAAAACCTGAGTCGTCGGGATAATGATGTCCGCTGCGATTTTCACCAAAGGCTCTACGTGGATAGACAAACAACCCGCTGATTTTTCCAAGCGCTCCGCCTGCTCTAGCAATTGTTTGGCGCGGCGATAAAGCAACTCACCCGCTGGAGATGCCACCGCTTTGCGCCCTTGTAGTTGGAATGCCTTTACACCCAAGGCCGTCTCCAGCTGCGAGATTGAATAAGACACAGCTGACTGGCTTTTATTCAGTAGTTCTGCGGCCTTGGCATAACCGCCCGCATCTATAACGGCCAACAAGGCTCGCCACTGATCCAGCGTTACTTTGTTTTCTGTCATGGTCGCAGATGAAGTGCTTTTCTGTGTCATTACCCTGCATTCCTATTTATAACCAATCCAATAATTCGATCATATTTCACCAAATATCGCTATTTATCATTCAAGCGTCAAATCATTTAATAGCTACATGGCAATCACGCCAGCAAATCATGAGGATTTAACCATGGCTACTCTCTTGCAAATCAATAGCAGTTTATTTGGTGATAATGGCAACTCCAGTGTTTTGACTCAGGAGTTTGTTCAACAGTGGAAAGCACAGAACCCAACTGGTGATGTAGTTGTGCGCGACTTCGCTAAAGAAGATGTACCCCATTTGGATGCAGCACGTGTACAAGCATTGTTTAGCCCAGAAGAAGGTCGGACTCCTGCCCAGCAAGCGGTGTTGGATTACTCGAACAAAATCATCGCGGAAATCGAAGCTGCGGACGCTATAGTTATCGGCGTACCTCTATACAACTTCGGTGTGCCTTCGACATTGAAAGCCTATTTCGATCATATCGCCCGTGCTGGTGTGACCTTCAAGTACACCGAAACTGGCCCAGTTGGCTTACTCACTGACAAGCCTGTATACATCATCGCCACTCGCGGTGGCGTTCATAAAGGCCAACCAAGTGATACCCAAAGTCAGTTTTTGAGTAACTTTTTAGGTTTCGTCGGCCTGAAAGATGTACGTTTCATCTACGCCGAAGGTCTTAACATGGGGCAAAAAGATCAAGCATTTGCCGCAGCAAAAACTGAAATTGAACAAGGTGTTGCGGCTTAATCGCACACATTAGACAGCCGTAAACTATTCATTCAGGAGTAATTATATGCAACGCCAGTTACAGCAAATCTTGCAAGGCCGCGACACCAGCGACGGTGCTGGTGTTCGTATAAAACGCACTCTTGGTCAGCATCAGCATGCTCGCTTTGATCCTTTTCTGATGCTTGACGAGTTTGGTAGCAGCAGCGCCGATGACTACATCGCCGGTTTCCCTGCACATCCTCATCGCGGCTTTGAAACCGTAACCTATATGCTTGAAGGCCATATGCTTCACGAAGACCATATGGGCAACAAAGGGCATTTACGAAACGGGGATGTGCAATGGATGACCGCAGGCCGAGGCATCGTCCACTCGGAAATGCCCCAGCAGGAACACGGCCTGATGCGTGGTTTCCAATTGTGGCTGAACCTACCGGCTGCAGAAAAAATGAAGCCGGCGCATTATCGCGACATTCCTGCAGCTGATATTCCTGTTGCACCACTTGCTAATGGCGGGAGCATTAAAGTCATCGCCAACAGTGCAGTGGTAAATGGCACGGTTGTGAGCGGCCCTATTCAAGGCTTAACAACTGAGGCTATTTATTGGGATGTTCACTTACCCGAGCTGGCAGAGTTTCATCATGCCCTGCCCGAAGATCACAATACCTTTTTGTATGTGTATGAGGGTGATATCGCGATAGGTGAAGACAAACGCAAACTAACCAAAGGCAATGCAGGGTTGCTCAGTAAAGGAGATCAGCTCAGTGTGCAAGCATTGAGTACTGATACCCGTTTTCTGGTGATATCAGGTAAACCGATCAAAGAGCCAATCGTGCAATATGGCCCCTTTGTGATGAATACCACCGATGAAATCGAACAGGCTATCCAGGATTATCGCGCGGGAACATTGACTGAAAATTGATTTTCCATCGACATCCCAGCAACAAAAAAGGCGATCCGAAGATCGCCTTTTTTAATGAAATCAGGAGGTAAAAACTTACCAGCCAGTGATTTCTTTCAGTGCTTTACCGATATCGGCCAAGCTCTTAACGGTTTTCACGCCAGCATCTTCCAGTGCAGCAAATTTCTCATCAGCAGTACCTTTACCGCCAGAAATAATCGCACCAGCGTGACCCATGCGCTTACCAGCAGGTGCAGTTACACCGGCAATGTAAGATACAACAGGCTTGGTCACGTTAGCTTTGATGAATGCTGCCGCTTCTTCTTCCGCAGAACCACCAATTTCACCGATCATTACGATCGCTTCGGTTTGTGGATCAGCTTGGAACAGCTTCAAAATATCAATGAAGTTAGAACCTGGGATTGGGTCACCACCAATACCTACACAAGTAGATTGGCCGAAACCGTAATCGGTAGTTTGCTTCACAGCTTCATAAGTCAAAGTACCAGAACGAGAAACGATACCTACTTTACCTGGCTTGTGGATGTGGCCTGGCATAATGCCGATTTTGCATTCGCCCGGAGTGATAACACCTGGGCAGTTAGGGCCAATCAAACGCACGCCCAACTCGTCACACTTCACTTTAGCGTCAAGCATATCGAGAGTTGGGATACCTTCAGTAATACAAACGATCAACTTGATGCCGCCGTTAGCTGCTTCAAGGATAGAATCTTTACAGAAAGGAGCCGGAACGTAGATTACCGATGCATCAGCACCAGTAGCAGCAACTGCTTCAGCAACAGTGTTAAACACCGGCAGGCCGAGGTGAGTTTGACCACCCTTACCTGGAGTTACACCACCAACCATTTTGGTGCCGTAAGCAATCGCTTGTTCGGAGTGGAAAGTACCCTGCGCACCGGTAAAACCTTGGCAAATTACTTTGGTATCTTTGTTAATTAAAACGCTCATGTTCTTCGCCCCTTATTGATTCGCAGCAGCTGCAACAACTTTCTTGGCAGCGCCAGTCAAGTCGGTATCGGCAATGATGTTCAGGCCGCTTTCGCCCAACACTTTTGCGCCTAATTCAGCATTGTTACCTTGCAGACGAACAACAACAGGTACTTTTACGCCTACTTCTTTAACTGCACCGATTACGCCTTCTGCAATCATGTCGCAGCGTACGATACCGCCGAAGATGTTGATGAATACTGCTTTAACAGCGTCATCAGACAAAATGATTTTGAACGCTTCAACTACGCGCTCTTTGGTCGCACCACCACCTACGTCAAGGAAGTTAGCAGGTTGACCGCCGTGTAGCTTAACGATGTCCATAGTACCCATCGCCAGACCAGCGCCGTTAACCATACAACCGATATCACCGCCCAGAGCAACGTAGTTCAATTCCCAAGCAGCAGCGTGAGCTTCACGCGCGTCTTCTTGTGATGGATCTTGCATTGCTTTCAACTCTGGATGACGGTACAGCGCATTACCATCGATAACCAGTTTTGCATCCAGGCAGTGCAAATCGCCTGCTGGAGTGATAACCAATGGGTTAACTTCCAACAGAGCCAAATCTTTCTCTTTAAACAATTGCGCAAGACCTAAGAAAATCTTTACGAATTGGTTAATTTGCTTGCCTTCCAAACCGAGTTTGAAAGCCAGATCACGACCTTGGAAAGGTTGTGCACCTACCAGCGGATCAACAGCAACTTTGAGGATTTTTTCTGGAGTGTCGTGCGCAACTTTCTCGATCTCTACACCACCTTCGGTAGAGGCCATGAACACGATGCGACGGCTTGAGCGGTCAACTACAGCGCCCAAGTACAATTCTTTAGCGATGTCAGTGCAGGTTTCAACCAAAATGCGGCTTACTGGTTGGCCTTTCTCATCAGTTTGATAAGTAACCAGATTCTTGCCCAACCACTTTTCAGCGAAAGCTTTGATTTCGTCTTTGCTCTTAACCAGTTTTACGCCGCCCGCTTTACCGCGGCCACCAGCGTGAACCTGAGCTTTAACGACGAAAGTATCGCCGCCGATTTGATCAGCAGCAGCAACAGCTTCTTCAACAGTTGCAGCAGCAATGCCTTTAGAAACAGGCAAACCATATTGGGCAAACAGTTGCTTACCCTGATACTCGTGCAAATTCATGGTGTAGTTCCATTTGACGATGGTTGGAGTAGCGTTTTAGTACACAGTCCAACTTGGGTTATCGATGGAGGCAAACCTCATGAGTTTGCCCCCGCCTAAAAAACGAGGACTCTATGGTTCTCTTAACGCTTCTTCTTGTTGGCAATGTGGATGGCATGACCATGCACTGCCAGTGCTGCTTCGTGGATTGCTTCAGACAGGGTTGGGTGGCCAAACACCATCATGCCCAGATCTTCTGCACTCGAACCGAATTCCATTGCGATTGCCACTTGTTGAACCAGATCAGCAGCGCTTGGACCAACAATGTGGGCACCAAGAATACGATCAGTTTCTGCGTGAGCAATAATTTTTACCAAGCCGTGACTTTCATTGGCAGCCATTGCACGACCGCTGGCCGCGAATGGGAAAGTACCCACATTGTATGGCTCACCAGAAGCTTTAACCTGTTCTTCAGTTTTACCGACGGCAGCAACTTCTGGGTGGGTGTAAATAACGCTTGGAATGATGTCGTAGTTGATTTGTGATTTTTGGCCAGCGATGCGCTCAGCAACCATCACACCTTCTTCCGAACCTTTGTGTGCCAGCATTGGGCCACGCACTACGTCGCCAATTGCCCAAACACCTGGTGCGTTAGTTTCACATTGTTCGTTTACAAAAATAAAACCTCGCTCATCCAGATTCACACCTGAATCGGCAGCCAAAAGGTTTTCGGTGTAAGGACGACGACCTACACACACAATTAATTTATCGAAAGTTTCTTGTTGCTCTTTGCCATCTTTATCTTGGAAAGTAACAACCACTTCTTTGCCATTTACTTTTGAACCAGTTACACGTGAACTGGTGCGAATATCCAACCCTTGCTTGGTCAGAATTTTTTGCGATTCTTTCGCGATTTGTTGATCCATCATGCCAAGGAAAGAATCCATAGCTTCAAGAACAACTACTTTAGAACCCAAACGGTTCCATACAGAACCCAGTTCCAAACCAATTACACCACCGCCGATTACACCCAAGCGCGCAGGTACAGATTGGAATTCCAGAGCGCCAGTTGAGTTGACGATCACATCGTTATCAACAGGAGCAACCGGGATATTAATCGGGTAAGAACCAGAAGCCAGAATCACATGATTTGCTTCAAGAACAGTCACTTTACCTTCGTGATCAGTCACTTCAACTTTTTTGCCAGCCAACAATTTACCGGTACCAAATACGCTGGTAACACCATTAGCTTTGAACAAACCAGCGATACCGCCAGTCAAGTTTTTGATGATTTGGTTTTTACGCGCAATCATCGAAGGAACATTAATTTCAACACCTGATGTAGTAATACCGTGAACGGCGAAATCATCTTTTGCTTCGTGGTATTTATAGGAGCTATCAAGCAATGCTTTAGAAGGAATACAGCCAACGTTTAAGCAAGTACCGCCATTTACGCCCTTACCTTCTTCATTGCGCCACTTTTCAACACACGCAGTTTTCAAGCCCAGTTGCGCTGCGCGAATTGCTGCAACATAACCTGCAGGCCCAGAGCCTATCACCACAACATCAAATTTTTCAGACATGAGAATGTTCCTGATTTATTAACTGTCGGTTACAACCTTGTGAGCAGCAACCCTTTACATGAAAAAACGCTCCTGGGTTGCCAGGAGCGTTTCAAAACAACAATTAGATCTCAAGCAAAATACGCGCAGGATCTTCAAGCAAATCTTTGATAGTAACGAGGAATTGCACGGCCTCTTTACCATCTAACAAACGGTGATCGTAAGACAGCGCCAAGTACATCATTGGCAGAATTTCTACTTTTCCATTCACCGCCATTGGGCGCTCTTGGATTTTGTGCATACCTAAAATTGCAGACTGTGGCAGGTTCAGAATCGGGGTGGACAGCAGAGAACCGAACACACCACCGTTGGTAATAGTGAAGGTACCACCAGACATTTCTTCAATGCCCAACTTACCATCGCGCGCGCGCAAACCGAAATCACGAATGGTATTTTCGATAGTTGCCAAGCTCATGTTTTCCGCATTGCGCAATACTGGAACCACCAAACCTTTGTCGGTAGATACAGCAACGCCGATATCTTGGTAGCCGTGATACACAATATCATTGCTATCAATAGATGCGTTAACTGCCGGGAAACGACGCAGCGCTTCAGCAGCTGCTTTTACAAAGAAACTCATAAAGCCCAAACGTGAACCATTGTGAGTTTTTTCAAATTGGTCTTTGTATTTTGCACGCAGTGCCATTACCGGAGCCATGTTCACTTCGTTAAAAGTAGTGAGCATTGCAGTAGTGTTAGATGCTTCAAGCAAACGCTCAGCAATACGCTTACGCAAACGTGTCATTGGAACACGCTTCTCAACACGATCACCCACTGCTTCAATTGCAGCAACTGGTGCTGCAGCGGTAGAAACAGATGCTGGAGTTGATTTAATGTGGTTTGCCACATCCTCTTTCAACACACGACCATCTTTGCCTGAACCAGAAACAGCGGAAGTATTTACATTGTTTTCTTCAGCCATTTTGCGTGCAGCTGGATTAACCGCTGCCGATTTGGGCTCTGCTGATGCAGCAGGGGCTGGCGCTGCCGCAGGCGCGCTGGAAGCAGCCACAGCACCTTCAACAAATTTAGCAATTACTTCGTTGCTCAGAACGGTTTCGCCTTCGCCTTTAAAAATTTCGGCGATGCTACCATCGGCTGGCGCAACTACTTCCAACACAACTTTGTCGGTTTCAATATCAACAATCAGCTCATCGCGCTTGACAGCTTCACCAGGTTTTTTGTGCCAGGTTGCTACTGTGCCATCTGCAACGGACTCAGGGAATGTAGGGGCTTTGATTTCGATACTCATGCTATTCCATCTCTCTGTAGCGCTAGGATTATTTGATCAACTTTAAATGCGTTAAAAAAGCACTCACACAGTGAGCGCTTTGTTTACAAAACGTTTCTCTTCTTCGATATGTGCAGACATATAACCACCTGCAGGAGCAGCAGAGGCATCACGACCAACATAATCGAGATACATTGCTTTGCCATATACTTCTGCAACAGCATGACGCATATGATGCTGACTGCTGTACCAAGCACCTTGGTTCATTGGCTCTTCCTGGCACCAGAAAATATCTTTGATATTTTTAAATGGAGCCAACGCAGCAGTTAACTCAGCCTCTGGGAATGGATACAGTTGCTCCAAACGAATCAATGCAACGTTATCAAGATTGCGAGCAGTGCGCTCTTTCAACAAGGTGTAATAAACCTTACCGCTGCACAAAATAACGCGCTGTACTTTTGCTGGATCAACATTTGTATCAGAGATTACATTTTGGAAGCTGCCGTTTGCCAACTCTTCCAACGTTGAGGTTGCCAATTCGTGGCGTAATAAAGATTTGGGACTCATCACAATCAACGGGCGACGCATTGGACGAATCGCCTGACGACGCAACATATGGAAAACTTGCGCTGGCGTTGAAGGTACACAAACCTGAATATTGTGCTCTGCACACAACTGCATAAAACGTTCTAAACGTGCAGATGAATGCTCAGGACCCTGCCCCTCATAACCATGCGGCAACAACATCGTCAGGCCGCACAGACGCCCCCACTTGTGTTCACCAGAAGTGATGAACTGGTCTATAACCACTTGCGCACCGTTGGCAAAATCACCAAATTGCGCTTCCCAGATGACCAAACCTTTTGGTGCGGTAGTGGCATAGCCATATTCGAATGCCAGCACCGCTTCCTCTGACAAGTAGGAATCGTAAAGATCGAACTCTACTGCCGAGTTAATGCTCTTTAAAGGAGTTGCAGAGCTACCATCTTTTTGACTGTGCACAACAGCGTGACGGTGCGAGAAGGTACCACGACCAACATCCTGACCGGTCATACGTACAGAATAACCTTGTTCAAGCAAAGTGGCATAAGCCAAGGTCTCAGCCATACCCCAATTAAGCGGCAGTGCACCGCCGGCCATTTTGCGACGATCCTCGTACACTTTATCTACTTGTTTCTGTACCACTATGCCTTCCGGAATAGTCAGCATTTTACCAGCAACAGTTTGCAGAGTTTTTAAATCAAGACCTGTGTCAGCTGGGGTCAACCAATCGTGGCCGATGTAAGGTGTCCAATCTACAAATAGACTGCGATCCGGCTCGCTTACCAAACCGCTGGCAACATGATCACCGCGATCCAGCGCCGCACGATAATTGGTAGTTAGCTCATCTGCAGCCGCTTGGGTTAACAGATTTTCTGCAACCAGTTTGTCAGCATAAAGAGTACGAGTTGTTTTAAGTGCGCGAATGATTTGATACATCAGCGGTTGGGTTGCTGATGGCTCGTCAGTTTCGTTGTGACCGCGACGACGATAACAAACCAGATCGATTACTACGTCTTTTTTGAATTCGTAACGATAATCCATTGCCAACTGGGCAATAAACAATACCGCTTCAGGATCGTCACCATTCACATGGAATATCGGGCATTCGATCATTTTGGCAACGTCAGTACAGTATTCTGTCGAACGCGCATCTTCACACTTGTTGGTAGTGAAACCAACTTGGTTGTTAATCACGATATGCAGGGTACCGCCAGTGCCGTAAGCGCGAGTTTGAGACATTTGGAATGTCTCCATTACTACGCCTTGACCTGCAAAAGCAGCATCGCCGTGAACATTGATCGGGACTACTTTTGCACCGGTTTTATCGTTACGACGATCCTGACGCGCACGCACTGAACCTTCCACTACCGGAGAAACGATTTCCAAATGCGATGGATTGAATGCCATCGCCATATGCAATTCACCACCAGGGGTCATCACGTTTGATGAAAAACCTGAGTGATACTTCACGTCACCTGAAGTATTCAACGAACGCTTACCATCAAATTCAGCAAACAATTCTGCCGGGTTTTTACCGAACACATTAATCAAGGTGTTCAAACGGCCACGATGCGCCATGCCCAGTACAATTTCTTTTGCACCGTAAGTACCAGCGCGCTTCACCAACGCATCTACTAATGGAATGAAGCTCTCACCACCTTCCAAACCGAAACGCTTGGTGCCGGGATACTTGCTATCAAGATGTTTTTCCAAACCTTCAGCAGCAGTCAAACGCTCAAGTAGAGCCAAGCGCTGCTCTTTAGAGAACTCTGGATTTGAACGCACACTTTCCAAACGCTGTTGCAGCCATTGCTTTTCTGCCAACGGCGTAATGTGCATGATTTCAGCGCCGATATGACCGCAGTAAGTCTTTTCCAGTGCCTCAATAATTTCACGGAGTGTGGCTTGTTCTTTGCCAATAAATAAATTGCCAGTGCTGAACACTGTGTCCAAATCAGCATTGGTCAGACCATGGAATTGCAAATCCAGATCAGCAACTGGCTCGCGCACCATCAAACCCAATGGATCGAGCTGTGCCTTTTGATGACCACGGAAACGGTAGGAGCTAATTAATTGCAGAACTTTGATTTGTTTTTGTTCATGTTCAGCACTGACTGCACCGCCGGCAACAGTAACAGTGCGGACACGGGATTTACCCAACTGTTCAAATTGAGCGCGAATGACCGAATGGGGAGTATCTTGAGTCAGTACACCGTTTACGCGTGGTAACTGATCGAAATAATTGCGCCATTCTTCAGGAACGGCATTAGGATTATGTAGATATGTGTCGTAGAGCTCTTCGACGTAAGCAGCGTTCCCACCAGAGATGTGAGAAGTACTCCAAAATTGCTCCATAATGCTGTCTTGCATTCCACTCACCTTAATCGTTGGGGAAATATCCCCTGCTATCAACTAGCGGTTAGCTACCAAACGCTTTCAACTTGTGATTAAAAGCGCCGCTTTTAAGTTGTCGCAACACTAGGTCACAACCAACAGTTTTTCAACATCACGAGCCTCAATGTGCTCATTTTGTCATCATTTTTACCCGCTTCAGATACAGAAAAGCGCCACCTTAGGTAGCGCTCTGTAACAACATATTGCGGATATGGCCAATGGCTCGTGTCGGATTCAACCCTTTGGGGCATACCGCAACACAGTTTTGGATACCATGACAACGGAATACACTAAACGGGTCATCCAAATTAGCCAATCGTTTCTGGGTTGCCAGATCGCGGCTATCCGCCAGGAAGCGATATGCCTGCAATAAGCCTGCAGGACCGATAAATTTATCGGGATTCCACCAGAAAGATGGACAGCTGGTTGAGCAACAGGCGCAAAGTATACACTCATAAAGACCATCCAGCTTCTCGCGATCTTCCGGAGACTGCAAACGCTCGATTGCAGGTGCCGGGGTGTCGTTCTGCAGGAATGGCTCGATTTTTTTGTATTGGTCGTAGAACTGGGTCATATCAACAACCAAGTCACGAATCACAGGCAAACCAGGCAACGGACGTAAAATTAGAGTGTTATTTTTTACACACTCTGAAATCGGCTTAATACACGCCAAACCGTTTTTACCATTGATATTCATACCATCGGAACCACACACACCTTCGCGACATGAACGACGATAAGCCAATGATTCATCCTGAGCCTTTAACAGCTCAAGAACATCCAGCACCATCAAGTCCTTACCTTGAGTATCTATCTCATAGGTCTTCATATAGGGTGCATTATCAGTTTCTGGGTTGTAGCGATAAACTTGTACTTTCAACATGATTTCTGCTCCCGATGATTAGTAAGTGCGTTTTTTAGGTTGGAAAGCTTCCATAGTGCGCGGTTTAAAATTCACCGCACGCTTGCCAACGCGCTTTTCGCCGGGGAAATACATGGAGTGACACAACCAGTTGGTATCGTCACGATCTTCAAAATCTTCGCGCGCATGAGCACCGCGAGATTCTTTACGCTCTTCTGCTGCAATTGCAGTTGCTTCAGCCACTTCGAGCAGATTTTGCAACTCTAACGCTTCAATGCGCGCAGTATTAAATGCATTACTCTTATCTGTAATTGCAACGTTTTCGATGCGCTTACGCAGCTCAGCCAATTGCTCAATACCCTTCTGCATGAACTCACCTTTACGGAATACACCGAAGAAGTTCTGCATAATGGTTTGCAACTCTTTACGCAAGACTGCAGCACTTTCGCCAGAGTTAGACGTGTTGATTTTGTTTAAACGCGCCATTGCCTTATCGATATCAGCCTGAGTTGCATCGCGATGCTCAATGCCTTCACGCAGTGCTTTTTCGATATACAAACCAGCAGCGCGACCAAATACAACCAAGTCGAGCAGTGAGTTACCACCTAAACGGTTTGCGCCGTGTACCGACACACATGCAACTTCACCACATGCAAACAAACCATCAATAACAACGTCATTACCTTCCGCATCAACAGTCAGTGCCTGACCATTAACGTTAGTTGGAATACCACCCATCATGTAGTGACAGGTTGGAACCACAGGAATGGGAGCGTATACAGGGTCAACGTGCGCAAAGGTGCGAGACAACTCACAGATACCTGGCAGCTTGCTTTCCAGAACCTCTTCACCCAAGTGATCCAATTTCAGCAATACGTGATCTTTGTTTGGGCCAACGCCGCGGCCAGCAATGATCTCTTGAATCATCGAGCGAGCCACTACGTCACGACCAGCAAGGTCTTTCGCGTTGGGCGCATAGCGCTCCATGAAACGCTCGCCATCAGCGTTGATCAGGTAACCACCTTCACCGCGGCAACCTTCAGTAACAAGAACACCTGCACCAGCAATACCGGTTGGGTGGAACTGCCACATTTCGATGTCTTGCACAGGGAAGCCTGCACGCAGCGCCATACCAACACCATCACCGGTGTTGATGTGAGCATTGGTAGTAGACGCGTAGATACGCCCTGCACCACCGGTAGCCAATACGGTTGCCTTGGCTTTTACATAAACGGTTTCGCCATCTTCGATATTAATGGCGATAACACCAACCACAGCACCATCGGCATTTTTAACCAGATCAACAGCAAACCATTCATTCAGGAATACAGTTTTGTTTTTCAGGTTGCCTTGGTACAGAGTGTGGAGAAGAGCATGACCAGTACGGTCAGCCGCCGCACAGGTGCGCGCAGCTTGGCCACCTTCTCCGAAGTTTTTGGATTGACCACCGAATGGACGCTGATAAATACGACCTTCATCAGTACGAGAGAAAGGCAAGCCCATGTGCTCCAACTCAAATACTGCCTCTGGACCAACTGAACACATATATTCAATTGCATCCTGATCACCAATGTAATCTGACCCTTTTACGGTGTCATACATATGCCAGCGCCAGTCATCATTTGGGTCAGCGCTTGCGATCGCACAAGTAATGCCGCCCTGAGCAGATACGGTGTGTGAACGAGTTGGGAATACTTTGGTGATTACAGCAGTTTTGTAACCAGATTGAGCAAGTTGCAGTGCAGCGCGCATACCAGCGCCGCCACCACCGATTACAATGCCGTCAAAAGAAATTGTGCGCATGTTAGACATTAGTTAATACCCCAAATTACTTGAACACCCCAAACCAGATAGGTCACTGCAACTGCACCCAACACAATTTGCGCAAAAATACGCAAGAATGTTGCTTTAGTGCCCAGTAAACGGGTAGTTAAATAATCGGTTAATACTGCCCACAAACCGATCCACGCGTGAGATATAAAAGAAAGAAGAGTTACAAGCGTAAACACGCGCATCCATAACTGATTAAACAGCGACTGCCACTGCTCAAATGTCAGCTCAGGATTCAATGCCAGATAGGCAACAATAAAAATAGTGTATGCCGCCATAACGGCACCACCGACACGCTGAATCAGCCAATCGTATAGGCCGCTGCGTCCGAAACTGGTTACTGAAGTTACCATACCCACACCCCCGCCAATACGATCAATACAATGGCAATTACCAATGCGATTTTAGCTCCGAGTTGACCGCCTTTAAGCGATTCACCAACACCGAAATCCATAATCAGATGGCGAATGCCTAGCACCATGTGATACGCCAAACCGGCTAATACCGCCCAAAGAACAAATTGACAGATAGGATTAGCGGCCAAATCGCCAATGCTATTAAATCCTTCTTGCGAATCAAGACTGGTGTCGAGCATCCATAAAAGGACTGCTACACCTGCAAAAAGGAAAATGCCAGAGATACGATGAAGAATGGAAACGTAAGCAGTAATTGGTAAAGCAGCGAATGATATGTGTAGGTTGACAGGTCTTTTCTTGTTCACGGTCTATCTCACCTTTATGCCCAATACGGGCAGGTTTAAGAATAAGCGCTTCATTTTTTATCATTAAAAAATGACCTTTAATGAAACACGCCCTGCAAGTCGCGCCGCATTATAGAGATTGGACTCTGGAAACACAAACAAAAACCCGGGCAGAAACACGCTCACATAAGATCCTTAAAGCATCCACCAGCTTTTAACGATTTTTTTACGCAAGACATTGATTAAATTGAAAGTTTTCAAAATAAATGCACCAGCACCAAGCACAACAAAAAATATTGCGCCAGTTGAGTGCAGCAAATTTGATGACTTTTTCAGCAAAGTAAAGCGACACACACAAAGCTCCACCGATGATAAGAAAAATTTTTAAAAAGTTAAAAGAATTTGCCCTGTAGCTGTGCCAAAAACTTTCGCCTTAACAATTAAGTCATCTATAATGCCGCTCGCAAACGGCAGCGTCGGCCCACCATAAGAAGCCGACTAGTCCATAAAAAACATAGCCGGCCTATGACGCTATTAAAAGTAGAGCTACTTGCACACCGCAAAGCTATCTACAGTTTTTATCAGTTGAGTAGAGCGAAACATGCTTCTCTCAAGCCTTTCGTCTTAATCAGTAAGCACAGGAGTCAGTAATGACTGACAAGAAAGCACATCTCACGATTGATGGCATTGATTCGAAGATTGAACTACCTATTTATGCCAGCACCATCGGACCTGACGTTATCGACGTTACCAGTATTACCAAGAATGGCTTTTTCACGTTTGACCCGGGCTTTATGTCCACCGCCTCATGCGAATCGAAGATTACGTTTATTGATGGCGATGAAGGTGTTCTGCTCCACCGCGGTTATCCAATTGAACAACTAGCTGTCTCCTCTGATTACATCGAAACTTGCTACCTCCTTCTGAATGGCGAATTGCCAACCCCGGCACAAAAAGAAGAATTCACTGCCGAAGTTAAAAAACACTCCGTTGTAGACCCTTCTGTTGCCAATATCATTAAAAGCTTCAAGCGCAAATCCCACCCAATGGCGATTCTGTGCAGTGCTGTTGCTGCCTTGGCTGCCGTGTACAACGAAGAAATCGACATTACCGATGCCGAAAGCCGCAAACTGACCGCTTATCGCCTGATTGGTCAAATCTCTACTCTGTCATCAATGGTTTACAAACACCGCAAAGGCGAAGAGTTTGTAGCTACCGACAGCAATCTGGATTACGCCGAAAACTTCTTGAACATGACATTCGGTACCACTGGTAAACCATCCAGTGTGAGCAAGACTATCGCCAAGGCGATGGACAGAATCTTTATCCTTCACGCTGATCACGAACAAAACGCTTCAACTTCTACCGTTCGTTTGTCTGGCTCATCAGGCACCAATCCTTTTGCTGCAATCGCTGCGGGCATTTCAACGCTGTGGGGCCCTGCTCACGGTGGCGCCAATGAAGCAGTACTGGAAATGCTGGAAGAGATCGGTACTGTCGAGAATATTGAAGCCTGTGTTGCACGCGCCAAAGACAAAACCTCTGGCTTCCGCCTGATGGGCTTTGGTCACCGCGTTTACAAAAACTTTGACCCGCGCGCCAAAGTAATGAAGCAAACCTGTGATGAAGTATTGTCTGAATTAGGCTTGGAAAATGAACCACTGCTTGCCATCGCCAAACGCCTTGAGCAAATCGCACTGGAAGACCCTTACTTCATTTCCAAAAAGCTCTACCCTAACGTTGATTTCTACTCAGGCATCATCATGAAAGCTATCGGTATTCCAACCGAAATGTTCACCGTGATTTTTGCTTTAGGCCGTGCGGTAGGCTGGTACTCTCACTGGAATGAAATGGTGAGCACCTCTTATAAGATTGGCCGTCCACGTCAGCAATATACTGGCAGTCCAAAACGCGACTACCCAGCAAAGTAATTTTGCAAAATAAAATAAGTTAAGTAAGAAACAATTAAAAAGGCCGCAATCGCGGCCTTTTTAATTTTTAGCTCGCCAGAAAAACGAATTTAAAAATTCCAATCTGCCATTAACCAGAATTTATTGGTATCAGTAACCGTTGGGGTCACATCACCCATTCCATACTGGGCATATTTTGCTGTCCATACGACTGAGCCAAACTTTTTGCTAACACTCAGGTCGATTTCATCACCATAATCGATACTTCCTTCGTCTGAATCAAACTTGTGGTAGCTGATTATGGTTTGCGCGCCGGCAATAGTGATACCAACATTCAGATACACATCTTCAAGCCCTGCAGTGGGTGTATTGAGGAATTTATCTGCCCAACCTTGAAATGCATGAAGCGTTGCCAGCGGTGTTGCAAAACCATATTGCCCGTCATCGGAACCCAACAATTCATAACCCAAGGTAAACGAGTAGCGGCTTAAATTTAAGGTTCCTTCAGCAAGCGCATAATCAGCATCGAATTGTTTTGCAGCTCCCGCATTTTGCTGCTGCGCATATTCAAGATTATAAGTAAACGTCTCGCCAACTGCGCCCTGCCAGCGAACACCGTAAGTATCACCATTTGCGCCTCGCTGACTAACTGGATCATTTACATCCAGCAAATAGGCATAACCAATCAATTTTCCAGCATCAATTCCTGAGTAACTTGCGTTTAATACATGGCTATCCATGTGCAAATCGCCAAGCGTGGGATTGTCTTCACCAAAAACACGATTCACATTTTTAATATACGCGTAAGTAAAATTGGTGTAGCGAAGTGATTTATTTGTCCAAGACACGCCGTCATAAGTCTGCTCGTTTTGCCTCCAACCGACATTACCGATGAAGCGAGAGTTATCAAGAATTAAGCGCTGACGCCCGTATTTAATTTGATTGTTAAACGTGGTGTAAGAAACAAACCCCTGATTAATTTCAGTACCGACAGGATCGGCAATTACCGCCTTATCTGTATTTGATGGATCATTTCCCGCTGTGCGATAGTCGTGATCATTTGTCATCTCACTTACGTTATCCATTTCCGCAACGAATGCAAAACCATTCCACGCACCTGACTGATAAGACAAGCGCGATCTCGTCGTCCATGCGTCTGCAGTTTTTTCACCGGTTTTTTGTCCTTGGGCATTCACGATATCTTCGGTTACATCTTCATAGCGAGTGCGGAAATTTACTTTTATTGCACTGCCTTGCTGCATCGACTCAGTAAATGATTTTGCTGAAACACTTGGAACAGTACAAACAAGTGAACTAACCGCAGCAACAAAAAGATGAAGCGTATTTTTTTTCATTGAGCATTCTCCAAAAGTTTTCATAAGTGTGTATAGCGATCACTCGTACCCGCCCAATAAATTTTTAAAATTTATTTTTTGCCATGCACCGAAAAAGTTTCTTGTATTTTGGCTAACACAACAGGGCTTCGACTGAATTCCACAGGAGCAAGGCTTATGCCAGATACTTTTTTAAAGTATTTTTCACAAAATAAATCGATATTAATCAAAGGGATATAAATTCAATTTAAATTTCAAAATGGTTATTGGTAATTTTTCATACGCACCTTTATGGAAATTAAGCAAACTTTGATGCGCCAATAAAAACCAAAATGCAAACAAATAACGCACAAAATTCGAACACAAAAATGCACCGCATTTTTTAATGAAGCACAATTTTGATGCAACAAGACTGAAAGCCAATTATTTGGCCCAGATTACAGGCACAAAAAAGCCGCACAATTGCTTGCGCGGCCAGGCAATAACAGTGAAAAGTGTGATTAAGCGATACGCACGCTAGCGCCTTGCGCAATTCCTTTTTCAATTTTGACATTGGCAAAAGTCACATCCAGAACACCATTCGACACCAAGGTAAATGGCTCAAGGATTAACGCAAATAGCTCCTGAGGCGTGCGCTTTAAACCGAAATCCGTACCCGCATCCGGGTAGCATTTCAGGTCAACCATCAGCGTTTTCCAGCCTTGGCCTGCAATAGAAATAAGCTCTTGTGAGATATCGACTTGAGAGTAACAAGATGGACCACAACCAATGCGAACCCAGGCCTTATCCGTTGGTGCCGCATCCACTTTGATATCAAATACCAAAGATGAATCTGCCTCGTAATAATCACTTAATACCTGACGATCGAGCGATGAGATGGCAACCAAACCCTCTCCTGAACCACTCCAAACTGCGCGACGAGCATCTTCCTGCACATCGCGGTCAACACAGGTTACGGTGAGTGTTGAAACGCTAGCGATATTGCCATTGAGACTGGCGCGGTCATTATTTTTACCTTCCAAAATAATGCCGTAAGCCCCCATAGGACGACGATTAAACAACTCCAGAACTTGAGAGCCCTCTTCTATTACTATGCCCTCTTCCGACAAATCATCCCCAAGTTCATCTTCATCGCCGTAAGCCAGACCAAAACCATAAGCGAACAATGGGTCGTATTCTGCATCGCCAATATTCAACGGACCTTGATCAGGCGATTTTGGCCAGGAAAATGACAAGCGACCAGTTACAGGAAAATTAATCTGTCCATCTACAGTTTTGAAGATCACATCGGCAACACCTGCACCTTCAGTTCCCGGCTGCCAAATAACGGCGAAAGCATCGGATACATTGAGTTCACGATTGATCCACATAGGGCGACCAGTAATGAACAACGCTACAACCGGAACACCTTGGGATTGCAGTTTTTTGAGCAATTCCAGATCGCGAGTATCACCCGCTTTTAATAATTGGTGTTGGATATCGCCCTGCATTTCAGCGTAGGGATCTTCACCAAAAATGACGATAGCCACATCCGGTTTTTCACTAAACGAACCATCGACACTCAATGTTGCTTTGCCACCCGCACTCGTTACCGCAGCTTCAATTCCCGTCCATAAAGTTGTGGCACCGGGAAAATCCGCCATAGTGTTGCCGGTTCCCTGCCAATTCACCGACCAACCACCGGTTTGCTTACTGATATTCTCAGCGCCATCGCCCGCAACCAGAACCTTGGCTTTAGGGGATAGCGGCAACAGATTGTTTTTGTTTTTCAGAAGAACTATCGATTCGCGTACCGCTTGTCGGGCAATCAATCGATGCTCATGGGCACCGAGCAATTCATCTTTACCTGCCAGAGGGCGCGATGAAGGCAAGCCTTTGTCCCACAGATTTGCACGCAGTTTTACACGCAGAATCCGACGCACTGCATCATCTATACGCGCCATAGGAATAACACCTGTGCGCGCCTGCTCGACGGTGTTGGTGAACAACTGTTTCCAATCTGGATCAGGCACCATGAAAATATCCAAGCCGGCATTCACCGCTTGTGGACAATTCAAAACTGTCGCACCCGCAACAAAACCATGACCATTCCAGTCACCCACAACAAGCCCATCAAACCCCATCTGCTCCTTCAATACATCGGTCAGTAAATAGCGATGACCATGCATATGCTCGCCGTGCCAACTATTAAAAGAGGCCATTACACTTTGCACACCAGCTTCGATTGCACTGTAGTAACCGGCAGCGTGGATACGACACAGGGTTTCTTCATCGTCCAAGCAGTTGCCGCGATCGATACCATTGTGAGTACCGCCGTCAGCAATAAAATGCTTAGCTGTTGAGATCATTCGATATTTAGATAAAAACCCCGGTTCTTGCGCTTCACCTTGCAAGCCCTCAACCATCATGCCCGCGTATTCGCGCACCAGATCAGGATGCTCAGACCAGGATTCGTAAGTGCGCCCCCAGCGATCATCGCGTGCAACAGCAACGGTGGGAGAAAAGTCCCAATCAAGACCAGTAACCGCAATTTCAGTCGCGGTAATACGACCAATTTCTTTGATTAGTTCAGGATTGCGCGCAGCGCCCAAGGCGATGTTGTGCGGAAACAAAGTCGCACCAACGATATTCCCCACGCCGTGAAC
The DNA here is from genome assembly GCF_035117775.1 of Cellvibrio chitinivorans. Lineage (NCBI taxonomy): Bacteria > Pseudomonadati > Pseudomonadota > Gammaproteobacteria > Cellvibrionales > Cellvibrionaceae > Cellvibrio > Cellvibrio chitinivorans. The sequence goes on from NZ_JAYKKN010000004.1 coordinate 70,344, forward strand.
AGCATCGGTTCCCCACATAATTGGGATCGCAAGCTTGCCGTCACTGGTATCCATTGAGGCTTCATAATAAGCATCTGCAATCGCCAGCCAATCCGCCGCTTTTGAGTAGCGATTACCGTTGGGAACCGAGCCGCCGCCATTCAATACCGAGCCAATGTGATAATCCTTTACGTCTTGAGGCGTCAGATGACGAATTTCAGGCTGAATCATCTGCCCTACTTTTTCCTCAAGACTTAACTGCGCGAGCAATTCATCGATTTTTGCTTCAAGCGCCGGATCTTTTTTCACCTTGCTGGCGATACTGGGCCACTGCACGTTTGCAACCTCCGTAGGGCATCTAACTAATTTGTTTTTTGGTATTGACCGAAAAGAGGAGAAGTCAGGATTGAACACCAGACATGGCAGTCACGCCTGCCACTTGAGATAAACTCCCCCATTTAAAAATAACATCCTTAAGATCAGCAGCGGAACACCTCGCTCGCCGGCATCCAAGCGGCGCAAGCTACTACCCAGTGACAGCGCTGTCAACCAATAAAGAAGCTGGCGCCATTTTACACTATTAAATAGTCCGAAAAATCAGATTTATAGATACTTGAAGTGCTAATAAATCGTGTTTAAAGCACCATAGATGTGCACAAAAACCTGCACCAAGCTGTATGGCGATTGGCTTCGAAAAGTAAATTTCAGCCCACTGCGATTAATGTTATCCTCCCGCCCCTAACCACTAGAACCCCCCCTATAACTATTTGATCTTCTTATAAAAGAAGCAGAGGAGTCACATGAGCCTGTTACTGGTTGCAGATATCGGCGGCACCAATGGCCGTTTTGGTTTAATCGAATTCGATGAAAAAGACATCGATGCAAATGGCCAAATCAATTACACCGCAGAACGTCAAATTACGCTCAAATGCGCGGAGCATGCCGATATGGCAACAATGATCAAAGCCTGCTGCGCACAATTTGGTGTGGATGTTCCCGCTTACGCCTGCTTGGCGATTGCTGGCCCAATCGAAAATGGCCAAGCGGCCATGACCAACTTGAACTGGAAGTTTTCAGTAGATGGCCTGCGCGATCAACTTGGCATGAAAAGACTGCATGTCATCAACGATTTTGCGTCCCTCGCCTACGCTGTTCCATTTTTACAAAGCAATGAATTAGTCACCCTGTACGAATCCAACAAATCCAATGCAGAAGCGCCGATTGTGGTGATGGGACCGGGAACCGGTTTTGGAATGGCCGCACTGGTACCAAGTCAAAACAATTGGAAAATTATCCCGACCGAAGGTGGTCACGCCAGTTTTGCACCGACCAATGAAAAAGAACTCGCAATCAAGTCCTTTTTACTGAAAGAGCAAAACCACGTATCGGTAGAAAATATTTTATCTGGCGGCGGTTTGGTCACCCTTTATCGCGCCCTCGCCCACCTCGCTGGAGCTGAAGCCAAACCTTACACCCCGGCCGATGTCAGCACCAAAGGCATTAACAATGAAGACTCACTTTGTCGCGAAGCGGTTTTGACGTTTTGCGATGTATTAGGTGAAGTAGCTGGCGATAAAGCACTATCTACCGGCGCGCGCGGCGGTGTCGTGATTGGCGGAGGTATCACACCAAAATTGGTTGACTTACTACCCGAATCACACTTCCTAGAGCGTTACAAAAACAAAGGCCCAATGGCGGGTTACGTAGGCGACATTTCCATTCGCCTGATTGTGAATGACAAAGCCGCACTAGTCGGTTCAGCCGCGTGGTTAATTCACAACACGCCTGAATTAAAAGCGCAGTAATCAACACTGCAATTTTACCGAATAAAAAATGCACTCTCGGGTGCATTTTTTATTGGTGTTGATTTTATTTTTTACTGTTTATCTTTCGCTTTAAGCAAAGGCCCTGTCGATTCACGCGTAATAATGCTTGAACTCAACATGCTCGCGGGCAATTGAATTTCGCGCCCTTTTAATTGCTTCAGTAATAGATCAGTCGCTTTTTTTGCCATCTGGCGAATAGGCTGGCGAATGGTGGTGAGCGATGGCCAAATCTGATGGGCAACCGGCGTATCGTCAAATCCAGCAACCGATAAATGCGCAGGAATTTTAATTCCCATTTGGTGTGCAACCATCATTACACCGGCAGCCATATCATCGTTCGCAGCAAAAATAGCGGTAGGTCTTTGCTCATCAGCCAAAAGATTTTTTCCACACTGCTCGCCTGACTCAAACGAGTTATCGCCCTGCTGTACCAATTCAGCCAACAGTGGCAAATCATTTTCAACCAATGCCGCTTTATAACCTTCGTAACGCAACGACATAGCGCGGTGATCCGGGTGGCCGCAAATAAAACCTATACGAGTATGCCCCTGTGCAATTAGCTGACAGGTCATATCGTAGGAAGCTTCTTCATCGTTGGTTTCTACGTAAGGCGATGCCGATTTATTTTCCGTCGGTGCCACGCGCACGAAGGGAATGTTCATCTTTTTAAGCAGATTGATCACACTCATATTGTCGGACAAAGGTGGCGTCAACATCACTCCATCGACGCGCTTTTCCAGAATCATATCGGTCACATCATTAATCAGATTCGGATCGCGATGAATAGCAGGATGCACAAGCAATTCGTAACGTTGTGGGCGACAAATTTCCAGCACGCCTTCCTGAATATCCAATACATAGTGCGCACTGGGGTGACCGTAAATAAGCCCTAAAAGATAGGAACGATTACCTGCCAAACTGCGTGCCGACTGATTAGGGCGATACTCCAATTCGCGAATCGCCGCTTCTACTTTCTCGCGGGTTGCCGGGCGCACATTGGGTTCATTATTCACAACCCGCGACACGGTTTTCATAGACACGCCCGCTAACGCGGCAACATCATCGATAGTTGCTTTTGACACAGTTTCACCTCAGGTTGATTTTGTCGCTGTAATTGCCGCTGATGCGCAGAGTGACAGGGATTGTAAACCGGGAACAAACAATGTGACAGCCATAGGGGCTTGGATTATAGTACCGCGCGTTTGACGCAGGCTCTCTATCGGCAATCGTCAATTTAAGACCACGACAAAAAACACAATATTTTTATAACAAGAGGCAATACATGAAATCACCAGCCAAATACGGTCCGGCTTATGCAGCCGTCACAACCCTTTTTCTTGCATGGGGTTTTATCACCTCATTGATTGACCCACTCGTTGCAGCAGTAAAAGGCATTTTTAGCCTAACCGACGTACAAGCCCAACTTAGCGCCTTCGCATTTTTTATCGCTTACGGTGTGATGAGTTTTCCGGCCGCGGCCATCTTGTCGCGCTTTAAATCAGTACCGACCATTTTGATGGCGCTGGGCACTATGATCAGCGGCTGCCTGTTAATGCTGATCGCCGCCAACATTCAAAATTACACCTTGGTACTGGCGGGCTTATTTGTGTTGGCTGGTGGCATCACCGCCCTGCAAGTTGCTGCTAACCCATTAGCTGCGGCATTGGGCTCTCCCGAAGGCAGCCACTTCCGCCTTACTTTCAGTCAGGCATTCAATAGCTTCGGTACGTTTATCGGCCCAATCATCGGTGCATCTCTTTTCCTTGAAGGCATCGAAGTAAAACCTGGCATGGAAGTAACTGAAGCAGCTCGCGCAGAAGCTTTGGCAGGTATTGATGCGGCTTATTTTTGGCTGTCAGGCATGATCGCCATGCTGCTGATCTTCTTCTACTTCAGCCGCAATATTGTTGGGCAAGCTGCGCCTGCACCCGATAATGCCTCTCGTCGCAGTATTCCTGAAATGCTCAAAGAAGCAACTCAATCAAAATGGGCGCTATTGGGCGGCATGGCGATTTTCCTTTATGTAGGTGCAGAAGTTGCGATAGGCACACAAATGGCATTTTTCCTGAACTCGGATTCAATTTGGGGGCAGTCAGATGCAGCTTTCAATTTCCCATTGATCAGCTGGCTGTTTACGTCGGACGGCATTCCCGGAATTTCTCTGCAAGAAGCTGCAGCCATTACTGCCATCTACTGGGGTGGCGCAATGGTTGGTCGCCTGATTGGTTCAGCGCTCTTGGCAAAAGTAAATGCAGCCGTATTGCTCGCAACATTTACTGGCGGTGCTGCACTGATGTGCTTGTACGTATTTAGCGTAGGTGGTGTAAGCGCAGGCTTTGTTGCTTTGTCGATCGGTTTGTTGAACTCGATTATGTTCCCGGTTATTTTTACCCTGACACTGGAGCGCTCGACCGCCAGCGCGGAAGCAACTTCCGGGTTCCTCTGCACTGCAATTATCGGCGGAGCATTTGTTCCACTCCTGGTAGGTTTGGTTTCCGGACACTCCAGTTATATCACCGCCTTCATAGTGCCAGCAGCCTGCTATTTGGTACTGTGCTGGTTTGCGCTGAGCGCACGTAAAGTCAAAGCGACCAATGTTGCTGCTGAAGTAGCAACTGGCCACTAGAAAATAAGGCCGACGGTTTGATAACTGTCGGCCTTATTTTTCTTTCATTCTATAGCTCTAATTCTCTTACATCCTGCTTACTCAAGCGATCCCAATTACTCCCAACGCAAAGCGCGCTGCGTATCTGCAGTTTTTGCTTCAACCCATTTTTCATCACCCGCCGCATCAACTTCCTTTTTCCAAAAAGGTGCACGTGTTTTTAAAAAATCCATCAAAAATTCTGCTGCTTGAAATGCTTGCTCACGATGCGAGCTACTTACGCCCACAAACACGATTTGCTCTCCCGGATGCAATTCTCCAACACGATGCACAACACGTGCAGCAAGCAAATCCCAACGCTCTTTCGCTTCGACTATAATTTGCTGCAAGATATTTTCGGTCATGCCCGGATAGTGTTCGAGTGACATACTTGTCACCTGCTGCACGGCATTTATATCGCGCACCCGCCCGACAAAAAACACCACCGCACCCGCACTTTTATCATCGGCGATTAACGCTGCGTATTCGCGTCCGACATCGAAATCCTGAGTCTGAACTGCAACGGAAAAATTCATGTCAGCCTCCGGTTACCGACGGAAAAAATGCAACCTCATCGCCCGCTTTTATCTCTGAATCTGCTTTTGCATATTCATGATTAACCGCAACCAATAACTTCGTATTACCAATATATTGCTCCCACTCAGGGTGATCATTTACAAGTTGCTGCTTTAAAGCTGCGATACTATCGACATGCGCAGACGAGATAGTAACTTCTGCTGTTTTGAGCTGTTCACGCAATTGGGCGAGAAATAAAACGCGAATCATTTTTCATCACCCTGTCTTAGATAATGACCACGACGTCCGCCGGATTTCTCCAACAAACACACTTGCTCTATCACCATATCCATATCCACCGCTTTACACATATCGTAAATGGTTAATGCGGCGATGCTGGCAGCGGTTAAGGCTTCCATCTCTACACCGGTCTGCCCGGTCAACTTACAATAACTGGTAATCTCTACCGCAGACTTTGATTCATCAACAACAAAATCAACAGCAACTTTACTCAGCGCCAACGGATGACAAAGCGGAATCAAATCAGAACATTTTTTTGCTGCTTGAATACCCGCAATTCGGGCAACGGCCAACACATCCCCTTTTTTCAAGCTATTTGCCTGAATTTGCGCCAAGGTTTCTGCCTTCATCAACACTCGCGCAAAGGCCCGCGCTTCACGCACACTGGCAACTTTTTCCGAGACATCCACCATGCTGGCATGCCCGTGGGGATCGATATGGGTTAACGACATAAACAGCTATTCCTATAACAGGTCATTTACATATAAGGCGTACTTACGCGCTTTTTAAGTGTGCAGCGATGAGTAAATATCGCTATCATAAAACACCTGCTGGCTCTGGCCGCACATTTATTTCCGCGCAATAGAATCTCACTACCCAATGACATCCTCGCACACGCTAGATCGCCGCTTTACCCTCGCCCCCATGATGGAGTGGTCAACCTCAGATTGCCGCACATTTTGGCGCTTACTAACCCAAAAAGCGGTGCTTTATACCGAAATGGTCACCACCGGTGCCCTGCTCCACGGCGATAGAAAACGCTTTTTGGATTACAACGCCTGCGAACATCCATTAGCGCTGCAACTAGGCGGCAGTGACCCTATTGCCTTAGCAGAATGCACACGCATTGCAGAAGACTGGGGCTATGACGAGGTTAATCTCAATTGCGGCTGCCCGAGCGACCGAGTGCAAAACGGCATGATTGGCGCTTGTTTGATGGCAGAACCTCAGCTAGTCGCCGATTGCATCGCCACTATGCAAAATGCCGTAAAGATTCCAGTGACAGTCAAACATCGCATTGGTATCGATGACATGGAAGACTACGAAGGTTTGGCGAAATTTGTGGGAACCATCGCCGAAACCGGTTGCCACACCTTCATAGTGCATGCACGCAAAGCCTGGTTAAAAGGTTTAAGCCCTAAGGAAAACCGCGAAATTCCACCTCTGCAATACGACAAGGTGTATCAGCTGAAACAGGATTTCCCACACCTGGAAATTATCATCAACGGTGGAATTACAACCTTGGAGCAGAGCCAAAATCTGCTTGAACATGTCGATGGTGTCATGATTGGGCGCGAGGCATACAGCAATCCGTATTTGCTCGCACAAGTCGATCAACAGATTTATGGCATTGATACTCCTATCGTCAGTCGCGATGGGGTGATGCAAAAATTTATGCAGTACTGCGAAGAAGAATTGATTAAGGGTGCTCGCCTCAATCACCTCACCCGCCATATTCTTGGGCTTTACCAAGGATTACCGGGAGCACGCAGTTTTAGACGAATTATTAGCGAGCAAGCACATAAGCCCAAAGCAGGAATTGAGGTACTTAAACGCGCGCTTGAGGTACTAAATGAGGTACCATTAGCGACCTCAGTTGAAGGTGATAAGGCTTAATATCTTCAATACTATTGATTTATCGACTTATAAAAAATGACTGCTTTCAACATAAAGTCATGAAGACTACAATATATCTGACGGCAATAATCGAAGATCAACCACACGTACTTTCAGAGATAGGATTACCACTGTGACTAGTAAACTTGAACAACTGAAACAATTTACCGACGTTGTTGCTGATACCGGCGACATCGAAGCCATCCGTTTGTACAAACCACTGGATGCTACCACCAACCCATCGTTGGTATATAAAGCTGCGCAAATGCCACAGTATCAAGACCTGTTAGCAGCATCGATAAACGCAAGCAAAAGCATCACCAACAGCGCGCAACAACTGAGCGCAGCATGCGATCACTTGGCAGTTGGCATTGGTTTGGAAATTTTGAAAATCGTTCCGGGTCGCATTTCTACCGAAGTGGATGCACGCTTATCATTTGACACCAAAGCATCTATCGCGAAAGCGCACGAACTGATCAATCTTTATGAAAAAGGCGGTGTGGATAAATCACGCGTATTGATCAAATTAGCTTCCACTTGGGAAGGAATTCGCGCCGCTGAAGTGCTGGAAAAAGAAGGCATCAACTGTAACCTGACCCTGTTGTTTGGCTTCAATCAAGCTGCTGCTTGTGCTGACGCTGGTGTATTCCTGATTTCTCCATTCGTTGGTCGTATTTTGGATTGGTACAAAGCCAATACCGATAAAAAAGAATACACATCGGAAGAAGATCCAGGCGTAATTTCTGTACGTCATATTTACAACTACTACAAACAAAACGGCTACAACACTGTTGTTATGGGCGCGAGCTTCCGCAACCTCGGTGAAATTGAAGCATTGGCTGGCTGTGACCGTTTGACCATCAGTCCACAATTGCTGCAAGAATTGGAGCAAGATAAAGGTGAACTCAAGCGTGTACTGTCTCCTGACAATACTGGCGCTGCTATCGCAAAACAAATCGAAACTGAAACCAGTTTCCGTTTTGGTTTGAATCAGGATGCAATGGCTACCGAAAAATTAGCCGAAGGTATTCGTGGTTTTGTAAAAGACCAAATCAACCTTGAGAATTTGTTGAAGTCTCGTGCTTAATAAACTCTCTCGCTTCATCGAACGCCATCTGCAGCCTGCAGATGGCGCTTCGCCTCCCCTATCCGCTCACCAAAAACAAGTTGCAGTTGCTGCATTACTTGTCGAAGTTGCAATGGCAGATCAAAAATTCAGCGATATTGAGCTGGATAATCTCGGCAAAATTCTCACGCAGAAATTCAATTTATCCTACGAAGAACAGAACGAACTGATTAGCCTCGCCAAAAATGAAACTAATCATGCGACGTCCCTGCATCAATTCACGCAACTGATTAATCAGTCCTGCAATTACGATGAAAAGTTCAAGCTGATGATAGCCATGTGGGAAATGGCTTATGCGGACGGGAATTTGGATAAATATGAAGATTATGTGATTCGCAAAGTGGCTGATTTGATTTACGTGCCCCACAGCGAATTTATTCGTGCAAAAAGCCAAGTAAAATCAGGCTTGGAAAACGCAGAAAATTAATTTTTATACAGTAGGCAATTAACAGCTTTCAAGCATATTAACCAGATTGCGGAAAGTATCGGCATTACTCGCATTTAGCCCCATCAAAATTCGATGTGCTTCAAGCACCTTTTCTTTGACCTCTTGCTCATCACAGTTAATACAATTTAATGGCTGACTCGCCAGTACAGGCTCTTCAAGCTTATCAACGATAGTAAAGATATCGCTGAAACCCATAGTCTGTAAAATTCGCTGAATACTGGGATTACTTGCCAAAATCACCGGCATAATTCCGTGGCGCTCTTGCCCGAGAATAGAAATTTTTGCCATCAATCCGAGTGTTGTACTGTCTATAGCTTCCGCCTCGGAAAGATCAAACAACACAGAAGTAAAACTTTCACTCTTAAACATTGCATCAATAAATTGATCAAAAGAGATGCACAAGGTCAGGCGAACATCACCTACCATCTTGATCACGTAAACGCCATTGTGATCAGCAACTAAAATCTGGCCGGCTTTCATCAACTCACACCTCGGGAGATGGACAGGACTGCAATGTCATCCGGGTTATCACGAATTTCTTTAATATCCAAAGTATTACAGACTGAATCCAAACTGCCACTGCTTTCTGCAATGCGTTTTAATAAATGAGCTTCTTTATCCTGTAACTCTGGCTGAGGCAAAATTTCCAGCACACCATCAGAAAAGCATACTAATGCAAATTTTTCTGGTAGTTGTCGCTCATAAATTTCCCAGCTGACATCTTTAAATATTCCTACCGGCTTTCCTCGCCCGGTCAAATATTCCGCGCCGGATTCAGTGAGCAAAATTGGCATTGGCAAATGTCCAGCCACAACATAATGCATTTTGTTAGTTTCGGTATCTATAACACCAACAAAGAGCGTTAAATGATGACTTAGGCGCGTCTCATGCAGCTCGCGATTGATCTGCCGCAACATGAGGTCTGCACCCTGCACAAACGAATCCTCATCGCCAAACAATCCTTCTTCGCGCACCATGCGGCTTACCAAGTGCTTAAGCCAAATGGTGACAAATGCTGAAGATGCGCCATGCCCGGACACATCAGCCAAATAAAAGGCTAGGTAACGCTTTTTGATATTGGCGTAATCGACAAAATCGCCGCTGAGAAATAGCGAAGGAACAATAGTATGAGCAGCGGTATAACCACTCTCTGTAGTAAACCCGGACGGCATCAGACGCCGTTGGACTCGTCGCCCAGCAATATGATCGCGCTCAAGAACACGCAAATTCTCTTTCAATTCACGGTTAGCATCTTCCAATTGGGTACGATAACGCTGGTTTTGCTCTTCCAGATCTTGCCGATCCAGCACCTTGCCAATTGAATGCACCAGCACTTCCAAATCAACCAACGGTTTAATGAGATAGTCACGCGCGCCCAATCGCAGTGCCGATACCACATCATTCATAACACCGGCGCCAGAAATAACAATCACTGGCAACCCTGGATAACGATCATCCAGCAACTGCAGCAGCTGCAAGCCATCGCCATTAGGCATACGTAAATCAGTGATAATCAGATCAGGGAGGGAGCTTTCGGAATTGGCAAGAAGATCAAGCGCAGCGGTCGCATCAGAGGTGGGGCACACATCAAACCCACTATCCGTCAGATAGGTCACAATACTCTGGCGGACAAGAACATCGTCATCGATGATAAGCAGCTTTCGGCTAGCGGGTGTCATCTTCTGCTCGGGCTTTTTTGGCTACAAGTTGAGTTAAGGACAAATCAATAAGGCGCGTAACACTACTCCTTCACCCTAAGGAGCGCAAGCCATAGTAGCTAAAGCAGGCGCTGCTTAGGCGATTAAGTTTTGTTTACCTTTCTTGCCTCAATATGAAGCATTCACCGTATATCTTTATTTCGGTTTATTACGATTTTTATCGCGCTCTGCCTTACGGCGCATCTCTACCAGCTGACGCTGTGTCATCTTGCTCTTGCGCTCACTGTAAGGGTTTTCATTATTGCGATATTCAATCTTTACCGGTGTTCCATGCAAGTCCAACACCCGACGGAAAGTCTTTTCCAAATATTTGGTGTAATGGCTTGGTACGTCATTCGTTTGATTGCCATGTATTACAATGATTGGTGGATTATGACCACCCGGATGCGCATAACGTAGCTTGATGCGGCGCCCTTGAATCATTGGAGGCTGATGCTCACGCACTGCATCCTGCAAAATTCGCGTCAGGAAGTTGGTACTGAACTTATCAGTCGCCGATTGGTAAGCCAACTCAATCGATTTGTAGAGATTCCCCACCCCGGTTCCATGCAGAGCTGAGATGAAGTGAATGGTGGCAAAATCCACAAAACGTAACCGACGCTCAAGTTCGTTTTTGACGTACTGTTTGTGCGCATCATCCAGACCATCCCACTTATTCAGTGCGATAACCAACGCGCGCCCCGCTTCGATAGTAGTGCCCATCAAATGCAGATCTTGCTCAACTACACCTTCACTGGCATCCATTACCAACACAACTACGTTGGCATCCGCAATTGCCTGCATGGTCTTCACGATCGAGAATTTCTCGACCATTAAATCGATATTCTTGCGGCGTCTTACACCCGCGGTATCTATGAGGGTGTAAGGTTTGTCAAAACGAGTGTATTTAATATAGGTACTGTCACGAGTAGTGCCCGGTTCGTCATACACCACTACCCGCTCCTCACCTAGTAAGCGGTTTACCAGTGTGGATTTACCTACATTTGGACGACCGACGATGGCAATCTTAATTCCAGAAGCTTCATCCGATTGATAATCTTCCGGAAGCTCGGGAATTTCAGCCAGCACATCTTCCATTAGCGATCTAACACCACGCCCGTGACTGGCAGTGGTCGGATAAACCTCACCCATTCCCAGCTCGTAAAAGGGCGCCAATGCAATATCAGGATCCATCCCATCAATTTTGTTTGCCACAAGGTAGGTTTTTTTGTTGTGGACACGCAGATGTTTTGCGATCAATGCATCGGCAGGATTCAATCCTGCCCGACTATCGAGAATAAAGAGCACTATGTCCGCTTCCTGAATCGCCAGCAGCGACTGCCCTGCCATCATGCTATCGATACCTTCCTCTTCACCGCTGATGCCACCTGTGTCAATCACAATAAAACGGCGATTTTCCAATACACCTTCACCGTATTTACGATCGCGTGTCAGACCAGGATAGTCAGCAACAAGCGCATCGCGCGATTGTGTAAGGCGATTAAATAAAGTGGATTTACCCACATTCGGGCGTCCAACAAGGGCAATTACGGGAATTATCATAAAAGTATCAGTGTGCTGAGATATCAAAGGATTGCAGTCTGTCAGGCTGCATAAATTTTGGTGCGTAAAAAACAAAACCAGCCGCTGTGAAGTTTACCTTATTCAACAACGGCAAACTCAAGCGGCTGGCTGGTATTACAAAAATTCAGAAAGACTATTCGTCCTTTTCTGCTCTGAATGCGATTAACTTGCCCCCATTGGTGAAAACATAGAGAGTCTCACCATCAGTCAACATGGGGGCACGAGCCCCTTTTCGGTCAACTCTGGTGCGCGCAACGAACTCACCATCATTCTGATTGAGTACGTGCATGTACCCTTTAAAGTCAACCACGGCAACATAATCGCCAAAAACCTGCGGGCCATTTAGCAGGCGACGCAGCATTTTTTCGTTACTCCAAAGTTGTTCACCAGTTACAGAGTTATAAGCAACCAACTTGCCATCGGCGTGCGATACAAACAGCTTATCGCCAGAGACTGCCAGATTTTCGCTGGTCGAGCCATCTTGCCCCCAAATAGGTTTGCCAGTACCGCGCGCAAGCGCACTTATGCGACCTTGATAGGTTCCCACATAAATAACACCATCTTTGATCAGTGGACTGGAATGAATATCCACCATGCGCTCCAGTTCAGAACGACCTTTGGGTGATGCAATTCGTTGCTCCCACAGGATCAATCCATTTGCAGGATTGAAAGCCATCATTCTGCCGTTGGAAAATCCGGCATAGATAGCGGTGTCGGTCACTATGGGTGACGGGGTGCCGCGCAGAGTCAAAACTGGCGGAGGGTTATCGTAAAACCACAATTGCTCACCGGTTTTAGCATCTAACGCAAAGAGTTTACCGTTTACAGTTTGAGTGGCAACAACTGTACCGTTAGTGCGGGGGGCAGAAACCACCTCACCAGGTAATTGCTTGCGCCATAATTCTTCGCCCGACTCTTTAGACAAAGCCATTACTTCGCCAGCATAAGTAGCCACGAGCAACAGGCCGTTTTCGGCACCAATACCACCCACAATTTGACGGTTGGGATCTCCTGCAACAAAAAAGCTTTTGAACCAACCCCACAAACCATACTGTGCTTTGTTAACTTTTAGTGACCACAATTTCTTGCCAGTTTGGCTATCCATTGCAACAACCAAACCTTCATAGTCCACAGCATAGATAGCATCGCCATCCAATGCGGGAGTGAGGCTGCTAAACCCTTTGTTTTGACCTTCGCCTATGCCACGCGACCACACTTTGTCGAGATCGAGTGTTTCTTCAAAATCGACCAATTCCATAGGTTCGTTGCCGGTTTTTTTACTAAACCATGAGCAACCGGACATAGCGAATGCACAAAGCAATACCAACCAGCTTAAGTGCCTCACGGAGACTTGCATCATTGAGCGCTCCCCTCAGTGCCGGTAGCGTCGCTCACTTTCAAATCATTTACTTTCATTTGCAGCAACATATAACGCTCTTGTTGTTGTGGATCTGTCGCGCCTAACGCTTTTTCAAATGCGGTACGGGCTGCATCCAAATCACCTTGTTGTTTAAGAATATCGCCGCGCGCTTCTGCATACTCTGAAGCAAATGCAGCAGCTGGCTCAGGCGATAATTGCGCTAATGCATCATCGTAGGCTTTTTGTGCAGTCAGCACGCGAGCCAAACGCAAACGCGCAAGCTGCTCGGTAGCAGCCTCGGGTTTGGCAGACAAAACCCATTTAAGTTCACTTGCGGCAGTATCCAAATTGCCTTCTTCTACAGCCAATTTAGCCAAGAAAAATGCGGCGCTGTGAGCATACATACTTTTGCTATTACCATCTTTTAATTCACCCGCCAGATGAGTAATCGTGGCTTTATCTGCATCTGTTAAGGTCTTGCCTTGGTCAACTGCAGCCAGTTTCAACAGTTGTTCATAAACCGCTGATGCATTTTCTGCTTTTTGGCGTTTTTGATCTTGCCATGCGGTATAACCAAAATATGCAGCAACAGCTACTATCACTGCGATAACTACGGTCTTGCCGTAATTCATCCACCAGCGCTTTAAGTTTTCTAATTGTTCTTCTTCTGAAAGATGTACGCTCACAATCGACTCCTGTTGGCCTTAGCGCAATGCGCAAAATATAGAAAATAATTTAGATATAACGTTATTTTTTTACTCAAGCATTCACTTACTCAAACGACTGCAAGTAAGCGAGCGCATCATCAAACGCGAGCGTTTGCTGTTCAATTTCTTCACGCAAGAATTTGATCGTAACTTTTCCGGCCTGTGCTTCATCTTCACCTAATATGAGTGCGATATCAGCGCCGGATTTATCCGCTTTTTTCAGTTGATTTTTGAAGTTACCACCACCGCAATTGGTTAACAGACGCGCGAACGGCAATTCGTCGCGGATACGCTCTGCTAATTGCATGGCAGTTGTTTGTACATTACCGACGGCAACCAAGAAGATGTCGGCTTGCTGATCAAGGTCCTCTGGTACCGCTGCTACAGCTTGTAAAAGCAAAACCAAGCGTTCAAGACCAATGCCAAAACCAACGGCAGGTGTTGATTTACCACCAAGCTGCTCGACCAAACCATCGTAACGACCGCCAGCACAGACTGTACTTTGCGCACCCAATTTGTCGGTCACCCACTCGAACGCCGTTTTACCATAATAATCAAGGCCACGCACCAAACGTGAATTGACTTTATAGGTAATACCAGCAGCGTCCAGCAACACTTTCAAACCCTCAAAATGAATACGCGACTCTTCATCCAAATAATCCAGCAATACCGGGGCTTCATTAAGCAGCGCTTGGGTATTGGCATCTTTGGAATCAAGAATACGCATAGGATTGGTCGATAAGCGGCGCTTGCTATCTTCATCCAATTGATCTTGAACATTGCTCAAAAAAGCAACTAAAGCATCTTTGTATGCTGCGCGCGCAGCTGTGCTGCCGAGGGAATTAATTTGTAACTCGACATGATCAGCAACACCAAGTTCGCGCAAAACACGCGCACTCAGCATTAAAACTTCAGCATCAATATCCGGCCCTTGAATACCGAATGTTTCAACACCTATTTGATGAAACTGACGATAGCGACCTTTTTGGGGGCGCTCATGGCGAAACATCGGCCCCATGTACCAAAGTCGCTGGGATTGATTGTAAAGCAAACCATTTTCTTCACACGCACGCACACAACAGGCTGTACCTTCCGGACGCAATGTCAGGCTATCGCCATTGCGATCTTCAAAGGTATACATCTCTTTTTCAACGATATCGGTCACTTCACCAATTGAACGCTTAAAAAGCTCAGTTGACTCAACAATCGGGAAACGAATTTCCTGATAACCGTAACGCGCCAAAATATCGGTGACTACACCCTCTACGTATTGCCACAAAGGTGAATCTGCCGGCAGCAAATCATTCATGCCGCGAATTGCCTGAATCTTTTTCAATTTAAAATCCTAACTATTGCACACCAAAAAGCAATTAGCCCTTGGCAATAATATTCTTGGCGTCAGCATCCATTTGTGCTTGTTTTTGCGCCGCTTTTGTACGGATCAACCGCTCCAGATTATCAACCAGGTTTTCATTGGTTAATTTCTGATTGGGTTCACCGTCGATATAAATCAAATTGCTGGGCGTACCACCAGCAAGCCCGAGATCCGCTTCTTTCGCCTCACCGGGGCCATTAACCACACAACCGATAACGGCAACATCAAGCGGCACAGTAATATCCTCAACGCGCTGCTCAAGGTCATTCATGGTTTTGATTACATCAAAATTTTGGCGAGAACAACTTGGGCAGGCGATAAAGTTCACGCCTTTGCTGCGCAAACGCAGACTGCGCAACATATCCCAACCCACTTTAATTTCTTCAACTGGATCAGCAGCCAGCGAGACGCGAATGGTGTCACCAATACCGTCCATCAAAAGCGCGCCCAAACCTATTGAGGATTTCACTGTACCTGAACGCAAACCACCTGCTTCGGTAATGCCCAAATGCAGTGGTTGCTCAATCAATGTCGCGAGTTTGCGATAAGCAGCAACAGCCATAAACACATCTGATGCTTTTACACTGACTTTAAAATTCTGAAAATTTAACGAGTCCAGAATCTCAACATGACGTAATGCCGATTCAACCAAAGCGTCAGGCGTTGGTTCACCATATTTTTTTTGCAAATCTTTTTCGAGCGAACCAGCATTAACACCAATTCGAATCGGGATATTCAGATCGCGAGCTTTATCCACTACAGCTTTGATGCGCTTTTCGCGGCCAATATTTCCCGGGTTAATACGCAAACAATCTACACCTAGATCCGCAACACGCAGCGCAATCCGGTAATCAAAGTGAATATCGGCAACCAAAGGGATAGTGACTTGTTTGCGAATTTCACCAAATGCTTCTGCTGCCTCCATAGTGGGAACAGAAACACGAATAATATCGGCGCCCGCCAGCTGAATTCGACGAATTTGCTCAACAGTTGCAGCAATATCGGTGGTTTCAGTATTGGTCATACTCTGAACTGAAATAGGCGCATCACCACCGACTGGAACATTACCCACCATAATTTGGCGAGACTTACGACGCTTAATTGGAGACTCGCAGTGCATATAAATTCCTGATCACATTACGCGACTATTCGCGCGTGGACTCACCCACTTTTAACGACAACACATTAGTACCAATTGCCGGTACTATCGCGACTTCATTGCCATTAAGTTCTATTTTTGCACCCGGTGCATTACCGAGTTTTACATCAAAAGGCGCCTTACCCTGCAATTGCAAACTGCCACCTGCACGCTGCAAATCTGCAATTAAAACATCACCCACGGCATCACTGACCTCAAGCCAACACTCTTGAGTGAATGAAAATCGGATTAAATCCCGCTGGGAATTAAGTATTTGATTTGCAGGCGTAGAGGATGGTGCGATTGAAGAAGATGACTGACTCATCGCAGACATACTGGAAATCTGCGTAGCAGTATCCCCCCCTGCTACATCCTTATCTGTTTGAGTCAAGGCTCCAGCATTCATAGCATCAACTGCTGCACTAGCAGATGGCTGATTTTCCACAACACCTGCTGAACTTGTCGCAATAGCAACTTGCGAATCCATTACAACTTCTGCAGGAGGAATTACAACTACGGACGGGTTATAAGCTGGCTCTTGGCGATTATCAAAAAACCAGATGGAAAGCAGCCAAACCACAAGTAAAACCACCAGAATCAGCACAATAAATTGCCATAAAGGTTTATTTGCAGATTCAACTTTCTGAGGAACTACCGGTTCAATCAAACCATGTTCTTGTGCGTGGCGATCATAGGCAGCAAGCAACTCTTCTACATCAAGTTTTACCAAGTTTGCGTAGGAGCGCAGATAGCCGCGAATGAACGTATCTGACCCCATATGACGATAATCATCCGACTCAAGGGAGCGCACCTTGGTCAAGGTCATGTAGAGTTCTTTTGCCACTTCCTCTTGAGTCAGGTTCGCACGCTCACGCGCCCACACCAATAATTTTCCGGGGGAAAGCTCGCAAAAACGACTATCGTCGATGGTTTTGTTTTCGTTGTCGGATGTCATTGAAAGCCCGTTGTGATCACTATTGCTGTGGTTTACATCATCGTTTGCTTATATTCCAAATACTCTTTGGAATAGGGATAACGATTCTTTAATACCAACAAATAACTGGCTTCCTTATCTTTATTGCCAAACACACGCTCCAAACGAATCCCTAATAAAAGCGCACGAGAAGACTGCTGCCCTAGCGCCTGATAGCGATCCAAATGCTTTTTAGCATCGGCATATTCCTGTCGTTGAAAACTGATATCCGCCAGCTCGATATGTGGGTCAGCAAGCCCACGATCCAATATTGCAGCGTGCTCAAATGCGGATTTGGCGCGCTCATTTTTTCCAAGCAATAACGCAGTTCTGCCAACATTCACTAATGCCGAAGCGCGGCCATCGTAATCCAAATCTGCAGCCGCAATTTCAAATTGCGCCAGCGCTTCTTCATAGCGTTTTAGACCAAACAAAAACACACCGAAGTTGTTATTGGCCAAGGTGAAATCTTTTTTACGTTTAAGCGCTTTTTTAAAAGTTTCTTCAGCTAACTCAGGCTCGCCCTCTAACTGATACAGTCGCGCCATAGCCTCCATAGCTTCAGGTGAATTTTTATCAATTTCAGCGGCTTTACGCAGATGGTGACGTGCTGCTTCACGATTGCCTTTCTCAATGTAACCCTGTGCCAGCTGAATATGCAGCTCCAGAGATTTTGATTTATCAACTTGACGATTTGCCCCACCAGTAGATGTGCAACCCACAAGAAGTGCCAGTGTTATGGCAGACACCAAGGTTAATTTCAGCAATTTTATAAAGTTATTTATTTGCATCATTGATACCTTTAATTTGAAATTATTGGCCAACAATTTTTACCGTTTGCACATCATCAAATTGTGCTCGATAACGCTCACTGCGACGCGTGACATCATTAACCTGCCCTGCTAATTGACCGCAAGCAGCATCGATATCATCGCCACGAGTCGTGCGCACGGTAGTGATGTACCCTTCCTCCATCAAAATATCCTGAAATTTGCGCAACGCGTTGTTACTCACACGCTTGTAATTCGACAAATTAAATGGATTAAATGGAATCAGGTTTATCTTGACCGGCACATCACGCAGGAGTTCCGCTAATTCGCGGGCATGGTGAGGACGATCATTAACCTGATCAATCAATGTATATTCAATGGTGATTTTCCGATGTGTATCTGGCATTGCTTCGATATAGCGCTTAGCAGAGTCGAGCAGCATAGCAATTGGATATTTGCGATTGATTGGCACCAATACATTACGCAATTCATCGTTGGGTGCATGCAAAGAAATTGCGAGACAGGCATCGGTATACTGACTTAAACGATCAAGTTGCGGCACTACACCAGATGTACTCAAAGTAACGCGGCGCTTGGAAATTCCATATGCGTTGTCATCCATCATCAGATTCATTGAATCGACAACGTTATCAAAATTAAGCAGCGGCTCACCCATTCCCATCATCACCACATTGGTAACACGGCGAGGGCCATTTGCTTGTAACTGCCCAAAAGATTTAGCGGCAATCCAGACTTGGCCGATAATTTCTGCAGCCGTTAAATCGCGATTAAAACCTTGTTTGCCTGTTGCACAAAAACTGCAATCCAGCGAGCAACCAACTTGCGATGACACACACAGAGTTCCGCGATCGCCATCAGGAATAAATACAGTTTCGATAACATTATTACCGCTGACGCGAATCAGAAATTTGCGTGTTCCATCAGCAGAGTCAAATTGCTGCACAACTTCCGGCATGCGGATTTCAGCAATATTTTTCAGCTTTGCGCGCAAATCCTTGCTGACATTGGTCATATCATCGAAATTATCCGCCCCAAGCTGATGAATCCATTTCATCACTTGAATTGCGCGAAATTTTTTCTCGCCAATAGATTCGAAAAAAGCTACCAGTTTGGCTTCTGACAAGCCCAACAGGTTCATTTTGGCAGAGCCTTCTGCGACCTCCGCTAGAGCGGGAGAATTGGATATTTCAGTCATGGCTCAATACCTATGAACACGTTGGTGATTTCAAAAAATTAACGAATAACAACTTCGTTGCTAGCAAAAAAATAACCGATTTCGCGCGCCGCAGATGTGGGCGAATCCGAACCATGAACAGCATTAATTTGCATACTGGTCGCGAAATCAGCACGAATAGTACCCGGTGCTGCCTTGGCCGGATCAGTCACGCCCATCAGCTCACGGTTGGCGATGATTGCGTTTTCACCAGACAACACCTGAACCACGACTGGGCCAGACGTCATAAAATTAACCAAGCCTTCAAAAAATGGACGCTCTTTGTGCTCGGCATAAAACCCTTCAGCTTGGGCACGGCTCAATAGCATCATGCGCTGGGCAACCACCTTTAAACCCGCTTTTTCAAAACGAGTGATGATTTCGCCGATGTGATTCTTGCTAACTGCATCAGGTTTGATAATGGACAAGGTTTGTTCGACAGCCATGATACGCTCCACTCGCTATTTTCCCGGTTGTTGTAGGCCAATTTTTCCGCCCAAAGCGAATTCGATACCTACAAAATACAAAACCCGCGAATTATACGCGGGTTTAGATGATTTTTATATCCTAGCTATTTGATTCATAAACAAAATCAGTTAAAGAACCAAATCTGGTGAGGTGACGCCCAACCCCCATACGATTGCAATAGGTATTGCACTAATTGATCGCGGCCGCGCGATCCTGAATGCGCTTGACCATCGCCTTCAAACCATTGCCGCGAGTAGAACTCAAATGCTGCAACAGATCTAACTCCGTGAAATAGGCGTCAATATCAAACGCAAGAATCTCACCCGAGGTCTTGCCATTGAAAGCGGCCAAAACCACTCCCAGTAGACCTTTTACGATAAACGCATCGCTATCTGCTTGAAAAAACAACTTTCCGGCGCGCAATTCATCAACCAGCCACACCTGACTTTGGCAGCCTCTCACCAAATATTCATCGGTACGCAGACTGGCATCCATCTCAGGCAGTTCTTTGCCCAAATCAATAATGTATTTGTAGCGCTCTTCCCAGTTATCAAAAAAGCCGAGACTATCGATGATGTCATCAACGGTTACATCTATGCCAAATTGGGTCATTAAAGGTCTCAATCTACTGCGATTAATAAAACATGCCGGTCTGAAGCTGAGCTTCTTCACTCATCATATGGCGCTGCCAAGGAGGATCAAACACCAACTCCACCTTAACATTTTTCACATTCGGAACCTTGCGCACGCGGTATTCCACATCCCCTACCAACACTGGCCCCATACCACAAGCCGGGGCAGTTAAGGTCATCTGAATAATCACCTGCTTTGCAGACTGGTCAATATCTACTGAATAAATCAATCCAAGATTCACCAAGTCCACTGGTATTTCCGGGTCGAACACTGTACCCAGCGCCTGCCAAACCTGATCTTCAAGGATTTGATCATTCGTCGGTTCAGGAAAACTTATCACCTCTGACTCAAGCCCAAGATGATGCGCATCTGTACCATCAACGCGCACCATTTGACCATGATAGGTCAGTGTGTAATTACCCCCCAGAGCTTGGGTAACGGTGAGAAATGTACCCTCCGGGATAGTTAATGGAGTACCGTCGGGAACACGTCTTGCTGGGCAATCCGCTTGGGCAACCACCATACGTCTTTCAGACATAATATTTCTCTACACCAATCGCGTTAGTTGACGCTAAAGCTTTCGCCGCAGCCGCAATAATCTTTCACGCGCGGATTATTGAATTTGAGCTGGCGATTGAGACCTTCGGTGACATAGTCGATTTCAGTACCACTCACCACCGATAAACTTTTTGCATCAACCAGCAGCTCAACGCCCTCTTCCAGCTGCATATGCACATCATCAGTCTTGGCCTCTTCAACCAAATCGACAACATACATCCAGCCGGTACAGCCGCTCTGCTTCACACTTAAACGCACAGCTTTTGCATCTTTGGCCGAGCCCAATTGCCGTTTGAAATGGGCGGCAGCCGCTGGGGTAACCTGCACCGGTTGTTGTGGATCAAATGAGGCAACGCTCATAACAATCTCCAGAATTAACTCATTGCTTTCCGAGTAGAAATATTCAGAGCAAAAACATTTTCGCTTTTTCTATCGCCGCGAACAGACGATCCACCTCGGCAAAGGTGTTATAAAAACTGAAACTTGCCCGCACAGTGCCGGGAATACCAAACTGATCCATGATGGGTTGCGCGCAATGATTACCAGTACGTACAGCAACTCCTTGCTTATCCAATAAAACACCTACATCAGCAGGGTGCGCACCCTCCAACAAAAAGCTCATTACGCTAGTTTTGTTGGTCGATGTACCTATCAGTTTAATTCCCGCCGTAGCACGCGCTTTTTCTTCAGCATAAGTAAGCAATGCTTGTTCATGCGCGGCAGCAGCAACGCGATCAATACTGTTGAGATAATCAATTGCCGCACCAAAGCCTATAACACCGGCGATATCCGGCGTACCGGCTTCAAATTTGTAAGGCAACTGATTAAATGTCGTTTCGACAAAACTAACTGTTTCGATCATTTCGCCACCACCTTGATAGGGAGGCATAGCTTCGAGCAGCTCACGTTTACCGTAGAGGACACCTAAGCCTGTCGGGCCAAATAATTTGTGCGCTGAAAAAGCATAGAAATCGCAATCCAGCGCTTGCACATCAACAGCCCAATGACTCACGGCCTGAGCACCATCAACTGTGACTTTTGCGCCAACGCCGTGCGCCAATGCGATAATTTTTTCGATAGGATTAATGCTACCCAGAGCATTAGAAACATGCCCAACAGATACCATCTTTACCCGATCATCCAACATGGCTTCAAATGCTGGCAGATCAATGCATCCTGTTGCATCTACAGAAATCGCTTCAACTTGTGCACCTGTCGCCTGAGCAACTAATTGCCAGGGGACAATATTCGAGTGATGCTCCATTGCCGACACCAGTACTCGGTCGCCAGCTTGCAAATTAGTCTTGCCCCATGAAGCGGCAACCAAATTAATGCTTTCGGTAGTACCGCGCGTCCAGATAATTTGTTTCGCTTCGGGCGCATTTAAAAACTGCGCCACTTTTTCACGCGCAGCTTCAAATTTTACTGTTGCTCGATCTGCCAAAGCATGAGCACCGCGATGAACATTGCTGTTATCAGTGCGATAGTAATCGCTGATCGCATCTATCACCGCATTGGGCTTTTGTGTGGTGGCTGCGTTGTCGAGATACACCAATGGCTGCCCATTAACCTGCTGATGCAAAATAGGAAAGTCAGCGCGGATTTTCTCTACACCAAACGTAGCACTGCTTTGCTCTATGGTGTCAGTCATCGGTCAACTCCAGCAAATGGCCTTCAGCAGCAATCAAACTTTCATCACGCCCAAACAATTTTGCGAGACGCGGATATAAATAATCATGTACCGCTGGCTGCTGGATTTGCTCCAACAACTCATTGATAAAACCGAAGCTCAACATCACATCGGCCTCAGCACGCGATAAGCCACGACTCTGCAAGTAATAGCGAGCATTGGCATTTAACTGGCTGATAGTTGCACCGTGCGCACACTTCACATCATCGGCGTAAATTTCCAATTCCGGTTTGGTATTTACTTCGGCCTTATTGGAAGTCAGCAAATTTTTGTTGCTTAACTCAGCCAGCGTTTTTTGCGCGTCCTGATGAATATAAATACGGCCGTTAAAAATTGCTTGCGCTGAATCACTTACGATACCGCGAAACACCTCATTCGATTTGCAGTGAGGAACCCAATGGCAAACGTTGGTATGGTAATCCACCATTTGCTGATTACGCGGCAAATAAATACCCTGCAAGTCTAGCTCTGCGCCCGACCCGCGATGATTCAGCTGATAATCAATACGCATCAGGCTAGAACCGAGCGCCAAAGCAAAACCACGCAGACGCGCATTGCGCTGTAAATCCACATGCACCGCACCAACATGCTGCGCCTGCTCTTCTTCCAAATTCAAACGGTAGTGATGCAAACTGGCGTTATCGCCCAAATGAATTTCAGTCAGGCTATTTGCAAAACCTTTCTGCGCATTTTCGCCAGAAAGATAATGCTCGATAATTTCAGCTTGCGAACTCTCTTCCAGCACCACCAGCACACGCTGATTACTCACAACAGCGCCAGTCATCACATTGACAATATAGACCGGCTTTTCCAGTTGCTGATTGCGCGGGATATGAATCAACACACCATCATCAAGCCATGCATTATTCAATGTCGCAAACAAATGGCGCTCACCTTCAACTATCTTTCCGAGGTGTTTTTCGATCAAACTTTTCTGCGCTACATTCGCCTGCGAAAAGCGCACAACAGATTCCGGCAAATTGTTGGAATGTTTTTCATCAAACACACCATCAACAAAGACCAAGCGGGTTGCATCCAACGGAATAAAACTTTCCTGCACAGTATTGAGCAGTGACTTTTCAGATGCTCCCCACACTTGATAAATAGTCTTGTGCAGACTTTGCAGCGGCGTATATTTCCAATGCTCAGTTTTGCGAGTCGGCCAAGGCTGTGCCAACCAATTTTCAGCTGCGCTATTGCGCAGCGATTCCAGCCAAGTTAACGGCTGCTGCTGGGTAGTCAGGCGAATGGCTTGATGTTGAAAATCACTCATGCTTACACCGCCTCGTTTTCAAGCCAGGCGTAGCCTTTTTCTTCCAGCTCTAACGCTAATTCTTTGCCACCGGTTTTCACAATGCGACCATTCGCAAGTACGTGCACGTAATCAGGCACTATGTAATCCAACAATCTTTGGTAGTGTGTCACCACAATAAAACTGCGATCAGGTGAGCGCATTGCATTCACACCATTAGCAACAACTTGCAGAGCATCAATATCCAAACCTGAGTCAGTTTCGTCGAGAATGCACAAGCTCGGTTCAAGCAACATCATTTGCATAATTTCGTTGCGTTTCTTTTCGCCGCCGGAAAAACCTTCGTTAACGCCGCGCTTTAAAAACGCCTGATCAAGACTAACGCGCTTGCTGGTTTCACGCGCAAGTTTCATAAATTCCATTGCCGACAATTCTGGCTGGCCGTGGTGCTTACGTTTTGCATCCACCGAGGCCTTCAAAAATTCCATATTGCTAACACCGGGAATTTCTACCGGATATTGAAACGCAAGAAACAAACCTTCGCGTGCACGCTCTTCGATTTCAAGCTCGAACAAATCTTTGCCGTTAAATTCCACATTACCGCTAGTCACTTCATAGCCATCGCGACCAGACAAGACATTGCCCAAGGTACTTTTACCTGCACCGTTTGGCCCCATGATGGCGTGCACTTCGCCCGGCTTAACGCTCAGATTCAAACCTTTAATAATTTCTTTCTCTTCAACACGGGCAAACAAATCAGTAATGCGTAACATAAATTTTTCAGTCCGATAATGTTCTAACACGGTAAATTCAATTTCTGGTTTTGATGAACAACAGCGATCAGCCTACAGAGCCTTCCAAGCTAACTTCTAAAAGTTTTCCTGCCTCTACGGCAAATTCCATCGGCAACTCTTTAAATACTTCGCGACAAAATCCATTCACAATCATAGAGACCGCTTTTTCAGCATCAAGGCCGCGCTGTTGGCAGAGGAACATTTGGTCTTCACTCACTTTGGATGTAGTCGCCTCGTGCTCAATAACCGCGCTTGGGTTTTTGCTTTCGATATAGGGGAAAGTATGAGCGCCGCACTTATCGCCGATTAACAGCGAATCGCACTGCGTATAATTACGCGCACCTTCAGCACCCGGATTAATACGCACCAAACCGCGATACGCATTGGAACTTTTACCTGCTGAAATACCTTTGGAGATGATGGTCGACTTGG
Organism: Cellvibrio chitinivorans; assembly: GCF_035117775.1. NCBI lineage: Bacteria > Pseudomonadati > Pseudomonadota > Gammaproteobacteria > Cellvibrionales > Cellvibrionaceae > Cellvibrio > Cellvibrio chitinivorans. Next base: position 95,465 of record NZ_JAYKKN010000004.1, read on the forward strand.
TGTTTTTACCAATGTGAATCATCTTGGTGCCGGTATCGGCTTGCTGATAATTATTGGTCAGTGCGACCGAATAAAATTCACCAACACTGTTATCACCGCGCAACACACAGCTAGGATATTTCCAAGTTACTGCAGAACCGGTTTCAACTTGCGTCCATGAAATTTTGGCATTGGTGTGGCACACACCGCGCTTGGTTACGAAGTTGTAAATACCGCCCTTGCCTTCTTCGTTACCGGGATACCAGTTTTGCACGGTGGAATATTTAATCTCAGCATTATCCAGCGCAATCAATTCAACCACTGCAGCATGCAATTGGTTTTCATCGCGCATAGGTGCAGTACAACCCTCAAGATAACTGACATGCGAACCTTCATCGGCAACAATCAGAGTACGCTCAAATTGACCAGTATTTTGTTCATTGATACGGAAGTAAGTAGACAACTCCATTGGACAGCGCACACCTTTGGGGATATACACAAAGGAGCCATCGGAAAATACCGCCGAGTTCAATGCTGCGTAGTAATTGTCTTTTTGCGGCACCACTGTGCCAATATATTTTTTTATCAGCTCAGGATATTTCTGCACCGCCTCGCTGATCGAACAAAAAATCACGCCTGCTTCGAGCAGCTTTTCACGAAAGGTAGTCACTACCGAAACCGAGTCAAACACCACATCCATCGCCACACCGGCAAGCGCAGCCTGCTCATGCAGCGGAATGCCCAATTTTTCATAGGTACGCAGCAATTCTGGATCAACTTCATCCAGACTTTTAGGCTTTTCATCCATTGACTTGGGCGCGGAATAATAAGAAACCGCTTGGAAATCGATATCGTCGTATTTGACATGCGCCCATTCCGGCTCAGTCATTTCGAGCCAGGATTGATAGGCTTTTAGTCGCCATTCAAGCAGCCATTCCGGCTCATTTTTTTTCGCCGAAATAAAACGAACTACATCCTCGTTTAAGCCAGGCGGAAGCGTTTCTGAATCGATAGCCGTATGAAAACCTGCGGCATATTCTTTCTTGATGAGATGTTCGACTTGTTCAGACATAACATTTACCTTTTGCTGAGGATAGCGCTGGCGCTACGCCTTGTGCAGCTTAACGATCACACCGCGAAGGTGCTCAATCGCATAGTCAATTTCGTCGGCCGTGGTATAACGACCAATACTAAAACGCAACGATGCTTGCGCTGCGTCATCATTCAATCCAATGGCTTTTAATACATAACTGGGCGACATACTGGCCGAATTACAAGCTGAACCACTGGAAATTGCCAAATCGCGCAGCGAGAGCAATAACATCTCGCCATCGGCATTACCAAAGGCGACATTTAAAATGCCGCTCACACAATTAATAGCTGAGCCGTTACGTTTAATACCCGGCAAATCGGCAATGCCCTGCCAAAGACGATCACGCAAATGTTTAATACGCTCAGCATCATCAGCCAGCCGCGCAGCAGCAATTTTTGCTGCCTCACCGATGCCCACTAATTGATGCGCTGGCAATGTACCTGAACGCATACCACGCTCATGTCCACCACCGTGAATTTGCGCAGCAACTTTTACATCGCCTGAGCGACGAACATAAAGCGCACCAACACCTTTAGGGCCGTAAAATTTGTGCGCGGAAATTGATAACAAATCCACACCCAAATCTTTTACATCAACCGGAATTTTCCCTGCGCTTTGGGCGGCATCGCAATGAAATAAAATATTGCGCGATTTGCAGACATCAACCAATGTTTTGATGTCGTTAATGCAACCCAACTCATTATTGACCTGCATAATGCTTACTAAAAATGTGTCTGCTTCCAGAGCAGCAACAAGCGCATCTACCGTGATGATTCCTTCTGCGGTTGGCTGCAAGCGAGTGATACGAAAACCTTGGGCTTCCAACCAATTGGCCGGATCAAGCACTGCTTTATGCTCAATGGCCGACACAATGATATGACCGCCAGTGCTATGGCTTGCGCGGTAAGTTTCCGCGATACCTTTGAGCGCTAGGTTGTTGGCCTCAGTTGCACCGCTCGTCCATACAATTTCGCGGGGATCTGCATTAATTAACGCAGCAACTTGCGCACGCGCCTCTTCAACCACTTCTTCTGCTTGCCAGCCATATACATGGGAACGTGAAGCTGGGTTTGCAAAATTGCCCTCTAACGTCAGGCACTGCGCCATGCTTGCCGCCACTTCAGGGGCAACCGGCGTAGTCGCGGCATAATCGAGATAAATGGGCTTGCGCAAAACTATTGATACCTTACAAGGTGTAAAAACAGGCAATAAATCGACTGGGCGTAAATCGTTACAAAATTTCACTGATCGCAATGTGCGACTCATCTTTTTGCATCGTCATTACACGCATATCCTGACGCTTGCTCACAGACTGAATATCGTTGCGAGCAACCAGATCAGCGAGCGTAATCTCACTCAAGAATTGATGAATGCGAGCACTTAAATCCTCCCACAAATGGTGAGTCAAACAGACTTCACCTTCGTGGCAGTTGCCCTTGCCTTCACAGCGGGTTGCATCCAGCGATTCACTGACCGCATCCACAACCTGCGCAATGGAAATATCGGCGGTACTGTTCATCAGGCGATAACCACCGCCGGGGCCGCGTACACTTTTCACCAATTTAAAATGGCGCAAACGCGCAAAAAGCTGTTCAAGATAAGACAGAGAAATGCCTTGGCGCGCGGAGATATCCGCCAGACTGACGGGGCCAACATCACTGTGCAACGCCAAGTCGAGCATGGCGGTAACAGCGTAACGGCCTTTGGTAGTAAGTCTCATAGCAGAGGAGCCTCGCAGCAAAATCTCTGGGTTTATCTCGTATCGCGATCCTGAAATCACCTTCGAAAGCAAGCGCGACGCCAATTCCGAGTATTTTACTCAAGTATTCGGTTTTTTCCAACGCCCAATCCGGTGAGCGCTGGCTATCGCCCGCATTTAACTGCGCTATTCCGCAGGCTTATCGTCTTTTGTCAGCTCGCGCATGGATTCCAAACCCGGTTTTAACCCGAATTTATTCATCACCTTGCCGCTGTAAAACATGTAGTTCTGTATTGCGGTCAGCACGCCGCGCAGGATATTTAGCTCCATCTGATCCATACGCACGCGGTTATACAAGCGACGCAGGCGCGTCATGGTTTGCTTGGGATTATCGCGATCAAGAAAGTTCAGCTCCGCCAAAGTATCTTCGAGGTGCTCGTAGTAGGTTTCCATCGCTTGCGCTTCTACGGGCGGCATATCCCACTGATGCTGCGGCAGCGTATTACCCTCAACTGCCTGCAAATACGCCATGCGCACTTCATAGGAGATCACCTGCACCGCTGTCGCGAGATTGAGCGAGCTGTAGTCAGGGTTCGCGGGGATATGTACGTGATAGTTGCACTTGTGCAGCTCTTCGTTAGTCAGGCCACGATCTTCACGACCAAACACAATCGCCACCTCATGGTTGCCCGCCTCTGCCCAAACGCTTTCGCCGCATTGACGTGGATCGAGCAGCGGCCAAGGGATTCGGCGTTCGCGCGCACTGGTTCCTACCACCAAGCTACAACCAGAGATGGCTTCATCGAGCGTTTCTACGACTACCGCATCATCTAATACATCAGTCGCACCGGCAGAGCGCCAGACTGCTTTGTCGGAGGGATACTCTTGCGGTGCCACCAAATACAGGCGCGATAAACCCATGTTTTTCATCGCCCGCGCGGCACCGCCAATATTGCCCGGGTGACTGGTATTAACCAAAACGATACGAATATTGGCAAAAGGCTGGGCTGACATAGGCAAATCTCGGCTGTAAATGAGCGGTAACTCGGTTGTATATGAGAGGTAAAAGGGCGCGCAGTATACAGTCAAGTATCACTAGCCTCTAGTAAGGACTTGCGGCTATAATTCGCGCCCTTGGCGAGAGGTGTGATGCAATGATTGCTCAAACCACCTGCGGCCCCGCTCTTTTACAATCCCGACCCCTGAATTAGTGCTATCTAATCGATACGATCTAACTGCTTGATTAGCATTGGCTTTTTACTTCTAGCTTACTGAATTGGTACTCTATGGAACCCATGTTGACTATTGCTCTGCGCGCTGGGCGCAAAGCTGCTGAGCTGATTGAACGCGCATTTGAACGCGTTGACCTGTTAACGATCGAAACCAAAAGCCGCAATGACTACGTCACCGAAGTCGATAAAGCTGCTGAAAAAGAAATCATCTATCACCTTCGTAAAGCCTACCCTGACCACAGTATTCGCGGTGAAGAAGGTGGCCATCAACCGGGCAAAAACCCCGATTACGAATGGATTATCGACCCCCTCGATGGCACTACCAACTTTATTCACGGGGTTCCTCACTTCTCAATCTCCATCGCTTGCAAATACAAAGGCCAGATTGAACACGCCGTTGTAATCGACCCAATTAAACGCGAAGAATTTACCGCCAGCCGTGGCCGTGGTGCTGCACTTAATGGCCGCCGCATTCGCGTATCTAATCGACGCGGAATGGAAGGTGCTTTGATCGGTACTGGCATCCCGTTCAGCGGTTACGCGCTTGAGCACATTGGCCCTTACCTCGCGTGCGTACAGGAAATCGCTGGTCAAACTTCAGGTATTCGTCGCTGCGGTTCAGCTGCGCTGGATTTAGCCTATGTAGCGGCTGGCCGCTTTGATGCCTTCTGGGAAATGAACTTGAACGAGTGGGATATCGCTGGCGGCATTCTGCTGGTTAAAGAAGCCGGCGGCTTGGTAAGCGACTTTAACGGTGGTGTAGATTTTATGGAAACCGGCCATATCGTGTGCGGATCCCCCAAGGTATTCAAACCAGTTTTGCAAATCGTTCAGAAGAATCTGGGTCACTTGAAATAAGGCGACTTTTGAGCAACTGATACAAAAACGGCGAGCCTAGGCTCGCCGTTTTTCTTTATTACCTGCATAACTGATTCTATTTGTTGGCGATGGCATCCCAACTGGCCTTTATGATCGATTCCAATAATGGCTCGTCGATCTGGATAAGCCCCTGCGATGACTTACGCGCAAGCTCGAAGTAAGGCTCAAAGCCCAGAGAGAAAAGCACCTCATCAGGAAAATCCTTCAACTCTTTGCGTTCACGCCCCTGCTTATAAAAGGTAAACAGTGGCATTAGTGTGACCTTCACCTCTTCGTGCCGACTTTGCAGTATTTCCACCGGCAAGTGATCGAACTGCCCTTTACTCAGAATGATATCCGGCTGGCGCAAAAATAATGCCCAGAAATTCAAGCACATACATCTGAATTGCTCGAACAATGGGTCATTTTCACTGTGACTGGAAAACACTTGCTGGGCGACTGTATCGATAATCTGGGTATGCAGTTTATGGATAAGATCATCCCGATCCTCAAAATACAGATACACAGTACCAATCGCGATACCCGCTTCTTTGGCCACATCGCGAATCGAGAAGCCGTGGAAACCACGGCTTGCCAATAAGCGCAGGGTTGCATCAAGAATGATTCCACATTTGCTGCTTATCATTCTGATGCTTCACTTTCTTTCGATTTTGAGGGAAACCAGCGCTGCGCCAAACGGAACACCACGACAAAGAACACTGGCACAAAGTAGATCGCCAATACCGTCGCCGAGAACATACCGCCAAATACGCCAGTACCAATCGCATTCTGGCTACCAGAACCGGCACCAGTACTGATAACCAAAGGCGTTACACCGAGCATAAATGCCATAGAAGTCATGATGATCGGACGCAAGCGCATACGCACCGCTTCTTTAGTCGCTGCGAGCAATTCCATACCCTCTTCATGCAACTGCTTGGCGAACTCCACAATCAGAATTGCGTTTTTCGCCGCCAAACCAATGGTAGTTAACAAGCCGACTTGGAAGTAAACGTCGTTCGACAAGCCGCGCCCCATCGCAAACAGCACCGCACCTATCACCCCGAGCGGAACCACCAAAATTACCGCAAAGGGAACCGACCAGCTTTCATACAAGGCAGCCAGACACAGGAATACGATCAGAATCGACAAGGCGTACAGCAGCGGTGCCTGATTACCGGATTCTTTTTCCTGCAGCGACATTCCCGTCCACTGATAACCAATACCTTTCGGCAATTTGGCGGCCATTTCTTCAATCGCCAGCATAGAGTCACCCGAACTCACGCCTGGCGCGCCCTGCCCGATAATATTTACCGAAGGCACACCGTTGTAGCGCTCAAGGCGCGGCGAACCGTAAATCCAGCGGCCAGAGGTAAAGGCCGAGAATGGCACCATTTCACCTTTGTCATTACGTGCGTACCAGTTTTTAACGTCTTCCGGCAGCATGCGATATTGCGCATCGCCCTGCATGTACACCTTCTTCACACGCCCTTTGTCGATAAAGTCATTAACGTAGGATGCTGCCCAAGCGGTTGAGAAGATACTGTTGATGTCGCTCAGGGATACACCCAAAGCGGCAGCCTTTTCCTGATCTACATCCAACTTGAACTGCGGGTTATCTTCCTGACCGTTAGGACGAACGCCGACCAAACGGGAATCCTGCGACGCCATACCCAACAGCTGGTTGCGCGCTTGCATCAAGGCTTCATGACCCAAACCGCCCAAGTCTTGTAACTGCAAATTAAAGCCCGATGAGGTGCCCAACTGGGTAATCGCGGGAGGAACAAAGGGGAATACCATCGCATCTTTGATTTGCGAGAAGGCCCCCATCGCCCGACCGGCCACGCCTGCTACATGCTGGGATTCGTCGGTACGCTCAGACCAATCTTTCATACCCACAAAGGCAATACCGTTGTTTTGCCCACGACCACTGAAGCTGAAGCCAATTACCGAAAACACCGAACGCACATTTTCAGCTTCGTTTTCCAGATAGTGCCTCTCGATCTGATCCATAACACCACTGGAACGCTCTTTGGTCGCACCTACCGGCAAGGTCATTTGGGTAAACAGAATCCCCTGATCTTCATCTGGCAGAAACGCACTTGGCAGGCGCATAAACAGCAACCCGAGCACCACGACGATAGCGACATAAACCGCCATGTAGCGACCAGTTTTACCCAGCATGCCGCCCACGGTAGATTGGTATTTGTCGGTAGCGCGGTTGAAATTGCGGTTAAACCAGCCAAAGAAACCGCGCTTTTCGTGGTGATCGTGACTGACGGGCTTTAGCAGAGTCGCACAAAGTGCTGGAGTCAAAGTAAGTGCCACGAGTACCGACAACACCATCGCCGATACAATAGTGATCGAGAATTGGCGGTAAATAACACCAGTCGAACCACCAAAGAACGCCATAGGCACGAATACCGCTGACAGCACCAAAGCGATACCAATCAAAGCACCCGTAATCTGCTGCATGGACTTACGTGTCGCTTCGCGCGGCGAGAGACCATCCTCCACCATTACCCGCTCGACGTTTTCCACCACTACGATGGCGTCGTCCACCAACAAACCGATAGCCAATACCATCGCAAACATGGTCAGGGTGTTGATCGAGAAACCAAACGCCTGCAAGACCGCAAAAGTACCCAACAATACCACTGGCACCGCAATGGTCGGGATCAGGGTGGCACGGAAGTTCTGCAAGAACAGGTACATCACCAAAAACACCAGCACAATCGCCTCAATCAGCGTGTGCACTACCGCTTCAATGGAGAGTTTTACGAAGGGAGTTGTGTCGTAGGGATAAACCACATCCAGATTCGGCGGGAAAAATGATTGCAACTCGCCGATGCGTTCGCGTACTGCGGTCGCGGTATCCAGCGCGTTAGCACCGGACGCCAAGGTGATCGCCAAACCGGCAGCCGGGCGATTGTTGAACTCAGTTTCAAACTGGTAGTTTTCACCCCCCAACTCTACCCGCGCCACATCACCCAAGCGAACTTGTGAGCCATCCTGATTTACACGCAGCAGAATATTGGAGAACTGCTCAGGCGTAGATAGACGGGTTTGCACCACGATACTGGCATTGATTTCCTGCCCCGGCAGCGCTGGCGTACCACCCAATTCACCTGCGGCGATCTGGGCATTTTGCGCGCGAATCGCAGTCGCTACATCAACAGTAGTCAGGTTGTAAGTCGCAAGCTTATTGGCATCCAACCAGATACGCATCGCATATTGCGAACCGAACAGCGTGATCTGCCCTACGCCGTTCAAGCGGCTGAGCTGATCCTGCACGTTAGCGGCAACATAGTCGGCGATATCGTACTTATCCATAGAGCCATCGGCGGATACAAAACCCAAAACCATCAGGAAGCCGGATGAGGATTTGGTCACGCGGATACCCTGCTGCTGCACTTCTTGCGGCAACAAAGGCATGGCGGTTTGCAGCTTGTTCTGCACCTGAACCTGAGCAATGTCGGGGTCGGTTCCCGCAAGGAAGGTAATGGTTACCTCGCCGCGACCACTGGACTCACTGGTCGAGGACATGTACTGCACATTATCGATACCGGTCAGGCCCTGCTCGATAATCTGGATAACCGTGTCCTGTACCGTTTGCGCAGAGGCACCTGGATAAGTGGCACTGATCGACACCGCTGGCGGTGCCACATCGGGATACTGGGCGATGGGCAATTTGAAAATCGACAAGGCGCCCGCCAGCATGATGATGATCGAAATAACCCAGGCAAATACCGGGCGATCAATAAAGAACTTGGCCATAGTGGTTATTCTCCTGCTGCTGCGCTGGGAGCGACCGCTTTAGCCGGAGCACCGGGCTTCACTTTTTGCAGACCTTCGACGATCAACTGATCGCCAACCTCCAGACCATCCAACACCAACCACTGGTCGCCCACTGCACGGCCAGTTTTGATTTGGCGAACCTCAACAACACCTTCTTTGTTGATGATCATCGCCGTAGCATTGCCGGAACGGTCGCGGGTAACCCCGCGCTGTGGCGCCAGCAAAGCATTGGTACGCACACCTTCATCCAACTGGGTGCGCACGAACATGCCGGGCAACAACAGGCGATCAGGGTTGGTAAATTGGGCGCGCAGTGTCACCGAGCCAGTCGATTCGTTTACACCCACCTCAGCAAATTCCAACACACCTTCATGCTCATAGACTGAGCCGTCGTCGAGCAACAGGCGAACTTTGGCTGAATCAGTAACAGACACATGACCTTTCAACATATCGCGACGCAATTGCAATTGCTCATCTACTGATTGGGATACATCCACATAAATCGGGTTTAACTGGATGATTTCAGCCAAGACCGCGGCTTGGCCCGCACTCACCAAGGCACCTTCAGTCACATTGGACTTACCGATCACTCCATCAATTGGCGCCAAGACTTTGGTGTACTTCAGGTTGATTTGCGCGGTTACTACGGCTGCTTGCGCGGCAGCAACAGCAGCTTTTGCCTGACTTGAAGTTGCCAGTGCATCATCATAATCCTGCTTGCTGATGGAGTTCACTTTCACCAGATTCTTGTAGCGGGATTCACGCGCATTCGCTGCTTCTGCATTGGCTTGAGCGCGCTGTAATTCCGCTTTAGCACTGTTCAATGCAGCTTCATAGGTCGCCGCATCAATCTGGTACAAAGGTGTGCCCGCTTTGATCTCGGCACCCTCTTCAAACAGACGCTTCTGGATAATACCGCTCACCTGAGGGCGTACCTCCGCCTTGCGAAACGCCGAAGTGCGCCCCGGCAGACTGACCTGCAAAGGGACATCCTGCGCGGCTAAGGTGACAACGCCTACTTCTGCCGGCTGGCCTTGGGCTGCTGCCGCAGGAGCTTTTGAGTCACACGCAGATAACGCGAACCCCATAACTCCAATAGCAATAATTGCCCTGTACCCATTGACTGAAAACATGGTGAACTCCTTAAAAAACCATTAATAAATCTGGACGAAAAATGTGGGGGATATGATGCAGAATGAGAAAACCCGACAATGAACAAATGTTCATTTGTGAATATTAGGCTGCTTTTGGCGAGAAGCCACGCACATTTGCATTTGTTAACGATCAAGTAAAAAAGAGCGATGCTCAGGAGGGAGATATAAAAAAATGGCGCCTAACCGAGACGCCAATCAGACGATTAATCAATGATCATGCAGAATCTGGTTAAAGACATCGATTAGATGATGGATATTGACCGGCTTGGTGAGATAGTCGTGAAAACCCGCTTTGCGCCCGCGCTCAATATCGTAAGGCATGGCATTGGCAGACAATCCAATCACCGGAATCACGTTTGTTACCGAGTCATTCATCAATACACTTAGCACTTCATAACCATCCATGCCCGGCAAATTGATATCCAGAATAATTAAGTCCGGCTGGGTACTACGCGCCTTGTATATCCCTAAAAATGCCTCTTCGGCAATATCCAGCTCCAACTGTGGATAACGAGTAAAAATTTGCTGCAACAAACGGATGTTAGTTGGATTGTCCTCAATATAGAGAATTTTGCAGCGGCGCTGCACATTCAGCTGCGCAGGAATATAGTCGTGAGATGACGCCCCAGCACAGGTCGATTCGGTATTCCACTCGGCAGCCATGGGGAAATCGATCCAAAAGGTAGAGCCGACACCTTCAGTACTGGTGAAATCAAGTCGGCCTTGCATCATCTCCACCAGCTGCTTGGTAATCACCAAACCGACCCCCGAACCCTCGATATTGGTATTTTCTGCACTCAAGCGATTAAACGGCTGGAAAACCTCGTTTTGTCGCGCAAGTGGAATACCGCGCCCGGTATCGCGCACAGCAATACGCAGTTGCTGCCCAGTTTGAGCCATTAACTTAACCTCAACATCGCCACCCACGGCGTTGTATTTGACCGCGTTGCTCAGCAAATTCAGCAACACCTGCTTGCAACGCACATGGTCAGCTACTACATAGGTGGCCGCAAAATCACCAAGAGATGAGGTCAGGCGAATACCTTTGGCATCTGCTTGCGGCTGCACCAGGGTAAAACACTCAGCGATTAAACGGGACACCAATACCGGCTCAAGCGATACGGTCATAGCGCCAGATTCAATTTTGGCGAGATCCAATACATCGTTAATCAATTGCAATAAATGCTCGCCCGCGCGATGAATTTCACGCACATTTTCGACTTGTTGGGGTTTTAAATTGTCGTCATATTCAAACAGCTGGGTGTATCCAAGAATGGCATTTAATGGCGTGCGCAATTCATGACTCATACTCGACAAAAATTCGGATTTGGCGCGATTCGCTTTTTCCGCCAATTCTTTTGCCTGAATTACCCGCTCTTCGGCACGCTTAACCTCGGTGATATCCATATTGGTACCCGACATCATTATCGGCTGCCCTTTGTCATTGAACACGGCGCGCCCACGGCCTCGCACCCAACGGACCTCTCCTTGCACACTAATCAGCCGATACTCCACATCAAATAATCCGCGCCCTGCCATATGTTCAACCAACGCCTGATCGAACTTGGCCAAGTCCTGCGGGAAAATATGTTTGCGCCAGATTTTTAATCGATCTTCACCCTCGGTGAGTACATCATCCAAGTCGTCGTAACCCAATAGCTCCCAACAGCGATGCGAAAAGTGGAAACCACCACGATCGGCATACCACTCCCAAATACCATCACTGGACGCTTGAATAATACGTACCTGACGCGCCTCACTCTCACGCAGAGCAGCTTCAACTTTTTTGATTTCGGTGATGTCAAAATTCACACCGGACATGATGGTCGCATGACCATTTTCATCGCGCAGGGAATCCGCACGAACTTGCGTCCAAATGTAATCGCCCGACTTGGTTCTAATACGATAAGACACATCCAGCGGCACACCGCTACGCAAATGCTGGCGAGTTGCTTCCATCGCAAAATCGCGATCTTCCGGGTGCAAATAGGTATAGACAGTGGCGGCATCACTTATTGCAATTGCATCCTCTTCGCCATAACCCAGTCGCTCCCAAAACTCACCCGACCACTCAATGTGTTGGGTGCGTAAATCCCATTCCCAAAAGCCATAACCGCTGCCATTAAAAATGCGCTGAAAACGCCCTACGGTGGTACGCAGCAAGTCGATGTCATCACTGAACTGTAAAGCGGGATTGAAACTGATGTGCTGGATCATAGAATTGTTATTAGCAGCCTAAGGGATGAATTGGTGGGAGAGTAAAAACCGTGTTTGACGATACCTGAGATACCAACATTGCACAATCTCACAAATTCTTACTCCAAAAACAACAACAGCGCCTGAAAGCGCTGTTGTGAATTTTGAGTTTACGGTCAGCAATCAAGGAGCCTCATCAAGCTCAGCACCTTCTTTTTCTTTCGGCATCAAATCTTCTTTGCTCACATCGAGTGCCGCCGTTATATGGGCAGCAATGTAAGTGGAAGAGTAAGTACCCACCACAATCCCAATAATTAATGCAGTTGAAAATCCGCGTAGCAATTCACCGCCAAACAGGAACAAACTAATCAACACTAACAAGGTGGTTCCCGAGGTCATCATAGAACGACCCAGTGTTTGGGTAAGCGAGACGTTGATAACGTCAAGCGCATCGGTCTTGCGTAGGATGCGGAAATTTTCACGAATGCGATCATAAATAACGATGGTATCGTTAATTGAATAACCGATCAGCGCCAAAATGGCAGCCAGTACAGTCAAATCAAAATCCCATTGGAAAAACGAAAAAATCCCGAGGGTGATAATCACATCGTGAAAGAGAGCCGCAATCGCGCCCACGGAGAACTTCCATTGGAACTGTACAGCAACGTACAGGAACACCAGTACAAATGCAGTTAACAGCCCCAAGCCACCTTGGTCGCGCAGTTCATCACCAATTTGCGGACCGACAAACTCCGAGCTACGCAACTCGATTTTTGCACCTGTTTCAGTTTCTACATCCGCAAGCAGCGCTTTTACGTAGATAGAATCAAGCGAGTTTTCCACCACCACCAAGGTCTTACCATCGCGCTCGGCGTATTGAATACGGCCATAGTCAGCCTCGGAAATCACGCCTTTTTGCTGCAGCGCTGCAGTGCTCAAATTAGCGATGACCAAGGTATCCGAAAAGCCTTCATACTCGCGTGTTGGGCGCTCAACTGCTTCCAGCACACCGCCCGCTGCGCGAATTTTGTCAGCGACAAGCTGCTGACCTTTTACCTTCATTTCATCCTGGGTACGGATCATTACTTGCTGATCCGAACCAAACAATACCGCAACCGGACTTTTCAAACCCTTGTCTTCAAGTACCACACGTACTTTATTGAGGTCAGCTGGCTTATCAAACAAGACTTCGAGTTGCGTGCCACCGGTGAAATCCAAACCACCTTTGAGGCCAAAAAATACAATCGAAAAGATAGAGCCAAGCACCAACAGGATGGACGTTGCGGCAGTGAACTTCCGCACACCCATAAAATTAATAATTTTCATTTCCTGATTCATGAGCAATCTCTCTTAGCGAAAGCGGTGGAAAGGTGGAAGCGGATAAATCGCAATCGACTGCAAATTTTTACGTCCGCCATAAATGAGGTTGGCCAAGCCACGACTTGCAAAAATGGACGTGAATAGCGATGTCAAAATGCCCAGCGTGAGGGTAATGGCGAAGCCTTTTACTGGCCCAGTACCTATCGCGAAAAGAATGATGGCGACAATCAAAGTTGTCAGGTTGGAGTCAAGAATCGTAACGAAGGCGCGCTCGTAGCCAGCGTAAATCGCCTGTTGCGGTGATGCGCCCGCTTTTAATTCTTCGCGGATACGCGAGAAAATCAGTACGTTTGCATCTACCGCCATACCGATGGTCAATACGATACCGGCAATACCCGGCAGAGTCAGGGTCGCACCAAACATTGACAGGGCTGTTAACAGGAGCAGTACGTTCAAGCCAAGCGCGATATTGGCAATAACACCAAACATGCCGTAGAACCAAAACATAAACAACACCACAATCGCGAAGCCCCAAAGCGCTGATTTCACACCACGCTCGATGTTTTCTGCACCCAGCGATGGCCCGATAGTACGCTCTTCAACAAAGTGCATTGGCGCAGCCAAAGCACCAGCACGCAGCAGCAGCGCTAACTCAGAAGCTTCAGCCGGACTATCCAAACCGGTAATACGAAATTTCACACCAAGCGCACTTTGAATTGTCGCAAGGCTAATGACTTTGCGCTCAACGTATTGCGTCATTTTCTCGACTTCTTCACCGGCAGCATTTTTCACCATCTGGGTGCGAGTCTTGTATTCAATAAACAGAATACCCATACCACGCCCCACGTTTTCGCGCGTCGCACGGTGCATTTGAGTACCGCCCAAACTATCGAGGGTGATGTTTACTTGCGGCTGATTGGTTTCCGGGTCAAAGCTGCTGGTCGCATTGGCTACGCGATCGCCAGTAGCGATAATTGAACGCTCCAGTACCGCATTACCGCGCTGCATTTGTTGCAGCTCATCTTTGTAAGGAAACTCTTCTCGGTTTGATACCAAGGTGTCTTCATTGGCGCCCAAACGGAATTCCAGGTTGGCAGTTTTACCAATCACTCGCTTGGCTTCAGCCGGATCCTGAATACCGGCAAGTTGCACAATGATACGGTTGCGCCCTTGGCGCTGAACCATTGGCTCAGACACACCCAGTTCGTTTACACGGTTACGCAAGGTAATCAGGTTTTGACCAACAGCGTAGTCTTCAATCTCACGCACCGCCGCTTCACTAAGATTGGCTACAAAGGTGAAGCTGCTCGTACCCTCTTCCTCATCTGGAGTGGAAAATGACAGCTGGGGATAATCGCCGCGTAATTTGCTGACTGCCGCATCGCGGATGTCAGCACTGCGAAAACGCCCAACAATTTGATTCCCCTTATTGGCAACCAAAGATGCGTAACGGATTTTGGCGTCGCGCAATTTGGATTTCATCTCGTCAGAATTGACTTCCTGACGCTTCGCCACCGCCGATGCAGTATCCACCTCCAGCAAAAAGTGCACACCACCAGCCAAATCCAAACCCAATTTCATAGGCGCCGCACCCAAGGCTTGCAGCCATGCCGGTGTGGTGGAGGCATTATTAAGCGCTACTACAAACCCATCGCCCAAAGAGCGCTGGATAGTTGTACGTGCCAACATTTGCTGATCGCGATTATGCAAACGCACCATCGCCGTTTTGGGGTTTACCTCAGCACCAAAATAATCGATACCCGCTTCTTTTAACGAGCTTTCAATCTTGTCCAAAGCGGTCGCGTCCATCACCTTGGCACTGGAATCGCCAGAGACCTGAACGGCAGGATCAGGCACGTAAATATTAGGGATGGAGTAGATAAAACCGATTGCTGTGACAAAGATCAGCAACAGGTATTTCCAGAGCGGATAGCGATTTAACATAGGGAGTTCCCAACTTATTTTTTACTTGCGCGCAGCCAAAAAAATGACTGCGGTATGGTCAAGGGCGCCGGATTATACCCTTTAATTAGCTCACAACAATGGCGCAGCACTCATTGTGGGGGCGCAGGCGGGACTTCCAAGCCTTGACGACCATAGAAATCTGCCAAAAAGGCATCGAATGTATTCTCACTCAAGGCTTTGCGCATATCCGCCATGATCCGCTGGTAATAGCGCAGGTTATGGATGGTATTAAGCTGCGCACCAAGCATCTCATTGCACTTATCCAGATGATGCAAATAAGAGCGCGAGAAGTTTTTGCAGGTATAACAGTCACATTGCGGATCGAGCGGGCCAGTGTCGTCGCGATACTTGGCATTGCGCAATTTGACCACACCTTCGCTGGTAAACAGATGGCCGTTGCGCGCATTGCGGGTGGGCATTACGCAGTCAAACATGTCCACACCACGGCGCACGCCTTCGACCAAATCCTCTGGCTTACCCACGCCCATCAGATAACGCGGTTTATACTTTGGCATTTGTGGGGTCAAGCTTTCGAGGATACGCAACATATCTTCTTTAGGCTCACCCACTGACAATCCGCCAATGGCATAACCATCAAACCCGATCTCCACCAATCCGGTTAAGGATTCAGTACGCAGGTTTTCATACATACCACCCTGCACAATCCCGAATAACGCCGATGGATTATCGCCATGAGCGACCTTGGAGCGTTTAGCCCAACGCAGCGACAACTCCATAGAATCGCGCGCTTCATGGATAGTCGCGGGATAAGGCGTACATTCGTCAAAGATCATGACGATATCGGAGCCGAGATCGCGCTGAACCTGCATCGACTCTTCCGGCCCCATAAACACTTTGCTGCCGTTGATTGGCGATTTGAAGGTCACACCGTCTTCGGTAATTTTGCGCAACTTGCCCAAACTGAACACCTGAAAACCGCCGGAGTCAGTCAGGATCGGCCCTTTCCACTGCATAAAATCGTGAAGATCGCCGTGAGCCTTAATCACTTCAGTGCCTGGGCGCAGCATCAAATGGAAGGTATTCCCCAGAATGATATGCGCACCAATCTCTTCCACGTCTTTGGGCGTCATACCTTTTACTGTGCCGTAGGTGCCTACAGGCATAAATGCAGGCGTCTCGACTGTGCCACGCGGGAACTTCAACCGGCCACGACGCGCCCTGCCCGTTTGGCTATCCAACTCAAATTCCATAAAACATTGATTAGTCACGTTTTTCTCTCAGGATTCTTTAAACAGATATTAATCGGATAAGCCTACCGGCTGTTCGGCAGCCGCAGGGTTGCGGGTAATAAACATGGCATCGCCATAACTGAAAAAACGATACTCTTGCGCTACAGCTTCTTTATAAGCAGCCATAGTAAAACCATAACCGGCAAACGCGGATACCAGCATGATCAGCGTAGATTCTGGCAAATGGAAATTAGTCACCAAGGCATCCACCACCTGAAATTGATATCCGGGGTAGATAAAAATACTCGTCTCACCTTTGTAGGGGTGAATCTCACCTTTTTGACTCGCATCGGCATAACCCTGCGCTGCTGACTCCAAGCTGCGTACACTGGTTGTACCTACGGCGATAACGCGCTTGCCAGCCGCTTTGGTTGCGCGCACCAACTCACAGACATCGGGTGATACATCCATAATTTCCGAGTGCATCTGATGCTCAGCGATGTTATCAACGCGCATATTCTGGAAGGTTCCAGCGCCAACATGCAGAGTTACAAAAGCGGTTTGTACACCTTTTGCGCGCAACTGCTCCAGCATCAGCTCATCAAAATGCAATCCGGCAGTCGGTGCTGCAACAGCGCCCTGCTCTTTGCTATAGACGGTTTGATAGCGCTCGCGGTCAGCAGCGACATCCTCTCTATCTATATAAGGGGGCAATGGCATGTGCCCGATTCGCTCCAACACCACTAACGCCGAATCACCCCCCTGAAACTCCCATTCAAACAGCGCATCATGGCGGGCGACCAACTTCACTTGCGTGCCATCTTGCAGCACAACATATGAATCAACCTTCGGCGCTTTGCTGGCGCGAGTATGCGCAAGTACGCGACGATCATCCAACACACGCTCAACCAGAATCTCAACCTGTCCACCTGATAGCTTTTGCCCAAACAAGCGAGCTGGAATGACGCGGGTATTGTTAAACACCATCAAGTCACCCGGCTCCACCAGATTCAGCAAATCGGGAAATTGCCCATGAGTGAGCTGGCCGCTAATGCCATTCAGCTGTAATAGACGGCTACCGCGCCGCTGGGCTGCGGGCGCTCGGGCGATAAGGGCATCGGGTAAATCGTAAGAAAAATCCTGGCGGCGCATAACGGTCAGACAGCTTCAATAAGATTGACGAGAAATAAGATCGACGTAAAAAAGGTCGGCAGGGTAACGCAATTTAGAGCACTTGCAAAATCAGACACACCAAATCCACTCGCAAAGAAACTGCTTTTTGATCAAGTTGATTAGTAATTGAATCAAATAGATAAACAAACCAAATCTTTCTGAAGTTTTCGCAATTAGTGTTTGACAGCCAAGCGCAAATCATTAAAATGCGCACCACTCGCCAGTGTGGCGGAATTGGTAGACGCACCGGATTCAAAATCCGGCGCCCTTAAAAGCGTGTCGGTTCGAGTCCGACCACTGGCACCAAATCCGAAAGGGCTTACAGCAATGTAAGCCCTTTTTTATTGCCTTCTGTTTTTTGCCCCTGCCGTGCAAAGCGCTTATCATAGGCGCCCGCCATCCAGCTAAAGCCGCTCACCGAATGAATCAACGCAGCCAGCACCAAGCGATTATGTTTGCCGATGTCTCAGGCAGCTCTGCGCTTTATAAACAAGCCGGGAACGCGCAAGCCAAAGCGATTATTGATGAAGCCGTGCAGTTTATGACCGCACTGACTATTGTTCACGAGGGCACACTGGTCAAAACTATTGGCGATGAAATCATGGCGCGCTTTGATGAGAGCACACACGCCTGCGAAGCGGCAATTGCCATCCAACAGCGTGCGATTAAAGAGCCTCGCCTGAAAGACCTAGGCATTCGAATCGGAATCGCCTACGGTGAAACGCTCATCACGCCTAATGACGTTTTCGGCGATACAGTGAACGATGCTGCTTGTGTCGCCCACATTGCGCGCGCCAACCAAATTGTGATCACCCAATCGATTGTTGATGCGCTGGAATGCAGCCTGCGCAATGACTGCCAGATGTTCGATCAGATCAACATTAAAGGCGAAAGCGAAAAAACACTGATCTATCGTTTGGAATGGGAACACTCGCGCAAAGACAATCGCGCCACCACGGTCATATCCACTTTGGAAGTCACCCGTTTTATCGACCAATTTCAGCTGGAACTGATAATTAATGGACTACCTATCACCCTACTCCCGGAACAAACACCTTTTTTAATCGGACGCGACCCGCACAAGGTACAACTGTTGATTGAAAATGAATTGGCCTCGCGCGAACACTGCCACATCGATTTTCGCCGTGGGAAGTATGTGCTGGTTGATCACTCAACCAACGGCACTTATGTGTACACAGACGATCAGACACCGATTTATTTGCGCCGCGAAGAACTTCCACTGCAAGGCCAAGGATTTATCGGTCTCGGTCAAACCACCAACGCCAGCACTCCTTGGACGCTGCATTTCAAAGTGTAAAAACACCTCTTCATGAATACGACCACTACCCCTGAATACTCCACACCCAGCTTGATGCGACGCTTTGCAGCTATGGTGTACGACACACTGTTAATCACCGCCATTAGCATTTTGTATGGCGCAGTGATAACCGGAATTAATGTTGCGATTAAAGGATCACCGCAAATGGGTGAGCGCATCAGCTGGGGGATGTTTGGCGTGGTAGTTTTTGTAGGATGGATACTGACAATCGGATTATTTTTTTGCTATTTCTGGCATAAATCAGGCCAGACACTGGGAATGAAAACCTGGCGAATGAAAGTCGTTAATAGCAACAACTTGAACTGCCCGAGCTACACACAATGCGTCATTCGATTTTTATGCGCACCTGTGTCGCTATTGCTATTAGGCGCAGGCTATTGGCTTATCTATACCAACGCCGAGCGCCAAACACTACACGATAAAATCAGCAAAACGCGTACACTACTGATGGCAAAAGAAAAACACCACTAGCTAATACTTTATAAAATCAGCGAGCGCGATTCAGCAAATAAATTCCCAGCGCAACACACAACAAAATAGGAATCATCACTGCAACCAGTGGAGGGAAGCCAAACACCAAACTGGACGGCCCCAAGAGTTTTTGCAGCAGAACAAACACAATTCCAAAAATCACGCCAGTAAAAATTCGCTGCCCCATAGTAACGCTGCGCAACGGACCAAAGACAAACGAGATTGCAATAAGCACCAAACTGGCCGACGCAAGTGGCTGCAAGATTTTTTGCCAGAATGCCAGACTGTAATTACTCGATGACAAGTTCTGCGCATCAAGATAATTGGTGTAGTAATGCAGATTGCGCATGGAAATATCTTCCGGCTTCAACACCAAAATATTAAACAGATTTGGCGTGAAGGGTGTATCCCAACGGCGCTCAGCCAGCGTTTCATTACGCACACCATTCTCTTCCATCACCGTAATAGAAACATCCTGCTCCTGCCAATAACCATCCTGATACACAGCCTGCTTGGTAAAACTTGCCGATTGCAATTGATGTTGATCATTAAAGGTATAGCGCGCCAAACCGTAGATAACACCATTAGGTAATACCGCACTCACATACATAAATTCATTGCCTTCGCGATTCCAAACTTTTTGTGGAGCCTGCTGAGTCACGTTGTATTTCAAAAAGTGGCGACGGTTATCAGCCATCTGCTCGGTATAAGGCGATACAAATTCGCCCAACAATAATGCAATAGCAATGAATATCAGTGCGGGGCGCAAGGCCATCCAGGCAATACGCTTTACCGATACACCTGCTGCACGCACAATCACTAGCTCACTACTGCTGGCAAGCAAGCCCAAACCGGCTAGACAACCAATCAAGCAAGCGTAGGGAATCAAATCATACAAACGGCGCGGTACGGTCAGCGCCATATAATAAAAGGCTTCCAGTGCCGTGTAGGTTTCTGTCACATCTTCAAGCTGGGCAATCAAGCCAAAAATAAAATCCAGTGCAATAAACACCAGCAATGTCATGGCAATCGCCAGAAAAACCGTACGCGATATATAAGCGGTAATTTTACGCATGGGCACCTCTCGCTGATTTATTACGCAATTGCACAAACGCTTGCCAATTCAAGATCAGCAAGGCAATCAGCAAAAATGGAACATGTATCACCCAAACTCCTAACCACAGCGGCAAATCGCCATCAGCAATCGCACTGCGGGCATTAATTAAAAATGCGAGATAAAAGATGTAAATCAAAATCGCCGGCAGCATTTTTAAATAACGCCCCTGACGTGGATTGGTTTTACTCAAGGGCACCGCCAACAAGGTGGCGATTAACACCATCAACGGCATAGATATCCGCCATTGCAATGTCGCTTTACTTTCAAGATCTTCAGCAGCAAATAATTGCGCCGTTGTTTTTGCGTCAGATTTACTTTCGAACTCAGCCTCACTTGTAGTCGGCGGCAAATAACGCCCCCACTCGGCAAACTCGGTGATTTTGAATTCGTTACTCCCCGGCAAGCCTTCGTAGCGATGCCCTTTGTGCAACACCAGATAACGCTGCCCAAAATCTGCGTTGTAGGCCTGCTCACCTGTTTCAGCAATCACGATTGCATTGCTTTGGCCGTCATATTGCGCGACAAAAACATGCTCCAGCAGCTTATTGTTTTCGCTCACCTGCTCCACATAAGTCATGATCCGCCCCTGCCCTATGGACTGAAACCGACCTTCTTGCAGGCTTTCAAATTCGCTGCGGTTGCGCTGCTCAGCAAGTGTTTTCTGCGTAAGCTCAGCACCCAGTGGACTCAACCAAAAACTGAATGCGGCGACAATAAGCGCAACTACCGCAGCAGGCACCAGCGTCATGCGCACCAATTGCCCTTGACTCATCCCGGTAGCCGAAAGCACCACCATCTCGCTTTCGATATACATGCGCCCATAAGCCAGCAAAATCGCCAGATAAAAACCCAGCGGCAAAATCAGCTCTAATAAATTGGGCATGCGGTAAAAAATAATGGTGAAGAGCACATCCACGGCGAGTTTGCCTTGGGCTGCGTCATCGAGGTAATCACTGAATTTTCCCGACAGGAAAATAACCAGCAAAATCGCGCTCACCGCAAAACTGGTGACCAATAAATCCCGCGAGATATAACGAAAAATAATCAAAATGATAATCCTGTCATTGGACATTGGTTACTGCATGCACAAAACCTGTACAGCGTTTTATCCATTGCCATCAGTAAAGCGTAAAAATTGTCTGCGCAGGCGAGTTCAGTGACTTGCGATAAGCGACAAGGTTCAGATTTTCACCGAATTTTGCCGCCATGCCCCGCGCAAATTGTGGCATTATCACGCACCGCGCCCGTTTTGTCTTGAGCGAATTTTTCACTGCTTTTTTACCAAGGACTTCCTATGACTGCCGCCAAAGCCTCTGCAAATTCTGCCAAACCTGCGTCTACCAAATCCAACCTGATTCAATACACCGCCAAAGTTATAGATCCGATCAAACAAGCAACTCAGTGTTTGGTTATCGCCTGCTATGAAGGCGTCAAACTCTCATCATCGGCCAGCGCCGTGAATAGCGCCGACGCCAGCCAACTGGAAACCCTGCTTAAGCGCGAAGGATTCCAAGGCAAAGCTGGGCAAAGCCTACTGCTGCTGAACCCGCAGGGAATAACAGCTGAACGCCTGCTGGTATTGGGTGTTGGCGCGGCCAAAGACGGCAATATCAGCGCAGACAACTTCCGCAGAGCCGTACAAAAAATCAGTGAGGCACTGCGCTCAACCACTTGCAGTGAAATCACCCTCGTACTGAACGAGATCAGCGTTGCCGATCAGGATACTCAATGGCAAGCACGTCAGGTTGCCGAAAGCTTGAGCCTATTGGATTACCGCGCCGACAAGCTCAAAAGCAAACCCGCCGAACTCAACCTTCAATTGAAAAAGGTTGTCTTTGGGGCCGCGAAAGCGCAAGTCGCTAACGCCACCAAAGGTTTGCTCTTGGGGCAGGCAATCGCCAAGGGGGTCAACCTCGCCCGCGCACTGGGCGATTTGCCAGGCAATATCTGCACCCCAACTTATCTAGCCAGTGAAGCCAAGCGTTTGGCCAGTAAAGAATCCAAATTAAGCGTCAACATCCTCGAAGAAAAACAAATGAAAGAGCTGGGTATGGGCTCGCTGTTGTCAGTTGCGGCAGGCAGCGATCAACCCGCCAAGCTGATCGTACTGGAGTACAAAGGCGGCGCAAAAAAACAAGCACCTATTGCATTGGTTGGCAAAGGCATCACCTTTGATACCGGCGGCATTAGCCTCAAGCCCGGTGCTGGCATGGATGAAATGAAATACGACATGTGCGGTGCAGCGAGTGTCCTCGGCACCATGCAAACCCTGCTGGAAATGCAATTGCCGATTAACGTTGTGGGCGTAATCGCAGCCTCGGAAAACATGCCTAACGGCAGCGCCACCAAACCGGGCGACATAGTGACTTCTATGTCCGGCCAGACCATTGAAATCCTCAACACCGATGCCGAAGGCCGCTTGGTATTGTGCGATGCCCTTACCTACACCGAGCGCTTCAAACCTAAAGCGGTAGTGGATATCGCCACCCTCACCGGCGCTTGTGTGATCGCACTGGGCAACCATGCGACTGGCCTGTTCAGCAATAACGATGAACTCGCCAAGGAGCTTTTAAAAGCCGGTGAAGAATCCGCCGACCGCGCATGGCACATGCCACTGTGGGACGACTATCAAAAACAACTCGATAGCAACTTTGCCGACATGGCCAACATTGGCGGGCGCGAGGCTGGCAGTGTGACCGCCGCCTGCTTCCTGTCGCGCTTTGCGAAGAAGTTTGCCTGGGCGCATTTGGATATCGCCGGTACTGCCTGGCGCTCTGGTGGGGCTAAAGGCGCGACTGGTCGCCCGGTAAGCATGCTGGTGCAATATCTGTTGAATCAGGCTTAAAGCGCGTGACCAAAGTTGATTTTTACATACTGCCGGAAGCAACCAGCGAAGCCCGCTGGTTGTTTGCCTGCCGCCTGATCGACAAAGTGCAACGTATGGGCATGCGCGTACTAGTGGCGATGGATACAGAAGCTGACGCGCGCGCCTTCGACGAACTGCTCTGGACGTTCAAGCCCGAGAGTTTTATTCCGCACCAACTGATCAACGGCGGCAAACCTGCACCGGTAGAAATCACATTCACGGCGGATGCTGGCGATCATCAGGGTTTATTGCTTAACTTGAGCAAGACCACGCCCGCCTACTTCAGCCGCTTTGAGCGGTTAAGTGAAGTAGTCGTGCAAGAGCAGCAAAGCTTGGCATCCAGCCGCGAGCGTTATAGCTTTTACAAAAGCCGCGGCTATCCGATTGAAACCCGAAAAATATGACGATATTGAAATTGCGCTAACAGAAAAATTGCAATAACAGGTACCCAGCATGGCCAATACGAATAAAACCAAAGCCGAAATATTGCAGGAACTTGAATCGATAAAAGGATTATTACTGGAAGAAGACCACATACCTATTCTGCAGGACATGGAGAGTAGGCTTGACGCACAGCTTGAGCGCTTTAGCGATGCTCAAACTGATGACGATCACATAGAACCACCCGTACTCACCAACCGCCACGAATCGGTTTTACCCGGGCAAGGTTCATTGTTTGATGAGTCATCATCACCAATTGCGAAAATCGTTGATCAACTTAATATCAAACCCGTTGCGCCGGCAGCAGCGGCCGCACCGAACACTCCCAATCCCTATCGTGTTCCTACCCAACCACAATCACAACCACAGCCACAACCACTTACAACAGAGAATCGCCCGCTTGCCAAAGCCAGCGGTGAGAATCCTTTTTTACCCCAACACATTCGCGAACGCCTGCACGGCAACAACCCACCGCCGCTGTTTGAATACGAAACTGCTAAAAAAATTATCAACTCAACAAAAAATATCGCGCACAAAACCAATAAGCCGCGCCAGTATTTGGTTGAAGAGGTGATGCTCAGTATCATGCCGCAACTGGAGCGGGAGTTGCGCCAGCGCTTGTTTGCGATGAGCGTGGAAGATTTGGAAAAACTGCTCAATGAGGATGAGGACTAAGCCTGTACAAACTTAGTCCTCAAAAATTATTGTTGATTCGCACAAGCTAAATCGCGCGATGTTTTCACTTTTCCAAACACCCAAAGTGCAAAAAATACCAGCAGGATATTAACCAGAAAGACCTGATGGTAGCCGTAATAATCGGCCACCAAGCCCACCATCAAACTACTCATTAAATTGCCGATGTGCGTGGTATTGGTGTAAAGCGCTGACGCACCGCCTGAGCGCCCCGGCATTAAATCCTGAATCACTGAAACACCTAATCCTGCTAGCACGCCAATAAAAATCGCGTTGAAAATTTGCAGCACAAACAAATGCCACAATTCAGTTGCCCAATAAACGCCTGCGTATAACAACAGTGCGGCAATACCTGCACAACGAATTAAGTTAATCAACGGAAAACGGCTGGCGTAGTAACCAGCCAACAGCATAAACGGAACTTCCAGTGCGGCGGTGGTACCCATCACCCAGCCCATCCACTGCGTATCCAAATGCAAGTTGTCTTTGAGGTGAATCGGCAAACTAATCAGATAGGCGTTATTCACTCCCCAAAATAACGAGAAGGCAATCGCACACAACCAAAGGGATTGTTTAATCGTGGGCGCAAGCGGCGGTAAAACAGGTTGATCCGCGGCACACTCACGCAGATTATTTTTTTGCGTCAAACGTGGCATCAGCTTGATACTTGCGGCAGCAACTAACACATACAAAATACCAGCAACGCTATAACTCACATCAAAACCAAAATAGGTGGCAAGTAAAAATCCTGCGGGTGGGCCGGCCACCCAAGCAAAAGCAATTTGCGCGCGCATGATTGCGTTAAATAGGGGAATACGCTCGCCGGGGATTTCTGCTTCGGCGTAATCAAGACTGTAAGCCATGATTTGCGAAAAAGAGACCATCGATAAGCTCAGCAGTAAAACCGCCGTAATCGCCACCAGCCAATAATTACGCGATAACGCAAAAATCACACACGCGAGAGTGCCGAGCAAACAACAAGCAATCACCAAGGGACGGCGATCCGCCAACTTATCAGACCAATGTCCCAACCAGTGGTTGTACGCAATACTGGACAAGGCGATGCCCGCAAACGCCAACCCCACCAAGAGCGGGCGCGCGCCTATCTCTTTAGCCAGAAACAAACTAAACGTAGGCAATACCAGCGCACCAACAACACCAGCGGTAAAAAATAATAGATATAAGCCCAAAGCGATGGGGCGAAATAAAGGAGATGACACACGAATTACCAGCAGAAAAGATAAAGCCGCATCATAGCTGAAACCGATTACAGGCAATAGGCAGACTTATTCAGCCTGATGACTAGAGTCTTTCTGTATAATCGCCGCAACCGCCCAGAGGATCGCCCTATGCAGTGCATTAGCATTCAAATACAACCTAAATACAGCCGAGAATTTGATCGCGAGGCGTTTTTGCAGCGAGTCCGCAACATTCGCTCGCCGGAAGTGGATGCAATCGAAGAAAAGGGCAAGCTCTATCTGAGCTTCAATTTTTTTACCGAGTTCCCTGCCCCTTTGTGGCAAGCGCTGAATGAATCCCTGTACAAAGATCCCGAATACTCCGCACGAATCGCACCAGTTTCCGTCGCCATATGCGAAGGTGAAACCGATGAAGAGTGCCTACTGCTACATCACTTTGATGCAAGCGAAAAGCTGGACCATTTTTAACATTCCCACCGAGTAAATCATGTCAACAATTAATTGGTTCCCTGGCCACATGCACAAGGCCCGCAAAGAAATTGCGGAAGTAATGCCTCATGTGGATGTAGTGATTGAAGTTATCGATGCCCGCATTCCTTTCTCCAGTGAAAACCCATTGGTTCCCGCGCTGCGCGGCGACACTCCATTAATCAAATTGCTCAACAAAGCCGATTTAGCCGACCCGGCGACGACCGCACTGTGGGTTGAAAAGATGGAGCAGGAAGCAGGCGTGAAAGCCCTGCCAGTGAGCCAACAGCGCCCCGAGCAAATTCGCAATCTGTTAAATGTATGTACCAGTTTGGTGAGCGAACGCCAGCGCGAATTGCGCCCCGCGCGCGCAATGATTATGGGCATCCCCAACGTGGGTAAATCGACCATTATCAACACCCTTGCCGGGCGAGTGATTGCCAAAACCGGCAACGAGGCAGGTGTCACCAAGGCGCAACAAAAAATTAAATTGGAGAACGGCATTTTATTAACCGATACCCCCGGATTTTTGTGGCCGAAATTATCGCCACCATCCTGCGGTTATCGCCTTGCCATTACCGGTGCAATCAAAGACACCGTATTTGATTATGCCGATATCGCTCTCTACGCCGCTGAATACCTATTAAAAGCTTATCCCGAAGCACTCAAGAAGCGTTACGGATTAGACGAACTGCCAGAAACCGATGTGGAATTATTGGATGCGATCGGGATAAAACGCGGCTGCACACGCAAAGGCGGCGGAGTAGAAATCCAAAAAGTGTCTTCGATATTAATTACCGAATTGCGTGGCGGCTTACTCGGGCCGATTAGCTGGGAAACCCCGGAGATGACTCAACAGGAAGTTGCTGAAGCGAAAGAAGCAGATGAAAAAAAGCGGATAGAAAAAGAAGAGGCAGATCGGATTCGCCGACTAAAAACCAAAAAAAATCGCCGCTAGGGCGATTTTTTTATTTACAGCAGACTGCGTACATAACTGGCCACTGCCAGAGGATCATGGGATTCAGCCAACTCATCTGGCAACTTTTTCACATGCCAAATTACTGTCCAATCCAAATGCTCGCCCGGCGCTAATTCAACACTAGCGCCCTGCTGTTTCATCTCAATAAAAATATGCTCGACATGGGTAAAGAGTTCAATTTCACGCTCACCATCTGCAATACCTGATGCAGGGGTATCCACAAATTCTTTTACCAGCAGGTAATTTTTATCAACATATGCAACCCAACCCTCTTTGCCATCTTGCATCGACTTGTGGTGATCAGTGCGAATTTTTTTCGCGTCGTAGTCGTACCAGGTTAAATCGCCAATAGCTTGCACATTGAGCGGATAAAAAATCCCGCTGGTTACTTCGGTGTCACCCGCCGGATAAAACAAACTGCCGCGCGGTGGCAAACGAGTCACTTCCAAGGGGGCAACTTTTTTTGTTTGTGCACTGTGATTGGTAATGCGATAAGTCACTGCGATGCGATCATCACCAGCAGGCATATAGGTTTTGGTAAATTGATAGCCGGTTTTGGGGTCGATTCCACTGGTTAATACCAAGCGATCTTCTTCAGTACCCAAGGTGTAGGGTTTGCTATCAAGCGTATCTATGGGCGGCCATTGCCACTCAGCTTGCGGGCTTGACCACAACACAGTGCCCCAATCGGTAATCGCACTTTGATCGGCATCAGTCACCAGAAACTCATGGCCGGCATATTGAAGGGATGAAATACGTGCGGCGATTTTGGGCATTATCTCCATACGGATTTTGCCTTGTTTAATGTACAGCCGCGAACCATCTTGTTTACAGAACTCAGGCAAGGAAGCCGCATCCTGACTATTATTGCCGCATCCGGATATAGCCAAGCAAATGGCCAAAAATGCGATCAGGGAAAAGCGCTCTCTCATTGTCTATCGTGATCCTCTAGCGGAATGCTGGTCGCCATTAGGGTAAAGCCCTTGCGGGCATTCAAGTTACGGCTTTTTTACGGTATTCAAGTGTACTCACTTTTGGTGGCAGCGACCATTTGTCAGACGTAAAGCCGAGTAAAGCAAAGTAAATAACCTATCCCCTATATGCACCTGCGATTATTCCATCTCGCGCAAGCTGATGGTGATATCGCCCGCAGCACTGGAAACATAGGCGATAGACTCGGTAATCGTCACTGTGAGATTCATGGTTTTATCGGCAAGTGCCGTCAGGCTTTGCAACTCATCGGCAGCAAAATAATGAATGCTGACTTTCGGTAGTGCGCGAATCGCTGCGCTATTGGATTTCCACCAAACATCCATACCGCGCCCATAAGTAAATACCTTCACGGCTTGCGATTGCCCTGATGCTTTTTTCAGCCGCTCAGGTGTTGGCTGCCCTACTTCAATCCATTCCAAAATAGTGCCGTTATCGTGCTTTAACCATAAATCAGGCTCATCCATAGAGGACAAACCTTTGGTGAAGGTTAAATTTTCCGCAGCGCGATAACAAAAGGCTAGAATACGCACCATCATGCGCTCAACCGTTTCCGATGGATGCAGCGCGACAGTTAGATTGAAATCGCCAAATACATTGCGATCCATATCCGATACGCTCAGGTTTGCTTTATAGATACTTGCCTTCAGAGCCACAATTTTCTCACTTATTCAACGCTAAAAAATGTCTGATACTTCTTTTGAAATACCGCAAAAATTTGAATTCACTGTCACCCAAGCCGAACAAACCGCACTGGATTTATTGGCCGAAGGAACAGGATTGTCCAAGCAGCGCATTAAAGATGCGATGAACAAAGGCGCAGTCTGGTGGGCACTCAAAGGTAAAACCCTGCGCTTACGCCGCGCCACAAAAGTGCTGAACAAAGGTTCAAAAATTCAGTTCTTTTACGACGAGCAAGTGCTCGCACGCAAACCCGGCACCGCCACGCAAATTTATGATGGCAATAATTACAGCATTTGGTTTAAACCGGCAGGCATGCTTTCGCAGGGGTCACAATGGGGCGATCACTGCAGCATTTTACGGTGGGTTGAAGTGAATGGCCAACCTAAAGATGGTCAGCGTCAGCGCGAGTGTTTTTTAGTACATCGATTGGATGCCGATGCGATGGGCTTAATCATCCTCGCCCACAACAGCCAAAGCGCGGCAAAATTATCGGCACTCTTCCAAGCGCGCGACATGCGAAAATTTTATCAAGCCTGGGTTGTTGACCACGGCGAATTACCCGCAACGGAATTAACACTCAATAATGATCTCGATGGAAAATCGGCCATCACTCACATCAAAAAAATTCGTTCGACCGATAATAAATCGCTGTTAGATATCCACATTGAAACCGGGCGCAAACATCAAATACGTCGCCATCTAGCCAACATCGGCCACCCGATTGTGGGTGATAAACTCTACGGAACCAAAGCATCTGCCGGTTTACAGTTATTAGCTTATCGACTCGAATTCACCTGCCCCAATACCAAGCAATCCGTTATTGTTGAATTGCCCACTGAATTACAATTCAGCTAGCAAACAGATAAAAAAATACATCGACGCAAAAACAAAAAGCCCTGCTCATTTTGCAATGAGCAGGGCTTTTTTATTTAGCCATTAATTACATTGGTTTTGTAATGCACAGGCCTTCAGACCATTAGAGAACGCATAGCCAGTTACATAATCTTCCCAAGTAGACCAAGCCATAATTCCGCGCAAATCCGGATAGATTTTTGCAGGCTTATAACCGGTACCGCAATCACCTGAGCGCAAGCAACGCATCGCCGCTTTCACAACAGTCGGGTTGGTATAACCACTACCTGCTGCACTTGGCGCAGTTGATGCCGGCAAACCAATGATCACCTTATTAGCAGGCAATCCAAGGTAGCTCACGCCGGTGCTGCCAATTTGGAAACCTTCAATCAAGGCTTCAGTCCAGGCAACCAAACCATCTTGAGTGGCAGAGTTATAGAACTGACCATTTTTACCTGGCATAGAACCGGTGTTGTAGTACTGCATTTGAATCCAGCTAATGTCATCGCGCAGTGCGTTAATCAACGGCAAGTACACGCCCCAATTGTATTGCCCCAACCAGTTACCGGGCAAATTCGCACCTATGGTGTGAGCCGTTTCCGGAGCCATAGTCAACAGGAAGCTGGAACCGTAACGCGCTTTCAAACGCTTGATTGCACGCGCAAGGTAATCCGCTGAATATTGCGGGCTGGTCAAATTGATTTGTGCATTCGGGTTAGTGTGCAGGCCTTTTTCAGTATCGATGTCGATACCGTCCAAACCAAATTGATCTTTAATCGCAATAAACGAATTAACGAAGTTATCTTCCTGTGCTTGGCTGTTCAACACGAAAGTCGCATTAGCGCCGCCAATCGATAACAACACGCGCTTGCCTTGTGCTTTTGCCGCAGCAATTTGCGCCGCAGTTGGATTATTTTGAACCCCACCTTCATTACCCAAAAAGAGCGAACCATCTGAATTAATTGACGGGAAAGAAATGTTCAACACAGTGTAATTTGGAATCGATGCCGGTACTTCTAACGGCCAGTGCCAGTTTTCCCAGTAACCCACCAAGTCGCGACCATTGTCCGTTGCCACTGAACTGCTACTGCTGCTGGATGGCACGCTGGAGCTGCTAACAATCGATGAACTGCTTGAAGAAATTACACTGCTAGAGCTGGAACTTGAGCGAGAACTGCTCACTACAGACGAGCTGGTCGCAGAACAGTTTCCGCCAGCAGTCCAAGCCTGTTGCCAGTAACTACCAGTACCCGGTGCATAGGCCCAAGCCGCAGTAGAAGAGCACCAGCCTGGAACCTGACAGGTGTAAGCGCCACCCGCATTAGTAACAACGGCACCAGCAGCGTAAGTAGTACCTGCAACAAACGCGGGGCAACTACCAACACTGGCTACTGATGAAACAACACTACTGCTTTGCACAGATGAACTGGATGGACGTGATGAGCTGCTCGGCACACTGGAAGAGCTAGGTGCGACGCTGGAGCTGGAAGAAACGCTAGAAGTAGCGCCATCACAAGTACCATTATCAGTCCAATGCTGCCACTGACCAGATGAGGTAGCTGGATTGTTCGCTTGTGTCCAGTAGTTAGCGGTATAACCACGGCTCAAGTGCTGAACCTTGTTACCTTGAGTGTAAATAGTGCTGCTGTTCCATTGCGCCAAGCCTGAGCAATCCACTGCAAATGCTTCGGTTGATATCAGGGACGCACTGATGAGTGCTCCCATCGAGATTATTTTTTTCATCGACGTTTCTACCCTCTTTTCATTATGAATTCTTAAGAAAATACGACTGACGAATAGCAACAAGACTCTCACCGTCACTGGTTGCTGCATAAGGCTGGCACCTTTTATATTCGCCGATTAGCGATTGTCAACGTTGTCATTTGCACCTGAACCAATCCCCAACTAGCAAAACAACATCAAACAAGGGAATCAAATACAGGAGGGAGGACAAACTTACATCAGACAAACGACTGCCGATGAGAGTAAGTACATCTTTTATACAAATCAAGCAACTGAAATATAAAAACGCGACACATCTAACATTTTGGATCTAAAAGATTTTCAAGTTTTTGATTCTGGTAAACATCCAGATAAAAAAATAGCGCCACTAGGGCGCTATCTTCAACAACCTGATAATTACTCAGGGCGCATATGCGGGAAGAGCAAAACATCGCGAATTGATGGCGCATTGGCAAACAGCATAATCAGACGGTCGATACCAATCCCCTCGCCTGCTGTTGGTGGCAAACCGTATTCCAATGCACGAACGAAGTCAGCGTCATAGTGCATAGCTTCATCGTCGCCTGCATCTTTTTCACGAACTTGCTGCATAAAGCGCTCAGCTTGGTCTTCTGCGTCATTCAACTCAGAGAAACCATTCGCCAACTCGCGACCGCCAATAAAGAATTCAAAGCGGTCAGTAACCGCAGGGTTCTCATCGTTGCGACGCGCAAGAGGTGAAACTTCAATTGGATATTCGGTAATGAAGGTTGGTTGATCGAGCTTATGCTCAACTGTCTCTTCAAAAATTTCGATATGAATTTTGCCCAGACCGTAAGAATCTTTAACTTCAATACCCAAATCTTTCGCCGCTTTGGTTGCACCTTCAATGGTGCTTAATTGTTCGCGAGTAATTTGCGGGTTGTAGTGCAATACAGAATCAAATACCGACATGCGCGCAAATGGTTTACCGAAATCGTATTCACTGGTTTGGTATTTCAAAACAGTGCTGCCAGTTACTTCAACGCACAGCTTACGCAGCAAGTCTTCGGTCAAATCCATCAGATCTTTGTAGTCGGCGTATGCTTGGTAGAATTCCATCATAGTGAATTCTGGATTGTGACGAGTTGAAACACCTTCGTTACGGAAGTTGCGGTTAATTTCAAACACTCGCTCAAAACCGCCAACTACCAAACGCTTCAAATACAGCTCTGGCGCGATACGCAAAAACATATCCATATCCAGCGCATTGTGGTGAGTAATAAATGGTTTTGCAGAAGCGCCACCAGGAATTACGTGCAGCATTGGAGTTTCAACTTCCATAAAGCCGCAGCCACTCATGTAGTTGCGAATAAAGCTAATGCATTGTGAGCGCAAGCGGAAAGTGTCACGCACTTCCGGGTTAACAATCAGGTCAACATAACGCTGACGATAGCGAATTTCCTGATCGCTCAGGCCGTGATATTTATCCGGCAGCGGACGCAAAGATTTGGTGAGCAATTGATACTCCTCCAAGTTCACGTACAAATCGCCTTTGCCAGATTTATGCAGCGCACCTTTTACACCAACGATATCGCCGATATCCCACAAGCCCCACTTATCTTTAATTACTTCTTGTGCAGCTTTGTCAGCATAAAGCTGGATGGAGCCATCGCCATCTTGCAGCACCATAAATGGGCCACGTTTAGCCATGATGCGACCAGCAACGCTCACCACGTGATTAGCCGCTTCCAACTCTTCTTTAGTTTTTTCACCAAAAACAGCCTGTAAATCCACACTTTTATCAGCGCGACGGAAATCATTTGGGAAGGCATTGCCCTTCTCACGGATTGCAGCCAGCTTATGGCGGCGCTCGGCAATCAGTTTGTTCTCATCCTGTGCTTCTGTTTGTGCAGATTGATTTTCGTTGCTCATAGTCTTCACTAAAGTTGAATTAAAAAGTTGAATTTAAAATAGATAGTTGGGCTGCTAAAAATTACAGACCGGCCTTTAAGCTTTCGACAATAAATTGATCCAAATCACCATCTAACACGGCTTGAGTATTAGAGGTTTGTACGCCAGTACGCAGGTCTTTAATACGCGAGTCATCCAATACGTAGGAGCGGATTTGACTGCCCCAGCCGATGTCAGACTTGTTATCTTCCATCGCTTGTTTTTCAGCGTTGCGCTTTTGCATTTCCTGCTCGTACATTTTTGCACGCAGCATTTTGTAAGCCTTGTCGCGGTTGGCGTGTTGCGAACGCTCGTTCTGGCACTGCACCACAATTCCGCTCGGAATGTGCGTAATACGAATCGCGGAATCGGTTTTGTTAACGTGCTGACCACCCGCACCACTTGCACGATAAGTATCGATACGCAAGTCAGCGGGATTGATATCAATTTCGATATTGTCATCAATCTCTGGCGATACAAATACGGAACAGAAAGAAGTGTGGCGACGATTGCCGGAGTCAAACGGCGACTTACGCACTAAACGATGAACACCGGTTTCAGTGCGCAACCAACCAAAGGCGTACTCGCCTTCAAAATAAATGGTCGCACTTTTAATACCCGCCACATCGCCCGCAGAAACTTCTTCCAAGGTGACTTTGAAACCTTTGGCTTCGCCCCAGCGCAGATACATACGCAGGACAATTTCAGCCCAGTCTTGCGCCTCAGTACCGCCCGAACCGGATTGAATATCCAGATAGGCATTGTTCGCATCGGTTTCACCCGAGAACATGCGACGGAATTCCAACACACCTAATTGCTTGTCCAGACGATCCAATTCGGCTTCAACATCAGCCACCATGGATTCATCATCTTCCTCTACCGCCATATCCAACAATTCGCGCGAATCAGCAACGCCACTATCGAGATCATCGATGGTTTTTACCACCATCTCCAAGGCTGAGCGTTCGCGTCCGAGAGCTTGGGCGCGCTCTGGATTTTCCCAAACACTGGGTTCACCGAGATCTAACTCAACTTCGGCTAGGCGTTCTTTTTTGAGATCGTAGTCAAAGATACCCCCTAAGCACATTGGTGCGCTCAGTCAGGTCTTTAAGGGCAAGCAATAAGGGGTTAATTTCCATGATGATGCGTAATTTAATCCGGGTTTAGGCCTGAATCAGGCAGAAAAAGCGAGGCGCGCATTCTACATGAGATAGAGGGATCAGGCCAAATCACTGTAAAGCAGTATAAATTCACTCATAGATAAGCAGATCAATCGACTAGCAAGATTATTTCCGCGACAGGCTTCCGTGAAAACGGTTACATCTGTAGACTGCGAGTAACCGATTACATCGGTTTACTACAACATTTATAAATCTCGCAGATAAATATAAAAACCTGGAGAACCCATGAAGTATTCGTCATTACCTTTTTGTTCATTTTCCTTGTCCGCAGTTTTGGCAATTACCCTTTCGGCTTGTGGCGGCGGAGGTGGAAGCGGCGGAAACAGCAACCCCACACCCGGTACTGCTAGCAGTCAGGCCGTTTCTTCCAGCTCAAGCATCCCAATTTCAAGCATACATAGCTCAAGTGCACCAAGCTCAAATGCGGCCAGTATCAGTTCAGTTATCTCGTCCAGCAGCACAGCCAGTAACTGTCAGGTCGATGGTAAATCCTGGTCTATGTGCACCCAAAACCAAATGGGATGGGATTATGAAAATGGCAGCTATTGCATAGCAACCAGTTTCTGCCCAGCCAATCGCACTAACCTACCCATTATTGCTGGCCGCGATACGCCCGTTGATACCAATGCAACCAGCAAAACCCGCGCGCTCTACACCTACCTGCGCAGTATTTGGGGGAAATCCACACTCACAGGCCAGCAAGATCTAACCTGGAAAGATACGATAGATATGGCTGAGCGTGTACACGCTGACACAGGAAAATACCCAGCTCTGATGGGTTATGACTTTATGAACTACGGCATGACCGCTAATTGGGCGGAAGGTCGTCAGCAGACCGAAGAGGCCATCGCCTACTCTGCCAAAGGCGGTTTGGTGAGTTTTGCCTGGCATTGGCGCGATCCATCCAAGCTGAACACAGCGGATGTTAACAATGCGCACTTTTATACCGCTGACACCGCCTTTCAGATCCCGATAAAGGATGGCGCGCTGGATACCAACAGTGCGGCTTACACGCAAATCAACGCGGGTATCGACTTAATCGCCATTGAGTTAAAAAAATTACGCGATGCCGATGTGCCTGTACTTTGGCGCCCATTGCATGAAGCCTCAGGCAACGATGGCAGTGGCTGGTTCTGGTGGGGACGCACTCGCACTGACGCTGCGCCGCAAGCTTACGCGCAAATTTTGTTATGGCGCCATATGTATGACCGCTTGGTAAATTATCACGGCCTGCACAATTTATTGTGGGTATGGAATGGCCAAAGTGCAGCTTGGTATCCGGGTGATGATGTGGTCGATGTAATCAGCCACGATATTTACGACAATACCGACAACAAGACCTATAAGTCGCAAGTCGCCACTTACACTCAAGCACGCAAATATTCTGCAGAAAATAAATTAATAGCCTTGAGTGAAAATAGCTACATTCCCGACCCGGACAAGATGGCAACGGATAACGCTTGGTGGCTGTGGTTTATGACATGGAACGACGGCAACTTTAATGAAACCACGTTGGAATCCAGCACTCATAAAGACAATTTCTGGAGTGGCGATTACTACAACACCAGCGCGCACAAAATCAAGGTGTACAACCATACCAATATGATTACGTTGGATGAATTGCCGAATCTCACACAGGCAAATTAATTCAAATTAAAACCCAAAAAAAATGCCCCCCTAAGGGGCATTTTTGTCTGCATATTTATTAAATACTGACAAACCAATCCTTGAGTATTTTTCTCTCCTTATCGCTCAAACTGCCATCTGGTGGCATTGGGCGACTTTTATCTTCAAAAACTTTTATTTCGATTTTTGTTCTACCATCTTGCTTTATTAACCAGTTATCTAGAGTTAATAAATTATTGTGTTCTTGCAAAAGTTCGCTGTGACATTGAGCGCAACGCTGTTGCAAAA
The DNA here is from genome assembly GCF_035117775.1 of Cellvibrio chitinivorans. Classification (NCBI taxonomy): domain Bacteria; kingdom Pseudomonadati; phylum Pseudomonadota; class Gammaproteobacteria; order Cellvibrionales; family Cellvibrionaceae; genus Cellvibrio; species Cellvibrio chitinivorans. Next base: position 131,970 of record NZ_JAYKKN010000004.1, read on the forward strand.
CCTCTCTCACCGCAGCAGGTGGTACTAATGATTTTGCAGACACATATCGGCCAGTTGTTTTGGGCTGATATTGCTCTCCCACAGACAAACGCAATATAGCGGCGTTACGATCATCCACAATAAAAATACTGCCATCGCGCGCTTGTGTGAGCCCAACGGGCGCTCCCTCGGGACGAACACCGGGAATTTCGTTCCACTGTGAAATCACTTCTTGATGCTGAGCTACTTTCTTCTCTTCTTTTTTTACACTAGCACCGCCTATTCCACCTTTAGGTGCAAAGATATGCTGAGTGTAAGGTTCATCGAACTTTGTAGGCGCTCGCCAAAAAACGGCTTCTTGCTGTAGTTCCGGACGCCCTAGATTATCAACCGAATAACTAACCAAACGATTACCCACAATCCGGTAGCCATGCCAACTCATTAGCAATTTGTTTTGCAGACCCGGTAGTTTTGTATCCGAATAGTAAATCATGTCCAGCGGTGCAACATGGGGTGGTAATAATGTCCAAGGCTGTTGGTACTCAGGTTGTTTACAATTACCGCCCTCAATACTTACATCACGATTAAAGCATAATGGCCACCCATAAAAGCGATTGCCATTTGCGATGATATTTAACTCTTCATATGGCTCTTCTGCATCAGGGAAGTCGATGCTATTTTCAGCTTGTAGAATAGTGCCTGAAGTGTGAACAACCAGTGCCATAGAATTGCGCAATCCGCGCGCAATAATTTCAAAGTCAGCAGAGTAGGTATTTGTTGATTTGTCGATATGATAGCGACGAATGCTCGCTTCTTTACCACTAATACAATCATCCAATGATGTTTTTTTATCGCAGCGATCGGATGAACTACCAATATTTACCAATAGATTGAAGCGTTCATCAAACGTGAAATTTTTGAGGGGATGGAGATACTCAGTATCAACTGGCAAATTATCCACCACCGTTTCCAATCCAACTACCTCACCGTTCTCCAAAGAAAAGCGTCTGATTCTGTCTGCCTCTCCTACATAAAATTTTCCGTCTACCCCGCGCAAAATTTTATGTGGCAAATTCAACTGGTTTAATAATACTTTTGCCAATGAATTCTGATTGCGATAATCCAAAAGAAGTAATTGCCCTTTACGCGGCGCCCATCCCCCCATATCAACGACGAGCAACTTATCATCATCTGTTTGCACCAACGTGCGAGGCATTTTGAGCGGATTTTTTGCATCGCGCCTTGCCACTAACCCTAAACAAGTTCCGGCTTGGGTTACAACGGGCAATTGAGCAAAACCATCGCAGTTACCCGCTACAGTTGTGTAAGAACCCGCGTTAACCGCTACTGCATATAACATCGGCAAACCAGCACAGAACAAACATCCAATATGTTTCAGCAAACTAATCATCTTCAAACGTTTCCACTCTCCCTTATCCATACGATTAAACGATTTCTATGGCACTGTTAATCATCCGTGAATTCAATCTCCGGAAAACCATCTGCCTGCGCATTTTGAGCATTCACATTGGCGATAACTTTACGCGCAATAGCGCGGTATTTTTGACTGATGGGCGATTCAGGGTCAGCCACTACCGAAGGTTTGCCTTCGTCCGCATCGGCACGAATCGATAATGCCAAGGGCAGCGAACCCAGTAACTCGGTTTGGTAATCACGCGCGATACGTTCACCCCCACCCTCGCCAAAAATATGTTCTTCGTGGCCGCAATTGGTACAGGTATGCAGCGCCATATTTTCAATCACCCCCAAAATCGGCACGTTCACTTTGCGGAACATTTCTATACCTTTTTTGGCATCTAACAGGGCGATGTCTTGCGGAGTCGTCACTATCACTGCCCCAGTCACCGGTACTTTTTGCGCTAGCGTGATTTGGATATCGCCTGTGCCCGGCGGCATATCTATTACCAGATAATCCACATTGTCCCAGCGGGTTTGCATCAGCAACTGCTGTAAAGCACCGGTTGCCATAGGGCCGCGCCACAACATAGGCGTTTCTTCGGTCACTAAATAGCCCATGGAAATCGACTGAAGGCCGTGAGCAACAATCGGCAGCATTTGCTGTTTGCCTTGTTCGCCTACAATCTCAGGGCGACGCTGCCCTACCCCTAACATCTGTGGTTGGCTGGGGCCGTAGATGTCGGCATCCAGAATCCCCACACGCGCACCTTCCGCCGCCAAGGCCAGAGCCAAATTGACCGCGGTGGTTGATTTACCAACACCGCCCTTGCCCGATGCCACCGCAATGATATTTTTTACTTGTGGAATCGCCTGTGAATGAGTCGCAGCCTGAACCATAACCAAACCTCCAAACGCTGTTTAAGCAGCTCGTTTATCCGTTGAAATTGCGCGCACCATAACAAACAGCTGCCTGTAGCAAAATAGCCAGAAACAAAAAAGGGTGCCGCTTGGCACCCTTTCATTTACCGCTTTCGTATTAAATCGCTTCCGCAATTTCCTGCTCATTATCGCGATCATGCTGATGGTCTTTCGCCAACAACATATATACCGATGGCAGTACAAACAGGGTGAAGAAAGTACCGATGGTCATACCCAATACCAGAACGATACCAATCGCATTACGCGCTTCAGCACCTGCACCCGCAGCAAAAATCAGCGGAGTATGGCCGGCGATAGTCGCCACACTGGTCATCATGACCGGACGCAAACGCAGTGACGATGCCTCGCGAATTGCATCCAACTTGGCCATCCCTTCTTCTTGCAGCTTGTTAGCAAACTCCACTACCAGAATACCGTTACGCGCAATCAAGCCCATCAAGGTCACCAGACCTACTTGGGAGTAGATATTGAGGGTACTGGTGAAACCGTTGGTGAAGAACGGAATCGGCATTGGAATCTTGAGGAAGGTGAACAGCAAGGCACCAAACATCGCCAAGGGTACCGACCCCGCCAGAATTACCAATGGATCGCGGAAGCTGTTGTACTGCGCCGCCAATACTAAAAAGATCATCAGCACTGCCATCAGGAATGCAGGCAGGAAGGTGTTGCCTTCACGAATCAGCTGACGCGATTCACCAGTGTAATCAATGGTGTAGTTTTTCGGCAGAATCTTACGTGCCTCAGCCTCAACATAAGCCAGTGCCTCACCCAATGGAACACCGGGCACACCGCTGATCTTGACTGCGTTCAACTGTTGCATACGGTTGATGGTGCGTGGCTCGGTGGAGTGAGTCATGGAGGCAACCTGATCAAGACGGATCAAGTTTCCATCTGGCCCAGTCACATAGAGGCCACCCAAATCATCCGGGCTCAAACGCTCTACACGCTTCACCTGCGGAATCACCTTGTAGCTTTGGCCGGCCATATTGAAGCGATTCACATAACCGCCACCTAACAAGGTGCCTACATCGTTAGTTACGGTTTGCAGATCCAGCCCTAAATCGGCCACTTTTTCGCGATCGATTTTGAGCGTGAATTCCGGCTGATCCACTTTAACGTCCATGGTCGAGAAGTAAAACTTGCCCGATTTCGCCATGATGTCCTGCACTTTCAGCGCGTACTCGTAAATCTCTTTGATGCTACCGGTAGATGCCAACACAATCTCAACCGGGAACTGACCACCACCCGGCAGCGCAGGTGGTGTAATCGGCAGAATTTTCACACCGGAAATCGCCGCCAGCTTCTGTTGCACCTCAGGCATGATTTGAAATACATCGCGGTCGCGCTCAGCCCAAGGCTTGGTTACCAAACCCGAGAAACCAGATGTAGGCATAGTCAGCTGGAAAGTAAAGTCAGTTTCAGGAACGCTCAGCAGCGCTTCGTTCACTTGTTTTCCATAGAAGGATGACTGATCCACCGTCGAGTTAGCTTGCGAGTCAACAATCCCGAAAATAACGCCTTGATCTTCGGTTGGCGCCAACTCTTTGGGCGACATGTTATAGAGCGGGAAACACATAATAGTGATACCGATCCAAAACACATAAACACCTGCACGATTCTGCAAACTGGCAGCCAGAGTACGACCATACCATTCACGGAAACGCTCGAATGGTTTCTCTAAAGGTGCTTTTAAACCGGTATGAGGTTTGAGCATGCGCGAACCCAACATGGGCGAGAGTGTAATCGCCACGATTGCCGAGATAGTCACCGCACCTGCCAAAGTGATCGCAAATTCGCGGAACAAGGAGCCGATCAAACCACCCTGCAAACCAATCGGGATATACACCGAGGCAAGTGTCACCGTCATCGCCAAAATTGGTCCAGCCAACTCACGAGCAGACACAATCGCCGCTTGGAAAGGTTTCATACCATCTTGAATATGACGCTCGATGTTTTCGACCATCACGATGGCGTCATCCACCACCAGACCGACACAGAGCACAATCGACAGCAGTGTCAGCAAATTCAGCGAGAATCCGCATATCTGCATAATGAAGAGCGCACCAATCAGCGAGAGCGGAATCGCCAATACCGGAATAATCACCGAGCGACTAAAACCGAGGAACAGGAAGATCACTATGACGATAATGATCAGGGTTTCAGTCAGGGTTTTAATTACCTCATGGATTGCCGCATCAATATACGCGGTAGAGTCATAGGCAACCGTTGCCGATAAACCGGTGGGCAATTCAGCCTTAATGGCATCCATCTCTTTATTAACGGCTTTCATTACATCCAGCGCGTTGGCATTAGGCGCAACCCAAACGCCCATAAACACGGCGGTATCACCTGAGTAGTTCACCACCGTATCGTAGTTTTCAGCGCCCAGAGCGACATCGGCAATATCGCTTAAACGGATAATCCCTTCGGGCGAGTTGCGAATAATCAGCCGCTTGAATTCATCCACGCTTTGGATGTCGGTATCCGCGCGCAAGTTAACCTGCGTATAAGAGCCGCGAGTTTGCCCGACTGCCGCTTGCACGTTGTTCGCTGCCAGCGCTGCACGTACTTGTACGGGGGTGACATTCAACGCCGCCATCCGATCCGGTTTCAGCCAGATACGCATCGCAAAAGTTCTGCCGCCCAATACATCCGCCTTTTGCACACCGGCAACAGCAATCAATCGCGGCTGGATTGAACGAGTCAGGAAGTCAGTGATTTGGTTTTGCTCAAGAATTTCCGAGCTGAAACTGAGATAGGCTGCCGCAAATTGGGAATCAGCCGCTTCAATACGAATCGCAGGCACTTCCGCTTCAGGTGGTAAATCGCCACGCACCTGATTCACCTTGGCGGAGATTTCTGTCATCGCCTTGAGTGGATCGTAATTCAAGCGCAGATGCGCAGTAACCGTTGAACTGCCCATCGCACTTTGGGATTCGATGTAATCAATCCCGCCGGCAGAAGCGATTGCACGCTCAATCGGGGTGGTAATAAAACCGCGCACCAACTCGGCATTAGCACCGACATATACGGTATTGATGATAATCACCGAGATATCACTGCGCGGGTATTGGCGAACAGTCAGGTTGCTTCCCGCCTGTATCCCCAAGATCAAAATCAGCAGGCTCACGACTATCGCGAGAACCGGCTTTTTAATAAAGACATCAGTAAATTTCATAAATTTGGCTCGCTGGCTTTTGCGCTATGACAAAAGCATGGGCTGAAAATCATTTATCCCTTGTTGGATTACACCGCGCTAGCACTTAGCTATCTGACGGGGTTGGCTCCAATTTGAATTCCGGCACAGGCAACTGGCCAAGAGTGACCGCTTGCCCATTGAGCAATTTAAAGGCACCGGCACTGGCAACCAACTCACCCTCTTTCAAGCCATCAACAACTTCAACAAAATCGCCACGCGCTTTACCCAAACGCACAAATTGTTGACGCGCCTTGTGGGTACCGGCTTTTTCGCCAGGCTCGATCACAAATACGGTGTCGCCAAAGGGGGCATAGATAACCGCAGTAGCTGGAACTGCCAAAACTTGTTGTGGCTCAGACAGGGTTACGGTGGTCTCAACCGCCATACCTGGGATTAATTGATTGTTGGTATTAGCCAAGTAGGATTCCACTTGCGCGTTGCGCGTCAGTGAATTGATCTCAGCACCAATAGCGGTAATCTCACCAGAGATAGTGGCATCGGAGCCATCGCCCACATTCACTTCAACTGGCAAGCCACGAGTCATTTGCACCAACCAGAATTGCGGAACCGGGAAATTCACGCGCACGCTGTTAGTCGCTTGCAAAGACACTATTTCGCCGCCCACTTGCAAATCCTGACCTAAATCCACCGCGCGAATCCCCAAACGGCCATCAAATGGCGCACGCACCAGTTTTTTCTCAAGGGTTGCTTTCAAGTCGGCAACATCACCGCGCGCAGAATCCATTTGCTGAACGCCAGTATCCAACTCACTTTGAGATACGGTGTTGCGCTTACGCAATTCCACCAAGCGCTCATAATTGGATTTAGCCAAACGCAGACGCGCTTCCGCAGCACTTAATTGCGCCTCTTCGTTGGTGGATTCCTGCACCAGAATCACAGTGCCGCGCTTTACCTGCTCACCGGATTTAAAGCGAATCTCTTTCACCTTGCCCGCCACCTCAGCGGTAATGGTGATGCCTTCAGACGCCTTTACGGTTCCCATGGCGGTATAGCTGTTTGGCCACTGTTGCATCTCTGCCGCGAAGGTACTCACAGTCTCAGATGGCGGTGGCGTATTTTCACCTGCCTGCACCATAGTAGCGATCTGGCCACCTTTGATGCCGCCAACAATCAACACAATTCCTAGTAGGCTTGCGACAGCAATGCCGATTGATTTCACATTGTTCATAAATAAAGAACCATTGAGAGGAGAGATAAGATCACAACAGGACTGCACAAAAGCAGATAGGAGGGAGGGCGAAAGATCGACGGTATCCCAACCATAACTTCAACCTTGTTTCAGCCGAAGAATTGTTGCACAGCCACTAACTAAAGCAAAAAACACATGTGTCACAAAGTGTAAAACAGATCTGCTTTTCAATTAACAAAAAGCAGCCGACCATCTGGTCGGTCGGCGAATAATATTCCCTTTTGAATCAATGTCCAACGAATTGTTAGTCATAACATGAAGTGATGACATTCATCATTCGCCGCGCTGGCCATTCTCAGCAAACCCCATGACAAAAGATGTCAGCAGATAGTTTTAGCCGCACATAGATAAGCGCGATCACAAGACACTACTGCCAGATAACCTTATCCTTTAAAACACACACCAGGTTTTAATATCAAGTCTGTTAGGATTAACAGCTCTTTTATTTATCCAAGGATTATTTATGACCTGGGCACCACACGTTACCGTCGCCACTATTGTTGAGCGCGACAATCGTTTTTTGATGGTTTATGAAGAGGCTGATGGCAAACAGGTTTACAACCAACCCGCCGGTCACTTGGATCCGAACGAGACATTAAAAGAAGCTGCAATTCGCGAAACACTGGAAGAGACTGGCTGGACAGTAGAACTGACTGGCGTGGTGGGCGTGAATCTGTACACCGCACCGAGCAATGGCATCACCTACTTCCGTACCACTTTTATTGCTAAAGCGCTAAGTCACGCCCCTGACTACAAACTGGACACAGGCATCATCGAGGCCGTATGGCTGAGCTATGAAGAACTTGTCGCCCGCAAAGACCAGTTGCGCAGCCCTATGACCTTGCAGATCATTGAAGAATATCTGGCCGGACGCCGCTTTCCACTATCGGTTGTGGGCGACGATCAATAGCCAACAGAAACTTACGAAGGTGGCAGTGATTGCCTTAGGCGGGTAAAATGCCCGCCTTTCCCTTTCCCAGCAGTTGTTCTTTATGTCAGACGCTATTCCCGCTCCCGTCTTGGATTCCTCTATCGCCTCAGGCCCAAAGGTCATTGTCGGTATGTCCGGCGGTGTTGATTCCTCCGTCTCTGCCCTACTCCTGAAGCAACAGGGTTATCAGGTCGAAGGCCTGTTTATGAAGAACTGGGATGAAGACGACGGCACTGAATACTGCACAGCTAAAGCGGATTTGGCCGATGCGGAGATGGTGTGCGAGCGTATCGGCATCAAACTTCATACTGCCAATTTCGCATCGGAATACTGGGATAACGTCTTCGAGCATTTCCTTGAAGAGTACAAAGCCGGACGCACGCCCAACCCGGACATCCTCTGCAACCGCGAGATCAAATTCAAAGTGTTTATGGAATACGCGCGCATGCTCGGCGGCGAACTTATCGCAACCGGCCATTATGTGCGCCGCGCTGACCACGATGGTCATGCCCACCTCTTAAAAGGTCTCGATCCCAATAAAGATCAAAGCTACTTCTTACATGCCGTAGGCGAAGCTGAATTTGCCAAATCCCTCTTCCCCGTGGGCGAGCTGGAAAAACCGGAAGTGCGCCGCATCGCCGAAGAGCATGGTTTGATCACTCACAACAAAAAAGACAGCACCGGCATTTGTTTTATCGGTGAGCGCCGCTTTAAAGACTTTTTGCAGCAATATCTTCCAGCACAACCGGGCGAAATCCAAACGCCCGATGGCAAAGTGATTGGCGAGCACATGGGTTTGATGTACCACACCATTGGCCAACGCCAAGGGCTGGGAATCGGCGGCGTTAAAGGTGCCAATGAAGAACCTTGGTTTGTGGCGCAAAAAGATCTCACCCGTAATGTGTTGGTTGTTGTGCAAGGTACAGATCACCCACTGCTCTACACCAATCACCTGATTGCTCAGCAAGCCCATTGGATTAATGGTGTGCCGCCCACACCTACTATTCGCTGCATGGCGAAAACCCGCTATCGCCAGCCGGATCAAGCCTGTGTTGTCAGCCTGCTAGCAAATGGCACTTTGGATGTTCAGTTCGATGAGCCTCAACGCGCCGTGACTCCCGGGCAATCCGTAGTGTTCTATAGCGATGACATCTGCCTTGGTGGCGCCGTCATCGAATCAACAGACAACCGTTAATTCGCCCTAGATACTTTTAAATAGCCGAGAGAATCCGCGTGAGCAAAAATTGGCAAGACATTACCATCGCCCTTGCGGGCATATTTCAAGCGACCGCACTGGTTGAACAGGTTGCGAAAACTGGCCATGTCCCGCCCGATGCCTACAAATGCAGTATTGAAAGCATGCTCGATCTCAATCCTGCCAGCACGCGCGACGTTTACGGCGGCAATCTGGAAAACTTACGCACAGGCTTGGAAGTGATGCGTGAATTGCTGCGCCCCGGCTCGCAAAAACATCGCGACTGCCTGCGTTATGGCCTAGGTATTTTGCACTTGCAGAAAAAGCTCGCTGGCCGCCGCGATATGCTCGGCGTAATAGGCAGTCGTTTAGAACAGGTTGCGCAACAGGCCCAACATTTTTCAACGACCCATGACAACGTCATCGCCAATTTAGGCACGCTATACACTGAAACCCTGAGCACCTTTCGTTTTCGTATTCAGGTGAATGGCGACTACAATTATCTGCAACAACAACGTATCGCCAACCAAATTCGCGCTCTGCTGCTCGCCGCAATGCGCTCCGCGATTTTATGGCGACAAGTGGGCGGCAACCGTTTGCAATTGCTGTTTTATCGCAAGCATATCGCCCAACAGGTAGATGACTTATTGCGTCGCCTATAAACCCGGCATCGAATATCAAATTCCGTATTTAGTTTTTTTATCTTTCATTTTTAATCGAGAACCACCATGGACAATTCATTTAATACGCTCACCGCGCTTAACGCCGTATCACCTGTAGACGGTCGCTATGGCAGCAAAACCGTCGCTCTGCGCAGCATTTTCAGCGAATTCGGCTTGATTCGTTTCCGCGTAGAAGTGGAAGTCCGCTGGCTGCAACAACTCAGCCGTTTGGCCGGTGTACCTGAAGTTCCTGCATTCAGTGCAGCGACTAACGCGGTATTGGATGCAATTGTGGCCAACTTTAACGAGGTCGATGCACAAGCAGTAAAAGATATCGAACGCACCACCAATCACGATGTAAAAGCGGTTGAGTATTTCCTCAAAAATAAATTTGCTGGCAACGCTGAGCTTGAAGCCGTTTTGGAATTTGTTCACTTCGCCTGTACTTCTGAAGACATCAACAACCTGTCGCACGCATTAATGCTGCGTGAAGGCCGCAAAGTATTCCTGCAAGATGCAGAAGCGATTGTTGATGGCATCGCCAAACTTGCACACGATTACGCGGAAGATTCCATGCTCTCGCGTACTCACGGTCAAACCGCATCACCAACAACTGTCGGTAAAGAGATGGCAAACGTTGCTGCACGTCTGCGCCGTCAAATCAAAGCGGTCAAAGAAGTTGAGTTGCTCGGCAAAATCAACGGCGCTGTTGGTAACTACAACGCACACTTGTCTGCTTACCCGGATGTAGATTGGCAAGCGAATGCACAAGAATTTGTGCAAAGCTTGGGCTTAAGCTGGAATCCCTACACCACCCAAATTGAACCGCACGATTACATCGCTGAATTGTTTGATGCTATCGCTCGCTTCAACACCATCGTGATCGATTTTGACCGCGACATTTGGGGTTACATTTCTCTCGGTTACTTCAAACAAAAAACCATCGCCGGTGAAGTTGGCTCTTCCACAATGCCACACAAAGTTAACCCGATTGACTTTGAAAACTCCGAAGGCAACCTCGGTATCGCCAATGCAATTTTCACTCACCTCGCACAAAAACTGCCAATCTCCCGCTGGCAGCGCGACCTGACCGACTCCACCGTATTGCGTAATATGGGTGTTGGTTTTGGTTACGGCATGATCGCCTATGCATCAACCTTAAAAGGTATGGGCAAACTGGAAATTAACCGTGCGCGTCTCGCGGAAGATCTGAACAACTCATGGGAAGTACTGGCCGAGCCAATCCAAACCATTATGCGTCGCTACAACGTTGCTGAGCCTTATGAGAAATTAAAAGCCCTGACCCGCGGCCAAACCATTAACCGCGAAGTATTGGCGGCGTTTGTTGAAACTCTGGATATTCCAGAACACGCCAAACAAACCATGCGCGATTTGACCCCATCAAATTACATTGGTAATGCGATAGATCAAGCTAAGGCAATCTAAACCACGATAAAATTAAGGGCTCACATGAGCCCTTAATTTTATGGGTATAAATGTACATCTGCAGGTAACAACCATGACCACTCCCCTTACCCATCTCGGCGATATGCCCATCGAAGAATTTCTGCGCGATTACTGGCAAAAAAGACCGCTATTGATTCGCAATGCTTTTCCCAATTTTGAATCGCCACTCTCTCCCGATGAACTCGCTGGCCTTGCACTGGAGGAAGAAGTGGAGTCACGTATCGTTCTGGAAAATGGTGCAACACCTTGGGAATTGCGCAACGGCCCCTTTGACGAAAAAACCTTTGAAAGTCTACCCGAATCGCGCTGGACGCTATTAGTGCAAGCAGCCGACCAATTTGTGCCGGAAGTAAACCAAATGCTCGATGCATTTCGTTTTATCCCTAACTGGCGCTTGGACGACATCATGATCAGCTACGCGCCCGATCAAGGTGGTGTAGGCCCTCATTTCGATTACTACGATGTATTTTTGCTGCAAGGCTTGGGCAAACGCCATTGGAAACTCGGCCAAATGTGCGACAGCAATTCACCGCGTGTTGAGGGCACGCGTTTAAAGATTCTGAGTGAATTCCACACCACCGATGAGTGGGTACTTGAACCCGGCGATATGCTGTATATCCCGCCTGGCATCGCACACTGGGGTAATGCTCAAGGCGATGATTGCATGACTTACTCGATTGGTTTCCGCGCGCCTAGCCACGCCGATATCATTTCCGAAATCGGTCAGGAAATCGCACTCTCGGTTGAAGACGATCTGCGCTACGCCGACCCGGATTTAACTCTGCAAGACAATCCCGGCGAGATAAACGCAAAAGCCATCGATCAAGTGCGTGAAATTGTTTTGCAGCATCTCTCTCAGGAAAAAATCGCATTTTGGTTCGGCAAATATATGACTGAACGAAAATATCTGGAGCAGACCCAAGAAGAACCGCTGGATATAGATGCGGATGAATGGCAATCCGCACTTGCCGATGGTGAACTCTTGTGGCGTCATCCATCTGCTCGCCTCGCCTTCCACAGCGATGAAAAAGGCACCTTGCTATTTGCCGATGGCGAAGCTATTTGCTGCTCGCGCGCACTGGCTGAATTGGTGTGTAAAGAGGTCGAAATCAGCTGGCGCGAACTAAAAGAACTGGTACAAGATCCACAAAATCGCGCCGCCATCACCCAGCTGGTCAATCAAGAAACCCTCTTGGTTGATGAATAGTTGGTTGACGAATAACAGACTGACGAAAACACCATGCCCTACTCCATCCTTCTCACTGATTGGCAGATACACAAAGCGGAATTGATGAATATCCGCACGCTTGTTTTTATGCGCGAACAAGGTGTCGGCGCTGCCGATGAGTGGGATGGTTTGGATGAACAGGCGCTGCATTTCTTAGCAGTCTCCGCAACCGGAACAGCTATCGGTTGCGCGCGCGTGCTGCTTGAAAGCGATGACGGCAAAACACGTTTTCATATTGGCCGCGTCGCTATTCTCAAGCCGTTTCGCAATAAAGGAATTGGCCATCAATTAATGCAGGCGATTATCGCCCACTGCACACAAACCGCACCGCTGAATCAGATGTATTTGCACGCGCAAATCGAGCGGCAACATTTTTACGAAACCTTGGGCTTTGTCGCTGAAGGCGATGTGTTTATGGATGCAGGCATTCCGCACATCAGTATGTATTTAGCGAAATCGGATTTAACCAAGTAAAGAGAGCAAGGAAATTTAGATGGCCGAACAATCATCCAGCTGTGAAACACTGTGGCTACTCGATGGCATCACTGATTTTCGCCATTACAGTGAACAACTCGTACAACACAGCCGCCGCTCAATTGCCATTCTCACGCAGAATCTGGATGCATTGGTTTACGCAACTCCAGAGTTTCTACAACAGCTATCCAACTTTGCACGCTCCAGCCGTAATGCACAGGTACAAATACTGATCAAAGACACCAAACCAGCTATAGAATCAGGCCACACACTGGTACGACTCGCACAGAGAATTTCATCCAAAATTATCGTTCGCAAGATGACAGTTGAACCCAATAATAAAACCATGGCATACATGTTGGGCGATACCGACAAACTGCTTTTCAAAAATGATGATGCAATTCATCGCGGTTTTTTTAACAGTGCCGCCGCAAGCGAAATAAAGTCGCTGCGCGAAGAATTTAATTATCTGTGGCAATACGGTGAACCTGAACCAGAATTTCAAATTTTGCACATCTAAATTACCGACCTATCAACTCCTACCACTCAAATCTGTTGCCAAACATCACAACCCGTAAAAAAAGCGGTTTTTGCCGGAAAAGCCTTGTATTTTTTGTTGCCGATTGGTTTTTTATCCTATATATATAGCGTCAACCTGCATGGGCGGCTGTTTAAGCCTATAAATACAGGGCTTTTTGTTAGTTTTACTTGTATAGATAGTTCAACCGCTAAGTACTCTTACTCCTCATCAATAAATAGAAGGAAATCAATATGGCTGCCAAAAAACCTGCCGCCCCTAAAGCTGCTCCAGCAAAAAAAGCACCTGCTGCTAAAGCGCCAGCCGCAAAAGTAGCTGCCCCGAAAGCAGCACCAAAAGCCGCTGCTAAAAAAGCACCTGCTGCTAAAGCAGCCGCTCCAAAAGCCGCTGCTAAAAAAGCGCCAGTTGCTAAAGCTGCTCCTGCTGTAGTTAAGGCTATTGCTGAACGTCAAAACAAAACTCAAATGCTGCAACAAATTTCTGATGCGACTGAGCTGAGCAAAAAGCAAGTTCAAGCAGTATTGGATGAATTGACCAACATCATCGAAGGTCACATCAAGAAAAAAGGTGTAGGCGAGTTCGTACTCCCAGGCCTGTTGAAAATCACTACCGTGAAAAAGCCTGCGACCAAAGCACGCAAAGGCATCAACCCTTTCACTAAAGAAGAAGTGACTTTCAAAGCAAAACCAGCAAGCATTTCTGTAAAAGTACGCCCACTGAAAAAACTGAAAGAATTTGCTGTTTAATCAGTTTTAGTTGGCGACATAAAAAGTTAGTAGATAAGAAAAAGCCCTGCTGTTTAAACACAGCAGGGCTTTTTCTTATCTACTATGTGTTATTTTTGCTTGCAGAGTAATCTGCTACAGGATGTTAAAACCCTCACCGACCAGAGCGTTTTGCAAGCGCTTGATTCGCTCAGCAAACTCCTCTTCCGCGTAGTCTTTTGCAGGCAACTTCCCCCAAATCGGCTGCGGCCAAGCAGGATCATCCGTAAACCGCGCGATATGATGCACATGCAGCTGGCGCACCACATTCCCCAGCGCCGCCACGTTCATTTTGTCGGCATCAAACAAGCTCGTCATTACCTCTGCCAACCGGCAGGACTCACGAATCAGCTGCAATTGCTCTTCTTCATCCAAATGGTGAATTTCAAATACATCTTCCCGTTTGGGAACCAGAATGCACCAAGGGTAATTTGCATCCCTGCTTAATAGCAGCAGCGACAAATCAAATTCACCTATAACAACAGAGTCCTGAGCAAGACGCGGATGAAGTTCAAACATGATTGGCTTCCTTTAGCTAAATAGATTTTTTATTAATCAGGATGGCGATCTGCGCAGCCGAGGCGCTATACCAATACCGCCAACCGCCGTAGAATAAGCGACTTTGATTCCCATTATAGCCATCAAGAAGTCATAACTATGCGTTCCAGTCGATTTTTAATTGCCACCCTGAAAGAAACACCTTCCGATGCTGAAGTCATCAGCCACCAATTAATGCTGCGTGCGGGCATGATCCGCAAGATGGCCTCTGGCCTCTACAACTGGCTGCCGCTGGGCTTGCGTGTATTGCGCAAAGTGGAAAATATTGTGCGCGAAGAAATGAATAAATCCGGCGCAATGGAAGTATTAATGCCAGTAGTGCAACCAGCAGAATTATGGGAAGAATCAGGCCGTTGGCACCAATATGGCCCGGAACTGCTGCGTATCAATGATCGCCACGACCGCCCCTTCTGCCTTGGCCCAACCCATGAAGAAGTCATTACCGATTTGATCCGCAACGAGATCAGAAGCTACAAACAATTGCCTGCGAATTTTTATCAAATTCAAACCAAATTCCGCGATGAAATTCGCCCACGTTTTGGCGTAATGCGCTCGCGTGAATTCATCATGAAAGACGCCTACTCTTTCCACACCAGTACTGAATCGCTGCAAGAAACCTATGACGTAATGCACGCAACCTACTGCAACATTTTCACCCGCTTAGGTTTGCAATTCCGTCCAGTATTGGCCGACACCGGCTCTATCGGCGGCGCTTTCTCCCATGAATTCCACGTATTGGCCGAAAGTGGTGAAGATGACATCGCCTTCAGTAACGCCAGCGACTACGCCGCCAACATTGAAAAAGCCGAAGCGCTGCCACCAACAACTCCACGCGCTGCTGCACAACATGTTATGCAGGAAGTTGCGACTCCCGGTAAACACAGCATCGAAGATGTTTGCGCATTTTTGAATGTCAGCCCAGAGCAAACCGTTAAAACCCTGATCGTTTTGGGTGAAGTGCGCGAAGACAAAACCCAACCGCTGGTTGCTTTGGTATTGCGTGGCGATCACGAACTCAATGAAATCAAAGCCGAGAAATTAACCGGTGTAGCATCGCCTCTGACGCTGGCCCCGGAAGCACGCATCAAAGCAGAATTGGGCGTTGGCATTGGTTCTATTGGCCCTGTTGGTTTGAATATTTCGGTGATTGTCGATCACTCCGCTGCACACCTGTCTGATTTTGTCTGCGGTGCGAACAAAGACGGTTTCCACCTGACCGGCGTAAATTGGGAGCGCGATGCAATGGCGCCGCTGGTTGCCGATATTCGCAACGTAGTAACTGGCGACCCAAGCCCTTGTGGCCAAGGGACACTGGAAATTAAGCGCGGCATTGAAGTGGGCCATATTTTCCAACTGGGTACCAAGTACTCCGAAGCCATGAAAGCCAAGGTATTGGATGTGAATGGCAAAGAGCAGACCATGATTATGGGTTGCTATGGCATAGGCGTAACTCGCGTTGTGGCGTCAGCCATTGAACAGAATTTCGATGAAAATGGCATTATCTGGGCCGACTCAATCGCACCTTTCCATATCGCCATTGTGCCAATCAACATGCAAAAATCCCCTGCTGTTGCAGCCAAGTGTGAAGAACTCTACGCAGAACTGCAGGAACTGGGTTTTGATGTGTTGTTGATGGATGAGGACAAAGCACGTCTCGGCACCATGCTTGCGGATACTGATCTGATGGGGATTCCACATCGCATCGTGGTAGGCGACCGCGGATTGGAAGCCGGCAACGTCGAATACAAAGGCCGTCGCGATGCAGAGAAACAAGAAATTGCAGTCGCTGACATTCTGGATTTCTTAAAAGGCCGCATCACCCGTTAACTGCTGTTGATTTATCCCTCTGGCGATTGCAGTTCAACTGCAATCGCCATCACCCTCTCTCCCGCTAACAACCACCATTTATAACCACTGTCGCCATTTTTTTGCTGGGAACAGAATTAAACGGTCTTTGTATATCGACAATTAACGATATATATTTTCATAAATCGCGATATACAAATATACAAAGATACAAACTGATCAGATAAGGCCAGAAGCCCATGAGTACTGCAGAACTCGACGAAATGATTAAAGCGCTATCGCACCCTATGCGACGGGAAATTTTGAATTGGCTCAAGCAACCGGAACTGCATTTTGCCGATCAGGAGCATCCGCTGAGCTTTGGTGTGTGCGCCGGAAAAATTGACCAAAAGGCTGGTCTGTCCCAATCCACCGTATCAGCCCACCTGGCCACGCTGCAACGCGCTGGGCTCATTACCAGCCGCAAAGTCGGTCAGTGGAACTTTTTTTCGCGCAATGAAGAGGCCATTCAGGCATTTCTCGCGCGCTTGAACGATCAACTTTAACTGGAGATCCATCATGCCAACACTATTTGACCCTATCACCATTGGCGGCCTAACACTGAAAAACCGAATTGTCATGGCACCCCTCACCCGCTGCCGCGCAGATGAAGGCCGAGTACCCAATGCGATGATGGCAGAGTATTACCAACAGCGTAGTGGCGCCGGCCTGATTTTGTCTGAGGCCACGTCAGTCACACCTATGGGAGTTGGCTACCCTGACACTCCCGGCATCTGGTCAGACGCGCAAGTAGAAGGTTGGAAACTCATCACCGAGGCCGTACACAAAGCGGGTAGCCGCATCTTTTTACAGCTGTGGCACGTAGGGCGTATTTCCGATCCAATCTATTTGAATGGCGAAAAGCCCGTTGCCCCTAGTGCTATTCGCCCTGCTGGTCATGTCAGCTTGGTTCGCCCCATGAAAGATTACGACGAGCCACGCGCACTGACATTGGCAGAAATTAAAGAAGTAGTAGCGGCCTATCGCTTGGGTGCAGAAAACGCCAAAGCTGCAGGTTTTGACGGCGTGCTGATTCACGGCGCCAACGGTTATTTGCTCGACCAATTTTTGCAAGACAGTACTAACCTGCGTACCGATGAATACGGCGGCTCACTGGAAAATCGGGCTCGTTTAATGCTGGAAGTAACCGACGCTTGTATCGACGTATGGGGCAGTGACAAAGTTGCCATGCACCTTGCACCACGTATGGATGCACACGACATGGGCGATTCCAACCGCACAGCGACATTCAGTTATGTAGCTGAACAATTGGCTAAACGCGGCATTGCGTTTATCTCTACGCGCGAATACTCAGCAGAAGATAGCCTCACACCGCAATTGAAAGAGGTGTTTGGCGGAACCGTAATCGCCAATGAAAAATTCACCAAAACTGAAGCCAATGCCTGGTTAGCGGCAGGCAAAGCAGATGCAATTGCTTTTGGTGTTCCGTTTATTGCCAACCCAGACTTGCCTAAACGCTTGGAGCTGGATGCACCACTAAATCCACCGCGCCCTGAATTGTTTTATGGCAAAGGCCCAGTGGGTTATACCGATTACCCTACTCTGGCTTAAGTCAGAAGCCGATTTAGGATTAATAAGCTAAAAATAAAAATGCCAGCTAAACATCTGCTGGCATTTTTGTAAGCGTATTCAAGGTTGAAAATTAGTGTTTATCCAACAATAAAAATTCATCAGGCGTCAGTACTTTTTTAGTAATTTTCACCCAAGCAATTTCACCATTAAACCAATGCACCTGATTCATACGCGAACCTATGGATGTTTTGGCGTTGGCAGCGATAGGCAAATAATCCACCTGCCCGATCAATTCCTGCTTTCCATTAACGTAAGAAATAAACTCGCGATTTTTATAAGTCACCGCCGCATGTGCCCAGCTGCCAACCGGATGAACTTTGGTAGCGTCAATCAATGTGAATTGTGATTTTTCTGATTTGATATAAGCATCGAGATACCACTGCTTTTTATCGTTCAATCGCAGCTCGATGGTAATGCGGCGATTAGGATTATCCGGCGACTCTATGTGAAAAAAGCGCGGCTCCAGATTATTGGGATAAGCATCAGCAGGGTTAAAAATAATCTCAATCGTAAATTCAGTTGCATCACCTAGTGGATTCGCGTCCACCAATAAACGATCACTATCACCATCAAATGCAACAGCAGTTCCTGCACACGATTTAATCAATCCAGAATTAACAACTTGCGGATTACCCATCACACTTACTGGCGCACCGCCAATACTTGTCAGCGAATTAATATTCCACTCCACTGAATTAGACGATTTTGCAACAGAAGTAGAAGATGACGACGTACATGCACTCAATAAGAGTGCAGCAAGAGCTAAAGTGCTTATCGCAGATTTCTTCATTGTATTTTTCCTATTGTTATTTATCTTGTTATTCATCTATACCGGTATAGCGCGCCTGATCCTGTAACAGCTTGCGTTCAACATCACCGGGCGATCCAGTATTACGAGCTAATAAGCTATACGCAACGGGCACTAAAAACAGGGTAAAGAAAGTCGCGACCAACACACCTGAAATCACCACTATACCAATTACAAACCGTGTTTCTGCACCCGCGCCAGATGAAATCACCAGCGGAATAGCGCCAGCAACTGCAGTGAGACTGGTCATTAAAATTGGACGCAAGCGTGCGGAAGATGCCTCCAATAACGCCTCGGTAAATTCAACACCGCGATCACGCAATTGGTTGGCAAACTCAACAATCAAAATGCCATTTTTTGCAGCAAGGCCAATCAGCATAATTAATCCAATCTGCGAATAAAGATTAAAACTGCTACCGGTTAAATAAAGCCCTAGCATCCCACCCAATATTGCTAAAGGCACCGTCAACATAATCACAAACGGATGCACATAGCTTTCAAACTGCGCAGCCAACACCAAAAATGTAATCAGTATTCCGAGCAGGAAAATAAACATGACGGAACTGCCTGCGGTTTGAAAATCGCGCGATAGACCTTTGTAGTCGACTACTGCAGTCGCAGGCAAATGCTCACGCACCAAATGGTTAAGATGATTGAGCGCATCGCCCAACGCCAAGTTATTCGACAGGTTCGCTTCAATAGTTAAAGAACGCATCCGGTTGTAACGATTCAATTTACTCGCATCTGCAATTTCTTTAAGCGTGACCAGATTAGCTAACGGAATTAACTCACCTGAATGCTCAGAGCGAACATACATATTTTGCAAGCTGGTTGTGGTGCGCTGTTCATCGCGCTCACCCTGCATAATGACATCGTACTCTTCGCCATCATCGATATACGTTGTTGCGCGACGTGAGCCCAACATGGCCTCCAAAGTGCGGCCAATATTGTTCACACTCACACCCAAATCAGCAGCGCGATTAGTATCGATAAGCACCTCAACTTGAGGTTTGGTTTCTTTATAGTCCCAATCAATACCCGTTAAGCCGGGGTTATCCTGTTCCAATTTTTCTAACAAAATATCGCGCCACTGCGCCAATTCTTCATAGGTTCCACCACCTAACACAAACTGCACTGGCTTTTGCGCTTGCGAACCAAACCCTTGGCGCATTACAGGTGCTGCCGTTACACCGGGCAAATCCGCAAGCTTTTTGCGGATTTCATCCATCACCACAAATGCACCGCGGCGCTGACTCCAATCATTCATCACCGCAATGACCATTCCCGAGTTAAAACTTTCTACAGCGCCAAATCCGCGCGGGGCACGCACCATCAAACGATTTATCTCGCCTGCTTTCACATATTCCATCATGCGGTTTTCAATTTCCGTCATGTACTGCTCCATATAGGCATAACTAGCTCCTTCAGGGCCATTTACCATGACAAAAAAAGTGCCGCGATCTTCACGTGGTGCATATTCAGAAGGAATTTTTTGTGCGAGAAAAAATATGCCGAGTAAGAGCAAAGCAAAACCCACCACCATTAATTTTGCTCGATGCAAACAAGCACGAATGGATTGCTGATAGCGAAACCGTAGCTTTAACATCCATTTATTAATGGATTCAACAAAACCATTTTTATTCTCATTGCGCACCAAAATTTTGGAAGCAAGCATTGGCGACAGGGTTAACGCAATCAGTGATGAGAATCCAACTGCTGCCGCCATAGTGATCGCGAACTCGGAAAACAATCGTCCAACATCGCCTTTTAGAAAAACGATAGGCACAAAAATCGCAATCAACACCAACGTAGTTGCAATTACTGCGAAACCTACTTCGCGCACACCATCGTATGCAGCTAATAGTGGAGTTTTGCCTTTTTCCTCTACATGGCGAACAATATTTTCCAGCACTACAATGGCATCATCGACCACCAAACCTATCGCAAGCACCAACGCCAGCAAGGTCAACATATTCACCGAAAAACCTAAAACAGCTAACACGGTAAAAGTCGCGATAATCGATACTGGAACTGCAACAGCAGGTACCAACATAGCGCGCACACTGCCGAGAAATAAATAAATCACCAACACAACCAGTGCTATAGCAATTGCCAAGGTTATATAAACCTCATGAATAGCACGCTCAACAAAAATCGAGCTATCGTAGCTATCTTCAAGGCGCATGCCTTTTGGCAAAATTTCATTAATGCGATCTCGCTCTGCTTTTGCACCGCGCGCCACATCAATTGTGTTTGCAGTGGATTGCTTAACGATACCAATACCAACCTGAGTCACACCGTTGCCGCGAAACAAGGTGCGATCTTCCTCGGTACCTTTTTCTACTCGCGCGACATCGCCTAGACGAATTAAATGGCCGTCATCACCGCGCTTAACCACCAATTGACTAAATTGATCAACTGTTCGATAGGAGCGCGCCATACGCACAGTAAATTGTCGCTCAAGCGACTCAATGCTTCCCGCTGGCAACTCTACGTTTTCTGCACGCAATGCAGTTTCTACATCGTTAACCGTTAAATTTCGCGCGGCCAATTCACGGCGATCCAACCAGAGGCGCATCGCATACCGCTGCTCACCACCAATACGCACGCGCGCAACACCGTCGATTACCGAGAAGCGATCAATCAAATAGCGCTGCGCATAATCCGATAGTTCAGGCATGGTCATATCTTCTCCGGCCAAATTAAACCAGAGAATTACATCCTCATCGGAACTGACTTTTTGCACTTCAGGCGGCTCGGCTTCAACGGGGATATTACCTAACGCACCATTAACTCGGTCGCGAATATCGTTTGCTGCGGAATCCATATCATGGCCAGTATCAAACTGCACCACTATGTTGGATATGCCGTTTTCGCTGGAGGATTCAATAAAACGAATACCTTCTACACCAGAGATACGATCCTCAAGCACTTTGGTAATTCGCGTTTCCACAATACTGGCAGCCGCACCGGGATAATTAGTGCGAATAGATACAACAGGCGGATCGATATTGGGGTATTCACGCAAGGTAAGTCGATCAAATGCAACCAATCCAAATGCAATAAGTAACAAAGAAAGAACCGAGGCGAAAACCGGGCGCTTGATAGAAATATCTGAGAGCATCATGGTCGTTACCCTCAGTTATTTTTTTGTTTTATAAAATCAGATACGGATTTATCGTCTACAGATTTTTTTAGCGCGAGCTGCTCTTCAGCCAGCACTTTCACCTTTTGCCCTTGGCGAATTTTTTGTAATCCGTGAGTAACGACCTTATCGTTTTCACTTAGCCCATTCAGCACTTCCACTGATCCAGCAAGGCGCTCGCCGATGGTAATTTGACGACGGTCAACACTGAGGCTATTACCATCTTCCTTTAATACGAAAACAAAGTTATTACTTCCAAATGGAACCAACGCAGATTCAGAAATAAGCAGCGCAGCACGGGAAGATGCTTTTAAATCGACGAGCATCAACATGCCTTGGGTTAATTCATGATCTTTATTATCCAGTATCGCGCGCACTTTAATTGAACGGGTAACAGCATCAATTTGATTGTCAATGCTAAGTACTTCACCATGAAACTGCTTGTTATCCAAATCGCGGCTTTTTGCAACTATGGGCAATCCCACTGACAAACTGCGCATATAAATAGCCGGCACAGTGAAATCCAATTTCATTTTGGAATCGTCATTCAACGTCGTAATTTTATCGCCCGGCGACACCAATGCCCCAACGCTCACTTCACGCAAACCCACCACACCTGAAAACGGCGCAACCAAAACCAAATCTTTCAAGCGCGATTCAGTTGCGTTATAGCGCGCACGCGCAGATTCATATTCACGCACACGTTGATCAAGCAGGGATTGCGATGCAGCTCCCTGTTTGGCCAATTGTCTTACGCGGTCGAGCTGCTTTTTTGCCTCATCGGCATTGAAACGCGCCTCTTCTAATAAGGCCGACTCTTCGCGACTGGTCATCTCCACCAGCACTCGCCCTTTCTCTACCCGCTGCCCATCCTCAAAGTTAATGCGGGTGATTTTCTTGGTGTCATTGGATGTGAGCGTAATCGACTCATTTGCTCGCAATGTACCTAGCGCTTCAATAGTTGTGGTTAGTTGTTCGATGCTGGCGGCTTGTACGATTACCTCAACGGCGCTATCGCCCGTTGACTGGGCACAGGAAAAAGCAGACCAAAAGAGCCAAACAACTGCCAAGGCTCGCAACGGGTTTGATCTACCGGAAAAACGGTGATGAGTTAGCTTCATGGAGTCTCCCTGAGAGTAAATATCGCTATTGTTTGAATGATTTTGGTAGCGACATAACGAAAATGCGCCCGCAAGTAACCGTGATTAGTCACTTGAAGGCACATAGATAAAAGCAAAGAATAATGGTCAGTTGATGCAATCTTATTAATTTAACACTTGTTTACAAAATCCAACTTTTTGAAGAGATTGTGCAAAAAATATAAAAGCGCAATTAGCGATAAATATCGCATCCGCTAGTTTTCATCCGGCACAAATAAAATAGACGCTGAATTGATGCAGTAGCGCAATCCAGTAGGCGCAGGGCCGTCGGTAAACACATGCCCCAGATGGCAATCGCAGTTGCGGCAAATCACTTCGGTGCGCAACATATGATGACTGGTATCCATTAATTCACGAATAGCCACCTTATTTACTGGTGCATAAAAACTGGGCCAGCCACAACCTGCATCAAACTTGGTATCTGCATCAAACAAGAGTTCACCACAGCAACGGCAACGATAATCACCTGCACTAAATTCTTGCCAATATTCACCAGTAAATGGTCGTTCGGTGCCTTTTTCACGGCAGATTCGATACTGCTCAGGGGTTAATTTTTCCCGCCAATTCGCATCGGTCAGGTTTTCGTTATCAGCCATAAGGATTTCCTTGACAGATCAACTAGTTAAGGTCGATTATTCGAGTGTTTTTCAACCGCAATCACGCACGACCGCATTCAAGGCATCTTACTGCAAATGAACCCGATTAAGAAATCCGACAAACTCAATGGAGTTTGCTACGACATTCGCGGCCCAGTACTCGAACACGCTAATCGCCTCGAAGAAGAAGGCCACCGCATTCTGAAACTGAATATCGGCAACCCTGCCCCATTCGGTTTTTCGGCGCCGGATGAAATCATCCAGGACGTCATTCACAACCTCGCCAACGCCGAGGGCTATACCGCATCCAAAGGTTTATTCGCCGCGCGTAAAGCGATCATGCATGAATGTCAGCGCATGGAAATTCCCGGCGTTGATATTGAAGATATTATTCTCGGCAACGGTGCCAGCGAATTGATCGTCATGGCGATGCAAGCTCTGCTGAACAATGGCGATGAAATTCTGGTGCCTGCACCGGATTATCCACTCTGGACTGCTGCAGTAAATCTCGCTGGCGGCAAAGCTCGTCATTATCTTTGTGATGAACAATCGGACTGGTTCCCTGACCTTGCTGATATCGAAAGCAAAATCACCGATAAAACCCGCGGCATAGTGGTCATCAACCCCAACAACCCAACCGGTGCCGTATACAGTCGTGAATTATTAGAGGCGATTGTTGAGCTGGCGCGTCGCCACAACCTGATTATTTTTGCCGACGAAATTTACAGCAAAATTCTTTACGACGACGCGCAATTTATCCCTATGGGTAAATTGGCGCAGGACGTACTTTGTGTAACGTTTAACGGCCTATCCAAAGCTTATCGCTTGGCTGGCTTCCGCTCTGGCTGGATGGTGATTAGCGGTGCAAAGCATCGCGCACGCAGTTACATAGAAGGTTTGGAGATGCTGTCATCCATGCGTCTGTGTGCAAACGTACCGGCGATGTATGCGGTTCAAACAGCGCTGGGCGGTTATCAAAGCATCAACGAATTGATTATTCCCGGCGGTCGTTTGCGCGACCAACGCGATGCAGCAATGAAAGCACTGGCTGAAATTCCCGGCGTATCTTGCGTGAAACCAAAAGGCGCCTTGTACTTGTTCCCCAAACTGGATTTGAACATGTACAAGATTAAAGATGATCAGCAGATGATTCTGGATTTTTTGCTGCAAGAAAAAGTATTGTTAGTACAAGGTACAGCGTTTAACTGGCCCAACCGCGATCACTTCCGCATCGTATTTTTACCGCGTGAAGATGATTTAACCAAAGCGATTCAGCGCTTCGGCAACTTCCTATCGCGCTACTCTCAGTAAAATAGTCGCACTAACTTTTCTGCAATTTCAACACATAAAAAAACCAGCTTTCGCTGGTTTTTTTATGTGTTATTCACTGGTACTCGGCAGCTGGTAAACCAAGAGTTTCAACTGTTGCTCTGGATCAATATCCGGAAAGTCAGCATGCGGCTTAATGCGCTCTATAAATACCGCTTGCGGGCATTGCTCTTCAAATTGCTGCTTTAAGAAACTTTCGCTTAATTCCGGCGCATTTAAACAAGCCAACACCAAACCGCCAGTTGGCATCAACTCTGGCAAACGGCGAACCACTTTAGCGTAATCCTTCTCTGCGATGAAACTGCCTTTTTGATACGAGGGCGGATCAATTACCACCAGATCATAAGGCCCCGGTTTTTTCACGCGACTCCATGACTTTAAAATATTTTCAGCAACAAATTCGCTTTTGTTTTTTGCCAGATTATTAAGCTGATGATTGGCTCGCCCCAGATTCAAGGCTGCACTACTCATATCTACATTCACGACTTTTTCAGCTTCCGCAGCAACCGCCACTACTGAAAAAGCACAGGTATAAGCAAATAAATTTAACACCCGCTTATCTTTTGCATGTAACTCAAGCCATTGTCGAGCGGGTTCTATATCCAAAAAGAAACCGGAATTTTGCTGCTGTGCAAGATGCAAATTAAAGAGCAAATTTCCTCGACGCGCATAAAGCGCATCTGGCAACTCACCCCAGAGTATTTCACTTGGCGCATTGGGTAAATAACGATGCTGAACCACTAAAACCGTACTCTCATATGAAAATAGCGGTTTAATATTCGCCACCAATTGATCCAACCAATTCGCAGGCGGCTCAAAAAATAACGTAACTAAAATAGCAGGCTGATAATAATCAACCGTCACAAACTCCAAATCTGGAAACCTACGTCCGCGACCATGAAATATACGGTAGCTATCGATTTCCATTTGCGTGCGGATTTTTTCTGCAAGCTCTACAAGGCGATCAATAATTATGTGCATTAGACTTCGCCCACTCCATATCCAACCGGATACATAATCGTTTCGCGATAACCTGTGATTACCGGGCGATAACCACCAAATGCCAAATCTAATTCTGGGTCATTCGTATCCACCAGCAGAGGGCGGCCATTAAGTGCGAGAATTTTTCCGCGCGCGGCGATGATATGAATATTTTCTTTTCCGATGCGGCGCAGAATTGCTGGCGTGAATTGCTGATTGCCTCGTCCGAGAATATGCCCCTGTCCACCAATTGCAGTTATTATCATTTTTACCGGGCCAGAAAACTGATCAAGCTGCGCGGTGATTTGAGTCGCACTTAGGTCAGTTGCAATCAATTCATTATTCAACAGCAAATCAACACCTAAAAGCGTTCCGTCCAGCCCCAGTTCTTGCAGAAAAAGATGAGTGGTTGAGCCCGGGCCAACCAAATACAGCGTATCTGGCTGCAACTGCTCAATCATTTCCTGCGCAACATCCAACTGCGCCAATTCATCGCGCTCAGTGCCGGCATTTTTGACTTGCTGCAAAAACTGGGAGTCTTCCGGCACCAACAAAGTACCGTAAAAACGTGCGCGCACCTGACCATTGCGGAAGGCATCTTCATCAATATCTTTTACATCGCGCTCAACAATATTCACCAGGGTTCCGGTTAGTAATTGTTTAAGAATTTCTCCCGCAGCTTCAGGCGCATTTGCATAAACACCAGAGTGCATTTTTACGCCGCTGGGTACACCTAACACTGGCTGGGATACGCCAACTGCATCAGCAATGACACGCGCAGTGCCATCACCACCCGCAAACAAAATTAAATCTACATTTTGTGCGATGAGTGCTTTGGCCGCAGCCGATGTATCCTCAGCACCGCTCGGATGTTGTTGTGCAGCGCCTACCACATGAGTAACAAAATCCAATGCTCGCGCACTGGCTTCACCCATATCGCCAGCGAAACAAAAAATTTCAACTTGATCTTGAAAGTTGGCAATGACCTGTAACGCGCGCTGCATTCGTTGCTGCGCTCGCGGCTCGGCACCGCGAGCCAAGGCTTCAGTGCGAATGTCATCGCCGTCGGAACCTTTTAAACCAACACTACCACCCAAACCCGCATAGGGATTGATGATCAAACCAAGCTTAAACACAGTGAAAACCTAATACTTGCAGCCAGTGTTTATCTGCTTCGCTGATATTTTCCAAGTGGACTTGATAATTATGAAATTCACGGCGCACCGGGTAGTGCTTACGCAGGCCATCAAAGCCTTCACCAAAAACGACTTCACCTGCGAGTGCATTTGCTGCCAACGCGCGCAGACGAGCATCATCAGCAGCAATATCGTAAACCTGCTTAGTCAACGCTTTGACGATAGTAAATATATTATTGGGCTGATCGATATTTGCATCAACGCGCAATTGATTATTCGCCAGCGGCGGTACCAATTCAGCAAGAGAAGATTTCGGTTTTTGATCGAGGTGACGGCACAACGCTTGATAAATCATCTCAGTGCCGTTTAATTTTCCATCGTAGCTGTAACCGGCGATATGCGGACTACCAAGCAGAACTTTATCGAGCAATTCCAATGAAATATCTGGCTCTGGCTCCCAAACATCCAGCACCACATTCAAATCACTGCGCTCATTTAATACATCCAACAATTCTTGATTATCGATCACTGGCCCACGGCCACAATTAATCAACACAGCACCTTTTTTTAATTGCAGCAGTTCATTACGGCCAATTAAATGAAAGCTCGGATGCGGTCCGGTAGTAACCAGCGGCGTGTGCATGCTGATCACATCGCATGCCAGCACTTCTTCAAGACTAGTGAGATCAGAGTTTTGTGCGAGATTCAGATTGGGATCGTAACAACGTACATCTACGCCCTGCGCTTTAAGGCGCTTATACAGCAACCCGCCGACATTCCCGCAGCCGATAATGCCGAACTTCACCGGCAGCCAATTGATATTCAAATGGCAAAGTGCCGCATAGACAAACTCGACAACTGAATTGGCATTACAGCCCGGAGCGCTCGACCAGCCGATAGCCTTCACATCCAAATAATCCTGATCCAAGTGATCAACGCCAATGGTACAGGTGCCCACAAACTTCACCTTACTGCCATTTAACAAAGCCGCATTGACTTTGGTTACCGAGCGAACAATCAGGGCATCGGCATCGCGGACATCCGCTGCGGTCATATTCCGACCGGGCAAGCGAACCACCTCGCCTAATCGACTAAAAAATGCCTCTACCAGTGGGATATTCTCATCCGCCACTATTTTCATAATCGCTCGCTTAGTTGTGAAGATGGACATCTGATAGCCCAACTTGCGATAAGCCGGCAGCCGGATAAATCCATTGGGAGAAAAAGTTGCCCATAGCAGTTGTGCTTTGGACATTTACCATATACTTTATATAGTGATGGTGACGTTCAAACCATCGTTCGGCACCTGATTTTTCCATCAGGATCTGCCTCACTTAAGGGGGTGGTATTATGAAGATCTCGGACACTGGCCACAACATGGATAATGTGGTTGATCTCTTCACCAGGAAAACCTATTCAGCCCTTCACGATGAGCGTTTTATCCGCCTTGCGCCAGAATTGGACGGGTTGGAAATGCTCTACTCAAACGATACCAGCTCCGAACGACTCTACAGCCTGAAAATCCTCTGCTGGGGTTTACGCGCTAACGGCGAAGTTGTCGGTTTAGTCCCTTGGCTTAACGATATAGTCCCCTGCCCTGATTTATGCGATCCGCTAAACGGTCACTGGGAAGGCTATTACGATCCGGGTATCGACGAGCTGTTTTTTGAGGCACCCATCCACAAGATTATCGAGTTGGAAACTGCAGCGGAGTATTACGAAATCCAATGCGACAGCGGCGATGATGTTATTCAGGAATTGCCCGACACTATCGGCACCCACGCCGTGCTGGCGATACCGGATAGCAAGCGTTTATCGCTAGTTGAAGTCGTTAGCTGGAGCCTGCATTTTGATGGCAGCGTTTACGCCATGATCAGCGACCCGTCCAAAGTAGTCAGCACACCGGTGTTGCCGGGTGATGAATCGTTGTACGAGGCTCAGGCTAGCGAAAACTTCCGCTACTTTTTCCAACATCAAATTGCCAATAAAATCAAAGCAGAAGATCCCGAGGCTATGGCCGCGATATCAATGCTGGTTGATGGCATGGAATAAATTGAATTGTTTCTTAGTAATAACGCCGCTATTGCGGCGTTATTTTTTTGCGCAATTGAATAAGCAACTATAACGAAAAAAGCCTTGAGATAAATTATTTTTAGTTTTTGCGAATATAAAAAAGATATTTATCGTCGCTTTCTTTCTGCTCAACCAATTCGTGACCAAGAAATAAACAAAATTTTGGGATGTCGCGCAGAGTCGAGGGATCAGTTGCAATTACCTCGATAAGATTACCTGTTGCGGCTTCGCGCATTATTTTATGCAGCATCATCACCGGCTCAGGGCACAACAAGCCTGAAGCATCCAAACTTTTATCAATTACATCATTCATAGTTTTAAATCATCTATAAACTTTTCAGCAAATAGCGAACTGGTTGCTATTATTAGCTGAACGGAAATCACATCAGGATAAAGACTTAACCACCGAGAGATCATTCGTTGATCACCCGGACACCGAAAAGCGATTATATGCCCTCCGATTTATTTAGTCGCCAAGCTCTGGAGCTGACCTTTCGCCTCTTGCGAAACAATCATCCACTGCTGGCACATGCAGTCAAACAAACAATTGATCACACAACCGCTGTATCTTACGAAGATCAACAGCTGGCCTACACAGGTGAAATGTTACTTAACTCCGAAGTATTAAATTCACTCAAAGCGCACACCATAGGCAAAATTGTTTCGGTATTAACCGATATTGGTGAACAAGCATTGAGGCAAAACGATTTGCCTCCCAGTCACATGACATTAATGCGCACACTGATCGAGGACTGGGTACAACTCACCGAATGGGTGTTGGCACATACGGCGGCCGACCTTCACGACCGCACGGCATATCATTAAAAAACGCGGAGGTGACCAGTCACCTCTTCTCTATCGTGATACAACTGCTTGAATTGAATCTCCACTCTAAAGCCGGCTTTTTCCAACTCTTTGTGGATACGCTCTTCGCACTTTTTCACTTCAAGATAACGCTGTTTCATCGGCAGTTTTAAATTAAAAATCGCCTCGCGACAGTGCTTTTTGGCGAACCAACTAATAACCATACTGGTCACGCGCGCTGGCTTATCAACAATGTCGCACACCAACCACTGCACTGGTTTTTTTGGCTCGTACAAAAAGCCATCGGTCAAAATATGCAGAACTTGCCCTGTTTCCAACAAGTTTTTATCCATAGGCCCGTTATCAACCGCTTCAACATACATCCCACGTTGCACCAGTTGCCAAGTCCAACCTCCAGGTGCAGCTCCCAGATCAACAGAGCGCATGCCCGACGCCAAACGCTCATCCCATTCGGCCGCTGGAATAAAATGATGCCAAGCCTCTTCGAGTTTTAAGGTCGCGCGACTGGGCGCCTCTTTTGGTAAACGCAAACGCGCAATGCCCATTGGCCAAGGCGATGAGTTATAAATTGGCGCAACACCTAAATAAGCCTGCGTACCTGAGATAAAAACCAGATGCAATCGCAGCGCACTATTAGCCTGAAAAAACTTATTGGCCTTCAACGCTTTTTCAAAAGGTGCGGTAAATTTTTTACTTAATCCTGAAAGCTCTTTGCCTTCGTTGGTATCGACAGTTTCGATCAGCAATTCTTTTGTACGCGGCAAAGCTTCTGCCGTAGCCAGTAATGGTGTTACGCGGTCAGTAACGGGTAAATCACTGATCAGCCCTGCGCTGGCAAACCATTGGCGAGCAAAAATCAGCTTGGTAAAGCGCAACTGTTTAATGATCAGTTCCGCACCATTAGGCTCATGGGTAATGAATACTACATACGCACTGGCATCTTTGGTTTTACTGTAACCATAGATACCCAGCTCACCGGCCAGATCAGTAATTTCTGCGGCGCATTCTTTCTCAAAACCGGCACGACAATGTAAAAATAAATGATTCACAATTTTCTCATTTTTGCTAAACGTATTTATCCGTCACTGCGAGTTATTGCTCCAACAACTCTGCATCGCGACGCGACAAAATACTCACAGATTCAGTCGCAGGATCAAAAACCACTACTATCTCGCGACGCTTTAATTGCTGTTTGATTTGCTCAACTTTCGTGCTGAGTGAAACTTCTTCAACACCGTAATCCGTTCCTTCACGCGTAATAAACTCTTCAATTAATCCCTGTAAAGCGTCGCTCGATATTTGCTCGTAAGGAATAATCATAACTACTTATTTCTCTCTTTTTATGCGGAATTTCAGCCTATTTAAGGCTCGACTTGTTCGACTAGCGCAAGCGGAGTAATCTTCGACTATCCTTTAACTCTAACTCGCTATAGCAAGAAATACTTTTGCCCAAAAATAAGGAATCACCGTGAATACACAACTGGTTTTAACTGTTCTCTGCGATGACCGCCCCGGTGTTGTTGAACAACTCGCCCAAACCATTACCGATCATCATGGCAACTGGCTGGAAAGCCGAATGGCGCAGCTTGCGGGGAAATTTGCTGGAATCCTTCAGATTGCTGTGGCCGATACTCATCAAGCCGAATTGCGTACAGCATTAAATAGTTTGGCAGACAAAGGCTTCAAAATCGTCATTGAAGATGCACTTACCACCACCAAATCAGACAGCCGCGACTTCAATTTCAGCGTAGTCGGCAGCGACAGACCCGGCATAGTGCGGGAAATCGCCCAAGCCTTTGCGGTGCGGCATATTAACATGGGCGAGCTGGAAACGGCGTGTTCAAGCATGCCGTGGTCGGGGGAGCCGCTGTTTGAGGCCACCGGGATTATCGAGGTGCCCAAATCAGTCGATATGAACGAGCTATATGACCACTTGGATAAAATTGCCGATGAGCTGGCAGTTGATATTCGCCTTGAATCCTCTACTGAGCGCAATAATTAAGCCCCTTTCGATATTTGCATCCGCTCAAAACACGCAAAAGAGCCGCACCTGCGGCTCTTTTTCATTCTGTATAATTCGCTTTTTCCTACCTGCCATCCAATCGAGACGCGCTAGATGCTGAATATTGTTCTTTTTGAACCGGAAATTCCGCCAAACACTGGCAATATCATCCGGCTTGCGGCCAATACCGGCTGCCAGCTGCATCTGATTGAACCTTTAGGATTCAAGCTGGATGAAAAAAGCGTGAATCGCGCTGGGATGGACTACCGCGACATACAAGATGTGAATATCCACAAAAGCTGGGACGATTTTTTGGAGACACAAAAACCCAGCCGGATTTTCGCATTGAGCACCAAAGGCACGCATTGCCATAGCGATGCCAGCTTTCAAGCGGGTGACTATTTATTATTCGGCCCTGAATCGCGCGGATTACCGGCGAGCATTCGCGAATCCTTGCCTCCCGAACAAGTGTTGCGCATTCCTATGGCTGCCAATAGCCGCAGCATGAACCTATCCAACGCCGTCGCGGTGATGGTTTATGAAGCCTGGCGCCAATTGGGGTATGCTGGCGCGCTTTAACGCCATACAAATTTATCGAAAAAACGCAGAGAGAATCCCATGAGTAAAATCCAGATTTTTATCGGCAGCGTTTACGGCGGCGCCGAACAAGTGGCCGAAATAGTGAGCGAAGAATTGGGCAAACTCGGCCACGAGGTGAGTTTGAATACCTATGCGCGCGCAGAAGATTTAGCGCGCGATCCAGAAGAAATTATCCTGCTGTGCCACTCCAATACCGGTTCCGGTGACCTGCCAGACAACATTCAACCGCTCTATTTGCACCTCACCCGCGACTACCCACGCATCGCTGGCCGCCGCTACGGCGTGGTTAATCTGGGCGATAGCAGTTACATGACCTTTAATGATGCCGGCAAAATGCTGGATGCAGCCTTTGAAGATTTGGGCGCGCAGCGTATCGGCGAGCCTTTAGTATTAGATGCCAGCAGCGGTGACGATGCAGCCACACTTGCGCGCGAATGGGCGCAAAACTGGGCGCAACTGCTTTAGCAAGCTGTTACAACTGATAATGATTAGATGTAGTGATCCATATGAGTGAAACCAAAACCATCGGCCTGTTTTATGGCACATCCACTTGTTATACCGAAATGGCAGGCGAAAAAATTCGCAAAGGGTTACATACCTTACTCGGTGAAGATCGCGTAGATGTTTTTAATATCGCCGATACACCCATCATCCAAACCCAATTTTACGATTTTCTGATCTTTGGAATTCCCACGTGGGATTACGGCGAATTACAGGAAGATTGGGAAGAAATTTGGGATGAACTGGATAGCATTGATTTCAGCGGCAAAAAGATCGCGATTTATGGCTTGGGCGATCAAGTCGGTTACCCCGAATGGTTTTTGGATGCAATGGGTTATCTGCACAGCAAGTTAGTACATCGCGGTGCAATTCCCTGCGGTTATTGGCCGCGCGAAGGTTATGTATTTGAAGCTTCCAAAGCACTCACTCCTGATGAACAATATTTTGTTGGCCTTGCATTGGATGATGAAACAGAATTCCAATTAAGCGATGCGCGCATTCAACAATGGTGCACACAAATTATTGCTGAGTTCGGTTTGTGAGTGAACCATCAACAATCCATCACGCACAATTGCAATGGGATGAAGATGGTCAACCTGTTTCCAGTGCTTTTGGCGATGTGTATTTCTCCCGCGCGAACGGGCTGGAAGAAACCCGCCATGTTTTTTTGCAGCACAATCAATTAGCTGACCGCTGGCAACAGCTTGGCGATGGCGATCACTTCACCATCGCCGAAACCGGTTTTGGTTCCGGACTAAATTTTTTAGCCGCCTGGCAATTGTGGCTTTCAACTGCACCCACTAGCGCACAACTGCATTTTGTCAGTGTTGAAAAATTCCCATTAACCAAAACCGATTTACAACGCGCATTAGCGCTCTGGCCTGAACTGCACGAATTAACATCGCAATTGATTGAGGTCTATCCGGTATTTATCGGCACAGGTTTTCATCGCCTGAATTTTATGGATGGGCGAATCAAACTCACGTTGATAATTGATGATGCTGCAACCGGATTTGCACAGCTGCTCGCAACTCCTCAGCCCCAATTTGCCGGCTACTGCGCAAAAATCGATGTCTGGTTTTTGGATGGTTTTGCTCCAGCAAAAAACCCGCAAATGTGGAGTGATGCTTTATTTACTGTCATTCGTCAACTGAGCCATGCAGGTACAACTGCCGCCACTTTCAGTGCCGCCGCGATTGTTAAACAAGGGTTAAAACTAGCCGGATTTAGCATTCAAAAAGTACCCGGCTTTGGGCGTAAACGCGAAATGGTTAAAGCCTGCATGGAGCATGAACCTGTAGCTGATCTGCAAGATTCACTGCAAGCACGTAGCTATTCCCCCTACCCTGTACCTTGGACGATTGATGCATCTGCAAGCATCACTGCAGAAAAACACGCACTAATAATTGGCGGTGGATTAGCGGGATGCACAAGTGCACGTGCGCTGGCAGAACGCGGCTGGAAAGTCACACTAATAGAAAGGCACAGTGAACTTGCGCAAGAAGCGTCGGGCAATCCACAGGGTGTGCTTTATGCCAAGCTCTCCCACAA
This sequence comes from Cellvibrio chitinivorans, assembly GCF_035117775.1. NCBI lineage: Bacteria > Pseudomonadati > Pseudomonadota > Gammaproteobacteria > Cellvibrionales > Cellvibrionaceae > Cellvibrio > Cellvibrio chitinivorans. The sequence continues at coordinate 166,678 of NZ_JAYKKN010000004.1, forward strand.
AAATGAAGCACAAGCTGAATTTAATTTGCACGCATTGCAATTTGCGCAAGCCTATTATCAAGATCGTTGGAATGAAATAGGAGAGCAATGCGGAGTATTGCAATTAGCTCACTCAGAATCCGAATTGCAATTACATGAGCAATTGCGCGAAAAATTTTCCGCTACCGATGAGCTGGTGCAATTTGTAAATGCACAACAGGCAAGTGAAATTGCAGGAGTCACACTAAAACAATCTGCATTGCACTTCCCTAATGCTGGTTGGATTAATCCACGTAAACTCTGCGAATCACTCACTCGTCACCCTGCAATTACTCTGATCACAGATTGCGCCGCAATCGAATTGGAGCGCAACGGCGATTGCTGGCAAATCAATAATCGATCTGATTTACGCGCACCAGTGGTGATTATTGCAAATGCTAGCGATGCAAAATCATTTTCGTTCACTCAGCACCTGCCTATTAAATCTATTCGCGGGCAAATCAGTTATCTGCCTGAAACTGATATCAGCAGCAAATTAAAAACGCTGATTTGCAGTGAAGGTTACATAGGCCCGGCGGTCAATGGCCAGCACTGCACAGGCGCCACGTTTAATTTAAAAGATACCAATCCTGAAGTGCGCGCTGAAGACCATTGCACTAATTTGGAGAATCTGCGCGAGCCGCTGCCGGAGTTTTTATCGGCTTGGTATGCAGACAATCTCAATGTGGAAAACTTAGCGGGGCGAGTAGCCTTTCGCTGCACCCTGCCCGACTATTTACCCTTGGTTGGTGCCGTTCCCCATGAGCAAATGATGGAACACGATTTTGCTCCACTGCGCAAAAATGCCCGCGCGGCTATCAACAAAACCGGCAGCTATCATCAAGGGTTGTATATCAATATCGGCCACGGTTCACGCGGCCTTGCTTATACACCGGTATGTGCTGAGTTACTTGCCGCGCAGATCAATCAGGAAATACAGCCTTTGCCGCGCACACTGGTTAATGCACTCAACCCTGCCCGCTTTTTAATTCGCGACCTTATTAAGAACAAGCGTTAGATTAAGAACAAACGCAAGGCAAAATCCCTGTCTATACTCTTTAACATTCCATAAAGAGAGGTGCTGCCATGCTGACCAAACACTACCCCATTGCGGATGATGACATTGACTTTTTGCACAACTACTACGAGCGATTAGTCGTGCAAGAGGTGCAAACGCAGAGTGAACGAGTTCAGCAAGGCGACCGGGATTTCCTCGCCGATGTAGCCTGCGTGGCGCTCAACCGGTTGCCGCCGCGCTATATTCGCCACGATGTAGATATGACTTTTTTTATGTCGCCGCAGGATATTGTCGAGATTGAGCGCAAAGTCAGTCAAGCGGTGAGCGATGCGCTGAGTTATGTTGAAAGTAGAGAGCGCGGTGAAACGCCCAAACTGCCGCCGGTTGAAGTATCACTCATCTCGACGCGCGGAGATAAACCTGCCAAAACAGCAAAAACACCCGCAAAAGTGAAATCCAGCAAAAAGAAGACCTGAAGCTCTGCTAATCCCTAAAAAAATGCCCACTAAAAAACCTTATTACAGCTTTTTAGTGGGCAATTTGTCTCGCCTTAAATTACCTGGAAATTTCTGGCGGAATTTCCGATATCACTTGAGAACCACTACCGCAGGCGATCACTGTGCGCATCGCCTCCTCCACCCCGATATGCGGCAGTAAATCCACGCAAGCAGCAGACAGGTGATAAACAAAGCCTGACGTGGGGATAGGTGCAGTTGGAACATAAACAGTGAAGTCTCCATTCGCATGTTTTGCAGTCACGATTGCTGTAACCGATACACCGGCATCACGCCCCATTAAATAGGCGCGGCAAACCTCCCCCTTTAATAACGAGGTATTACCCTCTCCGCCTAATAACTGCGATACCACTTCGCGAATCGTTTTATAACCGGGCGCCAAGCGTTTTAACCAGGCATCAAGCTGATCATGCACCCATTCACCTACGCTGGTTTTGATAAATAAACCAATAACAAAAAATCCGCAGAGCAATAAGAGTACGCCCAAAATATCTGCAATTTGATTGGTAAATGCCGTCTGTTCTACTAACCAATCGCTCAAGGGCTGGATAATCTCCCGTACCAATCCCAACACCCACTCCACCAACCACAAAAAAATCGCGATTGGCAGGATCACCATAAATCCACCGATCAGGGTAATACTGACAAACGAACGCAAACGCTTCATGATGTGAGCCTTTCTAAAAATATGGAAACCAGAGTGAAACATTTTCTTTGCGCGCTATTGTGCACCAGCCTGCTGTTGATAGCGAACCTTTCGCCCGCACAAGCCGACACCTCGACAACAATCACTTCGCCAGCAACCATCGCTTCACCAGCGTTTGAAATTTTGGCTGAACGCACTCACAAACCCAGCTTATTTACGCAGGGTTTATTGGTAGATGGGGATCATTTTTACGAAAGCAGTGGCTTGTACAATCAGTCGCTCTTAGTAACTTATCCGATAGCAGAACCAGCAAGCACTTGGGCAAAAATTTCAGCGCCCTTCACTAAAAAGCAATCGCTTCCTGCACGCTATTTCGCAGAGGGCTTGGCATTAGTAGACGATAAGCTTTATCTGCTTACCTGGATGGAAGAAACCCTGCTGATTTACGACAAGGCCACGCTCAACTATCAAAGAAGTATCAGTTATAAGGGCGAAGGCTGGGGGTTAACCACAGATGGAAAACAACTGATCCGCAGCGACGGCAGCGACACTTTGTATTTTCATAACACCAGCGATTTTGCAGTGACAAAAGAATTAAAAGTTACCGATGCCGGCACAGCCGTTACACAACTAAATGAATTGGAATTTGCGCAGGGTTATATCTGGGCAAATATTTGGCATAGTGATTACATCGTCAAAATAAATCCAGAGAACGGGCATGTAGTAAAGCGTATCGATTTATCGCCACTGAAACAAAACCTGAAACTGACCAATAGCGAACAAGTATTGAACGGCATCGCCTGGGATGAAAAACGAAATGCATTTTGGGTGACGGGAAAAAATTGGCCAAAGATGTTTTTGATTCGCATGAACGATAATTAATTCTCCTAGACTCACTCCGCCTCCTGAAGATGGGAGAAATTTTGTTATCTTGGTCAAGTTTTTTGTAAATAAATGTACCTTAACTTGTAACAAGTTCTGGTTTTCCTGAAAATTCCGCCGACCTCCAATTACAGCACTCTCCCGTAATTGGATTACATTCGGACAAGTATTATTTAAGGAATTATTCATGAAAGCAAAAACGCTCGGTCTAGTGTTATCAACCAGCCTATTGCTAACCGCCTGTGGCGGTGGCAGTGACGGCAAAAAAAACAACTCCAGTAGCTCTTCAAGCTCCAGTCTGCCAGCCAGTAGCCTAGCCTCCAGTAATCTCTCTACCAGTGCATCTTCATCATCTGTTGCTGTATCGCTCTATTCTTTAGGCGGTAACGTCACTGGCTTGGCTGGCACATTGAAACTGCAAGCTGGCGATCAAAGCCTTACACTCAACAACAGCGGCGAATTTACATTCCCCAACGAATTGGCAGCTGGCACGCAAGTTTCATTGGTGCTCAGCGAAACGCCGTTCCGCCAAACCTGTACTCTGAATAGTGCAGCACAAATTACTCTGAATACAGACATCAGCAATATTGATATTAGCTGTGTAGCGCTAGGAGCTCTCACTGGCACCATCAACAACTATCACACAGGCACTCCTATCTCTAACGCCCAGATTACTGTGACCGCAGTAGACGAAGATGGCGCCACCTTGATGACTGCAACCACTCAAACTAATGAGGCAGGCGCTTACACAGTTGAAGGGCTGGGAATTTCTAACCGCTTTGTACTCAACGCATGGAGCGCAGGCTATTCCACTCGTAGCGAAGTGTTTTCTAACTCTGCAGAGCAGCCTAATGTCACCCGCTCTGCATTGGTATTACTTGCCAATCAGACTGAAACCTTCTCCGCCAGCTCTGCTGCTAGCCTGACAGTTGACGGCAATGTTCTAGTCGAATTACCTGCAAACGCTTTTGTGACCGCCAACGGTAGCGTAGCAACAGGAACCATCACCCCATCACTAACCGTGATCGATCCATCGGGTGATGCCAGTGTTATGCCGGGCAACTATGAAGTTCGCAATCCTGATACCGGTGCCATCAGCCTGATCGAATCCTTTGGTGCAATCGATGCCAGCTTCCGCGATGCGCAAGGCAATCTGTTGCAATTAGCAGATAACACCAGCGCGACTATTTCTATTCCATTGGCCAATGGTGCCAACTCAGCCCCAACCACCATCCCCCTGTTTTATTTCGATGAAACCACTGGCTATTGGGTTCAGGAAGGTGAGGCAACACTGACTCAAGCGAATGGCCAATATTTCTATCGTGGCACCGTCACTCACTTCACCACCTGGAATGCTGACCGTATTTATGAAACAGTGAATGTCACTGGCTGTATACGCGATGCCGATAACAATCCTTTAGCGAATGCACGTATTGTTGCCAGTGGTCGTAGCTATATTGGTCAAAGCACTGCGTACAGCGATGCAGAGGGAACCTTTGTTATTCCAGTTCGCATGGACTCATCTTTGCTACTCACCTCTATTTCAGGCTCACAGAGCGATACCATCGTCATCGATGATTCCGGCAACACCAATTCAAATATTGATACCTGTCTACAACTCGCTGAAAGCTCTGCCACTATCACACTGACTTGGGGCGAAAACCCTCGTGATTTGGATTCCCATTTCTACATCCCTGATCCCGAATTAAATATCGAACATGAACTTTACTTCGGCAACGAAACAAAAGAAGTTAATGGTGTGGTATTTGATCTTGATGTAGATGACATCAGCAGCTTTGGCCCTGAAGTAGTTACAGTGCCAGATTTCCCTCACGCAGGAACTTATCGCTATCTGGTACACCTCTACAGCGGCAGCGGAACCATCACCGACTCACCTGCACGCGTTGAATTAAATCTGCGCGGGAATGTACACGTGTTTTCACCAGGCGAAGCGACTGGCGATCACACTGATAGCTATTGGCATGTCTTCAATATTGTGGTGGATGACGCTGGTGCGGCAAGAGTAGTTACCGTACAGACCTTTACCGATAGTGAAGATTCAACTGAAACAACCCTGCAGATGGCACGCAACATGAAAACCGGGCGGACCATAAAAGATCAAAAACCAGTTGAGAAAGAGCGCAAGTATTACGCGGAATGATCTGGCGACTCCCGGCTGAACAACACCCCAAAAGCGGTTCGGCATCAGGAGGAATAATTGAAGGACTGAATTCGGTATTACATCGGATTCAGTCCTTTTTTATTTAATGTGCTATTTGGCTTGCAACGTTTGTTGAATTTCTCGACAATCCTGTCGACCTCCAATTACAGCGACTATTGCGATTGGAATACGTGTTTGGAAATGTATGATTTTTAAGGAATTATTCATGAGAGCAATAACACTCTGTCTTTTATTATCTACCAGCTTATTGGCCGCCTGCGGCGGAAGCAGCGATCTTTACCCTGGCACCGAATCCAGCAGTCGATCTTCCAGCTCCAGAGCCGCATCATCGGTAGCTCCAACTACCGTAGAGACACTTACCGGAACTGTTAATAACTATTACACCGGCACGCCCATTGCTGAAGCTGAAATCACCGTGACCGCACTGGACGAAAACGACAACGTATTAATGAGTGCTACCACCCAGACTGACGCAAATGGCGCTTATAGTGTAGAAGAATTAGGAGTACACAGCCGCTTTGTACTCAGTATAAGAAAAACCGGCTTTGCTACTCGCACCGAGATACTTTCAAACTTCACCACGCAAACGAACATAAACCGCTCCAGCCTGCTACTGGTTGCCAATCCAACCACAGCGTTTTCTGCCGATTCAGCTACAAGCGTGATTATTAATAACGATGCATTAATCGAATTACCGGCAAATGCATTAGTCAACGCCGATGGCACCGCAGTGAACGGCGATATAACTCCCACCATAACGATTATCGATCCATCCGGCGACGCCGGTATTATGCCTGGCAACTATCAAGCACGAGATACTGAAACCGGCACAATCAGTTTGATCGAATCTTTTGGCGCGATTGATATTAATTTTCGCGATGCGAACGACAATCTGCTGCAACTCGCAGAAAACACCAGCGCTACTATCTCCATCCCGCTCGCGAGTGGCGTACGCCCAAGCGATGCTCCCGCGACTGTACCTCTGTACTATTTTAATGAAAGCACCGGGTACTGGATCAAAGAAGGTGAGGCAACTCTGACAACAGTGGGCAACAAACATTTCTATCGCGGCGAAGTTACTCACTTCAGCACCTGGAATGCCGACCTTGCCTATGAAACTATTAATGTTACGGGCTGCATTCGTAACGCCAGTAATAACCCCTTATCAAACGTACGCATCATTGCCAGTGGGCGCGACTTTATTGGTCAAAGCACTGCCTACAGTAATTCCAGCGGTAGTTTTGAGATTCCGGTGCGCATCAACTCTTCTATTTTGCTCAACGCTATTGCCACCACCCAAAGCGATACCATTACCACTGATACCGAAACTAGCGATCTAACTGTCTCTACCTGTTTAGAGCTGGCAGAAGGTTCGGCAGCCATCACCCTAACCTGGGGCGAAAACCCGGATGATCTGGACTCCCATTGGTTTATACCTAACGCTGCCGGAACACTAGAGTATGAAGTGGATTACACCAATAAGAGTGAAGAAGTTAATGGTGTTGTCTTTGATCTGGATGTGGACGACACCACCGGTTTTGGTCCGGAAGTTGTCACCATCCCTGACTTCCCGCACGCAGGTACTTACCGTTATGTTATACACCTCTTTAGTGGCGATGGAACTATTGCTGACTCACCAACCCGTGTAGAACTAAACCTGCGCGGAAACATTTATATCTTTTCAGCATCGGATGCCATTGGTGATCAGACTGCCGAATATTGGCATGTTTTCAATATTCAAGTAGATGGCGGTGGCAACACCACAGTAGTCAACGTACAACAATTTAGTGATGGTGACTCTCTGGCAAGAGCCTCTGCGATGGGTGTACGCAGCCTTAAATCAGGAGACTCAGAAACAGCACCAAAGTTAAACAAAGTTAAACATTACGCAGAATAAACTACCTATCCCCGGCTCAGGCCGGGGATTTTTTTAGCATCTCAGCCAAGCCCGCACCAACCAATGCCGCACCACCTTGCGCCCAGCCGCCATCCACTGGAATCACTGCACCACTGATAAAACTTGCAAAATCTGATGCTAAAAATAAACAGGCATTGGCAACATCATCTGTTGTTCCCATGCGCTGCAAAGGAACCGATTTTCTCACTGCTGTGCGCAGCGCATCCGAGGGAGCCAAGCGCTTCATACCTTCAGTATTATCAATCGGGCCGGGAATAATAGAATTGATACGCACGCCTTCTGCGCCCCACTCTAAACAGAGTGAACGGGTAATCATATCCACACCCGCTTTAGCGGCGCACACATGGCTTTGCCCTGCCATTGGAATTTCAGCTTGAGGGGCAGAAATATTGATAATCGACGCACTAGGTTTTTGTAGATGCGGATAAATCGCTTGCATCACGTGAAAGGTGCCGAGCAGATCTATATCGATAACCGAGCGAAAACCATTGGGCGACATTCCCATCGCCAACGCTGGAAAATTCCCCGCCGCGCCCGATACCACCACATCCAACTTTCCCCATACATTAGCGATATCAGCAATACCGTTTTTAATCGACTCAGCTTCACGCACATCAGCGGCAAACCCGCGTGCATCTGCCGCACCAGCAGCTTTTAACGCGGCCACCGTATCATCTACTTTTTCCTGTGAGCGACTGACAACCGCAACGCGCGCACCCGCTTTTGCAAAAGTTTCAGCAACGCCGCGATTAATGCCGCTAGTTCCACCAACAACCAACACATTTTTGTTTTTAAAATCGAATGAGAAATTCATAAGCATTCCAAATAAGTAAATGGATAATTAAAAACGGGAAAAATCCGGTGCGCGTTTTTCAAAAAACGCGGTGATAGATTCTTTGCATTCATCCGATGCCAAGCCCGCCGCAAAACCCGCGTACTCCGTACTTAATGAAGCATCGACCGCCACGCGCGTTGCCGCTCGCAGCAGCGCCTTACTGCGGCGCACAGCACCCGGCGGCTGTAACGCCAAGCGCGCAATTTTGGCTGCGGCATAACTTGTTAGCTCAGACGCAGGCAGCGCTTTAGTTGCCATCCCCATAGCCGCCGCTTCAGCTCCTGAAAAAGGCTCGCCCAATAAAAATAATTCTGCCGCTTTTTGCTGACCAACCAAACGAGGAACTAAATAGCTGCTCGCATATTCCGGGCACAAACCCAAATTCACAAACGGCAATTGCAAACGTGCATCCTCTGCTATGTAAACCAAATCGCAATGGAGCAGCATTGTTGTTCCTATTCCGACAGCATGGCCACGCACCACAGCCACCACAGGTGTGGCGCAATGGCGCAGAGCATCAATAAAACGCACCACTGGATGTTGCTCATGAATTTCTGGCTCATTCATAAAATCCATCAGGTCATTGCCACTGGTGAAAAACTCATCGGTTCCGGTGAGCACAATCACACGTACTTCGGCATCCTGATCAGCAGTATTCAGCAGATCAGCTAATGCGCTGTACATCGCCAAGGTCAGGGCGTTTTTGCGTTCGGGGCGATTAAGGCTCAGGGTTAGCACTCGCGCCTCAAGTCGAGTGACAATCTCGGAAATTGGGCTGGTTATCATGGTCGAATCCTTGTAGCTTCTGCGATTTAAAGGTCGATTGAGTATAGCCAAGACACTCAATTGCGGCATAAAAGATGGCACCACTTCCCCTCGGCTAGTACAATTCGCCTCCTCCAAATACTGCGAAAACGACCGAATTTACTCTATGAATATCCGCGAACTGCTAAACCAAAAAGTCCTCACTGCCATGGCCGCCGTAGGTGTGCCCGATCACCTACCCGCCCTCATTGCCCCCGGCAAGAAAGTCGGTTTTGGCGACTACCAAGCCAACTGCGCCATGGGTGCCGCTAAAGCCATGGGCACCAACCCGCGTGAACTGGCGGGCAAGATTGTCGCGGCACTGGAAACTGAATTAGCAGGCATCGCAGAAAAACTGGAAGTCGCAGGCCCGGGCTTTATCAATATCGACCTCATGCCCGAGTGGTTAGGCGAGCAAATCGCCAAGGCGCAATCCGATGCGCGCCTGCAAGTTGAAGAAGTCAGCAATCCGCAAACCGTAGTAATCGACTACTCAGGCCCCAATCTCGCCAAAGAAATGCACGTCGGCCATTTGCGCTCCACTATCATCGGCGACTCACTTGCGCGCCTGCTGGAATTTCAAGGCCACAAGGTTATCCGCCAAAACCACGTGGGCGACTGGGGTACACAATTCGGTATGTTGATTGCTGAACTGGAGGAGCAGTTGGGTAGCAATGGTGATGGCACCATGGCACTTAAAGACCTGGAAGTGTTTTACCAACAAGCTAAAAAACATTTTGATGATGACGAAGCCTTCGCCAATAAAGCGCGCGACTACGTTGTGCGTTTGCAATCTGGCGATGCACAAATGCTGAAACTTTGGGAGCAATTTAAAACTATCTCCCTGCATCACAGCACTGAAATTTATCAGCAACTTAACGTCACCCTGAATGATGGCGATGTACGCGGCGAAAGCTTTTACAACAATGACCTCGCCCCGGTCGTAAAAGAATTACAGGATCAAGGCCTTGCAGTTGAAAGTGACGGCGCGCAGGTTGTGTTCCTGCAAGAACTCGCCGACAAAGAAGGCAATCCATCGCCGATGATTATTCAAAAACAAGGCGGCGGTTTTTTGTATGCCACTACCGACTTGGCAGCACTGCGCTACCGTGTAAATACCTTGCACGCCAACCGCATTATGTATTTCATTGATGCGCGTCAATCGCTGCACATGCAACAAGTATTTACCCTTTCACGCAAAGCAAAATTTGTCGATGAATCGATAAGCCTTGAGCATTTGGCCTTCGGAACCATGATGGGCAGCGATGGCAAACCCTTCAAAACCCGCACCGGCGGCACAGTAAAATTGGCGGAGTTATTAACCGAAGCCGTTGAACGCGCAACCGCATTGGTAAGCGAAAAAAATTCCGAACTTAATGCCGATGAAGTAAAAGAAATTGGCCGCAAAGTCGGCATTGGCTCTGTTAAATACGCAGATCTGTGTAAAACACGCACCAATGATTATGTTTTTAACTGGGATTCTATGCTCAGTTTTGAAGGCAATACAGCCCCCTACTTGCAATACGCTTACACCCGCGTGCAAAGTATTTTTCGTAAAGCAGGCGTAACCCCCGAGTCGATCACCAGCCCGCTGCTAATTGGTACAGAGCAGGAAAAAACACTGGCAATTAAATTGCTGCAATTTAGCGAAGTGCTGGATCAAGTCGCACGCGAAGCTATGCCGCATTTGCTGTGCACTTACTTGTATGAAATCGCAAGCTTGTACATGAGTTTCTATGAAGCCTGCCCAATATTGAAAGAAGGCGTAGCACCAGAATTGCGCGACAGCCGTTTGCGCTTATGTCATCTAGTCGCAAAAACCATCGCTCAAGGTCTGGATTTGTTAGGCATTGAAGTGATGGAAAAAATGTAAGCCCGGTTTGATGTAAAACTTGAGCCCGATTTAGTCGGGCTCAATCAATATCCCTTCACTACTACCAGCGCAACAAACCCTCCCCAGTTCACACCGCTGCGTACATAACAACAATCACAATCGCAAGAAAATCTCTCAGGGCTTGATGACCTGCGCAAAATGTAATCTAATCCACTCAGCCTATTTTGCACTCTAATAACTATCTGGCACATAAACTCGAACATTGGCAATTCCGGTCAAATTTACCTCAGACAATAATGAATCCGTACTTACGAAGGTAAAGATGAAATTTCTCTGCATACTACTCAGCATCGCCCTGTTGGTTTTAGGTGGGCATTACACAGTGCTGTATTTGAATAACCAAACCCTGAACCAACAAATTATTCAGCAAAAAAACGATTTTGATGCTCGCTTACAACAAGAGAAAGCCAGCTACCAAAAAAAAATTGATAGCCTGCAAGACTTCATTGCGTTTGGCCAAAACACCGCAACGCCTGTGATTACTAACACTCAAGCGCCAATAATTAACACTGCCACAACAGACGATTTCAGTAGGATCCAACAGGAAAATTTAAAGCGTACACTGGAGAAAAAATACAGTTTACTCATGTCGCGCTTAGCCCTATCAGGATTAGCCAAAAGCGAACTACAGGGATTGCTGGAGCAGCGGGAGCAAATTCTCAACATGAGCAGCATTGGCTATTACTCATCGCAAAAAGAAATCGAAGAGGCTATAGACCGACAACAACAAAGCCTTGCAAAAATAGATCGACAAATTGCACAGCTACTCGATTCACCTGAAGATCAAAAAACCTATGATCTACTAAAAGATTCTGCTTACGAGCAGTATCAAATGAATAACTTTTTTGATGAAACCCAAGGCTTATCGCCGATATCTGCAGAAAAACGCGAAGCTTTATTGCTCAGCAAACTGGAGCAAAAACAAGAATTCACCCGTTATATGGAAGCTACAGGCGCAAGCATTCAAAACGCATCGGCTGACGAGAAACCCTATTTAATTGAAAAAGCGCATGAAGCCTTACATGACTACAAAGATAATTTTCTCAACAGCGCACGCGCCAACCTAACACCCGATCAATACGATGCCTTACGTGAGCAAGAACAAAAACAATTCAATGAGATATGGGAAAGTTTAAAAGCGGGATGGGGCGTGGAGTAACCAGCTATGCATCTCTCTAACACCAAAGAAGTATTGCTAGTTTTTTTGCGAGAGATAAAGGAATGTTAAATCAGAAAACCTTTGCTGGAAAAAATGACAACATTCAAATTTAGTAAAATATTACCTATCCCCTGCAGGACATTTATGAAAAAGAATATACTCAAGCTGACACTAGGCTCGGCCGCGCTCACACTAAGCTTGAGCGCTTGCCAATCTTCTAACACCCCATCAACCACCACACAGGCAAGCATCGCGCAATCGACAATCAGTTCCATCACTATTACTGGTCTTGCCTATGAGCAAGCACCACTTGCAAATGCACAAATCAGTTTGCTCGATGCAGCAGGAAAGGAATATAAAACCGCCACCAATGCGCAAGGTGTTTACAGCCTTCAAATAAACGACCTGCTTTTTCCGCTATTAGTATCTGCTGTCGCTCAAGGAAAAGCAGAGGATTGCATAAGCAATTCGCAATTGCGCCCTATTTGCTTGGCCAGCTTGATTAGCAAACCATCAACAGATAAAAATCTGACTGCCAATATCAATCCACTAACTGATCGCATTGTGTCTGACGTTGCAGTTGCAAAAGGTTTTATCGGGCCACAGCAATGGGTGAATAGCAAAAAAATTGGTGCAATAGATTCATCGCAACTGCAAAAAGCCTTGAGTGAGCAGCGTAAAGGTTTTAAGCAGGCACTTTCGCTGGCGAAGATTAAAAGTGTGAACAGCTTTGACCCTGCGACCTACCCTATGCAGGCAAATGATTCATTGGCAGAGCTGTTATCGCTCATTCACCACAATCGCAATTATGATAACAACACGGGTGAAACAGGCCACACCACATTGAGTGATATTAGCTTTCGTCCAATTGTAGGATTAAAAGCAAATGGAGAATATGAAAATTTTGATCTAGCCCGTGCACAACGCGAATGGCAACAAACTCAAAACGCCAAGCGCCGTATTTTTATTGTGGGTGACTCCACCTCAGCTGTATATGAACAATTGCGTTATCCACGCATGGGCTGGGGTCAGGCATTTGCAGAGCAATTTAAACCGGAAAGCAATGTAAACGCTATTGTTGGATCACGCGCGGGGCGCAGTTCGCGCGATTTTTATAACGGCCGCTGGTTTGCGCAAATGGAGCCTATGATTCAAGCAGGTGACTATGTATTTATCAACCACGGTCACAACGACCAAAACTGCGACTCAAGTAAGCCTGTGCGTGGCCTAGCAGATGTTAAAAATCTCTGTACTTACCCGAACAACAGCGAAGGCCAACCACAATTTCCCGATGACAATAAAACTCTTTCGTTTCAACATTCGCTTGAACGTTACATAGAAATTGCCCGCGAACGCGGCGCGATTCCCGTTTTATTTACACCGACAACACGTATTAAAAATGCGCAGGGGCAGCAATCAACACCAGTCGTACACAGCCACCTGACCAAGCAAAATACCAACAAAGGCTTTTTATTTACCGGCGATTACACGCAAACAATTAAAGACACCGCCACCGCTAATGCAGTACCGCTGATTGATCTTGAGGCGGCAAGTATTGAATTTGCAAATCAACTACCTACTAATGGATGGAAAAATTATTGGCTGGTTATTGATCCATCGGTGAATAGTTTTTATGCCAATGGCGTAGCAGGCAGCCCTCAAGCACCCGATGGAACACACTTTCAAAAGAATGGTGCTGAAGTAATGGCGGGATTAGTCGCGCAGGAAATCAAAGCAAATAAAGAATTAGTCGAGCTTCAATCTTTTTTGCGGGAATAACAATTCAGTTATTATTTAGTAAGTAGCACATCTATTTTTTGCAAATGCAAAATAAGTGGCAGCGATGGCAGATTGAGTACTGAGAAGTATTCCTCTGCCATTGGAGATATGCCGCAATTACCGGGCAATGGCATTTTCTGCTCGATCAAAAAATACATACGCGGCAAAAAAACAAATTGCAGCCATTGCGGAAAAGTCATGGTATCCACTGCGAATGGCTGCTCACTGGCTAAGGCTTCAGCAGAAATCATGTCTGCATCCCACAAGCGCAACTCACGCAATTCCTTTTCAATATCCATCAAAATTTCAGCTACGGCGATATGAATATCGGTCATTTGTGAATCACCTGAGTAAACGGCGGCAAGGAATTTAGAATCGCTTTGCCGTAGCGCTTGGTAATAATACGGCGATCCAACAAGCTGATTTTTCCGGTATCGGTTTCAGTACGCAGCAAGCGGCCGCAGGCTTGAATTAATTTGAGTGATGCATCGGGCACAGTAATTTCCATAAATGAATTGCCGCCGCGCGCTTCAATCCACTCCGACAAGGCCGCTTCAATCGGGTCATCCGGTACAGCAAAAGGTAATTTAGCGATAATCACATGGGTGCAATATTTACCGGGTAAATCGACACCTTCTGCAAAACTGGCCAAACCAAACAGTACGCTACCGTCGTCTTCATCAATGCGCTTTTTATGCTGAACCAACATTTCCTGTTTGGAACTATCGCCCTGAATCAGAATTATTTCACGCAAATCTTCCGGCATATCTTCGTATACATCGAGCATTTGTTTACGCGATGAAAACAACACTAAAGTGCCTTCAGTGGGATCAATTAAATTCGGTAAGTCATCGATAATAGCCCGCGTGTGCGCATCGGCATTGGTTGCCTCTACGGTTGCGGCAGGAATTTCCAGCGTTGCCTGCTGGAAATTAAACGGGCTGGGCACTACTTGGTAGTGCGCATCATTCGGCGTGCCTGCGCGCATTTGAAAGCGATGAAAATTACCCAAGGCGGTTAACGTGGCCGAGGTAATCACAGCACCGCAGGCTTTCTCCCACAAACTGAACTCAAGGGTTTTGGCAGCAACGATTGGGCTGGAGCAAACTTCCAAGTCCATATTGCCGCTGCCATCAATCGGCGTTAACCAGCGCGCTTTGGGAACGGACGAATCTTTATCAGGCGTAGCAAAACTCGCCCACAAATCGCGATTAGCATCAGCGCGCGCCTGCCAAGTGCCCAGAATCGGATAATGATTTTCCAAATCAATTTTTGGCACCGGGCAATGGGCATCTTCCATTGCCTGATTGATTTCATCGCACATTTTTCTGAGCAATTCACTCAGGCGATCAAAACCTTTGTATAGCTCAACACAGGGAATTAATAAGTCCTGCGGGACTACACCATTTTCAAAACGGTAGTGAGATTGGCGATCATCAAACGCAATAGATTGTGCAAGTGATTCAAATACGGGATACAACTGATCGAGCCGTTGTTTGCAGTCAATTAACGCTGCAGGAAGTTGCTCTCCATAGCGATCAACATTTCCTGCACCACTGATGACACCGAGCATTGCGCCCAAAGACTTATTGCATTGATCCAACCATTTGCTGGTTGAGAGCATACGACTGTGATGTGCAAAATGATTGAGTGCTTTTTGCGGCAAGTGATGGCCTTCATCGAAGACATAAATCGTATCTTCCGGCGCAGGCAAAATTGCTCCGCCGCCAAGCGCTAAATCGGCCAACACCAAATCGTGATTAGTGACAATGCAATCGACCGAGTGCATGGAATCGCGCGCTTTAAAAAAGCTACAGGCCGATACGTTAGAGCAACGGCGCCCGGTGCATTGGCGATGATCAGTGGTAATGATTTGCCATTCATTTTGCTCTAAAGCTTGCGGCCAGGTATCGCGCTCGCCCGTCCATCTATTTCCAGCCAATGCATCCATCATGGATTGATAAAGCTTTATCCCTTGAGCAGACACACTGGGCATTTCGTCTTCATACAATGCACGAGTGGGATTAGTACCGCTTTCGTATTCTGCAATTACATTGTCGAGTTTGCTCAAACACAAATAGCGGCCGCGACCTTTCGCGAGCGTAAAGGTAAATGACAAACCACTATTGCGATGCAACTCAGGCAAATCTTTATTGACGATCTGCTCTTGCAGTGCGACGGTTGCGGTAGAGACGACGAGTTTTTTGCCCAGCGCTTTGGCCATCACAATCGCGGGCAGTAAATAGGCGATGGTTTTTCCGGTACCTGTGCCCGCTTCTACCACGCAAATATGTTTGCCGGCGATTTCATCTGGGATGCGATGATTTTCATCATCAAGGGAAATTTTGCCGAGGGTTTTTGCAATCTCGGCAATCATCAATTTTTGACCGTAGCGGGACTTAAGCCCCTTACTTTCCAGAAATTGGCTATAAGCGCCTTGAATTTGCTTTTTCAGCGCATCCGTTAGCATTCGGCCAATTTACTCACAACAGGGTTTGCATAAATTCCCAGAGCAATTTCGCGCTGCCCTGCCGGGATTGCGTTCATGCGCACTTCAAACTCGGTGCGTTCAGCAATCAGTTTTTTCGGATCATAAGGTATGTTTTTTGCACCGTAATTTACATTCGGCACTGTGCCGTGCAGCATTTCATAAGCGAAGCAGTTGGTCGCATGCAGCACATAATTACCGAGAATTTGATGATCCAGCGCGGCGACCAATTCATCAGTATCTTGATAATTACCCTCCAACACATCGCCAAACGCCAAATGGATATTGCCTTTATTGCCAGCAATACCCAGCGCAATGCTGCGCACATCTTCGTGCTCTTCTTTTTGATAACTGCCTTCGGTGCGATGCATGTACAACTCGCGCGCCTTAGCGGCATCGCAAGGATCAAGTTCATAGGAAATGGACACCGGCACTATGCGCAGTTTTTTCGCGTAGTCAGCCAGCTCTTCTGTTTTGGGTTTATTGAGCATCAACATACCCAATACCGCTGAATTGGTTTTGTCTTTGCCATCTTTCGCGCGGCCTTCGCGCTGCGCAATCCAGATATTGGCATTTTCATTCACGATGGAATGATGAATGTAAGCCGACAAATGTTTTGCTGCTTTTAATTTTTCACGCGGTGCTTTTGCGGAACGATTAACAATAAAACTTTTGTTCAAACGCATAAGGTCAGATGCAAAAGGCTTGGTCAGCAAGTTATCGCCAATGGCAATTCGCAAGGTGTTGCAACCATTGTGGTAGAGCACCCAGTTAACAAAGGCTGGGTCCATTGCGATATCGCGATGATTACTAATGAACAAATATGCGCTGTGTTTATCCAACTTTTCCAAGCCAGATACGGTTAACTCTTTAACGCAGGTTTCCATCATGCCGGACATGTATTTTTCCACGACCGACTGGAAACCCTGCACATCCTGAATGCCGGAAAATTCTTGCGTCAGCTTGCTGCGCACCAAGGGTTTGATCAACCAGCCCAACCATCCATGCAATTTAGGAAACTTCAGGCGAGTAACCGCATCGGTAAACTCCTGATCGGCCAACAGACGGTTCAGGGTTGGGCGAACTTCATCGTCACGGTAGGGGCGAATATCGTCAAATTCAGTCATATCAGGAGGTCATTGCTCAAAAGTGGAAAAACACGGGTAAGCTTGCCTGCGACAACGCGATAAATAATGCGGTAAAAACAGGCTTGGCATACTGGCATCTGCCAGAGAAAATAGGCGCACAAAATACCGAAAAGAGCCTCAAAATGCCACCAAAAACACCAAGCATCGCCCCTTCATCACCCTGCCTGTGCGGTTCGACTCGTCCACTTGAAAGTTGTTGCCAGCCGTTTATTCAAGGCCATTCCAAGCCGGCAACAGCCGAGCAACTCATGCGCTCGCGTTATGTTGCCCATGCACTTCTGGCGATTGATTACCTGTGGGACACCTGGAGCCCGGAGCAGCGTTTGCGCTCCAGTAAAGACGATATTCGCGCTTGGGCTGAAAGCTGCGATTGGTTAGGGCTACAAATCCTCTCTACCCAGCAGGGGCGCGCGGATGACAACGAAGGTATTGTGGAATTTATCGCCCTGTTCCGCCAACAAGGCCAGCTACAACAGCATCACGAGGTATCACAATTTAAAAAAGTGCTGGGCAAATGGCTTTATGTTGACCATCTGCAATAGAACTTTTTGGTATTAAATCCACGGAAAATGCACAAGGAAATGTGACTTAACTAGCGATCCGAATAAAAACACGCCATCCTGTTCAATAAACATTCGACCCCATTCTCATCTCTGCTTACACTAGCGTCGCCAAAAACAACAAAAGTTATAAAAGCGTCTACACTCATTTCGTTGCCCAATAAGTGTTTTAGATCGAACCTCATTAGATATAGCGCTATTTCTACGATGAAAATTCTCCTGGTTGAAGACAGTGCAACCCTCCGTTTTGCCATGCGCAATTACATTATTGATGCAGGCCATGAACCGCTGATCGCCCGCAGTGGTGAAGAGGCATTGCAGCTGCTGGAAAATACCCCGGTGGATATGATTATCATGGATGTTGAAATGCCGGGTTTAAACGGCTTTGAAACTACCCGCTTGATTCGCGAATGGCTGGCCGGCCACTGGATTCCGATTATTTTTGTTACTGGTTTGAATGAAGATGAAAATTTGCGCGAAGGTATCGAAGCCGGCGGCGATGATTATCTGATCAAACCCGTGAGTTTTATGATCATCAAAGCCAAGATTCGCGCGATGGAACGCATCGCCGAAATGCGCGATCAACTGCATCAATTAAACGCCGAACTGGAAGCGCTAAGCCAGCTAGATAGCCTCACGCAAATTTATAATCGCCGCACGTTTAATGAATTGGCACAGCAGCAATGGTCGCAAGCAAAGCGTCACCAACAGCCGATCAGTGCGCTGATGATTGATGTCGATCACTTCAAATTATTTAACGATCACTATGGCCATCCGGCGGGCGATGCCTGCTTGAAAAAAGTGTCGCAGGCGATCAAAAGTTGCATTCATCGCAGCTCGGATATTTTTGGCCGCTACGGCGGTGAAGAGTTTGTTGTATTGCTGCCGGAAACCGATGCAAAAGGTGCGCAGCGTGTGGCGCAAGCCATTAGTGAAGCACTGGAGCAACTGGCGCTACGGCACGATGTATCGCCGACCGCAAACCATGTCACTGCCAGTATTGGTGGTGCGACCTGTTTGCGCACCACCGGGCATGATCTGGAAGAGCTAATTAAAAATGCTGACCGCGCGCTCTACAAAGCTAAACGCGCGGGGCGCAATCGCCACTGGGTGGAAGAAGTTGCGACACATAAAACAGTATTACTGGCCGAAAGTGACCAACACTTAGCCAGCCATTTCAGCAACTTATTGCAAGCGCACTTCAATTTATTAGTTGCCGATTCCCAGCGCGAGTGTTTGGAACTCGCGGTAGATTTGCACCCGGATTTAATTTTGCTGGGCGCCAGCATTGCAGGCACTCAAGCAGGCAATGAGCTGTGCAAAATTTTGGCACGCACACCAAAAACCGCGAGCATTTCACTCGCATTAACCTGTGAAACCGTGGGCGATGCAGAAATTGAATTAGGCAAAACACTCAATATTCAACAAGTGTTTGATAAAACCATTAGCGGCCCGGCACTACTCAATAAAATCAGCCAAATAATTCACTGATTATTACTCAGCAAACATCTTCAATTTTAAAATCCCGCACATAAAAAATCCGCTGATGCACTGCAACAGCGGATTTTTTTGTAGCCGAATTTTATTGAAAATACAGTATTAATAGGAACGCAGTGAGTTATACCAATTGACTTCGCGTGCGTGTTTTTCCACCTGATCAACCACATCCAATACCAGCGCAAACAATGCCATACGCACTAACACACCATTATCGGTTTGGCGGAAAATCGCCAAGTTCGGGTTCGCATTCAAATCGTTATCCAACTCATTAGCATCGGCGCGCGAATCGCGCGGCAGCGGATGCATAATGACGGTATTAGGCTCGCAGTACTGAGTGTAAATCGATTGATTTAAACGGAAGCGGCCGCGATACAAATCTGCCTCGTCTTTACTTGCAAAACGCTCTTCCTGAATACGCGTGGAGTAAGCGATATCAATATTGCCGATGCTCTTGTGCAAATCATCGGTCACCACCACTGAGTGCCCCGCTTTGCGTAAATCTTCAACAATATATTCCGGCATCGCCAATTCTTTGGGCGATACCAAGGTCAGACTGACGTTGTTAAATACACACAACAATTTACACAGCGAGTGAACAGTGCGGCCGTGTTTTAAATCGCCAATCATGGCGATACGCAAGCCGTCGATAGTGCGATTTTTGGAGCGCAATTCTTTGCGGATGGTGTACAAATCCAGCAGCGCTTGGGTCGGGTGTTCATTGGCACCATCGCCACCGTTGATAACCGGTACGCGGCTGCCTTCAGCAAATTCAGCGACCGATCCCGATTGCGGGTGGCGCATACAAATCACATCGCTATAACCCGACAGTACGCGCGCAGTGTCAAACAGGGATTCACCTTTGGTCAGCGACGAGCTTTCAAAGCCGGTGGTCTCACGCACATTACCGCCGAGCAGATTAAACGCCGAACCGAAGCTCACGCGCGTACGAGTGCTGGGCTCAAAAAACATATTGCCCAAAATCGCGCCTTCCAATACGCGCGTCACTTTGCGGCGCAAGGCATAGGGTTCCATGGCATCGGCCACGTCGAAAATACGCTGAATATCAGCGCGTTCAAATTGGGTGATAGAAAGAATGTGTGCGCCGGTAAAATTCACAAGAATTCCTTAGCGGAAACCGCTGGCCAGGAAAGGCAAAAGCCCGAGGGTAGACGATGGAGATGTAAAACGGCCGCCATTTTAGCGGCAGTCAGGCGCGATACCAACGGCATAGGCAAAAAAATCATCACCTATTTATAACAAGCATTAATCAACCGGAATCAACCTGACCAATTCAGTATCCGCACGTCGCTCTTTAGTCGGGAGCGATGGAGCCAAGCGCGCCAATGCCGCTTCTGCCGTCGCGCGGTAGGTAGTCAACTTGCCGCCCATGATCGATAACGCCCGCGGGTGGGCTTCGTTATCTACCGCAAACATCACTTCGCGCGGGCGTGCAAACGCAGTTTTATCGCTCTTTGGCAGCACGCGCAGGCCGGCAAAGGTCTCAATCCCCTGCTCGGGTATCGCCAGCTGCGGGAAATAATGGCGTAGAGTTGTCAGCAAATATGCCTGCTCCTCCGGCGAGCACCCCGCTTGCTCGGGTACACCATCGTGGATTTTTTCCGTGGTGCCCACCATCAACTTGCCATTCCACGGCAACACAAAAACCGCGCGCTTATCTTTGGGCGCCTCGACGTAAAAATATTGATTCAACAGCGGCGGCAATAACAGATGACTGCCCTGTACCAGCTCCACTGGCTGCGGAGCCATCGCCGGTGTGATACGCGCCAAGACCTCATTTGCCCAAGGCCCGGCGCAATTCACCAGCACTCTACAGCTGATCGAATGGGTTCCGCTGCCTTCCATCACTTCCACTTTACAGCACTGGCCGTTGCGCTCAGCACCGACAAACCGCGCCGGCATCATCACATCTGCCCCCAGTACAATTGCCGATTGCAAAACAGCGCGCGTTAAGGCGGCATCGTCGGTCTGCGCTTCTTGATAGCGAAACACGGCCTTAAGCCCATCCTGACGCAAGCCCCTCAGGCTCGCCCAATCCGCTTTTGGTATCTGCTTAAACAGGGATGCCTTATTCAAACCTGCCAGCATTGAATAGAGGCTTAGCCCGGCGCGAATAGTCAGCGCCGAGCGGGAGGAATCCTCATAGATAGGGATATGTAAGGGGCGCAGCTTCACCAACTCAGGCGCCAACTTCAGCAAGAGCGCACGCTCATGCAGACTCTCACGCACCAAGCCAAACTGGCCAGACTCCAAATAGCGCAGCCCGCCGTGAATCAATTTAGATGACTTGCTCGACGTACCCGCCGCAGGTGCTGTCTGCTCCACCACCAAGACCGAATAACCAGCAGCGGCAGCCGCTTGCGCAACTCCCGCCCCCTGAATGCCTGCCCCAATGACGACTATGTCGTATTTCATTCTTGTTATTCCGTGAAAAACACAGGGGAAGTATAGAACAGGGTTGTAAAGATGTTCGACGGTGGCAGCCTGCAACCGCTAAATACATGTGAACAATAAGCGTTTTTTTAATAACTGGAATCAATCTTCCTCAACACTTATTTCGGATTTCCAATAGGTTAAAACAGAGGAGTTATCGCTACCGGTTGAACTGCTGTAGTAGATACCCACACCGCCCAGATCGGTCATGGCGACATCAGCCTCCAGATGCACTTGGCGTAAATAGTTAAACGCATCGCCTGCGCGTGCATCTTTGGTAGATGAAATGTCAGCAGAGAGTTTTCCATCTATCAGACCCAACTCGACGCTCATCTCGGATGCGAAAGCACTGATCATTGCACCCTGTTTATATTGTTTGGCTGGCGCTTCCGGGTTCCAGATGGTTTGCGCTAGCGTCGAACCAAATGGGCGGCCGCTTGCGTCATAACTCACAGCTGAAGCTTTACCGTTTTTGATTTCCATTAAATAAACTGCAAGCCCCACTACCGCGCCGCCGCTATCAAAACCCAACTGTTGAATTTCAGGAGCAGCCAATCGCTGAAAGCGAAGTGCATAGGCATTGATTGCGCCCGGCTCGCCACGCTGGATTGAATCGCCGCGCACACCGTCGGACTTAATATAAATATCCAAAAAATCCGGCGCAGAGCCAAAGCCTTGCCCTGCGGATTTATTTGGTGCCAGCTTTAATTTAAGTTTTACATCACCAAATTTTTTACCCGCTGGCTGATAGTGCAAACGCGATTGGCGATCAGGTCTGCTGGTTTGCAAACCAGGAAAACCTGCTGCGCCTTGAGTGGTAGAGCCATCAACCCAAATCCAACCGC
This sequence comes from Cellvibrio chitinivorans, assembly GCF_035117775.1. NCBI lineage: Bacteria > Pseudomonadati > Pseudomonadota > Gammaproteobacteria > Cellvibrionales > Cellvibrionaceae > Cellvibrio > Cellvibrio chitinivorans. Next base: position 189,320 of record NZ_JAYKKN010000004.1, read on the forward strand.
TGCCGCCTTCACCATCGGTGAGCGTCCAAGTGCCGGGAATAATTTTTGGTTGCGGATCAACGGGCATATTGTTGAAGTTTGTTTCAATGCTGGATATTTTTTTGCCGCTTGCATCTGCTGGTATTTTTACATCGTTATTAGTAATCGCACGCGCAGATTTAACATTGATCGTTTTTTCAGATTGCTCACTCACATTGTATTTAGGTGTAATCCCTGCTTCCAAATACGCACCAAGATCACCTGCACTTATCTTGTATTCCTGCTCAGGCATATCTGAACGGCTAACAATTAACGGGATGCGATTTCCGTTTGCATCTACTCGATACCAGCTAATAACGGAAGTATCGCGCAAACCGGACTTTTCCACGGCGAATTTATATTCAAGCTTCGCTGTGCCATCATCCCCAAGAATAATTTTTGGCTCATCGCCTGTTTTGAAAACGGGAGGGTCGATATATTTTGGTTGGATGTTCACTAATGTCGCCGCTTCGATCCCAAGGGTGTTTTTTGCTACCAGCAAAATGGTCTTTTCTTCATAGCCGGTGAGGATTGATTCAACCTTTACTGAGGCACCATCCACCATCAATTTAACGTAGCTCGCGAGGCGATATTGTTTTGTGCTCGGGTCAATCGCATCTTTATGATTAACTTTGTAATCAAAAGCAGCGAATGTCCACTCGCCCAAGCCCGCACTTTTATTTTCTTCTGTTTGAACGGTAAATGTCGCAACTCCATCTCCAGCACCTGCGCGAACAGGAGTATCGCCACCAACTCTACTCAAATTTGCAGTGCGCGGGATGCTCCGGTAATAACCATCAACCAAGCCCTGCGCAGATTCCGCAGCTGAAATCACAGGCACATTTGCGTAAGGAAGGTATACCGCGTTATTACCGCTAAAATCGTTGAGATCCAAAATATTTTGCAGGTTGTAAACAACTTTGCCTTCATGTTCTATTCGATACGCCTTGAGTAAATCACTGCTCTCAGGAATAACAACCGACGCACCCGGCGTGAAATGGTCTTGAATAATGTAGGGGTTGCCATCCAGCGTGACATTGTATTGATAACTGCGCACAGTAGGATCTTTGGGCGTGCGGGTAGACCATGAAATACCCGCAGGCATATTGGGTTTGAGCGGATGATTGATCAGTGAAGCACCGCGATGTATGCGCGCATCAAACGCGCGACCGGAAGTATTGGCATTATCGCCAAAGCCCTGCTCATAAACATCTACCGCACTGGTGCTAACCGGAAGCGGCTCAAGGTAAATATCCGAATTATAAAATTGCGTACCGCCGCTAAAATTCAAGCCGTACAAATAAATTTTACTATTGATATAAGTGCTGCCGCCGCCTGAATGACCAGTGGTTTCCATATAGCAATTAATATAGAGCGCCTTAAAAGGAGCCAAATTTAACCGGCTGATAAACGCGGTATTAATCGCAATCGCATTGGTAACATTACTCCCACCAAATAACTGCGCCTGCGAAATTGCATCAAACCGTTTTGCACGGCTCAACTTTTTATTTTCTGGGAGCTGTGCATCCAGCGGGAAATTCAAATCCACATTGGTGTAATTACCAAAGGTCACATTCTCTGTCATCAACCCAACTGAGTTAATGCGCAGCAAATTAAAATTCCCATCCGAACCCTGCTGCTGGCCGCGCGCTGCTGCAAACACCACATTAAATTTATTGCTGTTTAACCCAATAATATGCAGCCAATCCGCGCTGATGGTCATGCCATACAAATCTTCTTCCGGGTTATCCACCGGGCGTTCAGGGCGAATAAAGCCATCATCAGGGTCATCAACCCAATACACCCCCGGTGCTACTAACACCTTCATCCGTTCATCAATCGTCCCACCAACAATCGCCCCCGCCGCTTTTGCAGCCTGTAGTGATTTGAATACATAAGGGCTTTGCGCTAACTGTGAATCGCTAAGGCGATAATCGATAAAAATCGTATGCGAACCCAACACCCACTCATGGCCACCCCACTGCACCTTGGTGCCATCAAAACTGATCAGATTGTTTCCATCATCCAGTGATTGATAAGCAGCAGAATCCGATTGTTTGTGTGAGGAGCCATCACAAGCAAGCAACAACAAGCCAAGGATTAAAATCAGGAATATTTTAAATTTCATTGTTATTTTTCTCTTTTGTAGCAGCAGATAAATCATTCACCACCAACCAGCACAAAAAACGTAGGTTGGCGGTGAGCTTGCGAACCCAACATGGGGATTGAATATTTAGAGCAAAATTTCGCTTTGTAGGTACGATTAGCGCAGCGTAATCGTACAAATGTCATTCACAGATAGAATCTGGTACTTGCAACACACAGCAACTAGGGGCTTCCTTACCTCCTGAAATTTACCATTCAATTTCGTGCGTACGATTACGCTGCGCTAATCGTACCTACGGGTTACGCCCAGACCGAGCCGTCTATTTATTTTTTATACATGAAGCCTTAAAGGATTTTAAATTTCCGCCCGGTATAATTTTAGCTAGGTATTGTCTATGAGTTCTCATAAGTTCTATTGTTTGTCGATCTTCTTCCGATAGCGAAAATGAATGACTCTTGATGTATTGAATTTGCTTTTCAATGTCAAAAGTATTCAACACCTCATTGCATAATAGTTTTCTCTCAAAAGTACTATCGCTATTAGGCATGAATGCATATTCCTCATGCAATTCCGAACTGCGGGCCTCGACATTAAAAAGCGAATCTATCAAAGTATCCCCCTTAAAAAAGTCCCTCCATCCGCCCACAGCAACCCCCAAAGAAAATACAACGATAAATATAAAAAAACGCAACATATTGCTTCCTTATTGATTAACTGGATAGTAGGTATCACTTATAGCGTTCATCTTCTGTTTTATATGACTACAACTGGGATTCATGTGCCACTGCAGTTGCTACACCTAAAAACAGCCATCTCGGCATAAAGTGAAAGCATCCTTAACACCATTATTTTCCTTACTTTTCTGAGGTCTAAAATACAGAATATTCGAACCGTCAATCTAAATCTGTTATGAGCTCGTATTTCACTACAGGGAACTCGTTTACAATGGTATTAGCTACAAAAGTAAAACCATAATTCTGATAAAACGAAGTTAATTCGACCCTAGGATCGCAATCCAACCTCACGTACTTCACTCTGTTAGCGCGAGCAAGCTCAAGCGCAGCGTCAAGAATTCTGTGACCGTAACCTTTTCCCATAAACTGGGGTAATACAGCTAGCTTATGAATAAAGTACGATTCATACGGGAAAACTTCTGGCCAAAATAATGGGTCGTCCTTTTGAATAAAAAGCATTCCAATAACTCCATTCTCCGAGCTAAAAAAATGCAATTCATCTAGTTTGTATTGCTTCTGCAAGTGTGCAGGATCAACTTGATCACTACTCCAAAGGGATTTCCCATGATTATCTAATCGCTCAATCACTTTTTTAAGAATTTCGCTCGCAGTCGCCCAATCTTCTTTCGATTTAGCTTGAATTAATTTCATAAAATACAAAACGTTGCAGTTAACCTAGCCACTCTACCATCGCTTGTTGCCACTTTGCGAACCGATGCTCTAGTTCTCGATTTTGCTGAGGAATAAATATCTCTTCGTTTATTAAGGGACTCCACGACTGCGGCAAACCCGCCGCCATACAAGCAGCGCCCTGCACTGTGGCATCAGTATTATCGCTGCGGTGAACTCTGGCTTGAGTAAGGTCAGCGATTTTTTGGCAGACGCTGTCGGATTTACTAAAGCCGCCGCTGATGATGATTTTTTCTGCTGCACCTAATTGATTCATCAATTGCACATTAACCACGATTTGGAAAATAACCGATTCAATCCATGCAAGGATTTTTTCGTTGGGCGATAGGTTGTTGCTAAATTGTGATTCAAGATCAGTTCGCCAGTAAGGTGCGCTTAGGCCGCCGACGGAATTTAGAAAATAGCAATCGCCAGTTGGATTCAAACCCAACGTGCTATCTATTTCTTGCGGGGTTATTTGCAAACCGGTTTGTTGCTGCATAAAACTGATAGCCGATGCAGCACCGTTTACGGTTGCCTCCCATGCGTAAAGTGATTTATGAACTTTTGTGCATTCAAATTCTTCTGCGTAGCAAGTTGGTGATGCGACTTCTATTTGTTCATTTATTGCAGCTGTATTTTCCGGCAGCCACAAAGGGCTAACTAATAAACCATCCGGCGCGTGCAAACTTTCGCTCAAGCGTTGGATAAAAGCACCGGTGCCGATATTGATGTAGACACTGCCCGCTTCTGGCATACCACGCGCAAACAGTGATGCGCCTTGGTCGCGTGCGCTCGTAGTGAATGGAATATTGTGATCGCCCAGAGAAAAACTGCCGAAGTCGCTGTTGTGATATCGGCAGTGCGGCAAAATTTCGCGCGGGATTTGAAATGCATCCAACAGCGATTGATCCCAATCATTGCGCTGCAAATTCCATAAGAGTGTGCGCTGGGCGTGACCGGGATCGACTAACGGCTGTCTATTGTTTGCAGAAAGGTTATCGCACAGATGCCAAAAAATATAACTGACGATTGGGCCAATGCTGAGGCAATTATTTTGCTGTGCTTGCGCGACTTTTTCACTGTATTCCAAACACCAGCGCATTTTGCTTGCGCCATAGTGTGGCGATAGGCGTAAGCCGGTTAGCTTTTGCACCTGCTCATTGGTGAGTGATGTTTGATATAGATAGGGTTCGCCGCGAATATCTTGCCAACTCAAGACCGGTGTTAAGGCTTCACCCGTTTGATTATTCCAGCACAGCAGTGATGAGCCCTGCCCTGCAAAACTTGCGGCTTTTATGCGGTTAATATCATCGCCATGCTGGTGCTGAATTTTTTGCAAACAGGTGCGAATGCCCGCAAGAATTTCTTCGCCATTTTGTTCGATATACGGATAAGGAGAATTTTCAACTTGGTGATGTTGCGTAGCGCAAGCCGCAGAGTAGCTACAGATGTGCTCACCAGAGCCGGTGTAAATTGCAATGCGTGTGCTTTGCCCGCCTTGATCTATGGCGAGAAATAAATCGGGGTTGTGCGTGGAGGATGTAGAGAGAAGATCGTTTGACATAGCACTTGCTCAATAAGGTTATTGAGCAAGTGTAGCGGGAATTTAATTCGCCTGTTTATTCCCTGAACTCTTTATTCACCAGATTGCGGATTAGGAATAAATCCACCGTAGGGGAATTGCGCGATTTTATCGCTGCCGCCTTTCACTTCGGTAATTTTTGCGGCGCCTTCTTTTTCTACTTCGTCGATGCGCACAATTGCGTGCATCGGAATATAGGAACGTTTTACGCCAGCAAATTCGGTTTTCAGTTTTTCTTCGGCGGGGTCGATCAACAAACCGCTGCGCTCGCCAAAGACAAACTCTTCAATTTCGATAAAACCGTACATTTCACTTTGGTAAATCGCCGAGCAAAAGACTTCGTAAACCTGACCCTGGTTGAGAAATATCACTTTATAAACGGGTTTAACTGCCATAAGACTCTCTTGGGGCTATCAATTACTAACAATCGTAGAACTCGTTCTGCGAGCAGGCTGCGCGCCTTCGCAAAGGGCGCGCAGGATACCACAGGTTACTTTCATTCTCGCCCCATCTGGCCAGTTTTCATACAGCCCAGTTAGTCGATTGTGTTATGACAAGGTTAATCGGCTGCGATATTCACTGGTGCCGCATGCTTGGCTGGCGCTTTCAAAAGCAGCAGCAAAGGCAGCGCAGCGATGGTCACCCACATCATCAATTGGAAATCCTGCAAGTAGGCCAGTGTTGCCGCCTGCCGCTGAACTTCGCTGTTGATTGCCATCAGACCTTGGGTGGTGGAGATATCCCAATGACCTGTCTCCCCCACTTTAGCCAACGCATGATTGTAGGGGTTGATGTAATCGGCAAAGGCGGCGTGGTTTTTCTGGATGTTTTGTTGCAACTCCGCCATCACCACCGAGATACCAATACTGCTACCGATATTGCGCGTAAGACTAAACAGCGCCGTACCCTCGTTGCGGTAGCGCCCTTCCAAACTGGCAAAGGCGATAGCGGACAGCGGCACGAAAATAAAGCCAAGACCAACACCCTGTACGACACTGGTACGGACAATATCCCACGCGGTAATGTCGGTATTGAACAGGGTCATCTCCCAGAGCGAGATAATTGTCAGCATCAAGCCAAAAAACACCTGATGACGGGGATCGACCTTACCTGCAAGTTTACCGACGAGCATCATCGAGAACATTACGCCCATACCACGCGGCGCCATCACCAAGCCGACATCTACCACCGGATAGCCCATGAGGTTCTGCAAAAACGGCGGCAAGAGCGCCATAGTCGCAAGCAGAATAATGCCCACCACAAACATAAAAATCAGTCCGATGGAAAAGTTGCGATCTTTAAAAATCGCCGGTTCGATAAACGGCTGCTTGTAGGTGAAGATGTGAGTGACAAACCAGTAAAAGCCCAAGCCCATCAAAATACATTCGGCGATGATTTCCGGGCTGTGAAACCAGTTCTGACTCTCGCCGCGGTCGAGCATCATTTGCAGCGCACCTATGCCCAAACTCAAAAACGCAAAACCGAGCAAATCGAAATGGCGGCTTTTGTTAATCGTCGTTTCTTTTACGCTGGCCATCACACCCAACCACGCCAGCAAACCTAGCGGCACATTGATGTAAAACACCCAGCGCCAGCTGTAATGCTCGGTTAACAAGCCGCCTAAGGTCGGCCCGAGAATCGGGCCAAGTACTACGCCCATCCCCCATACCGCCATTGCCTGACTGTGTTTTTCGCGGGGATAGGTATCCAGCAAAATCGATTGGGAAAGCGGCACCAAGGCCGCGCCGAACACACCTTGCAGCAAACGGAAAATCACTACCTGCGGCAGGTTTTGCGCAGCACCGCAGAGCATAGAGGTGATGGTAAAACCGGCGATTGACCAGAGCATCAAGCGCTTGCGCCCGAAGCGATCCGACAGAAAACCAGTCAGCGGCAAGAAAATCGCCGCCGCCACAATATAAGAGGTCAGTACCCAAGAGATCTGATCTTGCGTCGCCGACATGCTGCCCTGCATATGGGGCAAGGCAACGTTGGCGATGGTGGTATCCAGCGCCTGAATAATGGTCGCCAGCATCACCGAGGCGGTAATCAGAATCCGCTTATCGGCTGAAACGGGCGCCGTATCAATTACCGCTGCTGTATCTGTTGCTGACTGAGCCACTGGCTATCACCTTTATATAGCTACTCGTTAAATAGATAAACCAAGCAAGGAACGTTTGTAGCCGGTGTCGATTTCGATATCGGTACTCAAGCCTGCCTGCAACGCGGGCGCATTAATATTGGGCTTGATGCTGATACGTACTGGCACGCGCTGAGCAATTTTCACCCAGTTGCCTGTCGCATTTTGCGCAGGGATTACTGAAAACTCGGCGCCAGTAGCCGGACTAATACTTTGCACTTCACCCTCCCAAGCCACATCGGGATAGGTATCCACTTTCACTTTTACGGTTTGGCCGACACGCACGTGGGTTAAATCTGTCTCGATAAAATTCGCTTCAACCCACAGATTGGCATTGGCTACCAGTGACATAACCGCACTACCCTGAGCAATCACCTCACCCTCTTCTGGCGGCTTGGTCACTATGCCGTCTTTGGGCGCGGTGATGCTGGTGTAGTCCAGATTAAGCTGCGCTTGCTCAACTTCGGCCTGCGCCGCCTTATAACTGGGGTGCTGCTCCAGCGGCATTTCGGCATCGCCACCCAAGGTTTCGGCGATGCGTTTTAAATCGCGCTCAAGGGTGATCACCTGCTGATCATTGATGCGACGGGTATGGCTAACTTCGTCATAATCCGCCTTGGCCACCAGCTTGCGCGCGGCAAGATTTGCCTGACGCCTCTCTTCATTCGTAGCGTATTCACGGTTGGCGATGGCCAATTGCAGCTCGGATTGTTTCTCGACGTAGCTAGCGTGTAGCGCCGCAAGGTTGGTGCGCACCTCGGCCAGCTTGGCTTCAGCCTTGGCAAGCGCTACTTCATAGGGTTTGCGATCCAACACCAACAGCAATTGCCCGGCTTTGACCTGCTCGTTTTCAGCCACCAAACGCTCGGCTACCGCGCCGCCAACACGCGGGCGAATGCTGATCACATCAGCTTTGGTGTAGGCATTATCGGTAGTCGCGTAACGCCCGCCGGATAGATAAATAAACACGCCGACTAGCGCCACTATTGCCGGAACAACCACTAATAGAACAAAACGGCGTGGCTTAGGCGCAGTAACAGGTGCAGTAACTTCACTCATCTTCTTTTACCTCTGGCTGTGCGTCGCTATTGGAGTAAACGCCGCTCAAATCTTCTTTACTCAAGGATGTCAGGTTGTTGCGCAGGCGATTCAGCCCGGTAAACAGCGCCGTTTTTTCCTCCTCGCTAAAACCGGCCAAGGCGCGCGCCTCAAACGCGTGTGATGCTTCTTTAATCATGCGTACGATGGGCGTGGCCGCTGGGGTGAGATACAACTGAAAAGCGCGCCTGTCTTGTGGGTCAGGGCGACGCTCAACCCAGCCGGATTCCGCCAACTGATCCAATAAACGCGCAAGACTGATCGGCTGAATCTCCAGATAATCAGCCAAATCTACCTGCCGAATTCCCTGCCAGCGATAAACACCCAAGAGTGCACGCGCTTGCGCCAAGGTCAGGTTGTATCGCTCGAAATAACCCGCCGCGATACGGCGCGTCAGGCGCAGGTTATCGGTCAGTAAAAACCCCAAACTTTCCTGCTCGGGAATCGGTGGAGGTAACTCGTCGGTCACAACATGACTCATACATCATCCTCATTAACAGTTAAATATATAATATACACAGCTTACTAATTTACCAAAGACGACCTTGTTCTTTAAATGGCGCAAAAAGTGTTTTTTGGTTATGAAAGCATCAGTCTGGGTTGCGAGGATTAGCCGAGGATCAGCCCTGCATTAGCCGGAACCGGCCATAAACCGCTATACTGCGCGCCTTTTCCGTATTTCCAGTCGATATCCTTATGAACTTTGCCTCCCTCGGCCTAGCGCCAGAATTACTCCGCGCCGTCAAAACCATTGGCTACAAAACTCTGACTCCGGTTCAGGAACAGGCCATTCCCACCGCGCGCCGCGGTATAGATTTGCTCACTACCGCCCAAACCGGCACCGGCAAAACAGCGGCTTACAGCTTGCCGGTTTTGCAACAAATGCTGGAAAAGCCCAGAGGCACAGAGGCAGGTTTTGTGCGCACGCTTATCCTCGCGCCAACGCGCGAACTGGTAGAGCAGATCGCCAAGGCATTGCAGGAATTCGCGCAATTCACACCGTTTAAAATCGCCAGCATTTATGGCGGAGTGAAAGTCACCAGCCAAGGTGCCAAGTTGCGCGCGGGCGTAGACATACTTGTCGCCACTCCCGGCCGCTTGAAAGAACATGTCGAGCTGGAAAATGTGAGCCTAGCCAAAGTCGATTTTGTGGTACTGGATGAAGCCGACCGCATGTTGGATATGGGCTTTGTGGTTGATATACATGCCATCCTCACCAGCATTCCGCGCAAACATCAAACTCTGTTTTTCTCGGCCACTGGCTCACCGCTGGTGACCAACCTGTCCAAACAGGCGATGAATCGCCCTACCCTGATTACCGTCACCAAGCGCAATTCGGTTGCCGAGACTGTTGATCACGTACTTCACCCAGTCGATAGCGACCGCAAGTACGAGCTGTTTATCCATTTATTGCGCGAGCAAAACTGGTATCAAGTAATGGTCTTCAGCAGCACCCGCGAAGAAGCCGAGAATCTGGTCAAAGCATTGAAGTTCGACAAGGTGGATGCAGCGGTAATCCATAGCGAGAAAACCCAAGGTGCTCGCCGTCGTGCTTTGCAGGAATTTAAAGAAGGCAAACTGCAAGTACTGGTCGCAACCGAAGTAGCCGCGCGCGGCTTGGACATCCAAGGGTTGGATTACGTGGTCAATCTCGACCTACCTTTCTATACCGAAGACTATGTGCACCGCGTTGGCCGCACTGGTCGCGCCGGTAAAAAAGGTGTGGCGATTTCACTGGTTACACCAGCAGAGGAACACAAAATATCACTGATTGAGGATGTGATCGGCACCAAGATCAAACGCGAGAAAGTCAAAGGCTTTGAAGTGACCGAGCAGGTCGTCAAGGTAGTCAGCAAGCCCAAAAGCGGCCTATTAAAACTGGCAGAAAAGAAACCGGCGAAAAAATCCAAAGCGGGCGATCCAAAAAAATCGGCCTTTGCCAAGCCCGCAGGCAAAGCAAGCAAACCCAAACGCGCTGACTCTAAAGATGCTCGTCCCGCCAGTACACTTGGCAGATCGACTCGGCCGAAAAAGAAATAGTCCAGTCAACATACCCTCACCCCAGCCCTCTCCTGTTACAGGAGAAGGAGGCAAGAGGGCATAAAAAAGCCGCCCCTGGTTTCCCAAGGGCGGCTTTTTTATAACTAGAACAATGAATTAATCGTTTAGATCTTCATCATCATCCAGGCTGGCATCATCTTCTGCACGCGGCTTGCGAACGCCATGTGCAGCCAGAATCTCAACATAAAAACTATCGCCACCAGCGCTGGCAACTTCATCCATCTTTTTGGTGAGTTCGGCCAAGCGAACCACCTCAGCAGTTGCTTCAGTAGCGCCAAACTTGCAGTCAAATGCCCAGAAATCCACACCTTTTGGCAAGGTTTTGCCGCGCTCACGCTTTACGTATTTGCGCACCTCGTGCTTGATGGCTTCCAGTAAGCGGTCGGGATTCTTACCTTCAATATGCAGTTTGAACGTCTTTTTCATGGTTTACCTATCGAGTAATAAAGTCGGCAGCAGCATTCAGAGGCTGGTGCGCGGGCGCGCATCTTACCACGAGCATCTTGCCGCCGCTGCTGGCAGCCGCCTTTTCTATAGGCTTTACCCCGTAAGATGGCTATAATGCGCGCCTATTTTTCTGCGCGTTTTTTAATCAACTGATTAGCAAGCCGCATATATCCTCAGCGAAAGTTCAAGCAGGTAGTAGTTCGATGTCCACCACTGAAGCGCCGATCAAAAAGCTCTATATCAAAACCCATGGCTGCCAGATGAATGAATACGATTCATCGCGCATGAAGGATTTGCTGGGCGAATCGCACAATATGGTGCCAACCGAAGACCCGGAAGACGCCGATGTCATCCTGATCAACACCTGTTCTATCCGCGAAAAAGCGCAGGAAAAGCTGTTCCATGAATTGGGACGCTGGAAAAACCTGAAAAAGAAAAACCCTGATCTGGTGATCGGCGTAGGTGGCTGCGTAGCCAGTCAGGAAGGCGCGGCTATTGCCGAACGCGCACCCTATGTCGATTTGATTTTTGGCCCGCAGACTCTGCATCGCCTGCCGGAAATGATGGAAACCAAGAAGAACAACGGCGTTGTCGTTGTCGATGTGAGCTTTCCCGAGATCGAAAAATTCGACAATTTGCCGCAGCCAGACGCCGATGGTGTAAGTGCGTTTGTATCCATCATGGAAGGCTGCTCCAAATACTGTACTTTCTGTGTGGTGCCCTACACTCGCGGTGAAGAAGTCAGCCGCCCGGTTGCCGATGTGATGGCCGAAATTCTGCACTTGGCGCAACAAGGTGTGCGCGAAGTAAACCTGCTGGGCCAAAACGTTAACGCCTATCGCGGTGAAGCGACCGACGGCACTGTGGTTGATCTCGCAGAATTGATTACTTACGTCGCCGCAGTAGACGGTATCGACCGCATTCGCTTCACCACATCGCATCCAGTCGAATTTACTGATTCGCTGATCGAGGTTTACAACCAGGTACCTGAATTGGTGAGCCACTTGCATCTGCCAGTACAAAGCGGTTCCGACCGTATTTTGATGGCAATGAAGCGCGGCCATACAGCGCTTGAATACAAATCAAAACTGCGCCGCATTAAAAAGAATCGTCCGAATATTAGTTTCTCATCTGACTTTATCATCGGCTTCCCCGGTGAAACCGATGCGGATTTTGAAGCGACTATGAAACTGATTCACGATATGGATTTTGATACATCCTACAGTTTCATTTACAGCGCTCGCCCAGGAACACCTGCGGCAGACTTCCCCGATGACACACCAGAGGAAGTGAAAAAACAGCGCCTCGCTATTTTGCAAGATCGTATCACCCAGCAAGCTATGGCGATTAGCCGCCGCATGGTCGGCAATACCGAGCGTATTTTGGTGAACGGATATTCCAAAAAAGACCCAGGGCAATTGTGTGGCCGCACCGAAAATAACCGCGTAGTGAATTTCCGCTGCGACAATGCTGACCTGATCGGAAAGTTTGCTGACATTCTTATCGAAGAAGCACTCACCAATTCCTTGCGCGGCACATTGATAAGCTCTGAATTGGACGCAGACTGGATTTAATAATTTTCTAGAAATTGCACTGAAATAAAAAATCCCGGTAGTGGCGCATTTTTAAAACGCATCCACTACCGGGATTTTTTATGGGCAGAACTTTAGTCAAAAAACTCCTTTAGTTAAAAACTAACAGTTCTCATCAGATACTTTTTCACAAGCATCCTCAATTCCATCCTTGATTTCATCGCCCGCATCATCCAATTTGTCGCGAGTTTTATCAAGCGCCTCATCAACATTTTCACCCATCTTTTCCGCAGATCCATCGTTGGAGTCGCAGGCAGCCAAGGGCACAGCTAACAAAGCGATGATAAACATACGTTGTAGTAAATTCATAAAAACTCCTTATCTGTTTTATAACAACATAAGTTATATAGCGTATTCCGTGCCAAAATTGCAAAACGCCGTATTAGCGCGGATGCAGACTTCTAACATTAATATTTAGGAAAAATAACTCACTCTATTTTGTATTTTTTACAAAGTCATACACCAGAAGCTATCATTTGCCAGATTAAGCTAATATCTCCTCAAGTTGTGCGAGTGAAACAGGCTTTAACAAACTTGCAGTCACACCACACTCCGCAGCCCGCAGCGGGTTGACTGCCTCACCGCTTGCAATAATGATTCGTAATTCCGGCTTCATTTTATGGATAAGCTCAGCGCAGTCATAACCGTTCATATCCGGTAAATGTAAATCGATCAATACAGTGTCCGGATTATGTTGCTCGATTGCACTTAAAGCCGCAGTTGCATATTGCGTGCTAAATACTTGCCACCCAATCAAAGTCAACAATCCTTCCATTGCAGCTAAGGCATCAGGGTCATCCTCTACTACTAATATGGATTTGGTTTGCTGGATCACTGGCTGCTCATTTTTAGCGGGTGATAAAAAGCGTGATAGGCAGTTGTAGAGTCTGGTCTGATCTAAAGGTTTGCTCAGATAGGCCGTAAACCCCGCCTCAAAACAACGATCCATATCGCCTTTCATATGCGCTGCAGTCAATGCGATCAGGGGGCGAGTAAACCCCTGATAACGCAATTGCTGTGCTGCTTGATATCCATCCATTACCGGCATATGGATATCCATCAAAATTAAATCGAATACTTTGCCTGAATGATGCTCAGCATTCACGATTCGAATTGCGTCGGCACCGTCGGAGGCATATACAACCTCTACTCCAGTAAGCTGTACAAACTGACCGATCAGCGTGCGTATATCGCGTAGGTCATCGACCACTAAAACACGGCCGGCAAAGCGCGGCACAGTTATATTCAGCTCAGCTGGATTATCAAAATTTAATGCGAGAATTTCTGCTTCCGAACATTCGAGATAATCCAACGGCAAGGTAAAACTGAATTGACTTCCGACACCGACCTCACTGCTGACCTCAATATCACCACCAAGTCGCTCAACCAATTCCTTACTGATCGTTAAGCCCAATCCAGTACCCGCACGTGGATGAATCTGCGCATTTTTTGATTGCACAAACGGCTCAAAAATAACTTTCAACGTTTCAGCGCAAATGCCTATTCCAGAATCTTGAACACAGAACCAAATATGTTTTTTATCCTGCCGTTCTGTTAACTCTATTTTTAGCACCACCACACCTTCGCGCGTGAATTTGATCGCGTTGCCCATCAAATTTAATAAAATTTGTCGCAATCGCATCTGATCACTGTAAATCACAACGGGTAAAGCATATGGAGCCTCAATACGCAGCTGCAAATTTTTATCAGCCGCTGCGCCCTGCATCAGAAAATAAATATCGGTAATAAATGCAGACAGGGAGATAGGTTGCCTTTCAAGTTCCAGCTTGCCTGCTTCTATCTTGGACAAATCCAAAATGTCATTGAGCAAACCGAGAAGATGACGGCCATTGCGATGCACAACGCGCAAGTGTGATGCGTTTTCTGCATCATTGCTTTTATTTAGCAGTAGCTCGGTGAACCCCAAAATAGCAGATAGAGGCGTACGTAACTCATGACTGAGGTGAGCAAGAAATTCACTCTTGGAGCGGTTTTCTGCCTCAGCTTTAAGGCGCTCAACACGCTCACGTTCGACTTCACGCCGAGCCAACGCATAACGAATAGAGCGTGCCAACTGCTCAGCACTTAAATTTGATTTAACCAAATAATCAACAGCACCCGCTCGCAGCGCTTGCCGATCAATTTCTATCTGGTGCATCCCTGTTAGCAGAATAACCGGCCCAGAAAAACCAAGCTGACTGGTAAGTTTCAATAACTCAATACCATCGCGTGCACCCAGCTTATAATCCATCAAACACAGATCGTGTCTGTTTTCAGCCAATAGAATCTGGCCTTGCTCGTAAGTTGAAGCCCAATCCAAAACACAACTGTTACTGATTTCATCCAGCAAATCTTTTACCAGAAAAAAATCATCCTCATCATCCTCAATGATTAATAATTTTACGTTCTGCATATCAGTTTCTGCTGTTTGGTTTTATGGCAACTCTACAAATTCAACCCAGTATTTTCCCAAGGTACGCATCAATTCAACCAACGCATCAAATGTCACTGGCTTGGAGATATAGGAAGCTGCACCCAAATCATATCCCTTAACCATATCTGCCTCAGCTTTTGAGGTTGTTAGAATAACAACAGGGATACGGCGCAAATTCGGATCAGATTTCATTTCTGCCAGTGCTTCACGCCCATCCATTTTTGGCATATTTAAATCCAATAAAACCAAACCTGGCATCGGATATAAATCACGGTTTTCAAAATCACCAATACCGCGCAAATAATTCAGCAACTGCACTCCATCTTCAACAAAGTGCAGCTCATTCAGGACGCGGCTTTCATGCATTGCCTCTTTTGCCAACAAACGATCATCGGCGTCATCATCGGCCATCAATATAGTTAATGTTTTTGTGGAAACATTCATACAGTACTTCCTTAAATTGCTGAAATAGCGACTTCAACCTGCTATGAAGCATCTGCAAGAAGGTCAGCCAAAGGTTCTAATACCACTTGTTCCATAGGCATATAAATTGTGAATACTGCCCCTTCACCCGGTTCACTTTGAGCACTAATAGTACCACCGTGTCGCTCAACAATTTTGCGGCACAGCGCCAACCCAATACCGGTACCAGAATATTCGTCACGTCCATGCAAACGCTGAAATAAGCTGAAGACTCGCTCAGCATATTGCGCCTCGAACCCAATCCCCTGATCAGCAAAACGCAAACAGCACCAAGGTCGATTATCATCCACAATAGGTGAAACAACATTTTTTTCACAGGTAATGGTTACAATAGGTCGCACGCCGGGCCGGTGAAACTTTAAACTATTGGAGACCAAATTCATAAAGACCTGTGCAATTTGGGACTCATCTGCATCGATCACAGGAAGCGGATCAATATGCACTTGGGCACCGGCCTCCTCGATAGCATAATCAAGATCCCCCATGACCCCCTGAATAACTTTATCCAGATCAACACGCACAAAAGGTCGTTGTTTTGTAGTCACGCGAGAAAAACTTAACAAGTCATCAATTAATGCCGACATACGTTGCGATGCAGCTTGCATACGCGTCACATAATCAGCGCCCGTTTCGCCAAGTTCTAAAGCAAATTTTTTCTGTAATCTATCACCAAAGGCACGAATTTTTCGCAAAGGCTCCTGCAAATCATGTGATGCTACAAAAGCAAACTCCTCAAGCTCTCTATTACTTCTCTGCAACTCCTCAGAAAATTGCAATAACGCCTGAGTGCGAACGTCGACCTTTTCTTCCAACTCGGCATTAGCAATAGCCAATGCTGAGTTTAATTCCGCCACCTTTGTCGCATTACGATAAAATGCATAAAAAACACCAAGAGACAAAAGCAAACCAATACCATTTGCGAGCATCAACGCAACCAAAATAAACTGCCTATTTTCAGCGGCTATAGCTTTATTTTTCTCCAGCAATGAAAACTCTTCACTCTCCATTTCCAATAACAATTGTGAAATGGCTCGCATTATTTCGATGCCTTCATCCGTTTTAACCTGACGTATGGCTGCGCGAACCTCGTCTCTATCGGTTAACAAGACAATCCGTTGCATCTCATCAATTTTTTTACGGACATAAAGATACAAAAGGGAAAACCTTTCTTTTTGCTGTGTCAATGAAGCAGTTGAATCACCCAGCTGCATTAACAACTCATCAACCACAACAAGTGTTTGATGATACGGCTGTAAATAATTAGTATCCTCTGTCAGCAAATAACCACGCTGACTTGACTCGGCAGCAGCTAACTCTTTATTCAAATTTTTAATTAAATTGATTGTTTGCAATGTGTTATTAATATCGACATTGTTTTTCGTAATAACATCAATTGAACGATATGTTAATACAGCACTCACTGTAAAAAATGTAATTGCAGCTGAAAGCGCCATTATCCAAACGGAGCTAGGAAGACGATTAATCAGATAGCGATCAAATAAATTGTTACCCTCTCCTACATGACCGCTCACCGATCACCACCCTCAACCTCGTCCTTCTTGACACATGACGCATTAGCGCCTTGTAAAGCCTCAAGTAATTGACTACATTTTTTACATTCAGCCAAAATAATATCGAAAACATTAATTGCTTTACGAATATCCCCTGTCCGTTCAAGCGTTAACTTTCCAAGCTCCGCATTAATTGAAATAGTGTTTAACGGATTTCGCAAATCATGTACCAATTGGTTTTTTTCTAATTCCACTTTTATCTCCTAAAGCTCAACATTTCCGTAACTATTTAGTCGGTTATAAAGTGTTTTTAAGCTGATCCCAAGAATGTCTGCCGCCTGCTTTTTATCCCCCTCAAAATGCTCAAGAGTTGACTCTATTAACTCTCGCTCAACCTCTTCCACTGTTTTGCCAACACGAATTCCAGCTTGCGAGTTCTGCGCAATTTTTGAGAAAGGCGATGAAAGATTTTCCGGCAAAACCAGAATTTTTTTCTGCTGATCCGCCATGATGTAAGATCTGTGTATTGCATGACGTAATTCGCGAACATTGCCCGGCCAGTCATAATCCATGAGACGCTTCATAGTTGCATCATCTACCGCAATATCAGCACCGTACTCTTCGTTAAACGTCTCCAGGAAATAATGAACTAGAAGCGGAATATCAGACTTTCTTGCACGCAAAGGTGGCACATGAATTGGAAATACCGCCAACCTAAAATATAAATCTTCCCGCAAGCAATTTTGGGTTGCTATTTCTTGCTCAGTACGATTAGTTGCTGAGACAACTCTTCCTTCAATATCAACACCTGTTGTTGACCCCAAACGAACAACTTTTTGGGTTTCAAGCACGCGGAGCAAATTCGGCTGAAGATCAATCGGCATTTCGGTGATTTCATCCAAGAATAATGTTCCCTTATTTGCCTGCTCAAAAACTCCGATTTTTCGATGTGTCGCACCAGTGAAGGCTCCTTTTTCGTGACCAAACAATTCACTATTAATTAGCTCGCGTGAAAAAGCACCGCAGTTAGCAGCGACATAATCACCCTCCACATTGCTAGCATAGTGAATCGCCGAAGCGACCATCTCCTTTCCTACGCCACTTTCACCCAACAGCATTACATTGGCTTTAGTTGTAGCAACGCGATCAATCATTTCATACAAATGTTGCATAGGAGCAGACTCACCAACCAAGCAATTGAAATGAACACTAATCGCAGAAGAGGATTTAACGGCAGTTAGTTTTTTCTCGGTAAAAATTGCTTCCAATTGCTGCAAATCAATAGGCTTAATCAAATAGCTAATATTTGAACCATACAAATTTTTAACAATGGTTTTAACCGACGGATGACCGGTGATGAGGGTAATTTTGGTAGTTTCTTTAGCAGGAATAGCTTCTAATAAATGCAGACCACTACCATCAGGAAGAATTAAATCGAGTATTACATGCGTGTAGGTATTATTAGCAATTAATTCACGTGCATGAGAAACTGATTCTGCAGCAGCTACCTTATGTCCTAGTAAACTCAGTAACTGCACTGTTGCATCTAAAAACCGCTTGTCATCATCAACCAGTAGTACATTAGCCACGTTCAATTCCTCATGTTAGCTAGCGAATATCGAACGGATTCTAGCACCAATCAGACGAAAGAAAGCAGCCACAATCAACAACTTAGCGCTGGGATTCTTGTTTTAAGAAAAAGTTTAATAGCGGCATCCAAGTTAAACCCGGAATAATTGAGCGAATCAACTGACGAGAAATTCCAGATCGTCTTTTCCCCACCAAAAGCCTACTTGCTGCACCTAAGATAAAAGGAGCAACAGCAAACGTAATAAAAAAGGATTGTGATTCAGGTGCATTTAGCTGTTCGCATAAAGCGGCTCGCATAGCAACGTTTTTTATTGCAACCTCTTCATTTTTTTGTTTTATCGACAGCATTAAATTCATCTTTAATACTCCGTGTAAATTGCTCCACCTGAGCACGCGTGTAAGGAAAATTCATGCGCGCCTTGAAGCGATAAAAACCCCATATACAGATAAGCAACAATAGTATTTGCAACAGCAAAAATGTTAGAAACCCTAATCCAGCCTGACTGCTGGCTGAGAATACCATCCATGAGAGAAATACAGAGAATGCACACCAAGCAAGCAACATCACTGGCATGATTAACAGACACAACATGATCAACTTAGGCAAAGTGCGCATCGCCAGTAGTGCTTCCATGCGCGCCAAATCAATCACTCCACCCAACACGCCAACAATATGCGCTCCTAGCTGCATTGTTTTTTCTACATCTGCCTCCACGCCCGAAGGCTGTTTCCTTGCCGGCTCTTCTGCTGAAGATGTGTTCGATGCAGACGCACTTTTTTGAGCGGTCGATTCTGCAGCTTCCTGCATATAAATACGCTCCTGAGCATTTATAGACTCGGGAGCGCTATCTTTTGATTTATGATCAATCACAAACTATCTCTTAACTACGACGCTGTAACAGATAAGACACCAACCAACCAGCGGCAAAGGCAACGCCCACAGTCACCAACGGTTTGGCTCGCACAACCTCTTCTGCTTTTGCTTCCAGCTCCATTGCACGCGCACGCCCTTCATTCAGACGAACCTTTGCATTTTCTGCTGTGGCAGAACCAATAGAACCAACTGCATCATAGATACTAGAAGTCGCCTCTTTGAATTGAGCGATGGCATCAGCCATCGAAGCATCATTCATTTTTCCATTTTCCTTTGCTTGTCCGGAAGTTTGAATAGCCATAATTATCACCTCTCAATGAGTAAATTAAATATTTTCAGTCACGAAAGCTTGAAAGTTAAAGTCGACGGCGACCAAAAATAAGCGACAGAACAAACAACACTAAAAAAACAAAAAATAATATTTGCGCTATTCCCGATGCCGCACCAGCTATACCACCAAAACCTAAAAGACCAGCAATAATGGCGACAACAAAAAACACTAATGAATAATAAAGCATGATGTTTCTCCTTTTTTAGCATTCACGATATTCCCTTCAATGAACGTGCCAATTTCTACAGCACTCCTCTCAAATAGCATTCTGCAATTTGAAGCAAAACTTTGAGATACAAACAAGATAACAACTGCGCAAATACTATCCAATCCATGATAGGCCGAGACTTTACTTCTCGAACTATTTACATAAGTGAAGATTAATTTGAAAAAATAGCTAACAAATCACCATGCAACATTGAAAAGATTACAAATACACGAAAACATTACATTTTCATTATTATCTACAGCATGTATTAGCACCACTGGAAACCTTTAAAGTTTTTGCCCGCCCCTAACAACATCTAAATAAGCTTTTAGCCAAATACAAAATCGCAAAGACAACCCCCAGCAATTCCATAAAAAACAATAAGTTATATAAACAACCTAAAAAAAACATAAAGTTGATCTTAAATTCAGCAAATATTCAGCTGTAATTTAGGCTTTATCCCTCGCACTGAATGGTTTAGTCTTGTTTTTCATCGAGTCACAAGAGCTTAACAACCACTTTGAACACCCAAGTTATAACCCCTCCGGAAATCACCAGCCAGCCACTCACGCTGGAACCCAGTAACAGTCGTCGCCTCGCCAATCTCTGCGGTCTTTTGGGCCAACACTTGCGCCAGATCGAAGAACGCCTTGAGATAGAAATCCGCAATCGCGGTAGCGAATTTGAACTCATCGGTTCACCCGCCAAAATTCGTGCAGGCGCCGAACTATTGCGCAATCTTTATTCCGCGACTGAACACAACGAACTTACCCCCGATGAAGTGCATCTTGCACTGCAAACCTCTGGTATCGAACAACTTATGGAACAACTGGATAAGGCTGAAACTGAGGCCCTGACTGGCGATACGCCAACACCATCATCAACAGAAGCATCTGATGAACAGGGCGGCATCACGCTGATTCGCACTAAAAAGTGCACCATCAAACCGCGCGGTCTAAACCAGCAGCGCTACGTGCGTGCCGTGCAGAAGCATGACATCAATTTTGGCATTGGGCCGGCAGGTACGGGTAAAACCTATCTTGCAGTAGCCTGTGCGGTTGAGGCCCTGCTGAAAAACGAAATTGAGCGCATCCTGCTGGTTCGCCCTGCAGTAGAGGCGGGAGAAAAGCTTGGTTTCCTTCCGGGAGACCTCGCCCAGAAAGTTGACCCTTACTTGCGCCCACTCTATGACGCTCTATTTGAAATGCTCGGTTTTGATACCGTCGGGAAGCTCATGGAGCGCGGCGTGATCGAGGTTGCGCCCCTCGCGTTTATGCGTGGCCGCACCCTGAACAACTCTTTTGTGATTCTCGATGAAAGCCAGAACACCACTCGCGAGCAGATGAAAATGTTCCTGACCCGTATTGGTTTTGGCACCACAGCGGTTATCACTGGCGACCCAACGCAAATCGACTTGCCGCGCGGCATGGCCTCTGGTCTGCGCCATGCAATAGACGTATTAGAAAACGTCAATGGCATCAGCTTCACCCATTTCACGTCTAAAGATGTTGTGCGCCACCCAATTGTGCAGCGCATAGTAGAAGCCTATGACGCTTTTGAGCAGCAGCAACCAAAGCAAGAGTGATCATGAGCTACCAAATCGATATCGAAAGCAACAGCCAGAGCGCTCAGATTCCCACATTGGCTGAGCTGGAGCGCTGGATCAGCGCAGCACTGAACAGCCAACAATTTGAGACAGCTGAAGTCAGCGTCTATATCGTCGATGAAGATGAAGGCCAAGAGCTAAACGCACAATACCGCGGCAAAAACTATCCAACCAATGTGCTCTCCTTCCCGGCCGATATTGCTGAGGAAGTGGGAATACCCTTATTGGGCGATTTAGTAGTTTGTGCGCCTGTGGTGGAGCATGAAGCCAAAGAGCAAGGTAAAACCTTGCAAGCACATTGGGCGCACATGCTGATTCACGGTACTTTGCATTTAGTGGGTTTTGACCACATCGAAGATGATGACGCTGAAATCATGGAAGCGCTGGAAACCCAAATCGTAACGGGGTTAGGCTACCCTGCCCCTTATCAAGATATTTCTGAAGAATAAAGACACCAGGAAATTACATCATGTCGGACGAGCACCCGAGTAGCACAACCACTGAAAAACACGAACGATCTTGGCTGGATAAACTCCTGCACGCCTTCAGCGCTGAACCAAAATCCCGTGATGAACTCATGGAGATCATCAAAGACGCTGCAGATAACCAATTATTAGACCAGGAAGCACTAAGCATTATTGAGGGAGCACTAGACGTATCCTCCCTGCAAGCGCGTGAAATTATGGTGCCGCGCTCACATATAGTTGCCATTCGCCTTGAAGACTCACCGCAAGAATATCTACCACAACTGATTGAATCCGGTCACTCGCGCTTTCCTGTCATCGGCGAAAATATCGACGATGTAAAAGGCATACTACTCGCCAAAGATTTGTTACCGCTCGCCTTAAAAGGCACCGACAACTTTAACCTTGAAACCATTCTGCGCCCCGCCAACATCATTCCCGAAAGTAAGCGAGTTAACGTTTTGCTGCGCGAATTCCGCGAAGATCGCTACCACATGGCGCTAGTAATGGATGAATACGGCGGCATCACTGGCCTGCTCACCATTGAAGATATCCTTGAAGAAATTGTCGGCGAAATCGAAGATGAAACCGACGAGCAGGAAGAAGCCACCGATTTCATTAAACGCGTCAGCGAAAATGATTACATCATTAAAGCGCTAACGCCGATTGAAGACTTTAATGAGTTCTTTAAAAAAGAACTGAGCGATGAAGATTTCGATACCATCGGCGGAATACTTATGCAGGAGTTTGGCCACCTGCCCAAGCGTAATGAAGTCGTACAGCTGGATAATATGCAATTCCGCGTTTTGTACGCCGACAACCGCCAAATTCACCTGTTGCGCCTGACCCTATTAAACGATTAAATCTCTAGCTTTCCATCGATACAAATCCCGCCACTCGGCGGGTTTTTTTTAATTGCTCACATAGCAGAAATTACTCATGCAAGACAAAATCCTAAATCTATCTCAACCAGTCGCTTTACTAATTGCACTGATCAGTGGAGCACTCATAACCCTAAGCTTTGCGCCCTTTAACATCTGGCCAATTACAGTTATCAGCCTGACTGCTTTTGCGCTTTTATTAAAAGAACAATCACTTAAAACCACGCTATGGCGCTGTTTTGCATTTGGTGTAGGGCTTTATTGCGCGGGAGTACATTGGCTTTATGTCAGCATCCACAACTTTGGTGGCGCATCGCCGTTGTTTGCCGGATTTTTAGTATTCATTTTCGCCTGTTTTATGGCGATTCTATTTATGCTGCCCTTCGGGATTTTTGCTCGCTGGTTCAGGTATCACTCGTTAGGATTAATCATCGCCTTGCCCGCCTGCTGGATTTTAAGTGAGTGGGTACGCACTTGGCTGCTAACTGGTTTCCCTTGGTTGTTTTTAGGCTATGCACATTTAAATACGCCGCTTGCAGGCTGGGCGCCAATCGCTGGGGTTACCGGGATAAGTTTTATCCTTGCGCTGACCGCTGGTGTTATCGCTGAATGGATTTGGAAACCTAGTGGAGCCGCACTCAAGAAAAAAACACTCATTATTTTTAGCTGCGTCAGTGGTATTTTCTGGATAGCAGGCGCAGGCCTGAAAAATGTCACTTGGGCAGAACCAGATACAACACCGATCAATATCGGCATGGTGCAGCCCAATGTCGATCAAAGCATCAAACTCAGCTTTAACCATGAAAGTACCATTGCAACACTGAATCAGCTACGCGATCTCAGCACCGATTTGTGGACGAATGACTGGGTTATTTGGCCGGAAGCCGCCATCCCTACATCGCTTACCTATCATGACGCCCTGCCTTTTCTGGAAGAAATGAACACCAAAGCAAGTGAGAATGACACGGCTTTATTTACTGGAGTGATTTATGAGGATCGGGATAAACGGAAGTTTTACAACTCCATTGCAGGTCTAGGCCAAGGCTATGGCTTTTATCACAAGCGCCGTTTGGTGCCCTTCGGTGAATACGTCCCACTCGAAGAACAATTGCGTGGCCTTATCGAGTTTTTTGATCTACCGACCTCGTTTATCCACTTGGGGCCACAGGAGCAACATGGGCTCATCGCCAAAGGTGTACGCATCACTCCGGCGATTTGTTATGAAATCGTGTATCCCGATTTAATCGCCCAAGCAGCTAAAGAGACTCAAGTTTTATTGAGCGTTAACAATCTCGGCTGGTTTTTGGATTCCATTCAATCAAAACAATTTATGCAGATGGCACAAATGCGCGCACTCGAAACTGGTCGCTATCTGGTTTACAGCACCAACAATGGCCCCAGCGCAATTATCGATAATCACGGCCAAATCCTCAGCCATAGCGATGCATTCAAAGCACAAACCTTTACCGGACAGATTTATACAGTAAAAGATTGGACTCCCTTCATGATCTACGGCAACGGCCCTTTGGTAATCATCGCAACATTGCTACTGCTAAGCTTGAGTTTACCCTTGCTACTTAAGCGCTCACCTGAATAATCTTTTTGCCATAAAAATAAAACCCCCGAGCAATTCTACTCGGGGGTTTTAGTCATTCAATACGGCTTCAAATAGCTATCTATCAAGCACTGAACAAAGCTGCACTATCTAATCCTTGCTTTTCCATGATGTCACGCAAGCGTTTCAAGGCTTCCACTTGAATTTGACGCACACGTTCGCGAGTCAAGCCAATCTCAAGGCCAACCTCTTCAAGCGTACTCACTTCGTAGCCACGCAAACCAAAACGACGCGCAAGTACTTCTCGTTGCTTCTCGGTCAGCTCATCCAACCAATGATCAAGACTGGTAGTCAAATCAGCATCTTGTAACAAAGCGGCTGGATCAGACACATGAGTATCAGCAATAGTATCTACAATAGCGCGGTCAGAAGAATTCCCTATAGGTGCATCGATCGAAGTAACGCGCTCATTCAAACTCAACATATGCTCAACGTCGGCAACAGGCTTATCAAGCAGGTTAGCAATTTCTTCCGGCGTCGGCTCATGATCCAACTTTTGCGACAACTCACGGGCTGCACGCAAGTAAATGTTGAGCTCTTTAACAACATGAATAGGCAAACGAATTGTGCGCGTCTGGTTCATGATTGCACGCTCAATGGTTTGACGAATCCACCATGTAGCGTAGGTTGAAAAACGGAAGCCGCGCTCAGGGTCAAACTTTTCAACTGCGCGAATCAAGCCCAAGTTGCCTTCTTCGATCAAATCAAGAAGAGCCAAACCACGGTTCACATAACGGCGCGAAATTTTTACAACTAAGCGAAGGTTACTTTCGATCATGCGCTTACGAGAGGCTTCATCACCTTTTAGCGCTTTGCGTGCGAAAAAAACTTCTTCTTCTGCACTTAATAGGGGGGAAAATCCAATTTCGTTGAGATAGATTTGAGTTGCATCGAGTGTTTTGTTGTATTTGTCTTCAACAATCCGCTCATTTGCATTTGATGATGGGGACTTAGCGACTTCCTCATCATCAGCCAGCATTAAATCTGTATCATCCAATTCTACATCTGGACCAATAAATACATCATCGCGATCAAAAGTGGTTGTGTCGCTATTCTGTAAAGTCATTTTTCAGCCCCTTAATATCAATTTTATTTAACCGGCTGGCTTTTTGTACTCACCCAGCTCGCTCAATCTCTGTCCCTATAAATAGATGCCATTACGACTGGAGATATTTTTCACAGGCTTTTGCTTAACCATCATAGACCTATGAATGTGACACTTTAACGTCGCGGTAAAAACTTTAAAGGATCTACCGGAGTGCCATCGCGACGAATCTCAAAATGAAGCTTTACTCTATCGGTGCCACTCGAACCCATATCGGCAATTCGCTGACCAGCTTTAACAAAATCGCCTTCTTTCACTAGCAATCTGTCATTGTGGGCATAGGCACTAAGAAACGTTTCGTTGTGTTTTACGATCAATAATTTACCGTAACCACGCAATCCGCTTCCCGAATAAACGACCTGTCCATCAGCAGCTGCAAGCACAGGCTCCCCCAATTTTCCGCCAAGATCAATACCTTTATTCAGTGCATTACTACCCTGGAAAGATGACAACAGCGAACCACTCACTGGCCAGCGCCAGAGCGGAGCTTTCCATGATTGCGTTTTATTCTTAGTTGCAGGGAGTTTTTTTGTTTTATTTTCTTGACGGGCAACATTTGGTTTCACTGTAGGGGCTGGCCTTGGAGTAACAACCACCTTGGGCGATGATGTACCTGTTACTTTTTTGATTGCTTGTGATTGCTGGGCAGCAGTTCCACCAGCCACATCCAGACGGATAACTTGTGAGGGGCGAATAATATAGGGCGGAAAAATACCATTATGTTTAGCTAAGGCTTCATACTTTAAACCGTATCGCCAAGCAATGGAAAAAAGTGTATCGCCAGGAATCACAATATGGGTTTTAGGACGAGAACCAAGAGCGCTGGATTTATCCAGTACTGGTGCGGATGAGCTGGAGACACAAGAAACTAGCATCATCACAATGATCAATATTCCGAACAACCTTGCCTGCTTGATCCAGCTATTAGATGGGGCTTCCAGCATGAAATCACTCACCGACTATGGTTTGTTTTTAATCACTCTTATGCAATTTAGTGCTTAATAACCAAAATTTATTTTAAAATTATCTAATATTTTTATAAAAACATGTGTGGTTGGGTATTTACGATACTAAAAATGTCAGCTGAGTGAGTAAATCTGCGCACATTGAACTCATTACTTAACTCATAGCTCGCTATCGGCACACCTGACCTAAGTGTGATTAGGCAAAATAGAACCAAGATTAAGTATTAACGCGAAGTCCCTGAAAGAAAAGGAACAAATTTTACTGGTTCTAGTATCTGAGTGATGTAGTTTTCCGTTTCACCGTCACGCAAGATCAGGTGTAACTGTTGCTCACGCCCACCAATAGGGATTACCAACACGCCCCCGGGGGCAAGCTGCTTCAATAACTCATCCGGTACCGCTTGAGGTGCCGCAGTACTCAAGATGGCGTCATATGGACCAGCTTCTGGCCAGCCAAAACCTCCATCTGCATGACGCAATTGAACATTGCGCAACCCCAATTGACGCAAGCGCTCACGGGCCTTATCTTGCAGCGGCTTGATCCGCTCCACGCTGTAAACATTAGGCACTAGCTGCGCGAGCACACTCGTTTGATAGCCCGAGCCAGTTCCCACCTCGAGAACCTTATTGAGTTTATTGCCGGCAGCGCCCAAAAGTATTTCTGTCATGCGGGCAACTATGTAAGGCTGAGAAATTGTCTGCCCGTGGCCGATAGGCAATGCCGTATCTTCATAAGCGCGATGGGAAAGAGCTTCATCGAGGAAAATATGTCGTGGTGTATTTAACAAAACATCTAACACACGCATATTGGTTACACCTTGATCACGCAAGCGCTGAATCAGGCGCTCACGGGTGCGCAATGAGGTCATGCCTACCCCTTGCATTAGTAAGTTTGTCATCCCCGGATTCACTCCTATCTATACGGTAGCTGTGCGCGATTAAAAGCGATTGGCACCGAAACAACCAAAACGGCAACTATATCATGGCTTGTGATAATTCCAGCTAGATAGGATTAGCAGCATCTGTAGATTGATTTTGAAGCACTGCAATTTCGTGCAAAATTGCGGTAGCAAACTCACCAGCATCGAGTGAAAAATGTAAAACAAGATCATCTTCCACCCAACTAAAACTCGAATTTTCAGGAATTAACTGTAACGCGCGACGCTCTTGTGAAAGACCAGCATGCTCAAGGCCATCACACCATTGCGCCCATTCCTTTAAAGCGGCCTGCTCAAGTTCGAGCAAATCCCCCGACACCAATGGCCGCCCCCTACCCCACAAAGGACCTGTAGGAACACCACCTACTTCACCATCTAGCAGTTCAAACCAATTATTTGCCAACACACGCGCAGCTAAGACTTGATTAAAGAGATAGGAGCGCGCGGCTGACAGCATCAAACCGCGCTTTTGTTTATCGCGATAACGTTTTCCGCCAACAAGAATAGCTTCCGCTTCTTGCAAATTATTGCCGTCGCGACCAAAACGCTGCTCACCAAAATAGTTGGGCACGCCCTGCGTAAAAATTGTATTCATTTTTTGTTGCAGGAGATTGCGATCTTCAGTTTCCAGATTTCGCAAGCGAATTACAAAATGGTTTTGTTGATGCTCACCGCGACGCAATTTATGTTGGTGCCTGGATACCGATAACAAATGAATCGATTGCGTATTCAATAAAGACCAATCAGGCTCAGGGACCTTAGGGAGATAAACACTAAACCATTGCGCAGTTACGGCATGACGATCTTTGCGCCCGCAGTAGCCAACATCCATAACATTGACATTCGCCAGCTCTGCAATTTTTTCCGCAACCCAAGCAGTATTTTCTCCTCGCTTACAAATGTGCAAAAAAACGTGCTCGCCACTGCCAGACGGTAAATATCCTAAATCCTCATCGACCTGAAAATCTTCAGGCTGCGCACGAAAAATAGCTGTTGCCGTTAATGCGCCATGAGCGCGAGGGAAATCTAATGAAAACTCTGTCAAAACCTTACCTATCAATACAATAATTTAATGCGGCATAATAATTTCCATAGAGACAAAATCTATCTCTAAGCTGAAACATAAATTATGCTTTTTCGAGCAAAACAACGGCATAACAAGCAACCCCCTCTTCGCGCCCCGTAAAACCAAGACGTTCAGATGTTGTTGCTTTTACATTCACTTGATTCAATTCACACTGCAGGTCAGCTGCAATCGTTTCAACCATTCGCGCAATATAATTTGCCATGCGCGGTGCCTGTGCAACGATAGTCATATCCGCATTAGATATTTTCCATCCTAGCTGCGTAACTTTTGCATAGACCATACGCAACAGCGCGCGACTGTCGGCATTGCGATATTGCATATCCGTATCAGGAAAATGTTTGCCTATATCGCCCAATGCTGTTGCGCCTAACAATGCATCACAAAGTGCATGCAAGAGAACATCGCCGTCCGAATGAGCAATCAATCCATGATGATGCGGAATAACAACACCACCAATAACTATTTTATCGCCGGGACCAAATGCATGAACGTCATAACCATGACCAATGCGCATAGACATATTTCAATTCCATCAATATAAAAGGTTGTGATTAGCTATGATTGCTGCTGCAGAATAAATTCAGCAATTACCAAGTCTTCCGGGCGAGTGATTTTTATATTATCGCTACGCCCTTGCACCATCAGCGGCTGATAGCCATAGAGCTCAACTGCTGATGACTCGTCAGTAATTAATTGCTCTTCCGCTAGCGCACGCTGCAAACACTCACGCAACAACCCCAGACGAAACATCTGCGGGGTTTGCGCTTGCCACAAAAAACGGCGATCTACAGTTGTGCAAATAGTTAAATCTTCAGCTCGCTTTAAAGTATCACTTACAGGGACACCTAAAATTCCCCCGACAGAATGATCACCTACTTGATCAATCAACTGCTGAATAGTTTCAGGAAGAATGCACGGACGAGCAGCATCGTGAACCAATACCCAGTCATCAGGTGATGCGCAATTGTGCAGAGAATCAAGCGCATTCAATACTGAGTGACAACGCTCTGCGCCCCCCGCAACGCAACGAATACGTGTATTTTTTGCAAGAGGCAGTTCACCCCAATACCCATCATTCTCACCCAAAACAAGATAGATTCCAGCAACATCGGGAAACGCTAACAAACGCTCCAAGGTAATCTCAATTACTGTTTTTTCTGCAAGCGCTAAATATTGCTTGGGACAATTAGCTCCCATACGAGCACCAATTCCTGCAGCGGGTACGACAATCCAATATGCGGGATTTTGAGAAGAAACTGATTGATTCATTAGAAAATGGGGAGGGATAGTTAATAAATTAAGTAGCAGGCGATGAGATTATTGATCTTCATCCAGAATCATAAAAAACGTTTCATCTTTTTTAATCAGGCCAATGTCATTGCGCGCCCGTTCTTCGATGGTATCCAAGCCTGTTTTTAATTCTTCTACTTCAACATCCAAAATACGGTTTCGCTCGCGCATGCGATCATTTTCTGCTTGCTGCAATTTGATCTCGGACTCCAAGCGATGTGCCTGAGCCAAACTGCCATCACCGACCCACAAACGATATTGCAGGCCGAAGAGCAATACTATCAATACACCGAGCAACCATTTCATAGCATTGAATGATCTTTTGAAACATTAGTACTCATTAGACACATTAAAAAAACAAAGGCCGAATATTCGGCCTTTGTTTTTAGTTCACTTAAGATTTGAATTCTGCGCGACCTTTGTAAGGGGCGGCAGCGCCCAATTCTGCCTCAATACGCAACAGACGGTTGTACTTGGATACGCGGTCAGAACGACACAGGGAACCAGTTTTAATTTGGCCAGCAGCAGTAGCTACCGCCAAATCAGCGATGGTGGTATCTTCAGTTTCGCCTGAACGGTGAGAAATTACCGCAGTGTAACCAGCGTCTTGCGCCATCTTGATGGCATCAAGAGTTTCGGACAGAGAGCCGATTTGGTTGAACTTGATCAGGATAGAGTTAGCGATTTTCTTCTCGATACCTTCTTTCAAAATCTTGGTGTTCGTTACGAACAAGTCATCACCCACCAATTGGATTTTGTGACCAATTTTTTGCGTCAAATCAGCCCAACCAGCCCAATCGCTTTCGTCTTTGCCGTCTTCGATAGAGATGATTGGGTATTTAGCAGCCAAGTCAGCCAGATAATCAGAGAATTCGTTGGTGGTGAATACGCGGCCTTCGCCAGCCAGATCGTATTTACCATCTTTGTAGAATTCAGTCGAAGCGCAGTCCAGAGCTAGAGTTACGTTCTCGCCCAGTTTGTAACCTGCTCTCTCAACCGCTTCAGCGATAACTTTCAGCGCATCTTCGTTAGATGGCAGATTTGGAGCAAAGCCACCTTCGTCACCTACTGCAGTGTTCAGACCTTTATCGTGCAGGATTTTTTTCAAGCTGTGGAAAATCTCAGCACCAACACGCAGAGCTTCAGCAAAGGTTTTTGCGCCCACTGGCTGAACCATAAACTCTTGAATGTCTACGTTGTTGTCAGCGTGCTCACCACCATTGATAATGTTCATCATTGGTACCGGCATAGAGTATTTGCCTGGAGTGCCGTTGATGTCAGCAATGTGGGCATACAGAGGAACTTTTTTGGAGATAGCAGCGGCTTTAGCATTAGCCAAAGAAACCGCGAGAATGGCGTTAGCGCCCAGTACAGTTTTGAAGTCTGTACCGTCAGCCTTGATCATAACGTTATCAACGGCGCGTTGATCCAAAGCATCCAAACCTACGACCAAGTTTTTGATCGTGGTATTGATGTTGTTAACTGCCTTCAATACACCTTTACCTAAGTAACGTGACTTGTCGCCATCGCGCAATTCCAGAGCTTCGCGAGAACCGGTAGATGCACCAGAAGGAGCAGCTGCGGAGCCTACTGAGCCGTCCTCCAGAATAACTTCAGCCAAAACAGTTGGATTGCCACGGCTATCCAAAATTTCAAAAGCTTTGATGTCAACAATCTTACTCATTCGTTTTTTCTCCAGAGTGTGTTTCTACAAAAATTAATTGGCGCCGATGAATTTATTGGATATCCAAGGGCGGGAAATTTTTCACTAATTCATCAATCGATTTCATTTGATGTAAAAAAGGCTCAAGCTTATCCAATGGCAAAGCGCTGGGTCCATCACATTTGGCGTTGCTTGGATCTGGATGCGCTTCCAAAAATAATCCCGCAAGACCAACTGCCATACCTGCTCGTGCCAGTTCAGCGACTTGATGGCGGCGACCACTCGACGCAGCCCCCATTGGGTCACGACACTGCAGCGAATGAGTCACATCAAAAATCACCGGAGCATCGCCACTTACTTCACGCATGGTGCGAAAGCCAAGCATATCGACCACCAAGTTGTCATAACCGAAATTAGTGCCACGGTCGCATAGAATAATTTTTTCGTTACCGCACTCAGCAAATTTCTCGACAATATTTTTCATTTGCCCAGGGCTGAGGAATTGCGGTTTTTTAATATTGATTACGGCATTGGTTTTAGCCATGGCGACAACAAGATCGGTTTGTCTGGCGAGGAATGCAGGCAGCTGGATAACATCACACACATCAGCAACTGGCTGACATTGATCTATTTCATGCACATCTGTTATCACTGGAATGCCAAAAGTTTGTTTGATTTCCTGAAATATCTTTAACCCTTCCTCCATACCCGGGCCGCGATAAGAATGTATAGAGGAGCGATTGGCCTTATCGAAAGAGGCTTTAAAAACGTAGGGGATATTCAATTTTTGAGTGGCCATGACGTAGGCTTCCGCTACCTGCATTGCCATATCGCGAGATTCAAGCACATTCATGCCGCCAAACAATACAAATGGCAATGAATTACCAACACTCAAATTGCCAATATTTACAATTTTTTGAGACACATTTATTCCCTACACAGAAGTATCAAATTGGGACGCAAAACTCGAAGCAGGCCGCAGCTTGTGCGGCCACTATTTTACTTTTTGTTGTCCAGTGCCGCTTTAACAAATGAAGTAAACAATGGATGTCCATCGCGCGGAGTAGAAGTAAACTCAGGGTGGAATTGGCATGCAACAAACCAAGGGTGGTCAGGAATCTCAACCATTTCAACCAATGTATCATCGGCGGACCAACCACCAATTTTCAAACCGGCCTTTTGTAGCTGATCAACATAATTATTGTTTACTTCATAACGATGACGATGACGCTCAACAATAACATCAGCACCGTACACTTGACGCGCTTTTGAACCTGCAACCAAACGGCACTCCTGAGCACCTAAACGCATGGTGCCGCCAAGATCAGAAGATTCGTCGCGTTTTTCCACTTCGCCATCGGAAGTAATCCATTCTGTAATCAAACCAATAACAGGATGAGAAGAATTGCGATCAAACTCAGTTGAGTTGGCACCTTTCAAACCAAGAACATTGCGTGCGAACTCAATCACAACCGATTGCATACCCAAGCAAATCCCTAGATAAGGAACTTTATTTTCACGTGCGTATTGAACTGCCATTAATTTGCCTTCAACACCGCGCTCACCGAATCCACCTGGAACCAAAATGGCATCGGCATCACTCAATATACCTACACCTTCCTGCTCAACACGCTCAGCATCGATATAGTTGATATTGACCTTGGTACTGGTATGAATACCCGCGTGAGTTAAGGCCTCAATCAGAGATTTATATGCATCCAACAACTCCATGTACTTGCCGACCATGGAAATAGTGATTGAATTTACTGGATTGAGTTTGCCATCTACGACTTTATCCCACTCAGTCAAATCAGCTTCACGGCATTGCAATCCCAACAGCTCAACAACGATTTGATCAAGACCAAAGCTTTGCAGCAGACGAGGAATAGAATAAATAGTATCTGCATCGGGTAGAGGAACAACTGCACGCTCGGCCACGTTGGTAAAGAGTGCGATTTTGCGACGAGAATCTTCATCGACCATTTTTTCTGAGCGGCACAACAAAATATCGGGTTGCAGGCCAATTGAACGCAATTCTTTAACCGAGTGCTGGGTTGGTTTGGTTTTGGTTTCGCCCGCTGTCGCAATATAAGGAACCAGTGTTAAATGCATTAGCAATGCACGAGAACCCATCTCTACTTTTAATTGACGCACAGCCTCAAGGAAGGGTTGTGATTCAATATCACCGACTGTACCGCCGATTTCAACCAGTGCCACATCAACATCGCGCCCGCCTTCAAGAATACGACGCTTGATTTCATCGGTGATGTGCGGAATAACTTGTACCGTACCGCCCAAGTAATCACCACGGCGCTCTTTACGTAGCACCGTCTCATATACGCGACCAGTAGTGAAGTTATTGCGACGTGTCATTTTGGTACGAATGAAACGCTCGTAATGCCCTAAATCCAGGTCAGTTTCAGCACCATCTTCGGTGACAAATACCTCTCCGTGCTGGAAAGGACTCATAGTACCTGGATCTACGTTGATGTAGGGGTCAAGCTTCATGATGGTCACTTTCAGACCACGAGCCTCAAGGATTGCAGCCAATGAAGCTGAGGCAATACCTTTACCCAATGAAGAAACAACACCACCAGTTACAAATATATAGCGAGTCATGTAAAACCTGATTAACTGTGAAAAATGCGGAGCGGATGGAGATAAATACCTATAAATGCACTCTTTGCGAGGCAAGGAGATTTATCGTTCAGGACGGGGCGCCAGAGTAACAGAAAGGCCTTTTCTGCTCAACGAAAAGCTAGTCCGCACTCAAAAGGAGGGCGAGAACGGGGCCATTTTGATCAATTGAACACCAATTCTTATAACTTATTATGCCGATTAAAATGCCTATTGGTCGTCGACCTCAGCCTCAAACACAGATTTGATTTGCTTGGAAGTAAAGCCACGCGAGTGTAAAAAGCGCACCTGCTTGGCTCGCTCACGAGCATCGTTTGGAAACACACCACGATACTTTTTATACCAAACCTCCCGCACCAACTCAGACCAAACAACATCGTCATCATCAATACAGTTTGAAATCAGCTCAGCCGCCACCCCTTTTTCACGCAACTCCAACCTTATAATCATTACCCCTTTTCCTTGTCGCTGACGCATAGCAACAAAAGCTTGAGCAAACCGCTCGTCCGACTGCAATCCTTGCTCAACCAATGAATTAATGGCCGCATCAATCGATTCACTGCATGTAAATTTGCGCTCAAGTTTTACTCTCAACTCCTTAGCGGAGTGCTCTCGCATAGCAAGCAAATTCATCGCATTAAAACGAATAGCACTAATAGCATTAAGAACCTGCTCCATAATATAAGTCCTGACACCTGCTAAAGACGCAAATTTAACCCCAACAAAAATGGCCGCAAAAGCGGCCATTTGAACAACAATTTATTCAATCAGTTAACGGGTGGAAATTGAGCCACTACTTCTGCAACCGCACCTGTTAATACTTCTCTTTGCTGCTGAGGAGCCATACTACGACTCAAACGCTTCTCTGACACACCGCGCCAAATCGGTTTGTCTGTTTTAGCATCCACCACATCAATAATTAGACTGCCTTGATTGTAAACACGTACCCCAGATCCTGGCCCATAAAAATAAGGATAGGCGTAGGGGTAGCGATAACCACGGCCATAGTAGCCAAACCCATAGAGGTCGTTATAGCTACGAGGATCAATTTTTTCTTCGATTACGACATGGTAACTAACAATGAAATCTGGTTTTGCTCCAGCTGCAGCACTTTGATAGCGCTTACCAAGCTCAGCCTCAAGTGCAGAGTGAATATGGCTCAAGGTAAACGGAGATACCAAAATACTCTCTTTACTGTCTTGTTTTGTCTCTGCCACATCAAACGTTTTTAATGATGAAAAATCGTAATCTGCTTGATGATCCGTTTCCACCTGCGATTGCGTTGTACAGCCAGCAACAACCAACCCTACTAAGACTATTAACAGCACACCTAATTGCTTCATAACCAACCTCACATTAAACCCTCTTATGGGATCGACTTTCATATGAAGATGCGGCTAGTTTTCCATTACAGGCACAATTAGCAGCAACTTTCTTTCCCAACAGCATAAAGAGCGACAAGAGCGGAAGCAAGCAGATCTCTTCAGGGCAAAATCTTCGCAAACCACCCAATAGATAGTACGCGAAGATTTTTTAATGCAAGTTTTTAAGCTTCTGCATCATCCGTCATTTCACTATCATTTGGACTAAGTGAGAGTGCTGGCGTGGCCAAAAGTTCTGATCTAACTTTTTGCTCCAATTCTTTGGATATTTCAGGATTCTCTTGTAAAAACTTCATTACGTTGTTTTTACCTTGACCAATTTTGTTACCTTGATAACTGTACCAAGCACCCGCTTTATCGATTAGCCCTAACTTAACACCGTAATCGACAATTTCACCCATACGATTAATGCCAGAGCCGTACAGAATCTGAAATTCGGCCTGTTTAAAAGGTGGGGCAACCTTGTTTTTTACTACTTTTACACGAGTTTCTGAACCTATAACCTCTTCACCTTCTTTCACCGCACCAGTGCGACGAATATCCAAGCGCACAGAAGCATAGAATTTAAGCGCATTACCACCTGTGGTTGTTTCAGGATTACCAAACATCACGCCAATTTTCATACGGATTTGGTTAATAAAAATCACCAAACAATTAGCATTCTTAATATTTCCCGTGATTTTACGCAGCGCTTGCGACATTAAGCGTGCCTGCAAGCCTACGTGGTGATCACCCATTTCACCTTCGATTTCCGCTCTCGGCGTCAAGGCGGCTACAGAGTCGACAACCAGTACATCGACCGCACCGGAACGCACCAACATATCGGTTACTTCGAGTGCCTGCTCACCTGTATCAGGTTGTGAAACGATCAGGTCTTCAACATTAACGCCCAACTTGGTGGCATAAATAGGATCGAGGGCATGTTCCGCATCGATAAACGCACAGGTGCCGCCTGCACGTTGAGCCTCAGCAATGACTTGCAGTGTCAGAGTGGTTTTACCAGAAGATTCAGGGCCATAAATTTCAATAATCCGACCTTTAGGTAGACCACCAATCCCTAATGCCACATCCAACCCTAAAGACCCGGTAGAAATAGCCGGAATAGCGACCTGTTCTTTGTCGCCCATCCGCATAACAGTACCTTTACCAAATTGACGCTCAATTTGACTCAGCGCAGCCTGTAACGCCTTCTCTTTGTTTGCATCCATCTGACACCTCAACATAAAAAATTAGAAAACACATTGTTATAAATTGCTATGCGATCAAGAACGCTTTTATTCAATATCCAGCAATCTGGACACCAGCAGCAACAGATCAATATCGCATCAGTATTGATAGCATACACCAAATAACTGTATACGCAAACAGTACTAGCAATTTATACAGTATCACTTGAAGTTATCGCTTTAGAATGGCGAATTCGCCTGTAAAATTTGCACCATAGACATCACCATTAGATGTCATCAGCACGTAGAGTGTTTTTTGTTCTTTTGCGTTTTCCACAGCAACTATGTAATAGCCATCACCATTTTCATGCAGCTTGGCATTCTTGGTTGACACCTCGCGCCAACTTTCAGGAAGGCTATCGACCTCAAATTCACCCTTTGTACTAGTCAATTGAATTGAGTAATTCTTGGCAACATCAACGGCAGAAGTTTCGGTGATATAGCTGTGATCGTGCCCCTCATGGGCAATCACCGATGTAACACCAGACAAAAGACCGAACAGCAAAGCGAAAATTGGATTTTTCATTATTTTTCCTGGAGAGAGCAAGCTTAAAGGAGATATTTTTAGCGGGCACACTATACCAACAAGCCATAAGTTGCAGGCGAGAATTAGGCTCAATTTTTGGCTACTGAATTCCACATTCAGTCGATTAATTTTTTGCCGCAACCATATTCAAACAACCCTCCAGCGCCCAGAGCACTGCTTGCAGCTGCACACTTTGCCTATCCCCAGGAAAGTGCTTTAACTCAGTTTTTATATCTCCTCCTGCCCTGCCCCACGCAAACCAGACACTACCTACCGGTTTTTCAGGCGAACCACCGCTTGGCCCAGCGATACCACTGACGGCAATCGCGATATCTGCCCCCGAAAGCAAAAGCGCACCACTTACCATTTCGATCACTACTCGCTCGCTCACCGCTCCTTCGTTCGCAAGTGATTCACCCGAAACACCTAATAGCTTTTGCTTGGCTGCATTTGCATAGCTCACCACGCCATACTCGAACCAAGCTGAACTGCCAGCAATTGCAGTGATAGCCGCTGCAACCCCACCACCAGTACAGGATTCTGCTGTGGCGATACGCCAATTACACGCCAGCAGCCGTTCCCCTAATTGCCGGCTTAGTTGATACAAATGATCATCCATATACTCATCCTCGCTTTTTCACATCAGCCACCCAATCCTGCGAGTGTAAAGGAGCCCTGTCGCCACACATAGAATTGATGGATACATCGCTATAAATCGATCTATGTAATCAATAATCATATAGTTAGACATTATGACTTGCTGCTTGACACTTTTTTACGGATGCGCAAAAATTAAACCTATAAATATGATTTATATAACAATCAATAAAGAGAGAGGAACGCACATGAGATACCACGCATCAGCAAAATTTGCTCACACCACCCTGTTTCTGGCCGTCAGCTTATTTACTTCTTTAGCTAACGCCCAAGATGCAGCTTCAGACGATACTGTCGAAGAAGTTGTAGTAACTGGCAAATTCTTGAAAAGTCTACAATCTGCCGCCGAGATCAAACGTAATGCAGCGAGCGTAGTAGAAGCTATTTCGGCGGAAGACATCGGCCAATTGCCCGATGTATCTATCAGCGATTCATTAAAACGCTTACCCGGCTTGGCGCAAGACCGCGACCGCGGTAACGGCAGCCAGATTTCCATCCGCGGCATGGGCGGCATGTTGGGTTTCACTACCTTGAATGGCCGTGAAGTGGCGATTCTGGAAGAGACTCGCAATATCCGTTACGACCAGTTCCCATCGGAATTGATTAACGCTGCACAAGTATACAAAACACCGCAAGCGTGGATCCCCGAAGGCGGCGTATCCGGCACCATCAACTTGGATACCATCAAACCGCTCGACTACGACTCAACCCAAGTCGTTGTTGACCTGCGCGCAACCGCGTCTGAGTTGGGTCAGGATATAGATGATGCATCCAACAGCGGCATCGGCCAACGCATCAGCATTTCTTATATCGACCAATTTCTCGATGACACGCTAGGCGTAGCCATTGGTTATTCAGGCCGTTCAGAAGCTATCGCAACACAGCGCGCCGAACTCTGGAACTATGGCGACACTTGGCACAACTCCCAATGGAACGATGAACTCGGCGCTAACGTAATCGCCCCTTGGGGTGGTTCTGCCTTGGTTCGCGGCGGTGAAGATGAGCGTCACGGTGTGATGGGCGCTATCCAATGGCAAGTCAATGACAATCTGGAAATCAGCTATGACGGTTTCTGGTCTTCCTTTGATATCTCCGAACAACAACGCGGCTTCGATTTCGGCATTTCCAATGCTTATGCAGACCAATGGGACTTGGGTGAAACCATCCCAACTGGCTATACCAACGATGACCTCGGTGCAGGTGCGGTAGATTTACTCTCAGGCACAGTTAATCTCAGCTCACTGCGCAACCTGAACGAAGAGTACGTACAAGATGACGAGCTCATGAGCCACGGCATCAACGTAAAATGGACGCAGGATTTGTGGACTATCGCCGCAGATGCGGCCATCTCTGAAACCAGCCGCGACAAACGTTGGGCATCAATACGTACCGAAAGCACCGCGCCCGGTCGCGCTACTTTTGGCGCGACCAAAGATGGCCGCATGACATTTGAATTGCTGGATGCATCCTTGACCGACACCAGCACCAACATCGTCAACCAAATCCAGGTACAACCTCAGGCTGAAGGCGGCGATGAGGTTAACTCCTTCAGATTAGACTTCACTCGCGATTTCGATAACGGCTTCGTCCAAGCAGTGAAATTCGGCGCTGCATTTTCCAGCCGCGACAAATACGAACATGGTCAAATCTGGACTCAAAGTGTTACGCAAAACGCAGGCACTGCAATTCCTGCAGACATGATTCTCGATGCAAAAAGCGATAGCTATTGGAGCGACTTGCCCGATTACATGAGCCTCGACCGCAATGCGATTATCAATAGCTATTT
The DNA here is from genome assembly GCF_035117775.1 of Cellvibrio chitinivorans. NCBI lineage: Bacteria > Pseudomonadati > Pseudomonadota > Gammaproteobacteria > Cellvibrionales > Cellvibrionaceae > Cellvibrio > Cellvibrio chitinivorans. The sequence continues at coordinate 229,030 of NZ_JAYKKN010000004.1, forward strand.
CGGTGGATTGGAAAATCCTACTCCGGGCGATGCGGATGATTTGGTATCCAGCTGGGATGTAAGCGAAGACATCAGCGCGCAATACATTCAACTGGATATGGGAACCGAAGTATTTGGTTTGCCATTGACTGGTAATTTGGGTGTACGCAACGTTAGAACGGAAACAACATCCAGCGGTTATCAGCAAGGTGTTACCCAAGAAGTTTGGGAAGAAATTCCCGCTGGCTCGGGTAACTGGGTGATGACAGGCTCAGTTGACGTTGTTGAACCAGTTTCTATTGATCACAACTACAACGATGTTCTGCCAAGCACCAACTGGACTCTTGGTTTAACCGAGGATCAGTTGCTGCGTTTTGCCGCTGCGAAAACCATGGCACGCGCACCAGTAAATATGATGAGCCCAAGCCTCAATTTGAATCAGGATTTGTGGGGTTCAAACCCAGGCGAATCTACATCCGGCAACCCGAAACTTGATCCATTCCGCGCCGATCAATTTGACGTGTCTTACGAGTGGTACTACTCGGAAGGCTCACAGATTTCTGCTGCTGTGTTCTACAAAGACTTGGAAAGCTTTATCGCTCGCGCTGCCGATGCAGAAACGGTTGTTAGTAACGGTGTTGAGTATCAAGTGTCACGTCCAATCAACGGTACTGGCGGCTACATTCGCGGCTACGAATTATTATGGCAGCAATCATTTGATTTCTTGCCTGCGCCGTTTAATGGTTTAGGTATTTACACCAACTACTCGCACAACGAATCCAACGTTGAGCAGTTTGTACCGCTGTACAGCAACTACAAAGCAGGCTTGACTGGTTTGTCGGAAGACGTTGCCAACTTCACCCTCTGGTATGCGCTGAACGGTTTTGAAGCGCGCACTTCTTACAGCTATCGCAGCGAATTCCAACGCGATATCAACTTGGTGATGGGCGAAGAAGGTATGAACGATTCTGAAGGTTACTGGGATCTGAGCCTTTCCTATAACTTTGACGATCATTACAAAGTGTACTTCCAGGTGCAAAACCTGACCAACGAGCCTTACAAGACTTACGGTTTGGAATCCAACAATCCAAATCACATCAACAAGTATGAAGAGTTCGGCACTCGTTACTCTGTTGGTTTGAACTGGAAACTGTAATTTTTTACATGATTAGCCCGCTGTTTTGTTCATGAAGTAATCCCCTTGGACGGCTGCCTCGGCAGCCGTGTTTTTTTGGAAAAAATATAATGAAAAAAATACTGCTATTGATTCTTTGTTGTGGTAGCTGGAACACTTGGGCTACCGCAGCAACAGCAGAAAAACCTTTTTACGTCGGCGCCGATTTATCTTATGTCAATGAAATGGAGGATTGCGGAGCAACCTATTACGACCAAGGTAAAAAACAAGATCCTTTTACACTCTTCGCCGACAAAGGCTCCGATTTAGTACGCGTGCGTTTATGGCATGACGCCGACTGGACAAAATACTCCGACTTTGATGACGTTAGCAAAACCCTGCAACGCGCCAAAGACAACAACATGAAAACCTTACTGGATTTTCATTATTCCGATACATGGACAGACCCGGAAAAACAATTTATACCAAAAGCTTGGGCACACATTACCGATACCGATGAACTCGCTCAGGCACTCTACGATTACACCACCGACACACTTGCCAAGCTCGATGCCAAAAACTTGCTGCCCGACATGGTACAAGTTGGCAATGAAACCAATATTGAAATCTTGCAGCAAGAAAAAACGATTGTTCACGGCATTCCCAACTGGAAGCGCAATGCACAATTGTTAAATAGCGGAATTAAAGCGGTACGCGATTACAGTAAAAAAACCAATAAACCGATTCAAATTGTGCTGCACATTGCACAGCCGGAAAACGCACTGATCTGGTTTAAACAAGCGAAAGAAAATGGCGTAACCGATTTTGATATTATCGGGCTTTCCTATTATCCCCAGTGGTCAACCTATCAATTAGCTTATGTTCCTGACGCAATTAAAGAATTGAAAAGCTCGTATCAAAAAGACGTAATGATTGTAGAAACCGCTTATCCTTGGACGCTCAAAAATTTTGATAAAGCAGGTAATGTGCTAGGCAAAAAAGCCGTGCAACCCGACTATCCTGCAACAGCGAAAGGGCAATTACTTTATTTACTAACCTTGACGCAACTAGTTAAAGCCGCTGGTGGCTTGGGCGTTATCTACTGGGAACCCGCATGGGTAAGCACCCGCTGCAAAACTCTTTGGGGGCGTGGATCACACTGGGAAAACGCCAGCTTTTTTGATGCTACACGCCGCAACAATGCCCTGCCCGCGTTTTTATTTTTTTCAGCGGACTATACAGGACAAGCTACGGAATAATTCACGGAGCAATTTACGGAATAATTTACGGAACAGCCCACCCAATAAACGAATGCAAACCATCCAATAAGATCGACGAGTGATAAAATATATAGTGAGAAAAATTATGAAGAACAAAAAATTCCAACTCTGCACCTTAGCACTGTGCGGCTTTATCGCCGCTTGCTCGCCCAAACAGCAAGAGAGCATCACCCTAATTAATGATTCGCTGTACGATAAAGACTGGCAGTTTTTCCGCAGTGCGGACGTACTGGACATCACCAGCGCGCAACAGCACAGCGAGTGGGAAGCTATTCAGATTCCCCACACTCCCAAAATCGAACCACTGGTTGTGAATGATCAGTTCCAAGGCGATGCTTGGTACAAAAAAACCATCACTACCGATGCAAGCTGGAAAGGCAAACAGATCGCACTGAAATTTGAAGCGGCAATGAATGTGGCCGAGGTTTGGCTCAATGGTGAAAAGCTCACTACCCATGTCGGCGGCTATTTACCCTTCACAGTCAACCTGACCGAGAAATTACACTGGGATAAAGCCAATGAATTGATGGTGCGTTTGGATAACCGCGACAACCCCATCACCGGCCCAAAACCATTAAAAGATTTGGACTTTAATACCTACGGCGGCATTTATCGCCATGTGCATTTGCAAATTAATAATGATCTGCACATCACCGACGCTGTTGCCGCAGGAAAAACTGCGAGCGGCGGCATTTTTGTTACCTACCCTGCGGTAAGCAAAGAGCAAGCAAACATTAAAATTAATACTCATGTGTTTAATGCAAGCGCTGATTCCAAAAATTTCCGCGTTGAACAAAAACTTATCGATGGCGATAAGGTTATTGCTGAAAAAACCAGTGATGCGCAAGCTATCGCCGGAAAATCTGATGCAGAAAACAGCATCGAATTAGCGGTAAACCAACCACGCTTATGGTCACCCAAAGCACCTAATTTGTATCAACTAAGCACTCGTGTTTATGACGGCGAAGCATTAGTCGATGAGCAAACGACGCGCATCGGCATTCGCGAATTCAAATGGGTAGACAATCAATTGTTTATCAATGGTGAAAAAACCTTTTTGCGCGGTGTAAATCGCCATCAGGAATATCCTTATGTTGGCTACGCAACATCTGATGCAGCAGATTATCGCGATGCAGTGAAAATCAAATCCGCTGGTTTTGATTATGTGCGCCTCTCGCACTACCCACACTCACCTGCGTTTATGGCTGCTGCCGATGAATTAGGCTTGGTGTTGTTGGATTCTATTTTAGGCTGGCAATATTTTTCTGAAGATCCTGCATTCCAAGCGCAAATCCAACAAACCTGTCGCGATTTAATTCGTCGCGACCGCAACCACGCATCGGTTATGGCATGGGAATGTTCGCTGAATGAATCCTGGATGAGCGAGCCGTTTATCGACTCACTCACCAAAATTATCGATGAAGAATATCCGGGTGCAATGTCTGCTGGCTGGCAGGAATATGGTTACGATATTTACTTGCAAGCGCGTCAGCATCGCTTGGAGCATTACAATGAACCGAGCAAACCCTACAACGTGAGTGAGTACGGCGATTGGGAATACTATGCAATGAACGCCGGTTTAAACCAAACCGCGTGGGCTGATTTAATGCAAGCGGATCGCTCCAGCCGCCAATTATTAAGCGATGGCGAAACTCGCTTATTGCAACAAGCCGCCAACCTGCAAGAAGCACATAACGATAACCTCAATACACCTGCATTTGCCGATGGTTATTGGGTAATGTTTGATTACAACCGCGGCTACGCACCAGATTTGGAAAGCTCGGGCATTATGAGTATCGAGCGTTTGCCTAAATACAGCTATTACTTCTACCAAAGTCAGCGTGACGCCAGTGAAGTTTCCGACAAGTTTGCATCTGGCCCTATGGTATTTATCGCCAGTGAATGGAATGAAAAATCCGCATTAAACGTACGCGTATTCAGCAACGCCGATGAAGTTGAGTTAATGCTTAATGGAAAAGTTATCGCCAAACAAACTCCCGATACAGATGCCAATAGCAAAAACCTGAAGCATCCTCCATTTACTTTTACAGTGGAAAAGTTTGAAGTTGGCGAATTAAAAGCTGTTGCTTATATAGATGGCAAAACAGTTGCTGAACACAAAGTTGTAACCGCTGGTGCAGCAGCCAGCCTGCAATTGTCATTAGATACCAGCGGCAAAGCACCACAAGCGGGTGTTAAAGATGCCGTTTTTGTCTATGCCCAATTGCTCGATGCAAACGGCAATAAAGTGAACGCAAATAATGTTTCAGTTACTTTTAGCCTTAACGGCTCAGCAAAACTCATCAGCCCTGCCGAGGTTAATACCAGTGGCGGAATTGCAACTGCACTGATTGAAGTTGGCGATTCACTGGAAAATCTCAGCATCAGCGCTGCCAGCAGTGAATTGCAAGGTACAAGCTTGAACATCAAATAATCATCAAATTAACTGCACAAATAAAAATGGCGCTGCTTCTCGGGCAGCGCCATTTTTTCATCACTAACAACATCAAAAAATTATTTATTTAAACGCATCCCACACAGCAGTGGCCTTGCCGTTATTATCCATCGCCCCCAAGGTATAACCTTTCCAACCCGGGCGCGCCTCCGGCTCCCAATAAAAAATTGCAAGTCCTTTGCTACCACTTACTTGTCCGAGTTTGGTAATCATATCTTTCACAATGGTTTGCGCTTGTGAATGATCCCAAGGTACACCGATTTCAGAAATCATTACCGGCACAGCGTAACGCGACACCATATCGTTCAAATTATTTAAACAGGCGGTGTTGGCATTTTGCCAAGTGTAACCTGTCGCGTTGGTTGGATAAGACGATGCGGCAATCACATCAAATTTTCCGCCATTCGCACGCAGGCCATCAAAAATCCAACGGAAGCTGGCGTTGTCATGGCAGTTAGCCAAATGCACAACGACTTTACTGTTCGGGTAAATAGATTTAGCCGCGTTATAGCCGGTGTTGGTAAGCCATGCGTAATTTTTCATATTGGTAGATGCTTGGCCATCGCCCCACAACATACCGTTATTGGTTTCGTTACCGACTTGAACCCAATCCACAGTAACGCCAGCGTCTTTCACTGCTTGCAAGGTATAAATCGTTGAGTTCCACACCGCATCCATCAATTGCTGAAAGCTATAGTTTTTCCAAGCGGCAGGTTTGGTTTGTTGACCAGGGTCTGCCCAGCTATCGCTGTAGTGGAAGTCGATCATCACTTTCATTCCAGCGGCTTTAGCGCGCTTGGCTTTGGCGACCACATCTTGCGTGCTGTTGTACCAACCATCTGCAGGATTCACCCACACACGCAAACGCACGGCAGTCATGCCCTGCTCTTTCATAATCGCCAAAATGTCTTTCTTTATGCCGCTTCGGTTGTAAAAGCTAATACCGTTGGCTTCGATTTCCGACATCCAACTGACGTCTGCACCTTTAAGCGGAGCAGCAAAACTGGATACGGCAGGGAAAGTTAGAGCTGTAGCCATACAGGCGGATAACGCCAGTTTCGTTAGTTTCATGATATTCACCATTATTGTTATTTAGGGGATCTCTCACTATTTCTGTGGCGATAGAGGAATCGCACGGACGAGAAATAGCAGTTTTGTGAGTAAACTGCACATCACGTATTATTTATACGATAAATAATAATTTATAACAAGAAGGCAACAGTGAACCGGATGCCAATTTTGTTGGCGTCCTAGCGGTTAATAAGGAGTAGAGGATTTACGAGAAACAGAGGATTTATGCGAGCAAAAGTTCTGGTATTGATGCAGAGCGAGAGCCTGCTTTGGGAAGGTTATCGGCAGATCTATAGGTAAACACCATTGAAAACTTGGTCTTTTCAGTGGTGTTGCGGCCAGCAGCATGGAACAGGTTACTGTGAAATAACAGCAAATCGCCTTGCATTAGGGGCACGGCCTTGGTCTGCGCAAGCAAGGGCTGATTTTTATCCAGATCAGTACGCAAAAATAGACGCTCATCTAACTGATCGGCTGCTATCGTCCAGCGATGGGAACCGGGCAATACCAGCAAGCAGCCGTTTTCGATTTGTTCATCCCCCAATGCCAGCCAGGCAGAAACCAAATCCGCCCGCGCAAAATGCCAGTAGCGGCTGTCGCGGTGCCAGCCAGTCACACTCGAATAAGCAGGCTGTTTGGTCATGATGCAGTTGTGATGCGCTTGCGATAGCAAAACCTCAGCGCCCAATAACTGATGCAAAACTCGGTTGAGTTCGCCGGTAGTCGCCCAATCCAGCAACATAGGATGACGGGCAGATGCCATCAGCAACCGGCGTGCAGTCGCGCCGCCTTCTGCTGTGCGTGATCTAGGCGCGCCGGGGTATTGGGTATCCGCCTCAAATTCAATCGGCATCACCTGCTGCGCAAGCTCCTGTTTCGCGAATGCGACAACATCATCGCAGAATTGCGTAGACGAAAAGCCCGGCAAGACGATATATCCAAAAGTTTGGAAGTCGGCGATTTGTTCAGGAGTCAGCATTTGTGGAAACCAGTAGATGGGAGACCAGATAAGCAACGAGTGCAAAGGCAGGCAGCGGCGCATTATAAAGCGGCTTGCAAGTTAATCAATCGGAGTGCTATGGTTTGGCCATGATTACCTTCTCAAACATCAGCCACCCGACTGCTTCGCAAACCTTTGCGAATATGTCTCCGCGCGCGCAGGAAAGTGTTTCCATTCGCGCCTTCGGCATTTTTGGCGATTAAGTTTTTATCGCTTAATCGCCCACCCCCAGCTCTTTTTCTACTAAACACAATTCAATTTAATTCATTTGGAATAAGCATTTTTGTTTATTCCTTCACGTCATTTTTTGGAGAAAACCATGCGCGCAAAAAAAGCTAACTCATTACTGATTTCAACTGCCGACTATCAACAACTGATCAAACTGATTGAACGTTATGATACGCCTGCCGCTGATGCGCTAGATGAAGAATTGGGTCGTCCTGATTTGGTAAAAACACAAGAGACTCCAATAGATGCAGTCTCTATGGGTTCAACAGTGACGTTTATTGATTTAGATTCAAACGAAGAAAATACCGTGAGCCTGGTGTACCCGGAAGAAGCCAATGTGGCGGAGATGAAAATCTCTGTGTTATCGCCAGTAGGTAGCGCATTAATTGGTTTGCGCGTGGGCGGCGAGATTGATTGGCCGGTACCGCAAGGAAAAGTTCGTCGACTAAAAGTGACAGGCGTACAACCGCCGCAATAATTTCTGCACGCAAATATTTTTACAAACAAATAAAAAAACCGATCAGCGCAAAACTGATCGGTTTTTTGCATTCAAAAAATAAAAATCAATTGTTAGAACTTGTATTTCACACCTACTGTCGCGCTGCGCGGCTCGCCGAAATCCGAGTATCCCCACATGGAGCGGTTGTAGAACTCGTCGAACAGGTTATCGACGTTCAGGGTTACGGCAAGCGCATCGCTGAATTCGTAACGCGCCATTACATCCACCAACCAATACGCTGGTTGTTTTTGTTGCACCTTAATAGTGTCGCCCGTAGAGCTAATTGAGGCATTGATGCTTACATCGTAGTAGGTATCATTTTGCCAACGCACACTGCCGCCTAACGTCAAACCATCAAATGCTTGAGTAAGGTATCGCCCAAGGATCAACAAAGTTACCCGTCGCTTTATCAACATAAGAACCCAAACTTGGGTTGCTGACATCCTGAGTCGCCTCGGAGTAGCGATACGCACTGCGGAGCGTCCAACCACTATCGAAAGTGTGTTTTATCTCTGGCATAACACTCCATTGTTTGATGTCGCGGTACGACCAGTCCTGACCGGTTGAGTAGGAAATATCGTGATCGATCAGCGAACCATCGGTATAAAACGCAGGGTTGGAGTTCCAGTTGTATACGCCGTTGGAGTGAATCTCGGCGTTATCCACCGCCAAGGTAAATAGCGTGCGTTCAGTCAGATCGACATCAACAATGCCGTACACCAAAGACTTTTCGCGTGAGTAGCGGTCGATGTAGGAATCGCCATTGAGATAGGTGCCAATAAAGCGGCCACGCACACTGCCTTCTTCATTCAATGCGCCGTCATGATGGTCACGGTTTGCGGCGTTTCGCGCAGGCTCATATCGATACCGGTCGCACCGTTCATGGAGCGCGTGGTGTAGGTGCCTTTTACGATGACTTCTTCAACCGATGAGCTATTGACCTTGGTGGTTTTCTTACTGGTTTTAGCAGCGGTTTGGGTTGAGTCCGCAGCAACAGCAGCCACAGAAAAAGCAAAGCCGCAAAGCGCGCCGATCACCAACGCAAGAGGTTTTGGAGTAAACATAGGTGTGTGTCCTAACTGATTTATAAGAGATGTGCGATAGCGGTAAAAATCCCTGCCTTGGAGCTCCTTTCATGAGGGAATAGACGTCACGGACGAATGGCGCGCACCCTACTACTAATAAGAATCAACATCAATTAAAACAATAATAACTATTATTAACAAACGCAAATATATCTCCTTGACGCCAAAACCCTCTTATCCATACAATTCACATGAGAATAATTATCATTTAATGGTGGCAATTATTTTTGATAGGAAAATACACTCAAGAGAAAAACCCATTATGAAATCCAGTCTGTTTCTTACCCCCACCTCCGCTTACTCATACCTACAGCAATTACGTCGCAATAAACTCGCTATAGCAGTGCTCTCCTTGAGCCTTGGTATTCCCGCAAGTGCATTGGCTGAAGAGGCCAAAAAGCCGAATACAAAACGCACTAAAACCAATAGCACCCTTGAGGAAGTTCAGGTTAATGGTCGCGCCCTCGAACAAGCCGACACCACGCGTCTTCCATTCACAGTGCGCGAGCTGCCGCAGTCAGTTAGCGAAATATCGCAAGAGATGATCGAGTTGACCTCGATGACTGACATGAATGATTTGATGATGAATGTGACCGGTATAAACGTCACTCTCTATGATTCCCAGCGCCCGCTGTACTTCTCGCGCGGTTTTCAGATCACTGACTTCCAAGTCGATGGCATTCCTACCTACAGCGGCTCAACCAATCAGGAATACGACACTGCACTTTACGAGCGCATTGAAGTCATCCGCGGCGCCAATGGTTTGCTTTCCGGTGTTGGTACACCGTCGGCCACAGTGAATTTGATTCGCAAACGACCAACAGAAACGCTGGATGCGTCTGTCTCAGCAAGTCTCGGCTCTTGGGATCGCCAGCGCGCAGTGGCAGATGTATCTGTGCCTTTGGCCGCTGAAGGGAAAATCCGCAGCCGCTTTGTGGTCGTCAAGCAGGATTCCGACAGTTTCCGCGATCGCTACACAGAGGATAAAACTGCGGTGTTGGGTATCATCGAAGGTGACATTGGCGAAGACACTACCCTCGCCGTGGGTTATCAAAATCAAGACAACGACCCCAAAGGCACGATTTGGGGAACCATCCCACTGTTTGCAGCTGATGGCACTAAAGCGAATATGCCGGTATCCACCAGCTTTGCGCCTGAGTGGACGCAATGGCAGCGCGAATCCAGCACACTCTTTACTGACCTTGAACACAACTTTAATGAGAATTGGAAACTGCGCCTTGCCGCCAGCCGCACTGAAGGCGATGTATTCAGCCTGCGCGTATATGCAAACGGATTTCCGGACCGCGAGACTGGCGCCGGCGTTAGACTCTTGGCCGGTGTAGGCGCTGGTGAAGATACCCGCGACAGCATCGATTTCACCCTCACTGGCGATTACCAATGGCTAGGGCGCGAACATACGCTAATCGTTGGCGCCAATAGTTATGAATTGGAAACCTTTACCCCCGGCTACACCTCGGTCGCGTCTTGGTCGTATCAAGTACCTGACGCGTGGAACTACGATGGCAAAGCGCCCATGCCCACCTATTCCCGCACTGGCGCTTATCGCATCGCCACTACCGAACAACTGGGTGTTTATGTCGCCAACCGTTTTAGTCTGACCGACTCACTCTCTACGATTGTCGGTGCGCGCGTAACGTCGTGGGAAACAGGCACAGACAACTACAACACCTCTGGTGCCTATGTGAACAATACTGGCGCGTTTGAAGCGAATGATGAACTGACGCCCTACGTTGGTCTGGTCTATGACATCAACCAAAACTACTCGCTCTATGCTAGCTACACGGATATTTTTAATCCGCAAAACTACAAAGACAAAGACGAAAACCTGCTGGAACCGGTGCTGGGGAGCAACGCTGAAATCGGTGTGAAAAGTGAGTTTTTTGAAGGGCGCCTCACTGCATCGGCAGCTGTTTTCAAAACCAAACAAGACCACTACGCCGTGCGCGATATGACCCAACCGGATAACTCCTTATCCGATGGCAGCTCGGCCTATATCGGCGTGAACGGTACAGAAAGCGAAGGGATTGAGATAAGCGCCAGCGGCAATATCACCGACCAATGGATCATCAACGCGGGTTACACCTACGTCGATACCACCCGTCACACCAACGACCGCATCTGGACGAACCTGCCAGAGCATTCGGTGCAGTTGTCCACTCACTATAACTTCTCCGGTGCGCTTGACCCGTTGATATTAGGCGGCGGCTTTAACTGGCAGAGTGAAACCATCGGCTACGGCGTAACCCACCCTACCCTGACCGATGCCACCTTCACGCAGGATGCTTATTTCCTCGCGAATCTCTACGCGACCTGGAATTTCAGCGATAACTGGAGCGCCTCATTCAGCGCCACGAACCTGTTCGATGAAACCTATTGGGCCAATATCGATTACGCCAACTACGGCGAACCAAGAAGCGTTTCTTTGACGCTGAAATGGAAACTGTAAAAGTGAGACACTGTAAAAATCGATAAGGTTTGTAGCAAAAGAAAAAGGCCCATTGCGAGCCTTTTTCTTTGCAAAACTATCCGTCAATAGATGCTATTTAAATACGCGAACTCGTTGATTTCACCCATTGGTTTCACAATTTCAGTTTGATAGAGTGCCGCACCGCTTCTTGGGAGGTGGCCTAATAATTTTATTCATGGAGATTGTATGAAAAAGCAAGTTATTGCTGCAGCGGTGTTTATGGGTGCTTCGATTCCCTCATTCGCATCAAACTTCTATGTGTTGGCAGATGCCGGCCAAAGCAAGATGGAGGCTGATGTCGAGGGCTTTACGTTTAACAAAACAGACAATGCAATAAGCATCGGTGGAGGATACAAATTTAACGATAACTTTGCTCTTGAACTGGCCTATCGTGATTTAGGTGAGATTAAAGGGGAAGAGTCCGGCTATGTTGGAGGCGGAGATTATATCGAGGCGAAAATTTCTAATGGCATAACAGCCTTTCAAATCTCTCTTGTAGGCTCAATCGCGCTTGGTGAAGCAGCAAGCCTTTATGGCCGTGTTGGTATGGCCAATTTGGAGGCGGATTTGAAGTCTAGTTATGAGGCATCGATTAACGGCAGCGATTTTTCTGGATCTGAATCTGAATCTGTCTCCAAAAACAAAGCCGTATTTGGCGCAGGCTTAAGCTATTCCTTTACACCTACTTTTGCGTTGCGCGCTGAATATAGCCAATACGCGGAGTGGGAAAATTTAACCGTAAGCAGTACCACTATTGGTTTAACTTACCAGTTTTAATATGCGTTAATTTTTACCTTAGCCCTACCATCTGGTAGGGCTTTTTGGTTTTTAGCAGCTACCAACAATCAATAACGCCAAGTCACCGATCCCATCACATTAAATGGTGCGCCGTAGTTGGCTTGTCCCCATTGTGGACTTAACAAATACTTTTCATCGCCGATGTTATTCAGGTTCAACGCCAAGGTCAGATTTTGTGTAAGAGCGTACTGGGCAAACAGATCAACCAGTGCGAGGTCACCCTGTACTTTGGCATCGCCGTAATAGAGTTCGCTTTGCCAATTTACACCGGCACCAACACGCAAACCCGGAACTGCTGAAACAGTATAGGCAGTCGCCAGTTTGAACTGATCTTTGGGGATAAAACGGCGCGTGTCATTGCCATTGTCATCTTCAACACTCACGTGGGTATAACCGGCACTGATGTTTAAGCCAGTCGCAACTTCACCGGCCAGTTCGACCTCAAAACCTTCGCTTTCAAAGCCAACGCCGCGATACATATTCAAACCAGTCGCTTCATTACGGCCAATCCATTCGCCGAAGTTTTCTTGAGCCGATTCAAACATCGCCACCGTCAGCACCGCGCTGCCAAACAACTCCTGCTTAACTCCGAATTCAGTGCTTTCACCGCGCACTGCACCCAGCGGCAATAAGTTGGTGTCTACCCAAGCTTGCGGGTTAAATACTTCGCTGTAACTGCCATAGAGCACTGTGCCTTGGATAACTTCATAAGTAACGCCAACATAAGGAACAGTTTCATCGTCCGATGTAGCTTGCGGTGCGCCGTAAGCCAGACCTTCTTGTTCGATATCCACCGTGCGCGCCCCCAAGAGAACCGCTAACTCGTCGGTGAGTTTCAAACGCGTGGAGATGTAATAAGAGTCCTGCTGTTGACTAACATCGGTGGATTGGTTGGCGGGATCGTAAACATCGAAATCCGGTCTTGGGGTATTGCCCTCTGCCCAGTCACCGCCAACAGGGGCATAAACCCACTCATCGGTATAAACGGAGCGACCTTTCAAAGTGACATCCGCCAAATTCACACCCGCGACTAATTCATGCTCTTGGCCCCATAGCGTGAAAGTACCACTTACAAACAAATCGACAATCTCTGCCGTGTCGTCCGTTTCGTAGAAACTGGCGTGCCCTAACAGCCCCACCTCAGTAATAGGATCTGGTGCGCCAGCTAGATAAAACGATTCCCACTCCTCCTTCTGATTGTTGCGCGTGAATACCGCTTTGGCCATCCAGCGCTCACCCAAATCCTGCTCCAGTTCGGCAAAGCTGCGGGTTTGTTTTACATCCTGATACGACCAATCGGGCGCGGTATTGGTAGAAACATCGTAATCCGTTTGAGTGCCATCGCTATAAAACAACGGCAAAGCGCCAGAGGTATTACCGTCGGTTTTGCTGTCGTTGATGCTGTGACCAAGAGTGAAACGCGTGCTGTCGGTGATGTCGCCACTCAAAACGCCGTAGAAAATACTCAGGTCTTTGCCATAGCGATCCAGATAGGAATCGCCTTCTTGCTTGGCCACGACCAAACGGCCTTTTAGTGCATCACCCGCGATAGGACCGGAAATGTCGCCATCTATACGGTATAGATCCCAGCTCCCCGCCGAACCAGATACCGAAGCTTGAAGTTCGTCTGTCGGGCGTTTGCGTAAATAGTTGATGGTGGCCGATGGGTTGGCGAGGCCAGTGATCAAACCCGTCGCGCCTTTTACCACTTCGACCTGCTCGTAGAGCGCGGTGTCATCGTGGCCGCTGGTGAGACCATAGGCAAAGGGAACACCCATGCCATCGACTTGGAAATTCACTATGTCGAACCCGCGCGCAGTGTAATAGGTACGACCAGTTTCTACTTGCTCAACAGTGACACCGGGGGCATAGGCCAACAGGGAATTGATCTCGCGTAGAGAGAAATCTTCGATCTGGTCGCGGGAAATTACCGATACCATCTGCGGTGTTTCCAATACTGTCAGGTTCAGCTTGGTTGCCGTTTTGGTTTTTTCCGGCTCGCCGTAAACGTAAGTGGTTTCCACCTCGCCTTTGCTGGCGTCATTCGCTTGTTGATTGGCTTGAGAATTGGTTTGTGCGTAGGCACCAGAACCCCAAATAACGCCCGCGACAGACAGCGCCAAAACGCTGCGCGATAGATTACGCATAAGAATTTCCTGAAGGTGTGTGTGGTCGAATTGGCTTTAACATCAGCCTGATTATGAGAAGCAGCGTATTTTAAATGCCACGCAAATGCGAATCAATATCAAATAATAATTAACTTCCAAACCGCCTTCCATTCTCTTAAGCAAGGGCTTTTTCATTGGCTTATCTGCTGTTATTATTTAACCGTTATACCATTTGTTATAACAACATCAGGAGCTGCTATGAAACTTAAAATCACCGCTATCGGAAATTCTGCTGGCGTTATCCTGCCGAAAGAAATCCTTGCCCGCCTGCGCTTGGGCAAGGGCGATGATATCTACCTGCTGGAAACGCCGGACGGCATCAAACTCACCACCTTCGACCCTACCCTTGCGGAGCAGATGGAGGTTGCTGAACAAATCATGCGTGAAGATCGCCAAGTCCTGCATAAATTGGCGCAATAAGGAGGAATTATGATTGTCTGGATGACAAAAACATTGGCGCTGGCAATTCATGATCGCCAGCTTGCAGAGCATGGCGGCGGTAGCGGCGTGCGCGATGAAGGTTTGCTGGATTCGGCCTTAGCACGCCCACAGCAACTTTACACCTATGGTGAGCCACCACCGGATTTAGCCGATTTGGTAGCCAGCTTGGCTTATGGCCTTGCGCGCAATCATCCATTTGTTGATGGCAATAAACGCACTGCGCATGTTTGTTATCGTGTGTTTTTACGCCTCAATCACGCCGATTTAATCGCAAGCGATGAAGAGAAATATGCCGCTATGATCGGCCTTGCCGAAGGTTCATTATCAGAAAAAGACTTTGCCGATTGGCTGCGTGCGCGTATCGAAATTGATCCGCCGGGACAGGTGCAGGAACCCAAAGGGCATTACGGTTAAGCGGGTGCAAAACCCGCTCGCCCTGCCCTTTGATTTTTTATCAGGATACTTTTTTATCGGGATATTTTTCTTCGCCAGCAGCGGATACGCAAATATCAGTGTCCAGCCACTCAAACCCAACCAGCCCTTAGCGTTTAACGCCAAAGAAGCACAACGGAATTACCGCTAACAACAACATCGCTACGGTTAACGCCGCAAAAAATCCGGCTTTGCTGTCCAACTGATACATCCACAAAGCTTGCGCAATTACCAACAAACCCCAAGCCGCCGGTCGGGCAACCTTTGGGTACAAAGGCGATGCTAAAAACACTTGATTCGGTGAGCTTAAATAAAACAAAACGCAACCTAGAATTGAGATCAAAAAACACAGCAACATAATCAATCCCTCTTCAAAAAAATGTTGATACATGAATTTCTGCAAGATTAAAAAATCAGGTATTTCCATTCAGATTTTTTCTACGGCTAAACACAGATTTCCAACGCTCAACGCGACCCCGCCAGCGTGCAGCTGGGTCAAACACTTCCACTAATAAACAGGGTAAAAAACTCAGGGTCAGTAGCATGGATGCCAGCAGACCAAATAACACCACTATGCCCACGCCGCGATACAGTTCTGTACCTGCTCCGGGGATCAACACCAGCGGCGCGAGGCCGAAAATTGTAGTCGCGGTGGACATCAAAATCGGGCGCAAACGCGAGGCAACTGCTTCCTGCACCGCTTGTAGGATAGGCAGGTGCAGCTCCTGCAGATTGCGGCGCGTTTGCTCCACAATCAGGATCGGGTTGTTGACGACTGTGCCCAGCAAAATGATAAAACCGAGCATGGTGATCATATCCAGCGCCTGATGCCCGCCGCCCAAGCCCAGTGAAGCCAGAAGCGCACTAATGGAGTTGCCCCCAATCAGCCCGACCAATCCACCCGCCAAGCCCAGTGGCACGGTAGCCAGAATCAGCAATGGATAACCCCAGTGGGAGAAGATCGCCACCAGCAGTAAGTAAATCAGCACCAGTGCGACGGCAAAATTTTTGAGCAAGGCTGCACGTGTGGAGGCCAAATCATCCGCTGCGCCGCTGATGCTGGATGAAACCCGACTGGGCATTTCGCCTGCGACTTTCATTGCCGGAATCAGCTCGTTGCGCACTTTATCTACTGCGGTTTCCAGCGCGACATCGTCCGCGGGGATGATGTACACAGATACGGTGCGTTGGCCGTTAACGCGGCGCAGCTCTTCGCTATCCACGGTTTCACGCAGTTCCGCCAGCGCCGAGAGCGGCAGCACTTGTCCAGTCGGTGTATAAATAGGTACTTGCGCCAAGTCGCTCAATTGCTGGCGATTGCCGGCGGTGCTGAACAAGAACATGTCGATCTTGTCATCGCCGTCGATAAATTCCCCCACAAAGGCGCCATCGCTGTAAGCCGCAACGATAAAGCCAAACTCATCGGGGCTAAAACCCAGCTCGGCCAAGCGCTCCCAGCGCGGACGAATCTCAATCAGCGGTTGATCGAGCGACAGCGAAGATGGCGATGAATCGATTCGCGGCTCTTTAAATAGCTCCTCTGCGCGGCGCATCACATGGCGTGCAGCGCTGTAGAGTTCAGCCAAATCCGGGCCGGTGAGATTGAGTTCTACCGCGCGCGTACCGCCCTGGTTGCTGGAGATAATCGAACCGCGTGCGGAAAAAGCGCGCATCCCCGGGTAGCTTTCAAAACGGTTGACCAGCGCATTCATCATGTCATCAATTCTGGCCGCATCGCGTGGCTCACTCATCAGCCAAATCTGGCCGGCGCTGATACGCAGAAAATAGTATTTGAGCGGCGGTATTTCGCTGCTGCGAGCAGCATCGCTATCGGGATCAACCTGTGTAGCCTCATCCAACAGTGTCTGGATTTCAGCGCCGATAGTTTTCATTTGCTCGATGTTATAACCCGGTGGCGCGAACATCATGCTGAAGGCTTTTGGCTCCTCTCCTTCCGGCAGGTATTCCGCAGGCGGCATAAATATTATCGCCAAGCCCAAGCTGGCAAATACGCTGATCGCCATCGTCAGATAGCGACGTTTATTGCTGCCGCACAGCCAGTAGGTGATGCCCAAAATACGCTGTTCGCGCGCAGATCCCTCGCCCGTATCCATACGCCCGCCAATCGCCGCACTGGCAGCAGGCACGATAAACAACGCGAACAACATGGAGGCGATAATGGAGGCCGAAATAGCCAGCGCGATATCGGAGTAAAGCTGCCCCGCTTCCTGCTCGATAAACAGCACAGGCGCAAACACCAACACCGTAGTAGCGCTGGAGGCGATAACCGCGCTCCAGACTTCGCGCACGCCAGTAACCGCAGCTTCGATACGATCCAGCCCGCGCTTTCGCGCTTGCTCAATGCTTTCCAGCACCACAATGCTGTTATCGACCGTCATACCAATGGCGAAGGCGATACCGGCAAGGGAAATCACGTTGATAGTGCGATCAAAACTCGCCAGCCCAATAAAGGAAGCGATGGTACAAACCGGAATTCCCAGCAGGCAGATAAGCGTGGCGCGGCCGGAGCGCAAAAACAGATACATCACCAAGGTTGCCAAAAACGCACCCAAACACAGGTTGGTAAACACGTTGCTGACGGAGCTTTCTACGTAGCGCACGTCGTCGCCAATCATCAAAATACGCAGACCGTTTGGCTCCAGCAGATCCTTCTTGGCTTGTTCTATCTCAGCCAACATGGCGCGTTTAATGTCGATAACGTTGGAACCCTGCTGGCGTTTTACTGACAGGGTTTGGGCTTCCTCGCCATTGACCACGGCATAACCGCGCTTTTCGTAGTGATCGAGTTTGATGTCCGCCACATCGCCCAAACGGATATTGCTGCCGTTGTTGTGACTCAGAATCAGATTTTGCAGATCGCCCACTTCATCAAAACGGCCAGTGGTGCGCAGCAAATAGCGGCGTTTGCCTTCGTTGATATCGCCCGCCGAGGTATCGCGGTTGCGCGCACGAATGGCGCTGCTGACATCTTCCAAACTCAGATTACGCTGGGCCAAACGCGCCGGATCAACCTGAATTTGAATCTGGCGCAGAGTGTTGTTCATCTCCACTTGGGAGACACCGGGAATCCGCTCCATGCGCGGGCGCAGGTTGTCGTCGATAAAATCGCTGATCATGTCCATATCCAACCCGTGTGGATTGCCCTCTTGCGGCAACACGGCGAAATACATGAACGCATTTTCTGAAAAGGATTCGCTGAACAGGCGCGGCTGATCAACGTTTTCCGGATAGTTAGGCACTTGGCTCAAAGCGTTGGAGACGCGGATCAGCAGCTCATTGACTTCAACACCAGCGGTGAACTCCAGCTGGATTACCGCCCCACCCATTTCCGCGAAGGATTCCATGCGGCTAAGATTCGGCAGCGAACGCAGATAGCGCTCTTGCTCCAGCAAAATTTCTTTTTCAATATCCTGCGGTGTTGCGCCCGGCCAGCCGGTTTCAACGGTGATGATGTTGGTATCGAGGTTGGGGATCATCTGCACCGGCATACGCAGCGCAGCAGCCAATCCCATTACACAGACAATCAAAACGATAACGGTGAGCAAGCGCCCTTGGGTAACAACTTTTTCAATCATCCTAGTTGCTCCTTCGCGCTATTGGTTGCTTGACTGGTTAACTGCCGGAAGAGAACTCAACTCTTTCACTATCGTTACCGCTTGGCCGTCATCCAGAATTTCATTGCCGCGAATAACAACTTGCTCCCCAGCCGTCAGACCATCCTCAATCAAATAACCATCCTGGCCCAAAGTCCCTAAACGAATCTGGCGACGCAGCGCTTTGCCATCGGCCACCACAAACACGCTGTAGTTGCCGTCGGCATTGCGCAGCAGTGCATCGCGCGGCAATAACACCGCTTGCTGCGCGTGTTCAAAGCGCAAATGCGCACGGGCAGAGGCGCCGGGAATTAACGCCGGTGAAGTTTCATCGGCCGCGAGGCGCAGCAAGAAACTGCGCGAGGCATCGCCCACTGGCACCAGAGTATCGACGTGCGCAGGAAGCATCAACTGCGGTTGGGCGTCGGGGCGAATTTGTACACTTTTGATTTGTTCGATATTGGCCAAATGCTCCTGCGGCAATTTCACATCCAAACGCAACAAATCCAGCGATACCAGCGTAAACACCTGATCGCCACGACTTAACCATTGCCCAAGGTCAGTCCAGCGGGCGCTGATCACACCATCAAAAGGTGCATAGAGACGATGTTTAGCCAACTGTTCTGCCGCGATGCTCGCCTCGGCGCGCGCTTGCGCAAGGCTGGCTTTGGCCAAACCCAATTCATTTTCACGAGCGCTAACTTCGGTTTGGGCGATATGACTTTGGTCTTTCAAGCGCAGCGCCTGATCGACCAAGCGTTGCGCCTCTTTTACGCTCAGCTCCGCCGATGACACCAGCGCCAACGCGCGTGCATGTTCCTGCTTGGCGACGCTCGCATCCAATTCCAATAACAAATCGCCGCGTTTAACTCGCTTGCCTACATCGGCGTGTAACTTGGTCACCAACGCATCGGCCGCGACCGACAGTTCTGCATCGCGCAGCGGCTGCAAAGTTCCGCTCAATTCCAATTCCGTGGTGAGCGCAGTGTTATTCAATTGATGAATGACCACTCGCGTTTCCGGCGGCTGGGCGTTCACCAGAGGCGAGAGAACAAGAGACGATAAAAACAAACCGGTAAGTAACTGCAAACGCTGCATAAATCCTCAATGACACGACTGATTCAATTTAGGGCGCTATAGTTATTGAAACACAATTAAGAATCAATCTCATTATGGATTTTTAATCGATTTTGTTCTGACTTTACAAATATTTATAACAGGAGTGGCATCTCATGCCGCTCCTGTTATTGAGGATAGTTGGAGGTATTGAGGGGAGTTGGAAGGACGCTGATCAGAATGCGAAGTTCAGCCCCAGCGACAAACTCACTCCGCGCGGTAATTCATCGCCTTCAATTTCAGTGGAATCCAATGTACTGGCGATATCCAAACTGAGCACTTTCAAAAAATCTGCGCCCAGCGATACATAAGTCAACTCCGAACCCGCCAGATTGCTGTGTACAGCAAGGTTGAGATTGGAAAACGCCCAGCTATTCCAAAACGCATCCGCCCGCAGCGATGCCCATTGAAACTCTTGCCGAAATGGATCTTGTGTTGCGCGTGTATCTACCGCAGCGCTCAACGCCCAGCGGCCGCCCTCGCTAAATACGCTTCCCTCCAATGTCAGTTGGGTTTCGGTTTCGTAATCGCTGTGGCGTTCAAGCTCAGCGCGAATTTCAGGGTTTAACGCGCTGTTATTGTCGAGCACAGGAAAGTAATAGGTGGTGGGTAGCAGATCATAAAAACTGGCGCCCAAGCTGTAGTGTTTGCTCAGCCAAAATAATCCGGCATCCAATGCAAAAGCATCGTCTTTGGCAAATTCGGCATCATCAATTTTTTCAAAAAGCTCTTCGGAATCGACCAAATCACCAAAGCGGATTCCTATATTACTCAACCCAATTTGGCGATAAATCGGCGTGATTCCCCAGTAGAGCGCGCCTGCGTCATTTTCAAACCACAGCGAGCTGTAACTGATGGCGACATCGGTTTTTTTCGCCGCCTTGGTTAATAGCAGACTGTCATTGGCGAATTCAAAATTGATTGCATCACGGGTCGGGTCAACGGTGAGTGACAACCCGCCGGACAAATCAAAGGTCGTCACCGGATCTGTTGGCAGCAAGTTATAGGCCGCTTGCAGCTCCTGCCGTGCGGTGTCGGCGTCAAACTGAAACTCATCGCCAATACCTATAGCCGAGGTCAAACGGTCACGGGACACGCTAAGTTTTAACGTGCCATTTAACACATCCTTATTGATAAGCAGCGAAACTTCCTCACGCAATTCCGCGCGCGCATAACCTTCCACGGCAACCAGCGCGGTAAACGCAGCCAAGCGCGATGCCTGATCGGAAATCTCATCGATAATTGCATCCAGATCGGGGTTGGCGCTGTTGAAATCGATGTTGAGCGATTCGCCGCCGGACGAGCCGCCCTGCCCGCCTCCGCCACCATCGTCAGAGGTACTATAAGCGGCTGAAAGTTCATCAAGCCGGTCAAACAAGTTATCGACATTGCCGTATTCGATTGCAGCAGAGACAGGAATGCGCAGTTGCACTGTGTCGTCGCTGTCCAAACTGCCGCGCGCAAACGCGCCATTGGCGGGGTTATCCAAATTGCCAACCCCCGTAATGGCCGCCTGACTTTTGCCTTTGGTTAAATCCAGCTTTACTGGATAGACGCTGGTAGCCCATGCCGAAGCAGCCATACAGCCACTAGCGACCAACAGAATTTTGCTCAACCGTGAATTCATCGCATTACTCCTTTTCAGTTTTTTTGCAACTCGTGTTGCAGTCGAGATGAAACTAAACCAGCGCCGACAATAACTTTTTCAAAATATCTGAGAGCGACATCAGCTTCGTTGCCGCAATTAATAAAGGCAGTGCACTGGCTAATAAAATTTGAATGACAGTGGCCTTATCGATTGGAAAAGCTTTCATTTGATTGAGGGTATCAACCGCACTGTTCAAATTGGCGAGAACGACCGAATCGCTTGAATCAAGCAAGTCGGCATTATTAGCATCCCCTTGTTGCATCCATTTGAAATGAAACGCCTGATGATGACGGCTGCATAACCGCCCAAAATCCAACATCGCCTGCTCACGTCGCATCGACAATATGCGCACGAACACCAACATCGGCCCGACAAACAAAATCAAAATCAAACTCACCCAACAACCCATCCAGACCCACACCAAGTCGCCACTCACTTTTGACAGGGTTAGCTCCTTGGCAATACTGGCTGCCACAACGGAGCTGAGCGCAAAAATAAAGCCCGTAAACACCGTTGGATAAATGGATAAAAAACCCAAACCCGCGCAGCGGTCAGGGTGCAAAGGCGATAGATTGAGCGGCATTTTGCTGATGCGATAGAGCATCACCGTCCAGACTAAAAATCGCCATATCCACCGAAACATCAAAAACTGAAACAGCGGAGTACTGAAATAACAGGCCGCCATGCCCGCCCAAGACAGCACCTCCTCACCATCGTTGGTATGCCCCTCCCAAGAGGAGCCGGCTAACCCAAGGGTATAACTCACCACCAGACTGGGTAGGATGAACGCCAATAACAGCAGCAGATATTCAGGGATTGACGCCCCCGACCAGCGATCTGAATCCTCAATGATGCGGGAGAACTTTTTCTCACCTTCAACTGAAACAAGCTGACTGTGTTTGAATTGATCCAATAGCACCGTAAAACGCTTATCCGCGTAGCGCTCTGTTAACAGCATGACGGAAATAGCGATAAGAAAACGGGTGTGAACAGTCCAATCAGAGAGAATTGCTGCGCCGTTATAGGAAGGGTTTAACTCAGTTTGCACCAGCGCCAGAGTAATCGGCAGCAACCAAGCAAATACCGCTAGGGTGATGATAAACCTTCGGGTGGGCAAACCATCAGCGGCCATCAGACCACACCAATCCAACAACTGATGCAATGGCCCGCCTCTGACTATAGATGGAGGGAGTAGATCTTCACGACTTGCTGGCATATCAAACGCTTCCTTGGAAAAATTTACTTCCCAAAGCGTAGTTTTTTTCCGCCAAAGCGCCAGCATCCGCCCCAACCAAAATCAGATCCGCAAAAAACAAAGGCGCAGCTTGCTGAACAAGCTGCGCCTTTGTTTTTTAACCATTAACTGAAATCAGCGCAGGTTGTGTTTGTCTTCGCGCAAAATAGTTTGTAAACCTTCCAAATCGGCGCGGGCGACGGCGCGTTGATCGAGTTTTTCGCGTGCGGCTTCAGGCAAGTCGGTGTATTGGATGATGTTGCGCTCAACCAGCACGATAATTACATCTTCCAGAACGCGCACCAATTCCAAATCTGATGAGTTGAGACGGTCGAGGCGCGCTTTAACTTCCTCTTTCATCTTTAGCCAACTGTGCAGCTCTTCGCTTTCTACGGCCATGTGTTCGGCGCCGTCAAACGGTTGCTGTTCTACCCGCAGCAAACGCCCTTGTGCATCGCGCTCTACATATACCATCGACTTTCTCCATCGCTTTGTTATTAACTTCGGAAGCGATGTTACAAGGTTTACCCATGCCTGAATACTGGCAACATTGGCGTCATTATCAACACAATGCACATTTTCCGTCTCCGGATGGCAGTTAATAGTCAGCGTTTTTGCGGAGCGCGATTCCAGGCCGCTCATGCTTACAACCTCTTTTTCAGGGTGATATTGACCGCATCCGGCCTTGGCCGAATGTTCACATTAGCTTTTGCTACAGGTAAAACAGATACGAAAAATCAGGACAGCAGACTAACCACCGCAAAGCGGGATAATTGCGCTTGTGCGATCACGGTTTGTGTCACCGTTGAGTAGCTGGATGCCTTGCGCCCGTTGATGTTAAACACCGCACTGGCGAAATTGAGTGCCCACTGTTTTTCATCCTGGCTTTCCTGGCGGGCGAGAAATTCCCTTACGTCCTGTTGGCGCTGGCTGAGTTGCTGGCGCAGATTGCCGATACGATCCAAGGCGGCGACTACCGAATCCAATAACAGGCGCAATTCGCGCGCTGTTTCTTGTGTCAAAGCCGGGTCTAATGCCAATAAACCCTCTTCGGTTGGCTTGATTTGGCTGCCATCGGCGGCGAACAACTTGCCTTCACCTTTGATGCGCAGCTGGTTTTTAATCGCCTGCCAATCGTTCTCTGGCATAGAGAATTTGAGCGCGCCCTGCCCATCCAATTCAGCGCGAATACCCGCGCTCCCCAAACCGGCATTGAGGTTGCGCAGCACTTGTTCATCACTCATACCTTCATCGAGCACCACCGCCAGCGGTTCCGCTAGCGCGCGGCCTGCGGTAAAAACCAGTGTCTCTTTACCCGAGCGCTGAATCTCGGTGAGCGATTCCAACCCTGGCAGACTAAAACGGCTGCGCAAGGGTTCATTCAAACGCAGATTAAAACCCGCATCCAAGCTTTGGCCAGTGCGTTTACCGCGCTCTTCCAAGAGGGTATTGACCTGCTGCACACCTTTGTTAATAGTTTCGCGCTCATTGCTGATGGGCGATGTTAACTGGCGGCTAATACTAAGTTTTAGGGTCGATAACTGCTCTGCCAGATCAGCCAAATAGCGGTCAGCCGACTGCATGGATGACAACTGCTGGTTGAGCTGCAGACTAAACCCGCTGTTAGCGCTGCTGGTGCGTACCGTCGATTTAGCTTCGGCACTGCTATTAGATGTGGCAGATTCCGAGCGTTTTCCGCTCATACCGGGCTGCAAGCGAGAGCGAGTTTGAGTATCCAGCGTGCTGGAAATACCTGTTTGTTTATCGATTTTCATCCATTACGCCCTCAGGCTCATACAAGTCTTTTCACGCCAGCCAGCTTAAAGCAGGTTAAAGAGCGACAGCTCATTGATTTTCAAATAGGTCTTTTGCGTCGCCTGCAAGGCCAACTGATAGTTGTTCAGGTCGATAGTGGCGCCAGCGTAATCCAGCTGCGACAACTCACCTTCGATCTTTTGGTTTACCAGCGATACCTCATCGTTACTGTTACTCAGCAGCGTCAAGGTATTTTGGCGGCCACCCAACTCGGTGATGTTGCCCAAGAGCTTATTGTGAGTCGCATCCAACTGATTCATGGTAGTCGTGATTTGCGCACCCACCGCTGGATTAGAAGCATCGAGCGCGGGGTCTTGCAGCATGGTAACCAGCGAATGCAGCTCATTGAGCATATCCATATTGGCACCGAACACATCCATCGCGGTGACGTTTTCTTCTACCAATACACCGTTGGCTACCGCCGCTTGGCGATACTTGTCATTGCCGGTGACTGAATAGGTTTGGGTTGCCGCATCAAAACTCACCGCGGCGGTATCGCTCAGGGTGCCAGAAAACAAATAGCGCCCTTCTTCATCGCGCACATTGGCACCAGAAAATAGCGTCTTTTCCAGATTCTCCAACTCGCCGGCAATCGCCGCCAAGTCTTCGCTGGTATTGGAGCCGTTCGCCGCCCACACCAAGCGGTCGCGCACATTGAGTAAGGCGTCGGAAATAGATTTAAGGTTCGCTTCCTGCGTCGATAAGCTGCTGGAAACGTTATCGATATTCTTGCGATATTGCTCAAGGCTCGCCTCTTCGCGCTCTACGCGCATCACGCGCATGCTGGCGATAGGATCATCCGATGGCAGCAAAATACGTTTATTGCTCGACATTTGCTGCATCAGCTTGCCCAATTGCGCCGAGTTGCCATTCATAGAGTTATGCATGGTGGCAGTGATTTGAGAGTTGGTAATACGCATCTGAACCTCTGGGATTCCTGTCTTAAATCAGCTCGCCCTAGAAGGCGGCGAGCATGTCGTCGAATAATTGGTTGGCAGTGGAGATGACTTTCATATTGGCCTGATAAGCCTGCTGGTAAGTCATCAAGTTAACTGCCTCTTCATCCAAACTCACCGCACTCACGCTATCGCGCTGGGCTTGCGCCTGCTGGGTCACAGTGGTGGTGGATTTCAAATCCGCCTGATTCTGGCGGCTGTTACTGGCGATCTCCCCGAGCAAACCTGTGTAAGCATCGTTAAGCGATACCGAGCTGCCATCGAGCGTGATGTTCTGGTTTTTGATGCTGAGCAAATTGAGCAGCACCTCGTTGTTACCTGTCTCGCCCGCTGCCGATGAGAACGCCAGTTCTTCCGGCGCCAGATCATTCACCTGCAGAAGTTGGGTTTTACTGGTTGGGTCGTAGCTGAGCAATGCTGTACCCGCGTTGCCATTCAAGTCAAAACCGGTGGCCAAGGTATCGTTAATCGCCTGCGCAAACTGGTCGGCCATTTCATGCAGCGCCGCCATAGCCGGGCGCAGCTCGCCGTACTCCACTGCGTACAATCCGCCAAACGCACCGCCAAAACTGTCTTGTTTGAGCGGGAAACTGGTGCCTAAAAATGAGAGGGATACATCCTGCTCGCCACTCATGGTGAGCGTGGTTTGCAGCTGGCCAGCGGAGATTCCCGACACCAGCGGCTGACCGTTAGCGAGGGAGACATCGAGTGCGCCATCGCTGGTTTCTTTTACACGAATAGACGCGTACTGGCTGAGATCTTTAAGCAGGCTGTCGCGATAATCGCGCAACGCGGTGGTATCGCCCTTGACCGCTTCGGTTTCGACAATCTTTTTGTTGAGCTTGGCGATGTTGTCGGTCAGGCCATTAATTTCCGCCGCCATAGTGGTGCGCTGCTCCTGCAGTGCCAGCACCTGCGCATTCATATTGCTGCTCAGGCCGTTAAAGCGCTGCGCCAGGTTGCCCGCTTCCGCCAGCACCTGTTGGCGCAGAGCGATGGAGTTGGGCGTCGCACTGGTTTCACTGAGTGCGGCAAAAAACTGATCCAGCCCTACGCTGATGCTGGAGCCTTCTCCCGCCATCAAACCTTCCAATGAAGTCAGATATTCCTGACGGGCACTGTAGTAATGCTGCTCGGTAGTCGCGCGCCACAGCTGTTGATTCTGGAATTCGCTCGCCATACGGCGAATGCTGCTCACCTCAACCCCACCGCCCACATTCAAACCACCCGCCCCCGACAGCGACTGGGTAACCGTGCTCAAGCGACTAAAACCGGGGGTATTCACGTTGGCGATGTTCTGGCCAGTAGTGGCAATGGATACTTGCGCGGCACGTAAACCACTGAGGGCGATATTGTTGAGTGAACTCATGTCTGTTTAATCCTGTTCTCGTTCGCGGCTACTGACTGCTGATTAGGAGTTACTGCCTATAGATGACTGCTTATGGATTGTTGGGCGTCGGAAAACGCCATAATCGAGCGTCGTGCACGGGTTGGGTTTTTAACGCGGGCGATTGATTTGGCGTCGCCTTAAAAACCTCTGCTATGTCATTTAAGGCGACCGGAGTGACGCCGGAATTAAATGGTTTTTCTGCAACAACCGGGGTTTTTATGCCATTTGCAGCGGGATTCTGCGCCAGCTCCGCCAGAATGCGGCTGGTGTATTCGCGCGTTTCCTTAAAGGGGATTTGACGCACCCAAGCGGACATACTCAAATCGCCGATGCGCGGATCGCCATTGCGCTCCAGCCACTCATCGACCCGCGCTGGGCCAGCGTTGTAAGCCGCCAGCGCCAGTGCCTGTTCACCGTCGTAGCGGTCGAGCATCTTGCTTAAAAAAGCACTGCCGAGTTGTTTGTTGTAATCGGCGTCGCGCGTAAGGCGATGCAAATTAAATTGCACCCCCATTTCTTTTGCCATTTGGCGGGCGGTGTCAGGCATCAGCTGCATTACACCGAGCGCGCCCTTGTGCGATACCGCATCCACACGGCCGCCGGATTCCTGCTGAATCACTGAATCCACTAACGCTTTAAAGCTGGCGGAACCCTTGTCCCAGATATTTTCCAAACTATCCACGCCGCGCTGCCAGGTATTGCGCAGGCTGCTCAAACCAAAGCTACCGCCTGCGATATCCATCGCCGCGGAACGGTGTTCGGTTTTGGCTTGGGGAAAGCTGCTTTTAACTGGAAGTTCGGCTGATCTGGCTTGCTCACCCGCTGTTTCAATGGATTCCGCCTCACCCGCATTGCCCGATAACTGTTTTACCAACATATCGGCGATGCCGGTCTGGCGCTTACCCGACAGGTTTTCGGCCAGCACGCCGTCGTAAAAATCGCGCATGGTGTCCAGCTCGCGGCTGCGCATAGGGTTATCGGCCGCTAAAGCATCGCCCGCTTTGCGCATTTGCTTGAGCACCTGCTGCAAAAACATGGCTTCAAACTGTTCAGCCGCCATATCCAACGCCGACTTTTGCCCGGCAACTTGGTCACTCGCAACGGCCGAGGGATTGGTGGAGTTGTTGAGGGAGACAATACTCATCAAACCTGTTCCTGTTCATTTTGAATCCCTCCCCCGCCTCCCTTTTTCAAAGGGAGGAGCCTTGACTCCCCTCTTGAAAAAGAGAGAGGCCAACGCATCCACTTTGATGGTGGGAAGAACTAGTCCCCCTCTTTGAAAAAGAGGGGTTAGGGGAGATTTTGTCTTAATCCCTCCCAACCTCCCTTTTGCAAAGGGAGGAGCTAAGCCCCCCTCTTTGGAAAAGAGGGGCTGGGGGAGATTCGTTAAATCACAATCAATTCAGCATTGAGCGCACCGGCTTTTTCTAGCGCTTGCAGAATGCTCATTACATCGTCCGGGGTCGCGCCCAGACTGTTTACGGTGTTGATAATGCTGTCCAAACTCGCGCCTTCCGGCCACTTGAACATGCCATTAGCCTCTTGATCGACCGCGATATCCGACTGCGGCGTCACTGCCGTTTGGCCGCGCGAGAAAGCGCCCGGCTGGCTGACTTGCGAGGATTCATTGATGGTCACCGTCAAGCTGCCGTGGGCGACAGCCGCCGCTTTCACACGCACACCTTCACCAACAACTACAGTGCCGGTGCGGCTGTTGAATACGACTTTCGGACGAATCCGGCCAGTATCCACTTCCATCATTTCCAACATGGCCACAAAACTGGTGCGCTGATTGGCACCGCTAGGCGCGACAAGCGAAATACGAGTGCCGTTTTCAGCGGTGGCGATATTGCTGCCAAAGCGCGCATTAATCGCATTGACTACCTTGGTCGCCGTTTGAAAACTGGGTTCGCGGATATTGAGGGTGATGTCTTTACGCTCGCCAAAATCGCTGGGAATGGAACGTTCAACAGTGGCGCCATTGGGGATCAAACCGGTGTTGGCGGTGTTGATCGCCACACTCGAACCACTGGCACCCGAGGCATTCAGGCCGCCCACAATCAGCGCGCCCTGCGCCAAGGCATAAGTTTCACCATCAACGCCCACCAGCGGCGTCATCAACAATTGGCCGCCGCGCAGGCTTTTGGCATCACCGAGTGAAGATACAGTCACATCCACGGTTTGACCGGGGCCGTAAGACGGCGGAATAGTCGCGGTAATCATCACCGCAGCCGCGTTTTTGAGTTTTGGGTCAACGCCTGGCGGCAGATTGATGCCAAATTGCTTAACCATGTTGACGGTGGATTGGCTGGTAAATTTCACCTGGCTTTTATCGCCGGTGCCATCCAAGCCCACCACCAAACCGTAGCCGACCAACTGGTTCTGGCGGATACCTTCGATATCCACCAAATCCATCAGCGGTACTGCGCTCGCAGGCACAGAGGACAGAATAAAAAGGGCTGCCAGCACGTGGCTGACAACCTTACGGAGACAAATTTGCTGGAAGCGGATCATGCGTGGCTCCGGTTAAATCGGGAACAACGGATTGGTGAAGAAACGGGTCAACCAACCGGCTTTGTTGCTGTCGTTAAGCGCGCCGCGCCCCGAGTAGGAAATTCGGGCATTAGCGACATGGCGCGAGCTAATCTGATTGCTGTTGTTGATGTCTTCAACGCGCACCAAACCACTCAGGCGGATGAACTCATCGCCTTGATTCAGCTTTAGCGCCTTCTCGCCTTTCACCAGCAGAGTGCCGTTGGGCATCACCTGATGCACAGTCACCGCGATAGCGCCGCGCAGCGCATTTTGCTGGGAGCTTTCGGACGAGCCTTTAAAATCGCGCGAACCGGAGATGCTGGTTTCGGCGTCGGGATAGTCTTTGCCGAACACGCGCGGCACACCGACACCCACCTCGGTGGACTTGCCAAAACTGGTGCCTGCGCTTTTGCTTGATTGGGTAGATTCATCCAAAACGATAGTCAGGATGTCCCCCACCCGCAGCGCGCGCTTGTCTTGCAAGAGTGAACCGGATGAGTAGCCGGAGCGGAACAAGCCGCCACGGGTAGTGGGCGGCTGGCTGTAATCCAGTACCGGCGGCTGGTAGTCGTCGGTATCCTCGCTGGCCAGACTGGCCGGGTTGCTCTGGCAGCCGGTCAGGCTGATCAAAGCGGCTAAACAGGCACACAAGACAAAAGTTTTCATCATCAACTTCACGTTTTGGTTAAAGACGGTTATACGTTTTGATTGAGGAATTGCTGCATGCTGGATGAAGCATCCAACACCTTGGCGTTGGCTTCATAGGCGCGCTGGATGGCGATCATCGACACCATCGCCTCAACCACTTGCACGTTGGAACCTTCCAGTACGCCCTGCTTGATCAGACCCAAGCCGTCTTCACCCGGAATGCCTTCTACCGGCTCACCGCTCGCCACAGTCTCTTTGTAGAGATTGCCGCCCAGCGCTTCCAAACCGGCCGGATTCACAAAATTCACCAGCGTGATCTGGCCGAGTTCGACTGGTGTTACATCGCCCGGCAATACGGCGGTAACAATGCCGTCGCTACCCACGGTAAAGCGGCTGGCACCGGCTGGCACTTCAATCGCCGGAGTTAAAGGCAAGCCTTGGGCGTTGACCATCACCCCTTCGGTATTCAATTGCAGCTGGCCGCTTTCGGTGTAAAAGATTTCACCGGAAGGTGATTCCACCTGAAAAAAACCGCTGCCGATAATCGCTAAGTCCATCGGCTGACCGGTGGTTTGCACATTGCCTTCGGTAAACACTTTTTGCGTGCCCGCTACACGCACACCGCTGCCCAACTGGATGCCAGACGGCACAGTATTGACCTGATCGGCCTGAGCGCCCGGTTGCAATTCAATGGCATAAAACAAATCTTCAAACACCGCGCGGTCGCTTTTAAAACCGGTGGTGTTGACGTTGGCGAGGTTGTTGGCGACGGTCGCCATGGCTTTATCCTGCGCCGCCAAACCGGTTTTACTGACCCATAATGCTGAACTCATATTCTTCTCCTCTTGGTCTTAGCGGATTAGCTGCCGCTAAGGTTTTGAATCTCCCCCTGCCCCTCTTTTTCAAAGAGGGGAGTCAGTTCCTCCCTTTAACAAAGGGAGGTTAGGAGGGATTTAATTAGCTGCCGCGGATCATGCGGTTGCCGGAATTGGATAGGTCTTCCGCCGCTTTCATCATCTTTACTTGTGTTTCAAACAGGCGGTTGAGGCTCATGGAGGCGACCAGCTCTTCAATCGCCGATACGTTGCTGGACTCCAAGTGACCCGAGGCCAGCACTACTGCATCGCTCTGTTCGGCGGGCGCGCCGTTTTTAGTGACCAACATGCCGCGTTCGTCTTTGATGAGTTCAGCGGCCGCTACATCAACACGTTTGATGCGATCCACTTCGGTCATCAGGGTTTCACCGCGCGGTTTGATCGAGACCACACCGTCGGAGCCGATATGCACGCTGTCGTATTCCGGCAGCACTATCGGCCCGCCATCGCCCAGTACCGCACGGCCATTGATGGTCAGGCGCGATTCCGCATCGATCATCATGTTGCCGTTGCGGGTGTAGACCTCGCCATCGCCGCTTTCGAGTGCGATCAGGCCCTGCCCTTTGATCGCGACATCCAGGTCGCGACCAGTGGCGATCATCGCACCGGGGGTTAAATCCACCCCGTTGTTTTGCGCCAGCGTCATATGGCGGCTGTCGTAGCCGTAGCCATCCACACTGGCGGCACGCGCCTGCTCAAGGTCGGCGCGAAAGCCGTTGGTACTCACGTTGGCGAGGTTGTTAGCGCGCACCTGCAGTGATAGCTGGGTGCGGCTGGCGGCGGTCATAGCGGTGTAGCCCAGACGATCCATGAGTGTTTACCTCGTAAATTAGATAGCGCCGAACAACACTTGGGTCAGCTCTTTATCGGTCGAGAGCACTTTGGTGTTGGCTTGGTAGTTGCGTTGGCTTTCCATCAGCGCGACCAGTTGTTGGGTCAGATCGACGTTGGAGTTTTCCAGCGCGCCTGAAGTCAGGTCGCCAAAAGCACCAATGCCCGGAACACCCACCAGCGGCTGGCCGGAATCCACGGTTTCCACCCATGAAGTGCCGTTAACGTTTTGCAAACCGTCGAGATTGGTGAAGGTCGCCAGAGCTACCTGACCTTGCAGCTGGCGCTGGCCATTGCTGTAGGTGGCGTAGACCATGCCGTCTTTTTCAATAGCGATACCAATCTGCTCGCCCGAGGTATAACCGGTTGGGGTATTGCTGTTGACGATGAAGTTGGAGCCGTATTGGGTTGCACCGCCAATGCCAGTGCCGCCGTAGTTCATCTCGATATTCAGGTCAGCCACACCGCCGCCCAATTGCGCCGCCGTAGCAGTCAGGGTCATAGGCGTGTGTACTGGTGGCGCAGCCGGATCATTCGCCAGCTCACCGGCGTAGTCATAAGGTGAAGTCATATGACCGTTGGCGTTAAAGGTCAGCGCTTGGGTGCCCATGCTGTTAGCGGCGGCATTGCCATCGATGAAGTAGTGCGCATCCCAGCTATTGGCGCCGGTTTTCACAAAGTATTGGGTCAGGGTGTGCTCTTTACCTTGCGAATCAAACACCTTGGTGGTGTAGGTGGAGTTGTAGGTATCGATGTTGTTTGGATCAAATGGAACGATAGTCGGAGTGGATTCGTTAGCATCCAGATTCATTACAAAGTCGAGTTTGTCTGTTGCTTTGGCGGCGATATTGGCATTTTTCAGCTGCATATCACTCAATGAACCGGTTTGCAGGCGATTGCTGCCATCCACCGGATAGCCTTGCAAACGCTGGCCGCTGGCGTTGACGATGTAGTTGTTTTTGTCAGTGCCAAATACACCGGCACGGGTGTAGTTGGTTTCACCGGTTGAGGCTTTGGTCATAAAGAAACCGCCGCCAGAGATGGCCAAATCCGTCTCGCGGCCGGTAGTCACCAATGAACCACCTTTGCTGATGCTTTGGGTTTCGCGCAGCACTTCCACACCCATCGCCATGCTGTCGGAATAGATGCTGCCGAACTCAGTGCGCGAGGATTTAAAGCCCGTAGTGCCTACGTTGGAAATGTTGTTGCTGATGCTATCGAGTTGGTCGTTGACGGCGCTCAGGCCGGTCAGGGCGATATTGAAGCTCATGGGGTTCTCCCGTTAATGATGAAATTGAACTAAAGCAACCCGGCAATCGGCGCCTGACCGAATTCCGTGATCTTGTAAAACGGCACTGAACCGGCACCCGCCACTTCCAATACCGGCCCTTCCGCGCTCACGCGCACATTGCTGACGAGGCCAGACACTTCCAGCGTCGGGTATTCACCGCTATCGCTAATGACTTCTACCGAGTAGCTACCCGGAGCCAGTCCCAGCTCTTCTGGATCAATCGCAACCGATACCAAGCCAGCGGTCCTGCTACCCAGCTGAATCGATTGGCTTACACCATTGCTATCGGTGAGCTTGAGTTCCACTGCGCTCGCGGAATGCTCCAGATTGAATTTGCCATTGATGGTGTCGGTGCCAACTTGAACGCTATCCACCGCAACCTTTACTTCCTGCCCTACCAATCCAGCGGCGGTCAGGGTCTGTAAGTTGTCCATCAACACCAGATTGCTTTTGCTCAGGCTGGTCATGTTTTCCATGCTCTTAACCTGACTCATGGCCGAAAACTGGTTGAGGAACTCGGTGCTATCGACGGGTTTGGTCGGGTCCTGATTCTGGATTTGCGCCACCATCAGGCTGATGAAATTGTTTTCCATCTGGGTCGCATCGCTCACATTCACCGTTTGGCTGGTGACTTGATCAATGCTGTAAGGATTTGAAACTGTGTTGTTAGTAACCGTCGTCATCAGGCTTCTCCCAACTTCAGCAGACCCTGCTGCATGCCCTTAACGCGATTGAGCACTTCCACGTTGGTTTCGTAATTGCGAGTGGCCGCCATCATGTCGGTCATTTCTTCAATCTGATTAATATCGGCGTAGAACACATAACCATCGCGATCGGCGAGTGGATTATTTGGCTCATAGCGACGCTGCGGCTCATTGCCAGCGCTGATCACATCCAGCACCTGTACATGAGCGCCGCCCATACCTTGGCCGCGGGTCATTTGATCGTTCTCGTAAATCGCCGCAAACACCGGCTTGCGCGCTTGATACACATCTTCCGCACGGGTGGCGGCGGAATCGGCGTTGGCCAAATTACTGGCGATGGTATTGAGGCGAACGGTTTGCGCGCCCATCGCCGAACCGGCGATTTTGTAAATCGAATCAAAAGCCATGCTTAGCGCCCCTCTATGGCTGACTTCAGCCCTTGGAATTTCATGTTTAAAAAGGTCAGGCTGGTTTGGAAATCCATCGAGTTTTTGGAGAAGTTGGCCTGCTCCATACTCAGATCGACGGTGTTGCCATCGAGCGATGCCTGCATCGGTGTGCGGTACATCAGCTGCGGAGCTGAATCGCCATCACCGGCGATAGAAATCTGGCCGATATCAAAAGGGGAATCGGCGTAATTCAGCTCGCGCGCAAAATCGATATCGCGCGCTTGGAAACCGGGCGTATCTTCATTGGCGAGGTTGGCGGCGAGAATCTCGCTGCGCTGCACCCGCAAGTCGAGCGCCTGCGCGTGAATGCCCAAGGCTTTATCAATACCTATACTCATAATCCAAATGCCTACTCTTGATTCAAACAACACATTGGGTCGATATGGCACAGCTTTAGCAGGAACTATGCCCACACCCATAACGAGGCGTATCAAATTGATTTTATTGAACTTTTTAAATACAAAACGCAGCAAAATCACAGCCGGATTTCCGCATTTGGACCAAAGGGGAAAGACAAGGGGAAAAGGTTTTTCCGCATCCAAGTGGCTGTTGGTGATCTGGGCAGGATTAATTGCAGAAAGCGCAATGGCTCAAACCGCCGCGCAGCAAATCGATGAGGCTGCACGCAATTACTTGCAGCAAATGATGGACACTCAAGCCCAAGCCAATGGCTGGCAAGGCCTGCGTGTAGTAATAGAAAACACCCCGATCGGCAGCACCAACACCATCGCGCCCTGCCCCAACTCGATCAAGGTGAGTGGTGGCAGCAGCGGCCGCTTATCGCGCCAGCAACTTACGCTTGAATGCACCGGCCAAACGCTCAAAGGCTGGCCGGTAAAAGTCAGCAGCGATATGCAGGTGTTTTTGCCGGTAGTTGTCACCAGCGCGGTCATCAATCGCGGCGACACTATTACTCGCGCGCAATTGCAATTACAGGAGCAAGAAATCACCCGCGCCAATCGCGGTTTCTATCACCGCCTCGATCAAGTCGCCGGCATGGGCGCCAAGCGCCGCATCCGCGCCAACCAAATGCTCAGCCCGGATTTCATCGACCAACCGCAATTAGTCAAACGCGGCGACAAACTAAAAATCACCGCCAATCGCGACGGCATCACCGCCGCCATGCCCGGCGAAGCGCTGGAGAACGGCAATAAAGATGAAGTCATCCGCGTAAAAAATTTATCCAGCGGAAAAACGATTGAGGCGAAGGTGTTGGAGAATGGCGTTGTGACGAGTACGTTTTAAAAATCACAAAAATTAAAGTGCAGCTTTATGGCAAGATGCGTCTTAATTTTTAATTAGGAATACAAAATGGCATTTAATGAACATGAAAAAGCTGCTCTATTGGAACTTAAAGGCGTAGGCCCCACAGTAATCAAACGCTTTGAAGAAATAGGTATAAATTCATTTTCAGAACTAGCAACTTACGATGCAACGGAAATAGCCGAAATGGTCGCTTCAATGCTTAGAAGTAGCTGCTGGAAAAACAGCCCTCAGGCACGTTCAGCAGTAACTTCCGCAATCAACAGAGCAAAACAAGGTTTATAAAAGTTGTACGCTGTGAATGAAGTTTATATTCGGTTGACTTAAATTTTATTGTAGCTATGATTGCTCCGCCCCTAAGCAACATCACGATTTTATTTTTATGCACGCTTTACTTCGTTTTATCTTAAAAAGAGTTTCTCTCGCCTTCCCCCGTTAATCGAGCGAATTTTCGCTCGCGCCTATTTTTATCTCCATTTTATTCATTCATTTAAATAGCACCCATATTTGGGCGGTATTTCTTTGCACCGGAGAAATAAATTGCTCTCTCACTATATCAATCGTTTGCAAAAACGAATGGGCGATTGCGCTCGCCAAAAAACTTATCACATGCCCTGGAGCATAGTACTCAATCCAACTGAGCTAGCAGCGTCACTTGCCCTGTTAGAAAACCAGACAAAAACAACGAAGACACAGACACGCCGCATTGCTATTGGCGACAAGGTGACTTTGTTTGATGTAAAAGAAAAAGAAGTCATCATCCTGACGCTAACCAATTCACGCGATAGCGCACCAGAAAAAGGTTTTATTTCTTGCCTATCACCACTTGGGCGAGAGCTTTTAGGGCGAATTGCAGGCGATGTAATAGAAATAAAAATTTTCTTTCGCACTGAAATGTTTCGCGTGGTGCGAATAGAGGAAAACTGACCACACAAATTATCAGGAGGGATTAACTCATGCATGCATTAATTTGCCGCTCGCCAAAGATAAAACTCAGGTGAAACAAACACCAATGCACTTCCGCGAATACACAGCGGCATATTCAAAGAAGCTCACTTAATGCGTGATTGGGAGCAGATGAAATGTCTAAAGAAAAGACCAAAAAAGAACCGCAAAAATCGTTAAAAGACAAACGCAGGGATAAAAAAGAAAAGCGTAAAGAAAAGACCGTAATAAACCTTTAATCCCCGTCTTCCACTATAAAAATAATAACCGTTGCAGCCATCACTAGCAGCAAGGACGCTGCTTTTTTATCTTAAATCTCACCCTCGTTTTAATTCACCACCCACACAACTGTTACAACATAACTAAATATTCTCGTAATAATCGATCCTGATACTGGCGCCTGTATCCATCTTCCCCCTGAAGTTTGGAGCAGTAACCCAAGAAAACAGGATTACCCCATGAAGCGATTAACAGTGACAGGACTGACGCTGGCCGCGGTATTGACCGGCTGTGGCGGCAGCGATGACAACAAGAACAACAATAGCTCCAGCAGTATTTCAAGCGCGAGCAGCGCCCCAGCATCAAGCTCAAGCAGCGCGCCTGCATCATCCAGTGCCAGCAGCGAACCTGTAGCCAGCAGCGAACCTGTAGCCAGCAGCTCTAGCGAAAGCAGTTCAAGCGCGGCACCAGTGGCTAAGAAAAACGTATTGTTCTTCCTCGGCGATGGCATGGGAATCACCACCCTCACCGCGATGCGTATTTATGAAGCCGGTGAAGCGGGCAGCATCACTATCGATACGCTTCCCGAAACGGCGTTTGTTCGCACCTACTCTGCCGATGGTCAGGTAACCGATAGCGCCCCATCGATGGCAGCTTACATGACCGGTGTGAAGATGAAGAACGAAGTTATCTCCATGAGCACCAGCACCAATGCTTATCGCACCGACGGTACTCAGTATGTAGATGCAAGTGGCAACAGCACCTGTGAAGCAGGCAACGGCGAATCTGTTCCTACTCTGCTTGAGCAGATGAAAGCCCAAGGCTTTGCAACGGGTGTAGTGAGCACCACACGTATCACTCACGCAACACCAGCAACCACCTACGCACACGTGTGTAATCGCAACGGCGAAAACACTATTGCTGCGCAAATGGTTCCCAACGGTGCAGGCTTTAACACTGCATTGGGCGATGGCATCGACGTAGTTTTGGGTGGTGGTAAACGCCACTTCTTACCCAGCACCGAATCAGGTGGTCGCCGCACTGATAGCCGCAATCTGGTAAACGAAATGAAAACTGCGGGCTACAGCTATGTAACGACTTCTGCTGAATTGTCGGCAGCAGCGAACAGCACTGGAAAACTGCTCGGTCTGTTTACCAGCAGCGATATGAACTATGAATTGGATCGCCCTGCTTCTGAGCCAAGCCTGTCGGAAATGACCGGTAAAGCGATCGACATTCTGAGCCAGCGCGATAAAGGCTTCTTCCTGATGGTGGAAGGCGGTCGTATCGACCACGCACTGCATGCTAGCAACGCCAAACGCGCACTGACCGACGGTATCGCATTCGATAACGCCATCAAACTCGCGCTGGAAAAAATGGAAGCGGTTGACCCAGGTTTGGAAAACACTTTGATCGTCGTAACTGCTGACCACGACCATACTCTGGTCATCAATGGATACGCCGAGCGCACCGATAAAACCACTGACACTCACGCCGGTATTTTGGGCTTGGTAAAAAGCTACGCCAATGGCCCAAGCAAAGGCCAGCCAACGACAGACATCAATGGCAATCCTTACACCATTCTCGCCTTCGGTAACGGCCCTAACCGCCCAACCACGCGTGTTGCTTTGGATGAAACCACCACTAGCGGTAACGACTATCTGCAAGAAGCGGTTATCCAGTTAGACAGCGAAACCCACGGCGGTGGCGATGTATTTCTGGGTGCAAAAGGTATGGGCGCAGAAAACTTCCACGGCGTTATCGATAACACCGACGTTTTCGGTCTGATCAAACAAGCCATCAATCTGGAATAACCCGCCCCTTAAAGTAGGAGAATGCAATGAAACGATCTTTTTTAAGTGGCGCCATTTTAAGTTGTGCTGCCGCTATGAGCGCTAACTCTGTTGTTGCCGCTGAAGCCAAAAACATTATTTTCTTTTTGGGCGATGGTATGGGCCCGGTCACTCAAACTGCTGCGCGTATTTACGCAGGTGAAAAAGCCGGTTTGGAAGTGCCTGAAACCCATAAATTGGCGATGGAACAGTTGGCTTACGCTGCGCGCATCAAAACCTATTCAGAAGATGCGCAAACCACCGACAGTGCTCCGGGTATGGCCAGTTACATGACCGGTTCGAAATCGAAAAATGAAGTGATTTCGATGACGCCGGACACAAACCCTAACGATGCCAATGGCACCGCTTACCAAGTCAATGGCGATAGCACCTGCCCTGAAACTGGCAACGGTCAAGCTGTTGAAACCCTGCTGGAAACACTGAAAGCGCAAAACTACGGCACAGGTATCGTGAGCACCACTCGCATCACTCACGCTACCCCAGCAACTACCTATGCGCACATCTGTAACCGCAACGCTGAAAACACCATCGCAACTCAAATGGTGCCCAACGGTGCAGGCTACAACAGCAAGCTGGGTACCGATGGTATGGACGTAATCCTCGGCGGTGGCCGTCGTCACTTCCTGCCAAGCACTGAAAGCGGCGGCCGTCGTACCGATGCGCGCAATCTGGTTACTGAAATGCAAACCGCTGGTTACACCTACGTGAATACTGGCACTGCGTTGAGTGCAGTTAATCTGGCGACTACCAACAAATTGCTCGGCCTGTTTAATGCGAGCGATCTGAACTATGAGTTGGATCGTGTGAAAAACAGCATCGACGAGCCAAGTCTGGCTGAAATGACCAGCGCTGCGATTGAAGTTTTGTCGCGCAACGAAAACGGTTATTTCCTGATGGTTGAAGGCGGCCGTATCGACCACGCACTGCACGGCACCAATGCCAAGCGCGCGCTGGAAGACACTCTCGCATTTGACGCCGCGATCAAAGCCGCCGTTGACACTGTTGATCTGAGCAACACATTGATCATCGTCACCGCCGACCACGATCACGTAATGGCGTTTAACGGTTACTCCAAAATCGGCAACCCGATTCTTGGTTTGATGCGCGACTACGTCAGCGGCAACACCACCAAAGATAAATCAGGCAAACCATTTACCACACTGGTGTTTGGTAATGGTGGCGGCGCACGCGATGCTGACCGCACAGAACTGACCGAAGAACAAGTAATGGCCGACGACTACTTGCAAGAAGTGGGTGTGAAACTGGGCAGCCCAGGCTCAGAAACTCACGGCGGCGGCGATGTGCGCTTAACTGCTGGTGGTGCTGGCAGCAACTTGTTCAAAGGCACACTGGAAAACACCGATGTCTATGGCTTGATCAAACAAGCAATGGGCTTGGAAACTCCACAGTAATTTCTTACTTCTCAAATAAATCTCCCCCCAACCCCCTCTTTTCCAAAGAGGGGGAGCATGCCCACCTTTAAAGAGAGGAGTAAGCCCACTCCTTTTTTAAAGAGTGCAGCATGGCTCCTCCCTTTGAAAAAGGGAGGCTGGGAGGGATTAAAAAAGAAGCCGGAAAAGTTTTATCGCAATGATTTACGCAGGTACCAAAATGACCAAAGCACGTTTTTCTCGATTGCTACGCAGCACCCTTTTATTTCCACTTATCAGCATTGCCACACAAGTATGGGCAGCACCCGCCGACGCATTGCGCGTGGAATATCATCAATGGAAATTAGGTAAAGATGGCGTGCGCCAAGAAATGTCTTACGCAGAATTAGTTTATCGCCAGCCAGATTCACTTTGGATTGAACGCGAAATTCCCGAAGCCGCAGAACATTTACACGATGATCACAAACACGCAGGCATGGGCCACAAACACGACGACGTTACTGGCGCCCCACTCTGGATTGCGCGCGACACCCAAGGCAAGCTCGACGTGAAATTAGTTGATCGCCACGAGAAACGTTTAATCGATATCGCAGAAGCCTATTACGGCAACGTCGGCTTCGATGGCCACTGGACCGAAAGCTGGCACCTCGCCAATCCAGACACTTTAAAAAATCTCAAACCCGTCAATGTAAGCGCCGATGGTTTGGAAACTTACGAAATCAAACGCGGCCATCAAAACATCACACTGGTGTGGAATAGCAAAGGCCAATACGCACAATCCATCTCCGCCAAAGATGAACACGGCCTATCCGGCCGCACCATCAAAGCCGCTGAAATCACCGTACCAAAAACACTACCCTGGACGCAATTAAACGCGTACCTATCGCGCGACTATTCTGATTTGTTGGATTAATTTTTTAGCACCCTAAAAATTAAAAAGCCACCGCAACTTAATATTGCGGTGGCTTTTTAATTAATGCGAATCAGTGATTAAAAAATCAATCTCACACCCGCTGTCTTAGGCGTAACTTTTACAATTTCCGCCATCACCTTTTCGGTAATAAACAATACCGGCAACTGCACCGATCAAAGCACCAACCACATGCCCCGGTTTGGGATAACCAGCGTAGATAAAATCGAGAGCAAATGCGGGAATGAGTGTGAAGCACAAAACTCCCAGCATCCATTTTGATGAGTTAATGCCTTTTAAATATAAAACCAAACCAAATGCAGCAAATCCCAGAACTGCTTGAGATGCACCTGTGCCTACATTCCACGGTGGTGTTATAAAAAGAGTACTGACCAGCGTTCCCGCAGAACCTGCAATAAACCAAAGCAAAAGAAATTTAACTGCATGAAGGTAAGGCTCCAACAAAAACCCTAGCAAAGCAAGTGACAGCACGTTATACAGCATATGGATTTGATAGGCATGTATAAGTTGCGATGCAATTAAGCGCCAGATTTCAAATTTAGCCAAATGTGAAAATGTGACCCCACCATAGGGCTCAAGCAGAGTAATTTTAACTCCCCCCAATAAATTCCCGGTCACAGCAAAAGCAACATACATGGAATAAAAAAGCGTTGCCACGCAGATAAAGATAGTGCCGTATGGAATATTCGTTATTTTCATTTTTTACTAACTCTAACGCCTGAATTTTTATGCTTTTTTGAAAACTTACTTTTTGGGTTTTGACATAAACACAAATGGCAATGCAAAAGGCCCAAACACAGCCCCCATCACAACCCAAAATGGAACAGCCGCATTACGCTTTGTCGCAACCGAATAACAGATTACTGTTTTATTTCCTATTGTAAAAAGCTTTCTATGCCTCTACTTTCCAATTTCTTTTTTGCAGAATCGCGGATATATGAATTTCGATCTTTAAGCAAAAAAATCAACATCTCATTGGTTATATTAGAGTTGTTAACCGCATTCCGGCGCACATCATAGCTTTTGTTTTTTTGTATCAAGCCTGCCAGAACATCGCTATCGCAATGTATGTTGTCAGCGAGCGCAGATAAAACGTTTGCTGATGGGTCATTTAAAATATGCCGCTGAACTTTTATATCCACAGTTAACTCTGCCAAAGTACATCTAACATCTTCGTTTTCATCAGCAACCAATTGAGCAGCACTAGAGGCATGATATTGGGCAATATTTCTACGCACCTTGTGCTCAGAATCGACTATAAGTAAGTTGATAATAGCGGAAGAAATATGTGGATTTTTCGCTAGCGCCTTTTTCTCATCAAGGCTACCTTTAGCCAACGCAGTAATAGTCGCATCTGTCATCACACTACAAACACTAATTGCCCATAAACGGTTACCGAGTGATGAAGATGTATTTGAAAGTACACGCAAAATAATTTTTTGTGCATCTTCATGCTCTAAAAACTTGCCCATAATTGATTGTGCATTAAATCCGATGTCCTCTATGCGCTTACCCTTCTCCGCGAGAAATTGCACTAACCGTAATTGATACTGGTTTTTTTCCTCTTGGCTTGAGTCAGGATAAAGCACACAGATGCCTGCTATCGGATCATTATGGTGATGCTCAATAATATGAAAGAGTAAATCTGCCACTTTAATCGAAAAGCCAGGTTGATTTTCTATATTTTCTGCAATCTTCAACAACTGCTCAATAGTTCCATTGTGTAAATAGTAATCCAGTACTATTGGCGCAAGAAAATCATTATGAACCATCCTATCCGCGTAATCTTTTACCGCTTCTCGCTGAATATCTTCGTTTCGAGTACGCCGCGCAACATTCTTTGCGACTTCACCGCCCTCCTGAAATAAAGACTTTTCAATAGACAGCGTCTGTTCCAACGGAAACTCAAGAAGAAAATCAGGTAGGTTACGCCGAATATCGACCTCAGTATCTTTAGCTAAAATTTCAATAACTGACCAGGGCAACGAATCTTGATACAGTAGTTGTGCGCGTACTTCTTTAAGCTTGTCCGTTGCAAGTGCCCGCAGTACCGCCTCCTCATTTGAGGTTTTTGCGAGTTCCATTCGATCTTTTTTTACGCCACTAACAACAACCTTACTATCCTCACCTGTAGGACTCTTTTTCATTTTAATATTAATTCTAGGTGCACCTTCTTTATTGGCAAAACTAACACCGCGTGACAAGGCTTCCTTATTGGATTTTAAAACTACTCTTACTGGATCACCGCCATGCAACCACAATATTTCATAAAAAAATCGCGGCAGATCCTCTCGCTGAGCCAATTTTTTTAGAATTAACGTATCTTGGGTATGCCACAGGGGAAATAATAATTTCTTATCGCATCCTATGTGCGCGCAAGCCATACGTAAAATTGTAATATCACTTGATAGCAACAAATGATTAGCAACGTAACCAGGAAACCTGAGAATCGCTGGGCCATTAAATTTCCAACCCGGAACAGGTTCAGGTTCTGGCAAAGACAGCCCCTCTAATACGCGCAACTGGATAATTTTATTCTTTTCAAGCTGCGGCCAATTATAGTAACGATAACGGCCGATAAGCTTGTCAGGAAAATTGGCATGAGCGGCGATTGCATTGCTAATACTGGTCGATAGTGCTTCACCATTTGAGCGGGAAATATGTGTAGGAGTTTGCAGTGCTCCTAGCTTAGCGGCGGACGTTTTTGGACTTATGGCAAGAGCGAGTAATTGTTCAATTCCTGTGTGCGTCCCCTCCGGAGTTGGGTGAGCTGCTACGGCAGCTAGCACAGCAAATGAGTTAGTACGATCTGCCAAGTGCAGGCGAATAATGCGATTAGGATGATTGGCAAAGGCTAATTGCAAATCATCAGGTAGGTTAGGATTACTTACTAGCGCAAACGCAATATCAAAATCATCAATCAGTGCCAATTCACGTAAGACTGATTCCGGTGCGTTTGGATTCAGCGCTACCGCTGCCTTCATCCAAACCTCTTCTTGTTCCAATATTTTGGTACGGAGGATCTCACTGGCATTGGGGTGCATAGCACACGCAAAACGAACAGCTGCATCTTCTTGTTCAAATAGAATTTCCAACCCCTCCGCTGGAAAATCCGGATGCAATAGAAAATCACCTATTTCTTTCCAGGCAAGACCCGCAAGATTATCCAGCTTGGATGACAGTTTCTGTTCTTCCTGTTGCACAATAAGTCCCATCGCTTCTTGTGGAAAACGTGGATTTTCTAGCGCGGCTTTAGCAACTTTTTCATCTGAATCGCTACAGAGCTCAACCAACACATCTTTTCTAGTCAAGTCATGCCGCGCGACGGCTAAGCGAACATTCGCAGATTTA
The DNA here is from genome assembly GCF_035117775.1 of Cellvibrio chitinivorans. NCBI lineage: Bacteria > Pseudomonadati > Pseudomonadota > Gammaproteobacteria > Cellvibrionales > Cellvibrionaceae > Cellvibrio > Cellvibrio chitinivorans. The sequence continues at coordinate 273,127 of NZ_JAYKKN010000004.1, forward strand.
CTTTTGGAAAAGCAGGTTAATAGCTCTGCTTTGACGAGAGGAAAAAATCCTTTAAATCTAATTAGCCGCAAATTGATTGAGTGATTGTCCAACGCCAATAGCTGGCTAGACCAACGCTCGCAGAACCTTTTATCAACATAATCCGAGTCTAAAATTCGGATTATGGATTTTACATCTTGTTGCGCAAATAATTGCCCAACGTAAAATGCTGGTAGGCGCCCCCAGCGGTTACTATTGACCGAAAGCAGGTCTCGTTGTGCTTGTTGCGCGAATTTCGGCCAGTCGCCATTGCTACTTAATGTTGGCCAGAGTGGATGACTTTCAACAAACGCCGGGGCAAACCGCCAGATTTCCGCTATACGCTCAAGGCTTGCCAAAGGATGCTCAATATATAAACTGACAATATTCCAGTTGTACCACTCACTCTGATATATACGCTCCAGTTCATTTTCCAGAGTCAATTCAGCATTATATTTCACACTATATTGGTAGCTTCTCTCTACTTTTTCTACAAATTGCTCAGGTGTCATTGTTGTTCCTTTCTAATGAAAACTTAATGCACGGCCATTAATAACTCAACCAAGTACTACTTTGAGCTTGCAGATAATCTTTCCTGCAATACCCGATTAGCTTGATTGCATATCCACGCCGTCCGATCATTTACTAGCAATTCAAGAACAGCTGTAGATGTTTCAGGCCGCTCCACAAGGTACCGCTTCGCATAAAAATCTATATTTTTTCTAAGTAGTGGCTCAAGCACCGAATAATCGCAGTAATTATTCATGGCGAGCCGACTTAACACATCTTTCTCGGCATCCAAAAATAGTAATTTTTGTACATTAATATTTTTTGTGTTTTCTGCCAGTTGTTTACGAACCTCGACTGAAATATCGCTGGAAAAATACTCACCCAAGTGAGGGTGAGCAAGAGCAAGCTCGATGCGAACAGATTCATCCTCATCAACTTTTAAGGCATCGATCGCCTCTTGGGAAAGGTGGATATTTTTAGCTAACCTCGATCTTACTTCAGGCGATTGTTTTAATAACATCTGTAACACTGAATTGTTAATTTCCTTGCAGCACCCAGCGACACCGGCAAGCACGTCCTCACTCAAAAGACCGGAACCAAGAAATTCACCAGCAAACTTTTGAATCTCAGTATTTTCCGAATACCTTTCAATCATTGCTTGTATTTCATAAGGAATATATTGAAAGTTTCTATTTTTTTTGGAGAATGCAGAGTATCGAACTTGGTATTCGTTCCTTTCCGCGTTCGGATATAAGGTTTGAAAATAATTAAAACCAGGGAGATCACCTTTTTTATCTTCGTATAGACTAAAAAGAAATTTGGCTAGCTTTAATGAAAGTTCAGGTTTTTCATCTAGATGGCCAAGCAATTCAATTAGATCGTTTAACGGACCATATCTGAAAAAGGCTTCAGCAACGTTTGTGGTAATCTTGTTATTTTTGCTCAATGTCTCTGGGTGGGTAGCCAGCATTTGTAATTGCAGTTGTTCATGACAAGTGTAATAGGCCAATTCCCTCGCCATTTCTCCACCTTCATCATATAACTGCTTTTCTAAATTTAAGGTGCTATCGGAAGTACATGCCGCTAATAATTTAGGCGCTTTTAAGCGTATATCTTTATCCGTACCAGATATAAGTACTTCAATAACTGACAATGGTAGCCCAGGTCGTTCCGCAACTGCGGTTATTACATCTACAAGCTTATCGGCCGCCAAAACACACAAAACCTGTTCATTGTCAGTCGACCGCGCCAAATTGATACGATCTTTTTTATTTCCTTTGATAACTACTTTCCCATCGCTACCCACTGTCCTCGCTTTTTGAGCAACGGGTATTTCATTGATAACCCGTTTATCTCCATGAGAGGGTGCTCGGCTTATGAACGCTTTATTTGCACTTAATAACGCACGGATTGAATCATCCGTTTTTCGCCAAAGGATTTCATAAAAAAATCCTGGCATATCGGTTCGCTGGACGAGTCTTTTAAGCAGCGGCTTATCTGAGGAAAACCATAACGGAAATAATAGTCGCCTATTACAACCAGTGTGCCTAACCGTTAAACGTTTCAATGCCAGATCAGTTCCACTCAGCAAACTGTTTATTAAATACCCGGGGCTTTTAGTCAGCCAGCTCTCGCTATCATAAAATTCTGCATAATGACTGGAGTTTGGAAGAGGTTTTCCTTCTAGCAATCTTAACTGCACGGCTTGATTGTGTTGAATGAGCCATGGCATATAGTGGAGAAACCTACCTAGCATATCTTCAGAAATTTTTGGATGAAGTGCCAATGCATTGCCAATACTGGTGGCCATTACGCCACCATCGCTGCGAGTATAGTTTACATCTCTGTAAATATTGACGATCTGATCTTTCTTTGCCTTTGGGTCAATTACTAATGCGAGAAACTGTTCAAGCGGTGTATGTAAGTACTCAGGTGCAGGATGACTAGCAACCGCAGCCCACACTCTCTTAGATAGCGTTTGGTCTGCCACATGCAACCGAATAGTGCGATCTGGATGATTCGCTAAGGCGAGCTGCATATCTTCTGGCAATGAAGGATTACTGGCGAGCGCGAAGGCAATATCGAAACTCTCTATTTGCGCAAGTTCGCGTAGCACCGCTTCAGGTGCATTCGGATTCAGTGCAACAGCAGATTTCTGCCACTTTTCCGGTGATTCCAACGCACGTCGCCACAATGATTCGCTTGCATTCGGGTGCATCACACAAGCAAAAAGGATTGCGTCGTCGTCACGCGCGGAGAGAATATCCAAACCTTCAGCGGGAAAATCAGGATGCGTTAAAAAATCCTCTAATTCATTCCAGCACAAGGTATCGAGTTGATCCAGCCTTTGCTCCTGCTTTTTGCTTTCGTGCTCTGCAATAATCGCCAATGCGTCTTTTGGAAAATTTGAATGCTCAAGTGCAGCCTTAGCCACTTTGGGATCTGCATCTACACACAACACTCGTAGAATATCGGCTGGTGCACAACGTTTTTTTGCGACTGCCAGCCTCACACCAGCATGACGGCTGCGAGAAAAGTGCGGTAACCATTCTTGAATAGGCTCCACCGCACCCCAGTAGTTTTCTACTAATCGTGCATCAATTGAGCGATTATCGAATGCAGCAAGTGGTTTCACCCATTGAACAAAAAACTCCTGTTCAATACGGCTACTTAATATTTTGGAAATGAACTTGATGTCTTTTTTATTTACAAGATATTGGAAATAAAAAGCTGGAACCTCTTTCCATGAAGGCCAATAGTTAAACTGAAGGGAACGCTTAGGTGAACTGATTGCAGTAGACCAATCAGGATGATTTTCCCAGCTAGCCCAACTGGGTTGCTGCTCAGCAAATTTCGGTAGGTAATAAAATATTTCAGCGATTAATTCTAATTTTGCATCCGGGTGATTTATATAGGTTGCCACAACATCCCAGTCATACCAATATTTTTGATAGTAGTAAGTCAATCTATCCGCTAAAGACGAAAAATCACTCGCTTTGGGGTCAGCATTCTCAGTAACAATGTTGATAAAATCTTCCGGTGACATTCAGCATCGCCTCACTCTATATTAGTTGTTAAGAAAGGATTTTTTAACGCTCCACAATCACACCAATCGAATTACTTGACCGAATGGAAATGCATCTGAATCAATTGCCCCTGGTACCGCAACCCATAGAACCGGATAAGAAGGTTGCTCAGCAGGAAAATCGCCTTTTCCGTCGGTAAAATAAATAACAGCTCCAATTTCTCTTTCATTTCGGGCCTTATTTAACAACTCAAAAAATGGACAAAAATCGGTTCCACCGCCACCTTCCGCTTGCGGCAATTTAATTGAGGCATTAACAGGATATGGGCCGTACACATCAGTGTCGCAATAATAAAGCTGGCAGTTTATGCAAGGGTACATACTTAATATGCCACGCAACTCTGTTATAAAAAGATTCAACTCTGAGGGTTGGATTGATCCCGATGTATCAATTGCCACATCAAGCTGAACGGTTTCTTGCTCCAACATTTCTAAATACAAACCTGCGTGGATAAAGCGCCGATCCAATCCACAAAAATCTGTCGGTGTACGAATTACAAAGCGCGACAATACATTGCGCCAATCCACTTGTGGATTACATGCTGCCTCTAGCTCCTTTAACCATGCGCTTTTGTTTTTACCCTGACTACGCAGCGCCTCCTGTTCATGTGCTTTAAGCAATGCGGTCTCCCAATGATGCCTGACAGCCTCCTCACCCGTTTGATGATTGATTGGGCGAATATCGCGCAATAATTTTCCTGCTACAGTAACCGATTTAGTCGCATCAGCATCTTTTGTAGGAGCCTCGCGTTGCTTGCTTACTTCGGTGGCTTTACCAAAACGATTAGCCATCGCGGCGGCTAAACTGCTTTTTCGCACCTGATCGGATTGCATCCGAGAGCTTTCACTTGATGGCATTGCTACGTTGTTACCCGCCCCAGAACCACCCTGCTCCCGCTGATTCATAGCAGCGATGAGATCAGTAGGATCTTTACGATGCTGTAACAAATATTCGTAAACTTGCTCAGACGTGAGCGGCGTAAAATCAATTAATATATCTTTCGCTGTGACAGTTCCGGGCGGAGCTGAAAAGGAGGTTTGCGTAGTGATGATGTGATTCACCATTACGTCGCAGGCAATATTCCACAATTCAGGATTGCGCGAAGATTGTCGCAGGGGGTGAAGCAAAGCGGCGTGCAAAGTAATGTGCAAAAGTAATGCGCTACACACCGCATCAGAATGTGCCAAAAAAGTTGATGGGTTTAAACGAACGATTAAACCATCGGTATCCGCCAGTTCTATTGATTCATCGAATTGATAGTTGGCAAATAGTGTTAGCACTGCAAAGTAAGGATTTTTTTTGCGCAAACTAATTTTGCAGCGCGATAGCTTTTCGAGCACTAGCGCTTCTGTCATGATGCCAAAACACTGAATGCGCCGAGAAACCTCATTAATTCTTCATCCGCCTGAACCTCCCGACGAAACGCTTCGTAAAGTTTATTGTTACGCAATTTGGGAAACAGATCCGCTGCCACCATTTGCACCCACTCTGGTGGTGCTTTATCGCTTAGCCAACGAAATGCATTGATTGCCTGAGCAACAGTGTTAATGCGAATCACTAATGCACTACTTAATGCATATTGAATAGATGGTTCAGCAGGAAAAGTTTCTTTGGATTTGCCATTAAGGATCGCTTCAACCAATGGAATCTGCGCGGCAGATTGGCGAAACACATTGAACTCAGCGGCTACACCGATACCAATTGCGGGAGCCAGATCAAGGTCGAGCTTAAGTAGCGCATCAGCCATTTCCCAACTGCGCGGCGATGGCCAAGCTTCGCTATTTGCATCGGGTTTATGCAATAGTGAGGGTCGGAAATTTAGGAAGCCAATTATTTGTTCATGCATTTTTCGCGCAATTGCATATTGGCGAAAGCTTTCTAAATGCGGCTCAACACGTAGGTGAAGAAATCTATTAGCCAGCGGAGTAGGCATATCGAAAATCGCAGCGCGGTCTTCTTTGCGATTACCCGCTGCCCACACAAACCAACCGTTAGGAACTTCATAACTCCCTACACGCCGATCCAACACCAACTGTTGAGCAACGCCTTGAAGTGCCGGTGGTGCCAGATTGATTTCGTCGAGAAAAAGTATTCCTGTACCTGTGTGCGGCAAAAATTCCGGCGGATACCAATGGGTTATTCCATCAACAGGAACAGGTACGCCCCGTAAATCAGTTGGAGCAAGCTGGCTCAGACGCAGATCAATAAAACCCATTTTGCGTGAGTTTGCTAACTGCGCAACAACACTGGATTTACCAATACCCGGTGGTCCCCAAATCATTACGCTGTGATGTATGGAGTGATCAATTAAAGTGGAGAGATAATGAGACAATTGATAGGGATGCATACTAATCCTTAATGGAGCCCGATTTATAAAGTACAACAGACGCTAACGCTCAATCTGTCACTCCCTTTATTGGGCGTTTTTTTATATTCATCTATTAACAATCGGCAAAAAGCGGAAGTTGGCAATAAAAATATCCAGGTCCTTAGATGAATGGGCTTATACGATATCCCGTCTACCAATCTTTTGCACAAGAAGTTCATATAAAGAACTTTCATAATTTGGGAAGAGAAGCAGCACTTTACTAATATCCATAATTCCATAGCAGCCAAGTCGCGAGTTACATCCAAATTTCCGTAGTGCAATTCCCTGCCCTGCTGATACTGCCGTGGTCATTCCTATGACTGAAGCGGTAAATGTTATGCGGTTTATTGTGCCAACCAATATTACAGTTTATTACCAAGCCCGCAACACCGATGGCGTAATTAATTAAGCTGTGCCGGATCAATCGCCAAAGGTTACCCAGCGGCAATCTTTATTAGCCTGATCACGGCTTAATAAACTTTCACTTCCGATTTAAGTTCTGAGCCAATGCCGTCGCCTTAGAGTTTTAAGCAGGCCAATTGGGGCTTGCAGACCCTGAACCTCACAACACAGGATTAGCATCATGGCTCTGTCGATTCATACTAACTACTCATCTTTGGTTACCCAAACCAATCTGAACAAAACCAACAATGCGCTGGGCAACAACCAACAGCGTTTGGGCACTGGTTTGCGTATTAACTCTGCAGCTGACGATGCGGCTGGTTTGCAAATCGCGACTCGCTTGAACGCACAATCACGCGGGATGGAAGTGGCGATTCGCAACACTGGTGACTCTATTTCCCTGCTGCAAACCGCCGAAGGTGCGTTTAACGAGATGACCGACATCATGCAACGCATGAAAGACTTGGCGACTCAGGCAGCGAACGATACCAACAGCGATGATGACCGCACTGCCCTGCAAGCAGAATATGACGAGCTGGGTAAAGAATTAACCAACATTATCGATAACACCAAGTACGCAGGTGAGGCTCTATTTGCTGCGGGCGGCAAATTCACCGCATCCATGACTTTCCAAATTGGTGCAAGCAGTTCAGAAACCTTAGCTCTTGATGCTAGTGGCGGACTGACTGACGTAACCGATGCCATCACCACAATTAAGGCCGAAACTTTGGATGACGCAGCCAACTCCGGTAGTGCCATTGACGAATTGGAAACAGCATTGGATGCGGTAGGCACAATGCGCGCAACTCTGGGTGCAAACATCAACCGTTTGAACCACACCGCTAATAACTTGGCAAACATGAAAGACAATACTGACATGTCTAAAGGCCGCATCATGGATGCCGACTTCGCCAAAGAAAGCGCCAACATGAGCAAAAACTCTATGTTGATGCAATCGGGTATTTCTATGCTGAAACAAGCTGGCCAAATGCCAGGTATGGTGATGTCTCTGCTGGGTTAATTTATGCCCTGCAAGCTTCCCGAAAAACCGCTGTTCGCAGCGGTTTTTTTATGGCCGCGATTTAATTTTTAATTCGATTTTGTCGCTTTGTATTTTTAGCAGGCAAATGCCGCTGACCTTAACTGGCGTTTCACAGACTCATCACCTTACTGACACAGGAATACTTTCATGGCTCTGTCAATTCATACCAACTATTCATCGCTGGTTACTCAAACCAACTTGAATAAAACCAACAATGCGTTGGGCAATAACCAACAACGTTTGGGCACTGGCTTGCGCATTAACTCTGCAGCAGATGATGCCGCAGGCTTGCAAATCGCCACTCGTTTGAACGCACAATCACGCGGCATGGAAGTCGCCATGCGCAACACTGGCGATGCAATCTCTCTGCTGCAAACCGCTGAAGGTGCATTTAATGAGATGACTGATATCGTGCAGCGCATGAAAGATCTTGCTACTCAGGCATCGAACGATACCAACAGTGCAGACGACCGTACCGCCCTCTCAGCTGAATACGACGAATTAGGCAAAGAGCTGGCGAACATTATGACCAACACCAAATACGCTGGTGAAACCTTATTCGGCGTCACTGCTGCTGCGGGCAAATTTGGTGCAGCTGGTGGTATGAAATTTCAGATTGGCTCAAGCTCCACTGAAACTCTTACATTAAATGTCACCGCCAAAATGGGGACTCTGGTTGGTGCTCTTACTGCACTCAATACACAATTCGCCGCTGCACCAGCTGCAGATACGAAACTGACCACACAAGCTGGCGCTAGCGGTGCAATTACTTTGGCCGAGACGGCACTGGATGAGATTGGCGCACTGCGTGCGGACTTTGGTGCAAATATCAACCGTTTGAACCACACCGCTAATAACTTGGCAAACATGAAAGACAATACTGACATGTCTAAAGGCCGCATCATGGATGCTGACTTCGCTAAAGAAAGCGCCAACATGAGCAAAAACTCTATGTTGATGCAATCCGGCATTTCTATGCTGAAACAAGCTGGTCAAATGCCAGGCATGGTGATGTCTCTGCTCGGTTAATTTACTTCCTGCAAGGCTCACGAAAAACCGCTGTTCGCAGCGGTTTTTTTATGGGCGCGATTTAATTTCTCGCCCGGTTTTGTCGCTTTATTTCTATAGCAGGCAAATGCCGCTGACCGTAACAGGCGCTGACTCAAAACTCACAGCACAATTTTTAATTACAGAACAGGAATCTTTCCATGGCACTGTCAATTCACACTAACTATTCATCACTGGTTACTCAAACCAACTTGAATAAAACCAACAATGCGTTGGGCAATAACCAACAACGTTTGGGCACCGGCTTGCGCATTAACTCTGCAGCAGATGATGCCGCAGGCTTGCAAATCGCTACTCGCTTGAACGCACAATCACGCGGTATGGATGTTGCCATTCGCAACACCGGCGACTCTATTTCTCTGCTGCAAACTGCGGAAGGTGCATTCACTGAAATGACCGATATTCTGCAGCGCATGAAAGACTTGGCAACCCAAGCATCGAACGACACTAACAGCGGTGCTGATTTAATCGCACTGCAAGGTGAATACGATGAGCTAGGTAAAGAGATGGCCAACATCATCAAGAATACCAAGTTTGCAGGCTCCAACCTGTTTAGTGATGGCACCACTGTAAACGGTAGCGGAGGTAAGTTTTCGGCAGCGATGAACTTCCAAATCGGTGCAAGCTCCAGTGAAACGCTCAGCCTGAACGTAAGCACCAAACTGACTGCGCTGGGTACAGCATTAGCAGCCGTATCTGACACCTACACCACTCCAGGAACAGCAGGTATTGAATTGGCGTCCACTCAAGATCCCACTACTGCTACCAACGCCACCGCCAACGCGAATATCGCCTTGCTTGAAACCGCCCTAAATTCAGTAGGCTCTCTGCGCGCAGACTTCGGTGCCAACATCAACCGTTTGAACCACACTGCAAACAACCTGGCCAACATGAAGGACAATACCGACATGTCCAAGGGCCGCATCATGGATGCTGACTTTGCCAAAGAAAGCGCCAACATGAGCAAAAACTCTATGTTGATGCAGTCTGGTATTTCCATGCTGAAACAAGCTGGTCAAATGCCAGGAATGGTGATGTCGCTGCTCGGTTAATAAATCCGCAGCAAGGCAACCAACAAAAACGCCCCACCAAAAGTGGGGCGTTTTTGTTTGGCACCAAAATCAACCTAAATTACTTTTTGCTGTATAAAATATATTTTTTATTTCGATATTTGCAAAAATTTACAATCTTACTGAGTAGAAACCCTCTAATTTGAAGGCTTAAAGCCGAAACACAGCTATCATTGCCAACAGCGATTTGTTGACGCCATCACATTGGCGCAAAGACTGATCAACCACATTAGTGGTGAAAAAAAACGCTCGACAATTACCAGCCAAACAATAACCGCATCGACGACAGCTATGGGCATGATCCAGACCAACAATTCAATGAGCACACCTCTGGCAACAGAAGCTGTCAGCTCACCTGAAAATCGGACTTGTCTGGTTATTCGTACGGGTAATCCCAACTGCCTTGCGCATTTTTACCCGGAGCTTTATCAGCTCACGCTAGTGAAAAACGGCATTGAAGAAAAAGTCGATCTGGGTTTTTCCGGTAGCCGTTTGTTGGAGCGTTTGGCGCGCAGTCCGGGCGATGTGGTCGATAGAGATGAGTTGATGAGACATGCTTGGGCAGGACGAGTGGTCGGCCAAGGCAGTTTAAATCAGCAGATTTATACTTTGCGTCAGATTCTGGCTGATGAAAACGCGCGCGAGATTATCCAAACCCTGCCCCGCCGCGGTTATTTTTTGAATCCGAATTTTGTTGATCTGGTGGTTAACAATCATTCGGCAAACGAATCACATGCAGCAGCTACACCTAACCCTGCCACGGTTATTGAAGCAGTGGCACCAGCCAAACAGGCTGCACCGACGGCATCGATAAAACCTGCTGCAACAACCTCGCCTTTGCGCAAATGGTTTATACCTGTATTAGCCAGTTGTTCTGCAGTATTAGCGCTCGGCGCCATTGCTTACACCCAACCGGCAAAAACAATTCCGACTGCGGCAGTTGGCAAATTGCTGACTATCACTTATGCACCTCGCGATCCCAATGAATTAAATCAATTGATTTCGCATGGCAAAAAAATTGAGCACAAGCTGATGGAAAAAGTGCAAGCGCCCTTGCATGTGATTGTGTCCGGGCTGCATGAAAATGCGTTGGATATGGTGTGTTTATTTGCCGATGGCAGCGCGCGTACACTGCATATTGCTGAAGATCGTCTCGATCAGTTGAGCGATAGCGATTGGGCTCCGTGCCTCAAATAAATTCCTGCTCACATTTTTATCTCAAACCTTCTTTTTAAAAAGTACCGATTAAATTGCTGGTGTTACCAGCTCTGCTTTATCACCGGAGTAATCCACACGCGCCTGTTGCTCGCCAAAAATTTCGCGATACAAGGCTTCTGCTTTTGCGGTCAGCAATAAAATTTCAATGCGGCGATTAGCACCATCTTCCGGTGCATCCGGGCGCAAGGGCATTACATCCGCCTGCGCCGCAACCTGCAATACTGCTGCAGGTGCAAGCCCCGATTCCACCATCACATTGCGCGCACGCAACGCGCGGTCACCTGACAAGTTCCAATTGTTGTAACCATTTACTGTTTTATAGGGCACTGAATCCGTATGACCACTGATAATAATTTTGTTGCCTACTTTTGCCAGCACTCCTGCAAGGCGCTCCAGCAATGTTGCAAAATGCGGATTTAATTGCACGCTGCCACGCGCAAACATAAATCGCTGTTGGTCGTCTTTAACCAAAATACGCAACCCCTGTGGCACCACCTGCACTTCCACATTCGCTTGTGCATCCAACTCCAACGCAACCGCCTGCATTAAATTCGCAAGCTCTTTTAATTGTTCGGGGTTGTTATAAGTTGGACTTTTAAGTGTTTCCGGTTTAACCGTGTGTTGTTGCTCGCCTTTGTTGGTCATGGATTCAGCGCGATTCAACGGCACTGGCACACCGGATAATTCCAGCGGTGTTTTACTACTGCCATCAAAAATACCGGCACCACCATCGACCAGCGGGTTATTCATATATTCCGCATTGGATGGTTCAGGCGGATTCTGCGGAGTGATCACCCAGAGCACCATAAATAACGCCATCATCGCCATAGTGAAATCAGCAAAGGCGACTTTCCATGCGCCGCCGTGCATTTCGTCGTGGCCGGATTTTTTGCGGCGCTTAACGATAATTTCGGTGTCTTTGTCGTTACGTCTTCTCATGGCTCAAATACTTTTATTCGCTTAGGCAGCGTTGCGTTGATCTTCGTATTGATTTACCCAGGTTTCCAATTGGCGGAACGCGGGTTTTACATCCTGCTCAATCAATTTGCGGCCAGCATCCACCGCGAGCAAAGTAGGTTTACCGGCAACGTGTGCAACCAAGGTGGTACGCACACATTCGAGCGCAGACAATTCGGTTTTAACGCGCTGCCCCATCGCATTACTGAGCGGCTCCATCACGCAGTAGCACACAAAAATTCCGAGAAAAGTTCCAACCAAGGCGGCAGCTACGTGCGCACCGATTTCAGCAACTGAACCATCAATATTCCCCATGGTGATTACGATACCCATGATCGCCGCGAGAATACCGAAACCGGGCATAGACTCGCCGATTTTGTGCAACGAACGAGCTGGTTGCATCAGTGCATGATCCATCGCTTCCAACTCTTGCTCCAAAAAACCTTCCAGTTCATGCGCGCTAATTTTTCCCATCGCCATCAAACGGAAGTTGTCGGCGATAAACGCCATCAAATTTGGCTCCTGCAAAATTAATGGATAGCGCGTAAACAAATCACTTTGCTCCGGCTCTTCAATATGTGCATCCAGCGCTTTAAGGCCGCCCTCATCCACCATTTCCAACAACTCATACATCAACATCAATAATTGACGCTGGAATTCTTCACCTCTGCGGGTATAGACAAACACGCCTTTAATTTGATGGCACATTTCCATCAAAACTTCTTTAGGATTGCCCACAACCAGACTGCCCAAGCCTGCGCCCAAAATGATGATAATTTCCGCTGGCTGCCACAGCATAGCCAGCTCGCCGTGTGCCATTGAGTAACCACCCAATACACAACCTACGATAATGATTGCACCTAATAATTTTTGCATGATCAGCTCTCTTTAGTATTCCTCAAACGCTCACTTGTGAGCATCACGCATAAAGCGACTGGCTTTTTGAATCGCCTGTTTACTTAACTGGCACACGCGTGCATCGGTTAAATCCAACACCAATGCAATTTCTTTCAAACTTAATTCTTGTTGGTAATACAACATCAAAACCAAACGCTCGCGTTCATTTAGCGTCGACAAAGCTTGTGCCAATAGTCGCTCGGTAATTTCGCGCTCTTCCAAACCTGAACCAGAGTCAGCAAAAATTTCCGGACCGTTTAATAACAACTCATCCAGACTTTCAATTGCCTCACAGGCATCTGCCTGCAAAAACGCCTGATAATCTTTTTCACTCAAGCCAGTAAATTTCATCACCTCCGCATCTTGCGGTACGCGCCCAAGGCGACGACTCAACTCACGGATTGCATCGCGAATTTTATGGGTTTGCTGGCGAACCTGACGCGGGCGCCAATCCTGTCTGCGCAGCTCATCGAGAATCGCGCCGCGAATTCGCAGCTTGGCGAAAGCCGCAAAACTTTCATCCGGTTGACCGTAGCGACGCAGACTTTCGAGCAACCCCATTAATCCGATTTGCTCCATGTCGTCGCGATCCATCACTTGATTCGCTTGCAGAGACAACTGACGAACAATGCGTTTTACCAATGGCAAATACTGAATTAATAATTGCTGTTCTTGCACAGGCGCAAATGCCGGTGTCTGCGCAGAAGCGGCGGACGAGTATTCGTAAATTCCATCGCTCGTATTGAGTGCGTGAGCATTCATGGCAGCCGCCTTTTATTGCACAACCAGTTTACTTACCAGCACATGCGCAAATGGCTGGACTATATTGCGGCTGGCAAAATCAGCCTGCACCACTGTTTCCAAGCTGGTTTGCAGCTCTGCAATTGGCATAGCGCGCAATGTGGCAAAGTTCATCGATGACAAATGAGCGACGACTGAATTGCGTACCATAGGATCGATTTGTTTTAGCTTTTTGCTGTCGGTTTCTATATCGCTCTGCAACACCAAATCCAACACAAAATAATGTTCACGCTCTTCGCCTTGTAAGCTGACGATGACTTTTTCAATAGGAAAAAACATATATTCTGCTGCTTCGCCTGCATTGGCTGCGACAGATGAATTTTCATCACCAGCAACTATTGGTGCCGCCACTGCTTGCGGCTGTGTTAGTACGCGAAAGCTGATATATGCCGATCCGGCTGCAACCAACGTATTCACTACCAACAATGCCAAAATAATTCGCTGCATCATGATTGAACTTTCCTCTTACTCTATTTTCCCGCCGAAACACCGTGTTCCGACATTAAAAGTTATACGCTAACCAACACATCACTTGTGCGCGTTGTTTGCGTTTCGTTGCCAACAAAAGCCTGCTCATTGGCGAGAATCATTTCGTCACTCGCATACCGCTGACGCGACTGCTGCTGACCAGACTGACCTTCAGCTGAAGTTTGAATATTCACTTGGGTAAACTGTGGGCCGGATAATTCCTGACGCAAACGATCACTCGTTTGCTGAATCAAACGCGCTACGTCTGCCTGGCTTGCGGTAATTTGCACATGTAAGCGCCCGCCTTCATGGCTGAGATAAATTTCCAAACTGCCCAATTCAGGTGGATCCAAACGGATAGTGGCATTTTGAATTTTCTGCTGAATTTGCAGCTGCACGTTATCGCGCAATGTATGCAGCAACTGCTCGCCTAGCTTTGCATCCTGACTAAAAATACCGGATGAGTTTTGCGCAGCAGATACCAGTTGCGTACTGCGCTGCGCTGTATCTGTGGCTGCCAATAAACTTGATACTGTGCTGCTGGAAATTTCATTAACGCTTGTTTCACCAACACTCAGCTTTGCAACAGTTGCCAAAGCTGTATGAGACACATTTATCGATTCATTAGCCCGCGCATCAACAGCGGATACAGATGCGTTAATCATCGCGCCATTAACCATCGCATTATTAATACTCGTTTGATTAATGACCGACTTATTACTGATCGATTGACCAATACTTGATTCTGTTGCTATCTGGCGCTGGACTTTTTCATTTGTATTCGCACTTGCCTCATCAAAAACTGCAGTCATCTCAGGTCCAGTCATCTCCGTGCTTAACGCAGAACCAAGCGGGATATTTATTGAAGAGGCACCTGAATTTTTTTGTGCAGCTTGCACATCAGGATTAATAGCTACAGGTGTAACTGTCTCGTTGGCAATAGCAGAAGGTGCAGTTGCATCACGAGTTTGTAATTGCAGTTGTTGCTGCCCGAGCATCGCTTGCAGCCATTGTTCTGCATCTACATTTTGCTCTGCTGGCTGCTGCCCGTATTGCACACTGCCTGGTAGCGCCCCCAAATTTTGCATTTCCTGTTGCTGAGTAGCTTGATCAGCATCTGATTTTTCCAAGATTCCAGACAGATTCGATTCTGCTGTTTCTGTAGA
This sequence comes from Cellvibrio chitinivorans, assembly GCF_035117775.1. Classification (NCBI taxonomy): domain Bacteria; kingdom Pseudomonadati; phylum Pseudomonadota; class Gammaproteobacteria; order Cellvibrionales; family Cellvibrionaceae; genus Cellvibrio; species Cellvibrio chitinivorans. Next base: position 288,198 of record NZ_JAYKKN010000004.1, read on the forward strand.
AAAATCTGCGTCAGCACGCTTCAGAACTTCATCTAATTGCCCAACAAATAATTCAGCCTGCTGCTCTTGCGTATTGGCCACAATAGTTTCTGCTGTTGCTATTCCTGCCGCAGCGGAATCACCAGCACTATTTCGCTCTAATGATTGCGCATTCGTCGCCTCTGCAACGCCTGCGTTTTCACCCGCATATTGCGTTATTTGGGATGCTGCATTGATTTGAATAGATGCCGATATCATTAACCTTCACCTTGCAATAGCTCGGTACGCATATAAGCCGAGCGGCCTTCGGCATGATCGATATGATTCAACAACAAAACCCGCAACTTTTCACAGGCCTCGCTGTAAGCGGGAATCACGCGCTGATAAAGTTGTTGCAACTGGTTTTTGACTTCTTGCAATTCAGGGCTAACCGTTTCCATTTGCGCCAGTGTTTGCAGACAGCCGCGAATACTCAGGTCTATTCCGCCCACGGCATCCCAATCCTGGGCTTTAAGAGCAGCGGCCAATTGCTGCCCCAAAGCACTCATTTCTGTGAGCAAACGACTATCCTGCACGCTTGGCATTAACACCATCCCAACCTTCGCGGATCACACCTAACAGCTGAACCACTTCATCCAAACCTTCCAGCGACAAACTCACACTCACATCGGACAAACGATAAATGCAGTAGTCGTACAAGCGTGATAAGCCCTGCACTACTTCGCCGCCGTTGTCATAGTCGAGCGCACCATTAAGCCCATTCAAAATGTTCATGCATTTTTCCAACGAACGGCCTTTTTCCTGAAAGCGCTTTGCTTCTATGTGGCCGCGTGTGCGTGCGAGTTCATCGAGCAAACCATCAAACAACACCAGCACCAATTCATAAGGCGATGCTGATGCTGCTTTTGCTTCCAGATCTACCGAGCGGTAGCTGTCATAACATTCATGTGAGAGATAGGGATCGTTCATTAAAACATTCCGTAAGTTTGTTCCATTGAATTCATGATTTGCATCATGTTGGTGTACTGCTTCAAATAGCGGTTGTAATAGTTGTCGTACTGCTTCTGGATATTGTCGAATTGGTCATCAACGCGGCCGATCATAGTGTTCAAACTTTCTTTGCGCGCTTTCATCAAGGCGTTAGGGCCAGTGGTATAAATCGCCACATTTTTTTCCAACGTATCGAGCAGTGCATTTTTTTCATTGAACAATTTATCGAGCGCTTCCGGGTTAGCGGCAATCGCTTTTTCAAAACGGGTTGCATCCAAAGTTAAATTGCCACTGCGGTCAGCGCTAATTCCCAAACTCATTAAATTGGTACCGCCAAATTCGGTACGCAATACTTTGTTCAACATGCTTTCAATTGAGCGAATACTTGAATCGCCAGCAAGTGCACCCCGCGTTGTACTTTCACTACCACTGCCAGTCAGGTTATCGAACGTGCTGAGCAAGGTATTAATCGCAGTAATAAAACTTTGCACATTGGCTTTGGTTGCCGCTTCATCGCGCCCGATAGTGACCGACAAAGGTGCTTCACCTGCCGTGTGCGTTTTAGTAAACGTCATGCTGACGCCGTCGATAATATCGGCGAAGGTATTGCTGTCATTGGTTAACAGCATGCCGGTCTCACCACCTAAACGCACTTGTGCATCTTTAGCAGCGCTGAGTTCAGTTGGATTATTTATCGCAGTATCAAACGCACCTGCGACAACACCAGTGGTAGATAAACTGATCGCATTACTCGCACCGGTTTTTTCACTGGCCAATACCAGCGACACATTGCCGCCACTGCGCACCAGCGTTGCATTTACACCGCTGTTATCACTCGCCGCATTAATCGCCGCCGCCAGTTCTGCAAGTGAATTACCCGCGGTGCCATCTGTGTCGATGCTGCTTAAATCGATGCTAAAACTATTGGCGCCCTGACCGATCACCAAATTGCCGCTGGTGGGAATATCGCCATCGGTCAAACCATTCAGCGCAACCTGATGCGCACTCGCCAACTGCTCAACAAAAAATTGGTAATTACCGGCAACAGCTTTGGTGTCCACAGTCGCACTGGCATAACCCGCAGTAGCAAAAGTAGCGGTATTGGTCAGCACACTTTTATCGACACCTTTCAGGTTTTTAATCGATGTACTAAACGTTTTGAGCGCAGTATCCAGTGAAGTCACTGCCTTCAACTGCGCCTCGTAATTCGCCTGGTTGCGATTCGCCTTGGTCAGCGCCGACTGCACCTCGTAACTGGCCAACTGGGTCGCCATCTGTTTGACGTAATCTGAATCTATCGCCATTGCAATTCTCCTCCCGAGGGGTTTAGCAACATAAATGCCAACACTTAACGCATTGATTTAAAAGGATTTAATAGAAAACAAAGATGAAAAAATACTTCCGCATTAGCAGGCGGAACCACAAAAGGGGAAAAGCCCTTTCCGCACAGACGGAGCCTTAGGAGTAAAAGGCGACGGAAAGGGGATATTGTTTAAGTAGGTGAGGGAAAATCGGCAGAAGATGCAGGCGCAACTAGAAACTTAACGCCTGAACAGCTAGAGTTGTACCAACTATTAACACAACCACTATTAAACATGAGTCTTAACTGACCGCAGGATGAATGTCATGCCCAGAACAACCAGCGTATCTATAGGCTCGCCACTGGACGAGTTTGTCGGAAAATTAATTGCATCAGGGCGCTACGGCTCAACCAGCGAAGTAGTGCGCTCTGCCCTTCGGTTACTTGAGCAACAAGAAAATCAATTAGCTGCACTTAAAAGCGCAATTGAAGCAGGTGAGCAAAGTGGTGAAAGCGATTTATCGCTCAGAGACATAGCCGCGCGCGTAAAACAACAGCACCATGTATAAACTTTCCAATCTTGCGGTAGAAGATTTCACCGCTATTTATGAATACACACTGCTAAATTTTGGCGCTATTCAAGCGGATTCTTACACAGAAGGTATGGAAACCTGTTTTCAACTACTGTCCACCAATCCACTAATGGACTACGAATACTCCGCCATTGCAACAGGCATTCGCCGCCATGACCATCAACGACATGCTATTTTTTACCGCCAGCGCATAAGTGATATTTTTATCATCCGCATACTCCACCAACAGATGGAGCCGATGAAGCATTTTTTTGACCTTGGTTAGTTAATATTTTCCAATACTATTCACCTTCAGCTTTGCTCTTCCATTTAGTTGCCAATCTTGCAGCAGCAAAAACACAAATTACAACCACAAGAAAATGCGGCAACATCAAAAATAAATTGCCTACTGGCGTAGGAGAACGGATAGATAGTAAAAATAGCTCTGCATAGGCAACAAGCGTTTCAGCGATAACAAAACCTGCAGCAATCCACTTCCAATTTAGCGATGAAAATTTCACTAAAATAAAAACCGCCGCGAATGACAACAAACCTATCCCGAACAAATTGACGATTACTAAATCCCACAAGAATAGGACTAATGCAGCAAGCGAATTTTGCAGCGCCCACTCAGCTAATCCTTTCGGCATTGCTATAGCAGCAGTAAACCCAATGGCGTAGGTTGCCACCATAAAAACAGCCACCCCGAGTATCGCGCCTGCAAGAACGCTTTTTATGTTAAGCACCATAAGCAATCACTTCCTTTGCATTTTTTAAAACTGATAACCAATAATTCCCCTGACACCTGACTCTTGGTCATCGTAAAAACGTGAATCCACATCGCGTTCACCTGAATAAACGCTAGCGCCAAATATCCATGATTTATTATGAAAGCCAGCAGTGTAGTAACTGTAATTAACCGCACCACCAATATACTCATCTTCCGATGAGTAACTCACTGTACCAACCGAAAAACCTAATGAGTGATGGCGGTTAACAATCTGCCGTTCGACACCCACTGAATAACCCACTTTCCCACCACCACTTTCGATATACCCCAACAACCCCAAGCTGCCATAAAACTTATAAAGGTCAGTATTAACTGAATACTTAACTCCCAACCAACCTCCATAGGGCTGCCCCAATCCCAACCCCCATTGAGAATCTGCAACGGCAGGAAAACTTGAGAGCATGACAAGAGCGGAAAGCAAAACACGTTTTTTCATGATAATCCTTGAAGTAGCAAATTGAATTCTTGTATCCGGTAACACCGAGCTGGGGAATATAAAGTGCAGAAAATAAAATAGGAAGCTACGCCCCGTCAAAATCATTATCAGAGGCTACACGGATGAAAAGGGAATCAGGAAAAACTAACTCAGTTAGTAATAACGCGCAGAATACACCGGCGACGATTGAGCACTGCCGATAATTTGATTGAGGATGTCGTTGTGCATGGCGAGTAATTTGCCGTTGCGCTCGTTAATGGTTTTGGTGTCTTGCACTAGTTGCTCAAGATCATCCCAATACTGAATTAACTGCGCGCGATTCGGCAGAGGGCAGCGCGATAAAAGATATTTCATCGCACCAGGTGTTGCCGCAGCCAAACCAAACGCGGCGAGAATTTTGCTGCGGCGTTCGGCGCGGGTGCGGATAAATTCTACCAGCACCGAAATTTGTTGATTAAGCACTTCAATTTGCGCGCTGTTGCGCACCAGCAGCTGCTCATACAGCGATTGCATCAACCGCTGTAAACCTGTGTAGTCGGCGCAATCCAGTTCTATATCGCGCCCGACAAGTTGTAACAGCTGCTCACTGCGGTTCATACATCAGTGCCACGGTGGTAAGCGAGGATACTGTGCGCGAGCACTTTTACATCGCTGCTTAAATCGCCATTGGCCAGCGCCTTTTTAATTTTAGCCACCTGTTCCAGATCGATTTCCGGCAATGCGCGCATAGCTTCTTGCAGCTGCTCCAAACGCGGCTCAGGTTTTGAGCCTGCAGCAGCGACTTTTTCGGTGCTTGCTGCAGCATTAGTTGCATCAGTTTTTGCGCTGCTTGCTTCGCTAGGAGCGCTGTAACCGGATTTGATGTTTCTGCTGATTTCCATAATGGAGTCCTGCACTGTGTTTGTTGCGGGTCATTTACCCAAAAATAACCCTGTTATTGCCTAAGAGCGACCGTCTTGTGCAATAACTTAAATTTTTTATCAAAATAAAATCCCTCCCCCCGCCTCCCTTTTTAAAAGGGAGGAGCTTACTCCCCCCTCTTTGAAAAAGAGGGGTTGGGGGAGATTTTTCTAATCAATTCCTCCCTTTGTAAAAGGGAGGCTGGGAGGGATTTCAATCAGCTAGCTTAGATTGCGCCACCAGCTTTGGCTGGCTAGGCCATCCTGAATCTTCTGCTCTTGCTGATTCAGCAGCTGCTGCCATTCACTCATCTTTGCATCCATCACATGGGCGACGATTTTTTCGCTGCGCATGGCATTCATCAGTTCCAACTGGATGCGCGCAAGGCTTTCCTCGGCCACGGCCAACTCCTTGCGCTGTAACTCCACCATTTTCAACAAAGTGCCTTTGTATTGCTGCTGATTGTCGCGCTGCAAAGGCGTGGTCATGGGCACGGTAAAACTGCACAGGCGCGTGAGACCGGTGATGTTATTGCGATAGCGCTGGCAGAGATTCTGCTGATAAGTCACTCGCCCGAGCATTTGCTGCACGCGCGTGGCGCGCAAACTAGCCAGACGTGCAAGGGTATTCAGCTGCTCTTTCATAGTCGCGATACCTGTTCTTTATGTGCGGCTCGATTAACGAATAAGCGAGCGCAATTCATTGATCGTCTGCACCAGTGGTGCGCCCTGACTAACTTCTTGCCGCAGGAAACGCTCAATCGCAGGAGCCAATTGCACTGACTGATCGGTTTTTTGATCCATGCCCGGCGTATAGCCGCCAAGCGGGATAAGTTCTTTGATTTTTTCGTAAGTGCTGTAGAACTCCTTCAACTGGCGCGCGGCCTGCTGATGGGGTTTGTCGGTCACTTGGGTCATACAGCGGCTGACTGAGGAGGCGATGTCAATTGCGGGATAATGACCAACATCGGCCAAGCGGCGCGATAAGACTATATGGCCATCCAGAATCGCGCGCGCGCAGTCCACAATCGGGTCCTGCTGATCATCGCCTTCGGCTAATACGGTGTAGAGCGCGCTCAAGCTGCCGCGCTCGCTTTCGCCATTGCCCGCGCTTTCCACCAGCTCCGGCAACATGCCAAACACCGAGGGCGGATAGCCTTTGGTAGCAGGTGGCTCACCCAATGCCAGCGCGATTTCACGCTGTGCCATAGCGTAGCGCGTGAGCGAATCCACCAGCAGTAAAACGTCTTTGCCTTGATCGCGAAAATAGGCGGCGATGCTGTGGCACAGCTCGGTCGCTTTCATACGCATCAGCGGCGATTCATTAGCTGGCGCGACCACAACGACGGCTTTGCGCAAGCCCTCTTCGCCCAGCGAGTGGAGAATAAATTCCTGCACTTCGCGCCCGCGTTCACCGATCAGCCCTACCACCACAACATCAGCGGTGGTCTGGCGAGTGATCATGCCCAGCAGCACACTTTTGCCTACGCCGCTACCGGCAAACAGGCCAACACGTTGACCTTTACCGAGCGTAAGCATGGAGTTGATGGCGCGCACCCCCACATCCAAGGGTGCAGATACGGGGCGGCGTTTAAGCGGGTTTACTTTGGGCAATTCCATCGGCAGCGGATCGCGCCCGCCGAGTTTGCCCAGGTCATCGAGCGGCTCGCCCAAGCCGTTGAGTACACGGCCAAGCCAGGAATCATCGATATGTAGACTAGTGTCGTCTTCGGCGGGAAATACGCGCGAACCCGCAGCTAAACCGAGCGGCTTTTTAAACGGCATCAAGTAGGTAGTGTCGCGATTAAACCCCACGACTTGTGCTTCCAACATACTGCCATCGCCCTGCTCGACAAAACAGCGCTGGCCGGTCATGCGGTTGCAACCGTGGCTTTCCAGCAACAGGCCAGACACGCGCACCAAACGGCCACTCACGCGCGCCAATTGAATGCGATCAAGCGAGCGCAAGGCTTCGTCGATTTTGAAATCGTCCAAGGCAGAGATGTTGGCGGGCGAGCTCATGCTTAACCCTCAGCCAGATGCATGTGTTCAGCGAGCGTATCGATACAGGCATCCAGACGCTGCTGGCAGCCTATATCCACCTCGGTTTGCGCGGTCACAATCCGGCATTCACCCAGCGCGAGTTTGTCATCGGCGACCAAACGCCAACTGGCAGCGCGGCCGGGCGCCAAGTCTTTAATACGGCTGTACTCTTCAGGATTGAGCTGGATATGCACATCGCTCTGCTCGGCCGGCATGGAAGCCAAGGCTTCTTCCGCCAAATTCAATAACTGGGTCGGGTGCAACGTGAGTTCACAGCGAATTACCTGCTGCGCAACCTTCTTCACCAGTTGCAGCAATTCACGGCGACGCTTGCGCTCAAAATCTTCCATAAACTCTTGCAGCTGCTTGCTGATCTCATCGAGTGGTTCGCTCGCGGCTTCAAACACTTGGCGGCCTTCTTCACGCCCCTCCTCGCGTCCACGTGCAATACCTTCATTGCGGCCTGCCGCATAACCTTCGCGCTGGCCTTCTTCCTGACCTTGCACCAAGCCCTGCTGGTAACCTTTTTCCGAGCCTTCCTGAAAACCATCGGCGATGGCGCGTTGCAGTGCAGCTGGGTCAGCATCCCAGTGATCGCCCGCCATGCTGTTTTGATTAAAACTGGCGCGCGGCGGGAAGCGATAAGGACGCCAACCCTTGCCTGCGCCTTTTAGAATTTTTGCCGTCATAGTCTGTTCCCCTTAACCCCTTATTCCACGGTCTGTTCACGGAACAGCTGTAGCTGGATTTCACCGTTGGCGGCCATATCGCGCACTATGCCCATAATTTCTTTGCGCACTTGCTCCACACGGCTCATAGGCACAGGGCCTTGGCGGCGATTGATGGATTCCATCTGCTGCGCCTGACGTTTAGGCATAGCAGCTTGAATCGCTTTACCCAGTGCTGGCTCGGCACCTTTAAGCGCCACCACCCACTCTTCCAGCGGGATTGCCTCCAGCAGCTGCGCCAACACCTCGGTGCTTTGGCGCGAGAGGATAAAGAAGTCGTACATCTCGTCTTCGATCTTGCCGACCAGATCTTTGTTGTGCGAACGCAACAGCTCGAACATCTGGTTACGGTCGCCTTTGTAGCGATTCATGATGTCCGCCGCCTGCTTGACGCCACGCACACGCGAGCCTTGGGTCGATAACACCGACAGGCTGCGGTCGATCAATTCTTCCAACTCGGCAATCACATCGCTGTTCACTTCATTCAAGTTGGCGATGCGATAGAGCAGCTCGTCCTGAGAGCCAGCAGGCATACATTCGAGCACTTCGCTCGCCATCGACGGCGGCAAAAAGGCGAGGAATACCGCCTGCATTTGCGCATGCTCTTTGGCGATAAGCGCAGCAAATTGCTTGGGGTCGATCCATTCCATTTTGGCCATCTTGGCGCGGATTTCTTCACCGTAGATGCTATCCAGCAAGTTGCGGGTGATGTCGCTGCCGAGCGCCTTGCCGAGCATGCTCGACAGATAACCGCGCGAGGCACCCTTGATGCTGCTCTGCTCTTTGTAGTCCTCAAAGAAGCGGCCAATGACATCGCTCACCATGGGCTGCTTCACATTGCTCAAGCGTGCCATTGCCTGACTGACGCTGACGATCTCCTCGCGCGAAAAATGGCGCAACACACCCGCCGAGGCGCTATCGCCCATGCTTAACAGGAGGATCGCCGCCTGCTCAATGGCGCTCATATTGCGCAGATTGGAGCGGGGTTGAATCCCATTCGCGGCAGCTGCGGCTGCATCAGTTGGCTGGATTGATGGTTCTTTCATTTCGGCCTATCCACTGTTTAAGGACTTCGGAAACACGTTCAGGGTCGTTTTTCGCCAGCATTTGCAGGTGTTCTACCTGCATTTCCAAGCCTGAGCCGGGTGCGGGCAAAGTGATTTCAGTCAGCGGGCTAAACTCGCCCAATACACGCGGAGCGGGCTGACCAAAGGTATGAGGTTCACTGCGCTCGGGTTGCGGTGATGGCAGAGTATCGGCGGGCATCAGAATCTGATTGTTGGAGCGGATCAGATCGCGCAGCGCCGGGCGCACCACCATAAAAATCAGCAGCAGACTGACCAGACCAAACAAACCCATCTTGGCCAAGTCGTAGACTTGCGTGCTCTCCCACCAAGGCAGCGGTGCCATTGGCTCGGGTGGCGCGGTAAACGGGAACACGCTCAGAGTGAGTAAATCGCCACGTTTTTCATCAAACCCCACCGCGCTTTTCACCATAGTTTCCAGCTCGGCGCGCGCTTCCGGTGTCCAACCACCTTCCGGCGCTGTCGCGGCATTAATCACCACCGCCACACTTTGGCGGCGCAGAGAGAAAGGTGCGTGTTTAACGTGAGTAACGGATTGGTCGTATTCCATCTGGCGATTGGATTCTTTTCGCAGCGAAGTGGCCGCTTTGTTTTCCGTAGCCGATTCCGCCGTTATTTCACCTTCGGCGCCATCCGCAGGTGGATTTTCCTGTTCGGCAGGCGGCACGGGGCGATTGCTTAAAGAGCCGGGAACGCCGAGCGCAAGTTGATCGAGCACACTTTCATCGCGCGTGATTTCGGAGCGCAGGCGTGGATTGTCGCCATAGGATTGCAAAGTCTCTTCGCGCTGACTGAAGTCAACATCGGCCGCCACGCTAATGCGGTAATTGCCCGCACCCAAGACCGGCGCCAGTACTTCTTCCACATTGCTGACAGCTTTGGTTTGGTAGTCGCTCACCAGATCCCAGCTTTGGCTGGGGCCAGCGGCTTCATTTAAACCCCGCGATAGCAACATGCCGTGCTGATCCACCACGCTCACATCCGTTGCCGCCAACTGCGGCACACTGCTGGAAACCAGATTCACAATCGCACTCACCTGCTCCGATTTGAGTTTGTAACCGGGTGCGACTTGCAACATCACCGAGGCTTTGGCCGGATCGCGTTTGCTCACCACAAAAGAGGAGTTTTCTTGCAGGGCAAGATGTACACGCGCCATCTCTACGCCTTTCATGGTCATGATGCTGCGTGCCAGCTCGCCCTCCATACTGCGTTTTAAGCGAACATCCTGCACAAACTGACTGGTGCCAAGCGGCTCCTCTTTATCAAACAATTCATAGCCAGCGGGCTTCTCTGCTTGAATGCCTTTGGCGCTTAACAGCATACGCGCGCGCGCCAATTGGTCTTCACGCACCAGCACCTGACCGGTTTGCGGGTGCAGGTTGTAGGCGATGGCTTCGGTGTCCAGCACCTGCATCACATCGGCCGCGGAATAGCTTTCGCCCGCGCCATATAAAGGGCGGAAGGAACCCTGATCGCGCCACAGATAAAACACCACACCCACCGCCACCAGCGCGGCTATACCGGCAAGAGCGATGAGCGAGTAGCGCGGTTCCCATTTTAGGCCGCCAGCGGAGAGTTTATTTTTTAACAGTTGAACCATGTTGATTACTCGTGGTTAGGCGCCCGATTACACCGGCATGCGCATCACTTCTTCAAAGGCACCGGTCACTTTATTGCGAACTTGCATCAGTGCAGAAAAGGCCACACTCGCCTTTTGGCTTTCTACCATTGCACCTACCAAGTCATCGCTAGCACCGGCATCGACTGCCGCCTGCATAGCGCTGGCTTTGTGCTGCTGACCATCCACCGCTTTGATCACATCGACAAAGGCGGCGCTCATGCTGCCACTGCTGTCGCTGGAATCCAGTGGATTGGCTGCTATCGCCGGGCCTTCGGCGACCTGTTTCATCTGGTCAATACGCCCCAGCAATTCCTGTTGAACTTGCACAATTGAACTCATGGTGTCGCTCCCGAGTGACAAAAATCTGATGAAAATTCGCGCTTAAAAAGTGATTTGCACACCCTGCTCGCGCATGGCGGTAAGGCGATAGCGCAGCGCGCGTGGGGTCATGCCTAGGCTTTCTGCGGCCTTGGTTTTGTGGCCACCAAAACGGCGAATGGTGTCGATCACATGCTGGTATTCAGCCCATTTGCCGCTGGCACGCAAGGCAGCCTTGCCGCTCATTTCGCCGTTCATTTCGCTATTAATCGGCGCATTTAGCTGCACAATTTCGCTAGTACCCGCACTTAAACCCAAATCCTGTGGCTGGATAAACAAGCCATTGCGCAGCACCAAGGCGCGTTGCAGCATATTTTCCAATTCACGCACATTGCCCGGCCAGTTGTGGGCGATAAGCGCATCGCACGCAGATTGAGTTAACAGATCATCGCGCTGTTCATGAGGCGCGTGTTTGCGGATCAGGCGCTGCGCCAGTGGCAGTACATCATCTTTACGCTCGCGCAGTGGGCTGATGTGCAGCGGCAGAACATCCAGACGGAACATCAAATCCGAACGGAAACGCCCCTCAGCCACTTCCACCTGCAAATCGCGGTTAGTCGCAGCGATGATGCGAACATTGAGCGGGATTTCTTTGTGGCCGCCCAAGCGCTCGACTTTCTGCTCTTGCAGCACACGCAGCAGCTTGGCTTGCAGGCCGAGTGGCAACTCACCGATTTCATCCAGCAGCAGAGTGCCGCCGTTGGCGAGTTCAAACTTGCCCGCTTGGGAGGCAGTAGCGCCGGTAAAAGCGCCCTTTTCATGACCGAATAACAAGGATTCAAGCATCTGCTCGGGAATCGCCGCGCAGTTGACTGCAATAAAAGGCGCATCCTCAGCATTAGCCGAGCGATGCGCAAAACGGTGAATGTAGCGCGCCATCATCTCTTTACCGGTTCCGGTTTCACCGGTAATCAGAATGGGCGCAGTCGCCATAGCCACGCGCTGCGCCATCGCCAACAGGCGGCGACCGGCGCGTGAGCGGGTGACAAAAATCTCTTCCGCTGCCAGCGCTGACTCCAGACGCTGCAACAACATATCTAATTGCGATGCACTAAAGGGCGCCAGCAAGTAATCCACACAGCCCATTTCCAAGAGTGCGGCGGCTTTTTCCTGATCGGCATATTCAACAACGGGGACGATACTCAGTTGTGGAGCATCGGCAATCAACGCACCTACGCGCGCAAACAAACCCGCACCGGGGAAACTGCTGACATACACAAACACCATACTGGCGCTGGCAATTAAAGAAGCACTCAACTCGCCAAAACCGGTGCAATGGATTAGCTGGCAACCATTAAGCTCCAGGCTCTCATTAAGAAGATGGCCGGTTGATTCGCCGGAAAAGTCATCCTGCGGGCGACCAATAATGATGACCTTACGCGCCGCACGGCGATTGCTCGCGGGCTGGCGGTCGGCAAACAAGCGCTCATCCGCAAAGCGGTCGCGACTCTGTACCGGGCTGAGCTTCATTGCTGCGTTTGTGGAGATCACCGTTAGTCACCCTTCCTATATATGCTTTAGGTTTTGGCTATGAATTTTTGCGATTCAATTAAGTTTTACGTATTTATGGTCGTCTTTCATTTTTATCTGGCCTGTTCATTTAAGAACCGACCGTGACGCAAGACCACAAAAACTGTGAACCACTTCATGTCCACGAACATTAACAACTCCCCCTCAAACCACTAAATCAATTGAGATCAAATAAGCTCAAACGGCCTGAAACCCGCTCAAAAACAGCTTTTGATATTTATTGATTTAATTTCCCGCCCAGCGCCCTCCTATACTCGCCCAAGTGACGGACATCACACTCCTTTGTTGATGCAGTTGTGGATAGTCCATTTCTCATACAACCCAAAAACCTTAAACACCATGACGCCGAATGCCATGAAGACCAGCGCAAAAGTGCTTCACAAGGTAGCGCCCGATCAGTTCGTTCGGTTAAAGCCGCACAAGCTGGGGCGCCACTATCACAAGATTCCGCAGTTCATCCACGAGATCTTTACCAAGCATCCGCGGGTGATTGGCGACTATTTTTTGCGCAACTACCGCATCAATCTGGAATTGATTCGGGTGCAGGTGCATGAACAGCGCAATCAGGATGCCGAGTGCATTTATCGCTCAGCGCTGGGCAAGGTCGGTTTTGCGATGGAGCGCAGTCTGCTGGGTGAAGTGTTGGAGTGTTACTACGGCGGCGTAGGTGTGCCCGGGCAAGACAACCCGCCGGTGAGCATTTCCGAACAGCGGATGCGCAGCCGTTTGGGCATTGATGTGGCGCAAATCTTCGCGCGTGCGCTGCTCGGCGGCGATACCTTTGGCGATCTGCAACCCTGGGAAAACGCCTACGAGGAAACCCAGTGGGAGTACATCGCTGAATTCCAGTACCACAGCCATATCACCAACAAGCAATCGTCCCTCTTTATATATCTGGATACCCAACTGGTAGATGAGCTGACCAGCCGCATGATTAATCCAGTGCCGGTCCCGACCTCTCTCAACCCAATCAACCAGATCATCCACCTGCCGGTAAAACTCGACTGCGTGATCGCCGCTATCCAAATGCCACTCTCACAAGTGTTGGCGTTACAAGTTGGCGACATAGTGATGATGCGTATGCGCGAGCGCTGCGATGTGGAAATCAATCAGGAAAAACTCTTTCGCGGCAGCGTGTTTGAAGACGATGGCGCCCTCTTTTTAACCTCTTTGGAGAGTGTAAAAACATCATGAACAACCAATTCATTGACAGCGATTTAGACAATCTGATGAATTCCGGCGAGCTCGGCCTGCCACCTATGCCGGAAGCTGCGCCCTTAAATACCGGTTTTGATGTGCCGCCTGCCCCGCAAGCACCGCAGCAGGACTTGAGCTTCTTCGGCAAGATTCCAGTGAATGTGACGCTGGAAGTTGCCTCAACTGAAATCCCGCTCAAAGAATTGATGGAAGTGGATACCAGCAGCGTGATCATGCTGGACAAGCTCGCGGGCGAAGCGCTCGACGTTAAGGTGAACGGCGCGTTCTTTGCCAAAGCCGAAGTCGTGGTGATGAACGGCAACTACGGCCTGCGCATTCTGGAACTGAGCGGCAACGGTCTGAACGGATTGGCACCATGATTCGCATCAGTCACATCATCAGCTTACTAGCGCTACTGCTGTTGCCATCGCTGTCGTGGGCGGCGGGCGGGGATCTCACCCTGCTCAATATCAACGACACCGAAAACGGTCGGGAGATGAGCGTCAAACTGCAAATTCTGGTGTTGATGACACTGCTGGGTTTGCTGCCTGCGATGTTGATGATGATGACCTGTTTCACCCGCTTTATTATCGTGCTGGCGATTTTCCGCCAAGCGATTGGTTTACAACAAAGCCCGCCTAACCCAGTTTTGATTGGCATCGCCCTGTGTTTGACCTTGTTGGTGATGCGCCCCGTAGGCAACGAAATTTACACCAAAGCCTATCAACCCTATGAAGCAGATCAAATCACTCTGCAACAGGGGCTGACCGAAGGCAAAAATATCCTCAGCCAATTTATGCTCGCGCAAACCAGCAGCAGCGCGCTCGATACCATGATCGAAATCGCTGGCGAGGAGCGCCCCAACGATTTAAAAGATCTGGATTTTTTAGTCCTGCTGCCCGCCTTTGTATTAAGCGAATTAAAAACCGCTTTTCAAATCGGCTTTATGATTTTTGTTCCCTTTTTGGTGATCGATTTAATTGTCGCCAGTGTCTTGATGGCAATGGGCATGATGATGCTCTCGCCCATGATGATCTCCCTGCCCTTTAAATTAATGGTGTTTGTATTAGTCGATGGCTGGACATTATTAGTCGGCACACTTACGACCAGCATACAACCCTTTTAGAGCCAGGTCGTTTTAGCGCGGCTATCCTCAGCAATCACTAACCTTCAGCCATCACTAACGACAACGAAAAAACATCACGAGTAAACAAACATGATGACGCCCGAAGCTGCTACCACCATTATCGCCAACGCGGTTTACATTACCGGCTTGGTGGTGTGCGTATTGATTGTGCCCAGTTTGATCGGCGGTTTGATCGTGAGTGTTTTTCAAGCGGCAACCCAAATTAACGAACAGATGCTGAGCTTTTTACCTCGTCTGCTAATTACGCTCGGCATGTTGTTATTTTCCGGCAATTGGATTCTGCAAACCCTGCGCGATTTGTTTATAGAAATTTTCCAGCAAGCGGGAACCATCATCGGTTAGCGCCGATAGCACTGCTATGAGCAACGCACCGCTGTTTGAACTCAGCCAATTACTGCGCGACGCGCAAGCTTATTGGTGGCCGTTTTGCCGTTTGCTTGCACTGCTGAGCATGGCACCGCTGTTTAATCACAAAAGTGTATCAACTCGCGTACGTGTGCTCCTCGCACTGGTATTAACACTCGCGCTGGGGAAAATATTGCCCGTCCCGCCAGCGATAGAACCGCTCTCGCTCAAAGGCGTTATGACTACCTTTGAGCAAATTATTTTTGGCGTAATATTGGGACTGATGCTGCAACTGGTTTTCACCATTTTTATGCTGGTGGGCGAGATTATCTCCGGCCAGATGGGTATGAGCATGGCGCGCTACAATGACCCAACTAATGGCGTTTCCTCTTCATCGATTGTTTACCAGCTGTATTTTATTTTGCTGGTGTTTTTATTTTTCTCCATCGATTGCCATTTATTAATTATCAGCGTTTTCTACCAGAGTTTTGTGCACTGGCCGGTGGGCGGCGGCTTGCATTATTTAGGGGTTGAAGCCTTTTTACGTGGCATTACCTGGATGTTTTCCGCCGCTGTATTAATCAGCTTGCCAATTGTATTTTGTATGT
Source organism: Cellvibrio chitinivorans (assembly GCF_035117775.1). NCBI lineage: Bacteria > Pseudomonadati > Pseudomonadota > Gammaproteobacteria > Cellvibrionales > Cellvibrionaceae > Cellvibrio > Cellvibrio chitinivorans. The sequence continues at coordinate 303,846 of NZ_JAYKKN010000004.1, forward strand.
CGCTGGTGCAATTCAGTTTTGGTTTGCTCAACCGAATTTCACCGGCGATGAATTTATTTTCACTGGGTTTTCCTATCACTATTCTGGTGGGATTACTCTGTATTTACCTGACCCTACCCAATATGCCGCAAAGCTACCTGCATTTAACGCGAGAGCTGCTGGACACCATTGGCGTAGTGCTGCGCGGAGTCTAAAACATGGCCGACGACAGCAGCAGTCAGGATAAAACAGAAGAAGCCTCCGCCCATAAACTCAAAAAGAGTAAGGACGAAGGTCAGGTTGCGCGTTCCAAAGATTTGGCGACCACCATTTCATTACTTGCAACGCTGCTAGTACTGAAATACAGCATAGGGTTTTATTCCGAAACCCTGCGCGAGAGTTTTGCACTTTCCTATGTAAACTTTCACGAAACCAATATTCGCCTGACCGATATTCAACTGCTGCTCACGCACAATATTATTTTGTTTATTAAAGTGTTGTTGCCGTTACTGATCACGCCACTACTTGTTATCAGCTTGTCACTTATGCCCGGTGGCTGGGTATTTGCCAGCAAAAATTTTATGCCGCAGTTCAGCCGCATGAACCCGATTAAAGGTTTGGGCAAAATTGTCTCCGCCCAAAACTGGGCAGAGCTCGCCAAGTCTATACTCAAAGTCAGCGTGCTTCTGGGCGCAGCTTGGTGGTTAGTGATTGAAGCCAGCGCACATCTAATTGAATTGCAGCGTGGCGATCTGTCCGGTGCCATCGGCAGCGCTTTTGGTCTGTTGTTTAACACTACCCTTGCTCTGCTGGTGGTGTTTATTGTGTTTTCATTTATCGACATTCCGCTGCAACGTTTTTTCTTTTTGAAAAAAATGCGCATGAGTAAGCAAGAAGTAAAAGAAGAGCACAAAAATCAAGAAGGCCGCCCGGAAGTTAAAGCGCGCATCAAACAATTGCAGCGGCAAATGTTGCAGCGCCAAATCAATAAAGTCATCAAAGATGCTGATGTCGTTATCGTCAACCCCGAGCACTTTGCCGTCGCGCTTAAATACGACTTGAAAAAAGCCAAAGCGCCCTACGTGCTGGCAAAAGGTGTAGATGAAATGGCGCTCTACATTAAAAAACTCGCCGCCGGTCACAAGCTTGAAGTAGTCGAGCTGCCGCCACTTGCACGTGCGATTTACCACACCACACGCATCAACCAACAAATTCCCGCGCCGCTTTACACCGCAGTTGCACACGTACTGACGTACATTTTGCACCTGCGCGCCTATCGCCAAGGCCGCCGCAACAAACCTATTTTGCCTAGCAATCTTCCTATTCCCGCCAGCATGGCCAACAGGACTTAATCATGAATCCACTTCAACAATTCGGATCTACCTTCCGCAGTGGCCGCATTGGCATTCCGCTGCTGATATTGTCGATACTGGCAATGATTATTCTGCCGCTGCCACCGCTGCTGTTGGATATTTTATTTACTTTTAATATCGCCACCGCGATTCTGATTTTGCTCACCAGCGTATCGGCCAAAAGCCCGCTGGATTTTTCACTCTTCCCAACGATAATTTTGATTTCTACCTTGATGCGTTTGTGTTTGAACGTAGCCTCAACCCGCGTGGTGTTATTGGATGGTCACGAAGGTACAGATGCAGCCGGTAAAGTGATTGAAGCCTTTGGTGAAGTGGTTATCGGTGGCAACTTTATTGTGGGCATGGTGGTGTTCATGATTTTGATGATCGTGAACTTTATTGTTATCACCAAGGGCGGTGAACGTATTTCAGAGGTGACCGCGCGCTTTACCTTGGATGCATTGCCCGGCAAACAAATGGCAATCGATGCCGACTTAAACGCGGGTTTAATTACTCAGGAAGATGCAAAAAAACGCCGCCAACAAGTATCCAAAGAAGCCGACTTTTACGGCGCGATGGATGGTGCATCCAAATTTGTACGCGGCGATGCCATCGCCGGTATTTTGATTCTATTAATCAACCTGTTTGGTGGTTTTGCCATCGGCATGTTTATGTACGATTTGAGCGCGGGTCAGGCATTCCAACAATACGCCCTGCTTGCAATTGGTGATGGCTTGGTTGCACAAATTCCTGCGCTGCTACTCTCCACTGCTGCTGCAATTATCGTTACGCGCATTAATGAATCTTCGGAAATTACCGAGCAAGTTGGGCGTCAATTACTGGCATCACCCAGCACACTCTACACAGTGGCCGGAATTTTATTTTTACTCGGCGCAATTCCCGGCATGCCACATCTGGCATTTTTTACCTTTGCAGGATTGGTGGGATTTATCGCTTGGCGAATATCACAAAATCCGCAACCAGCGGATGCATTGGATGAAGCCGAAGCCATCACCAATGCAATGACGCAGGAGCAAAATCAAAACCTCGCGTGGGACGATATCCCCGCGGTGGAAACCCTTTCGATTTCACTCGGTTACAAATTGGTAGGATTGGTGAATCAGGCCGCCGGTGCACCACTCACCCAACGTGTGCGCGGCGTGCGCCAGACACTCTCGGAAAACCTCGGCTTTTTATTACCGGAAGTACACATCCGCGATAGCCTGCGTTTAAAAGCAGCGCAATATTTTATTTACATCAACGGCGAAAAAATTGACGGCGCTGAAATTCATGCTGACAGATTGATGGCCATTCCATCGCCCGAACTCTACGGCGAAGTCGATGGTATTTTGGGCACCGACCCGGCCTATCGCATGCCAGTAGTGTGGATTCTGCCCGCAGAAAAATCGCGCGCGTTAAATTTGGGTTATCAAGTAATTGATTGCGCGAGTGTCATCGCCACTCACTTAAATAAAGTGATTCGCACCAATTTGCCCGAAGTGTTTAAACACGATGATGTTGATCATTTGTTGCAACGTTTAAATCAGCAAGCGCCGAAGCTCGCCGATGCGTTAAAACATCAATTAACGCTCATGCAACAACATCGCGTGTATCGCCAATTGCTGCAAGAAGAAGTGTCGCTGCGCGATATCGTCAGCATCGCCACCGCGCTGGTAGAAAGCAGTGAAAGTACTAAAGACCCTGTCTTGCTCGCCGCCGATGTGCGCTTTGCCCTGCGCCGCAATATTGTCACCAGCATTGCCGGAGACCGCACCGAGCTTTCAGTTTTTGTACTGGATAATAATTTGGAGAATACGCTTCTCAGTGCCTTGAGCATCGCCAAACAAGCAGGCCCGGTGAGTTTGGATAATATTCCGGTAGAGCCGAATCTACTTAACCAATTACAAACCACTATGCCAGTGGTAAAAGAAAAACTGCGCAAAGAAGGTCATCCACCGATTCTCGCGGTAATGCCGCAACTGCGCCCGCTGCTCGCCCGCTATGCGCGCGTATTCAGCCCAGGGCTGCATGTATTATCGCAAAATGAAATTCCGGAAAAAGTCGGCGTGAATATTTTGGGGAGTTTGGGATAAGTTTTTCTATCGCTGCTGATCAATCCGTGGAGATCAATCTTTGGCGATCAATCCACATCATCAACTTCACCGCGCAGGATGCGCATTTTTTCCACCATCAAGGTAAATTCTGCCGATGGCTGCGCCAGTATAAAACCGGCTTCGAAATAGCCGGTTTTAATATTAGTGCCTGTCCACATACAGGTCAGGCTTAAATCAAACTGCAGAGTTTCCGTTTCATTGATACGCATGCGCATGCGAACCTTCACATCAGCGCCAACTTCGTATTCGGTATCACTCAATATTTTAAGGCCGTTCTCCGACACATCACCCACATAGCCAATCAGCGCACCTGTTTCAGGGTTGCTGACTTTTACACGAAAAATGGAGCGAAACTGCAAGCGGCTTTGGATACGCATAATTATTAGACTCAATGAAAAATGTGCCAGATCAGATAGGCGACACATTTTATTGATAACTTAAATCCTCAATTCAAATCCAAATTGGAAATATATGGATTCATAAAATATAGTTATTTGGCATATTTCTGTGGACGCTTGACCTGAGCATCCGCCGAAGACTACAGCTGGATTACTGGAGAAACGACGGAATGAGTGCTCATAGTGACATCCTTGAGTTAAAGAAACGTATTGCGACATCCATCATCGGCCAGCAAACGGTTATCGACCAGATGGTGCTGGGGTTACTGGCTAATGGCCATGTGCTGATGGAAAGCTTGCCCGGCCTTGCAAAAACCCGCGCGGTTAAAAGCCTCGCTAAAAATCTCGATGCGCAAATGCGCCGCATCCAATTCACTCCCGACCTACTCCCCTCCGACATTACCGGCACTGAAGTTCTGCATCAGGATAAGGGCGAGAATATCTTCCGTTTTGAGCCAGGCCCTTTGTTCGGCAACATTGTGCTCGCCGACGAAATCAACCGCGCCCCCGCCAAGGTACAAGCTGCTTTGTTAGAGGCGATGGAAGAGCGGCAAGTAACGGTTGCCGGTAAAACCCATGCGCTGCCACCTCTGTTTATGGTGATGGCGACGCAAAACCCGATTGAACAGGAAGGCACCTACCCGCTACCAGAAGCGCAAACCGACCGGTTTTTGCTGAAGATTTTGGTGGATTACCCGGATGCAGAAAGTGAATGCGGCGTTTTGGCGCTTGTTCGTGGTGAAGAAGCCAAGGCCGCTGCTGCGAGCCAATCCTCTACAACCCCTCCCACAACACATGCACCTTCAACACAAGCGCCCGACACTATCGCTCTGGATTCAGTATTCAGCGCGCGGCAGGAAATTAGCCAAATAAAAGTGGCCGATTCAGTCGCGCGTTACATCGTCGATATCATCAACGCTACTCGCTATCCCAAAAAGTACGATGACCAACTCGCCACTTGGGTGCAGCTTGGCTCCAGCCCGCGCGGTGGCATTGGCCTTGACCATGCAGCGCGTGCTCATGCGTGGCTTGCCGGACGCGATTTTGTCTCGCCCGACGATGTGCGCGCGGTGGTGCATCCGGTGCTGCGCCATAGGCTGATGCTGTCTTATGACGCCAATGCCGATGGCATTTCTGCCGATCAGGTGCTGGATAAGTTATTACAACTGGTCGCCGTTCCGGCCTGAGGTGAGCATGAGCTTCACTGTCCCGCCGGCCGATGGCAGCATTTTTGTCTCACTCAATCACTTGGTGCGTTTGGAGCATCGCGCGCAGGGTCTGAGTTTTTTGCCGCATCAATCGCGGCGCAGCGTTTTGGCGGGCAAACACAGCTCACGCATGCGTGGCCGCGGCCTCGATTTTGAAGAGATTCGCGCCTATGTTCCGGGTGATGATTTGCGCACGGTCGACTGGAAAGTCACCCTGCGCACCGGCCGCCCGCAAGTGCGCGCCTACACCGAAGAGCGCGACCGGCCGATGCTGGTGATTGTCGATCAGTCCATGTCGATGTATTTCGGCTCTATACGCGCGATGAAATCGGTCATCGCCGCTGAACTTGCCGCGCTAATTGCGTGGTCAGTTGTGGGCGCCAGCGACCGTATTGGCGCTATCGTTTTTGATGACACCAATATCACCCGCATGCGTCCGCAGCGCAGCCGCAACCATGTTCACGCTATTCTCGGCGCCATCGCCAAGGCCAACGCCACACTGCAAGCGGAAACTGACATCAGTATTAATCCGCATCAACTCGATAAGTCACTGGAAACCGCGCTGGCGCTTAACACCCATGACCATATGATCTGCGTGATCAGCGATTTTGCCGGAGCCAATGAACGCACCCGCCAGCTGTTGCGCGAACTGACCGCCAAAAATGATGTGATTGCGGCGATGGTTTTTGACCCTACTGCGCTGGATGTGAAATCCGGCGGGCATATAGTCGTGACCGGCGGCGACTTGCAAATTGAAATCGATATGGGCGAACACTCGCGGATGCGCAGCTCGCTCCACGAACATTTTCAGGAGCGTCAGGAAGCCATTCACGACATGCTAAAACGCAGCGGTGTACCACTGATGATGTTTGACACCGCGCGCGATAGCGCCGACCAGTTGCGGCAAATGCTCGGGCGCCCGCTCGCTGCACCTGACCACAACCGGCATCAACAACAGCGCGCGCAACTTGCATCCAGCGGAGGCAATCATGGCTGAGCTTGTTGACAGCACTGCACCCAGTCTGGACGCACTCAAAGAACTACCGCTCCCGCCGGTCGTCCCCTATACACCGCAAACTATCGGCTGGGTGATTCTTGCAGCAGTGGTGATTGTGCTTATCTGCTGGAACCTCTGGCGCAATTATCAGTATCGCCTTGCTAATCGCTACCGAGTGGAAGCTCTGGCCGAGCTGGATCAAATCGAACAGGCGCTTGGCTCCCACCCCTCTGCCGCCGCGCAGTTACCAACGCTGATAAAACGCGTCGCCCTAACTGCTGCACCGCGCGCCGACATAGCCGCACTTAGCGGTGATGCTTGGCTGCAATGGTTGGATGCGAGCCTGCCGCAAGCCGGGTTTCTGGATGCGCCAGGCAAACTGATTCCGGCCTTGGCTTACAGCAGCCCCGCCAATTCCCAAATAGCCAACCCCAAGGAACTGCACGCGCTACTGGCGCTCACTCGCCGCTGGATTAGGGAACATCATGTTTGAGTTTGAGTATATTTGGGCTTTCATTCTGCTGCCCTTACCGCTGCTGGTGTGGTGGTTGTTTCCGCCTCATCGCGAGCGCACCCAAGCCGTGCGCGTGCCTTTCTTTGAGCAGGCAGCGGAAGTTACCGGCATCAAACCGCAACAGGGCGCGGTGGAACATCGAGCCAATTGGGCGCAGCGTTTATTAGCGCCAATCTGCTGGATTTTATGCATTGCCGCCTTGGCGCGGCCGCAATGGGTGCAGCCGCCGGTCGAACATTTTGAAGCTGCACGGGACTTGCTGTTGGCGATTGATTTATCCCAGTCGATGGAAGCGCGCGATTACAACCTGAACGGCGAACAAGTTGATCGCCTCACCGCAGTCAAAAGCGTGGTGGATGATTTTATCCAGCGCCGCACTACTGACCGCATCGGTCTGATTGTGTTTGGCCAAGCTGCATTTCCGCAAGCGCCGCTCACACTGGACCATGAAACCGTGCGCCTGTTATTGGCCGAAACTCGCATCGGCATGGCGGGGCCACAAACCGCGATTGGCGATGCCATAGGCGTTGCTATCAAAATGACCGAACGTGCAAAAACACAGGAAAAGGTGCTGGTATTGCTGACCGATGGCAATGACACCGCCAGCCGTTTACCACCTGAACGCGCAGCGGAAATCGCCAAAGACAACCAGATCACCATTCACACCATTGGCATTGGCGATGTGAATGCCGAGGGCGAAAACAAAGTGGATTTGGATGCGCTGCAACAAATCGCCGCCGCCACTGGCGGGCGCAGTTTCCGCGCCGAAAACCAAAGCGAGCTGGAGCAGATTTACACCACTATCGATGGCATCACGCCCGATAAGGCAAAACATTTGGAATACCGCGCGCGCATCGATCTGTTTTGGGTTCCGCTCGCAGCCTATGCGTGCCTGCTCGCGTTTTATCACCTGATCGCCCTGCTCTTCGCTAGCTTACGGCGCTCCAAATCTGGAGCAGGAGCCGAGGCATCGCGCCCACATATGGATTCAGGGGGCAACTAAAATGGATATTTCTGCCTTTCACTTTTTGCGCCCTTGGTGGTTACTGCTGATTCCGCTGGCCATCGCATTGCAATGGCTGTGGCAGCATCAATCCAACCCCACGGCCAAATGGGGCAAGTTGATTGCACCACATTTATTAAATGCACTTTTGGTGGGTGAAAAGTCCAATTTTCGTATCAAACCCATTCATTTGATTTCGGTATCACTCATCCTCACTGGCATCGCCATCGCTGGCCCCAGCTGGAAAAAAGAGCAGCCGCCCTACTCGCAAAATAAAGCGCCGATGATTATCGCCATCGACCTTTCGCGCTCGATGGATGCGACTGATATTTCCCCTACCCGTTTGGAACGCGTTAAACAAAAAGTCAGCGACCTCGCCAAATTGCGCCCCGGTGCGCGAACTGGTTTGGTGGTCTACGCAGGCACAGCGCATATGGTTGTGCCGCCCTCGGAAGATCCGGAAATTTTGCAAATTTTTCTGGATGCACTCGCAACCGATTTAATGCCCGTCGCCGGTAAAAATGCAGCAGCGGCGTTGAAGGAAGCTGAAAACCTATTGGGCAAAGAAGATGCGCCCGGCACCGTATTATTTTTTACCGATGGTTTTGATAGCACACAGATTCCCGCCTTCCTCGCAACGTCAAAGCAAAACACTCAGCAGATTTTAATTTTGGCGGCCGGCACAGCCCAAGGCGGGCCACTGCGTAACCCCAATGGCGAAGTTGCTGTCGATGCCGACGGCAGACCAATCACCGGTAGCTTTGATAGTAAAAGTCTCAAACAAGTATCAAGCGAAGCGAACATCCCCCTCGCCAGCCTGACGCTGGATGACGACGATATGCACTGGGTACAAAATCGCGCGCAAACCCATATGCAGCAAATAGAAGCGCAAAACAAAGCGCTGCGCTGGAAAGAATCCGGTTACTGGTTGTGCATTCCTATCGCCCTGCTCGCCTCACTCTGGTTCCGTCGCGGCTGGGTGGTGCGCTGGTGCGTGGGCTGGATTTTTATCGCCAGCCTCGCGCTTCCAACGCCAGCGCAGGCAGCGACTTTCTCCAAACAAAGCCTGTCACTACAAAGCTTGATCGATTTATTTATGACGCCCGATCAGCAGGGTCGCTGGCATTTTGCACACGGCGATTATCTCAAGGCCGCAGAACATTTTAACGATCCACTCTGGAAAGGTTTGGCCTACAGCAATGGCGGAAAATATCAGGAAGCGCTGGGCGAATTTGCACGGCTGGATTCCGCGCGCGGCTATTTTGAAATGGGCAATTGTTATGCGCGCCTGCGCCATTATCCCGAAGCAGTTAAAGCGTTTAATCTCGCGCTAAAAACCCAACCGGATTTTCCAGAAGCAGAAGCCAATCGTGAGTTAGTAAAAGCACTTATTAAAAAGAAAAAAGATGACGAAACCGAAGAAGCTCCCGACCTTGACCCCGACGAAATCAAATTCGATAACAAAGAAAATAAAGGACAAGAAAAACAAATGGATGCCAAGCAATTACGCAAACAAAATGCAGAAATGTGGATGCGCAATTTAAAAACATCGCCCGCGGATTTTTTGCGCATGAAGTTCAGCCAACAAGCTGATGCAGCGCCAGTTGCAATGCCTCCGCAAGAGGAACCAATTCATCAAGAGCAAACGCCATGATGCCCGCATTCTTACGCTGTTTATTATTACTGGGCTTGTGCGTGGCCATCTCGGCTTGGGCGCAGGAACCCAAAGTTATCGCGCGTGCATCGCTGGAAAATGCTGAACCGGTTGTAGCTGGCCAACAAGTACGACTAACAGTCGATGCCCTCACCAACACCTTTTTTACCAATGCGCCCACATACCCTGCAGTTAAATTACCTAACGCAATCATGACGCTGTTGGATGAGCGCGCGTTATATCTAAATGAAAGCATCGACAACGAACAATGGTCAGGCGTTTCGCGCGCTTACATCATCACGCCAACGGGCGATGGCGATATCACCATACCGCCATTGGAATTAACGCTCTACCCCGGTCAAAGCGAAACGCCAATGACCGCTACCACCCAAGCTATCACCATTAAAGTGAAATCACTTCCACGCCCCGCTGGCACTGAAAAGTTGTTGGTATCGACCGAGGTAAAAATACAGCAAACGCTGGATAGAAAATTGGACGGGTTGAAAGTGGGCGATGCAATTACCCGCACCATTGAAATTCAGGCCGCTGGCGCACAAGGCATGCTGATTCCTCCAGTTAAATTCTCAAAAATTGCTGGCCTTGATGTATACCCAAAAACCGGAACCGTTGATGACAAGATAAAAGATCGAGCAGGTTTTGCTGGCGGCACCCGCACCGACGCCGCCACCTACGTTATTCAAACAACAGGAAATTACACGCTGCCCGAAATCACACTTGAATGGTGGAACCCTGCCAGCGGCAAATCTGAAAAAGTTTCTGCACCAGCAATAGAATTTAACGCTGCGGCCAACCCCAACAACGCAGAGTTTTCATTGCCGCAAGACACGGCTAGTAAGCTAACGCTGTTTTTAAATTGGCATTTCATCGGTTTAATCGCCAGCGCGGCGTTACTATTAGCGTCTGCCATTTATTTACTGTCACATTATTTACCGCGCCTGCTCGCATACTGGCACGCATGGAAAGCAGAGCAACAAGCGCGTTATGCTGCATCGGAATTGGCCGCGTTTAAACAGCTTGAACAAGCCATTGCAACAGGCGATGCCGCACAGATTTATTCAGCGCTATTGAATTGGGCTGAGCACCCGGAGAACCAACAAAGTCTGGATGATCTCTGCAACAAAAATCCCGAACTGGCTACGCAAATTAACTCCCTGCGCACTGCGCTTTTTGACACTGCAACACCAGCAAACCCGACTAACTGGGATGGCTCCAGTTTATTGCAAGCAGCAACTCAACTCCGACAACAGAAACATTCCCAATCTATATCAGGCACTCATCTACGGCCGCTAAATCCTATCTAGTGGTCGCCGCCTAAAAGCACCATCGGCAATCGTCACAGGAAACAAACCCAATAAAAAATGAATAATTTTCATTGAATAGTGAAAATATATCATTTTTATTCATGATTTCAGTCCGGTATAAATCTCACCCTATCGAAACTTAAGCTTTATCGCATTGATTAGGGTGACCAGACCATGAGCAACGAACTTACTTTTACACTTAAAAGCATTCGCTTTGATGAGAATTACGAGCCTTCCGGCAATACGCGCATCACTACCAACTTTGCCAACTTGGCGAGAGGCGAGCGCCGTCAGGAGAACCTGCGCAATACGTTAAAGATGATCGATAACCGCTTTAATGGCTTTGCGCATTGGGATAACACTAACAGCGACCGCTACTCGCTTGAGCTGGAAATTATTTCCGTCGATATCAATATCGAAGGTCATGGTCATACCTTTCCTTCATTTGAAATTTTGAAAACTTATATTCTTGATCGCAAAACCAATCAGCGTATTCAAGGCATTGTGGGGAATAATTTTTCTTCTTATGTGCGTGATTATGATTTCAGCGTGCGTCTGTTGGATCACAACAAAGGTAAGACTGGTTTTAGCGTACCGGAGAATTTTGGCGATCTGCACGGCAAGCTGTTTCAGTGTTTTGTGAATTCGGATACCTACAAAGAAAATTTCAACAAGCTCCCGGTTGTTTGCCTGAGTGTGTCGGATAACAAAGTTTATCAACGCACTGAAAATCAGCATCCAGTATTGGGCGTTGAATATCTGCCAAATGAATCATCGCTAACTGAGCAATATTTCAAAAAAATGGGCTTTGAGGTTCGCTATTTTCTGCCGCAAAACGCGGCGGCACCTTTGGCGTTTTATTTCTTTGGCGACTTGCTGAACGATTACACCAATCTTGAACTTATCAGCACCATCAGCACCATGGAGTCCTTCCAAAAAATTTATCGCCCGGAAATTTACAACGCGAATTCTGTTGCAGGTGCTTGCTATCAACCGCATTTGAAAAATCAGGATCACTCACTAACACGTATTGTTTATGACCGTGAAGAGCGTGGCCGCTTGGCAGTTCAGCAAGGAAAGTTTGCGGAGGAAAATTTCATCAAGCCACACTTGGCTGCGCTTGAGCAGTGGTCTTCCCGCTACGCGACCGAAACTTTAAAGACTTACGCTGCTTAAATTAACTCACTTTTATAAATCATTTAGAAAAATTATTTTTATGAAAAAATTATTACCGACTTCAACAGCTGGCAGCTTGCCTAAACCCTCTTGGCTCGCGCAGCCGGAAACACTCTGGTCACCGTGGAAATTGGAAGGTGATGAATTAATCGATGGAAAACAAGATGCGTTGCGCCTGTCACTGCAAGAACAAGAACATGCAGGTCTTGATATAGTCGGCGATGGCGAGCAATCGCGCCAACACTTTGTGACTACGTTTATCGAACACCTCGAAGGTGTTGATTTTGAAAACCGCGAAACTGTTCGAATTCGCGACCGCTACGATGCAAGCGTACCAACAGTAGTTAGTGCCGTTAGCCGTAAAAAACCAGTATTTGTTGAGGATGCAAAATTTTTACGTGCACAAACCAATCAACCAATTAAATGGGCTCTACCTGGGCCTATGACCATGATTGATACGCTTTCTGATAAACACTATAAAAGCCGTGAAAAACTCGCGTGGGAATTCGCGAAAATTCTCAACCAGGAAGCGAAAGAATTGGAAGCCGCGGGAGTGGATATTATCCAATTCGACGAACCTGCATTTAATGTGTTTTTTGACGAGGTGAATGACTGGGGCATCGCGACACTGGAAAAAGCCATCGAAGGGCTCAAGTGCCAAACCGCTGTACATATTTGTTACGGCTATGGCATCAAAGCCAATACCGAGTGGAAAAAAACTTTGGGTTCAGAGTGGCGCCAATACGAGCAAATCTTTCCGAAACTGCAAAAGTCCAATATCGATATGATCTCGCTGGAGTGTCACAACTCGCATGTTCCTATGGATCTGCTTGAGCTGATTCGCGGTAAAAAAGTGATGGTAGGTGCTATCGACGTAGCCAGTAACACCATCGAAACTCCAGAGGAAGTTGCCAATACTATTCGCAAAGCGCTTCAATTTGTGGATGCAGAAAATCTCTGCCCTTGCACCAACTGTGGCATGGCTCCTTTGCCTCGCCATATCGCTAGAGGCAAATTACAAGCCTTAACAGCGGGTGCAGAAATTGTTCGCAGAGAGCTACTGGGGAAATAAAGAGAGTTCTTGGGTAAACAAGCCGAATTTACAAATCGCTAATGCACAGCTCAGGAACAAAGTGAGGATTGAATCGATAGACTTTAAATTTTCACTTGGTTACACATGAAAAAAAATGGTAATTTTTAAGCATTCAATTAACTTTATTCATGTGATCAATCATGCTCGAACGAATCCATTTAGCAGTTGTACGCGAAGTTGATCGCCAAGGGTCACTCACTGCTGCCGCCGAAAAACTGCATCTCACCCAATCAGCGTTGAGCCACACGGTGAAAAAGCTGGAGCACAATTTGGGTACCGACATTTGGATTCGCGAAGGGCGCAGCTTGAAGCTGACCCAAGCGGGGCAATATTTACTGGCGGTTGCGAATCGCGTGCTGCCGCAGTTGGATCACGCGGAGGAGCGCATTCGCCAGTATGCACAGGGCGAACGCGGTGCATTGCGCATCGGAATGGAGTGCCATCCTTGCTATCAGTGGCTACTTAAACTGGTCTCGCCTTTTTTGTCGGCTTGGCCGGATGTAGAAGTCGATGTAAAACAGAAATTCCAATTCGGCGGCTTGGGCGCGCTCTTTGGTTATGAAATCGATTTGCTGGTAACGCCCGACCCGCTCTATAAACCGGGGCTGCACTATGAACCTGTGTTTGATTATGAGCAGGTATTGGTGGTGAATAGTGCGCATCGCTTGGCGAAAGCTAAATACATCGAGCCAGATGATTTAAGCAGCGAAGTATTGATTACCTATCCGGTAAGCATTGAGCGGCTGGATATTTTTAACCAGTTTTTATCACCCGCCGGCGTTAGCCCCAGGCGCCACAAACCCATCGAAACCACCGACATCATGATGCAAATGGTCGCCAGTGGCCGTGGTGTGGCTGCCCTGCCCCGGTGGCTGGTAGAAGAATATGCGAGCAAGCTCGATGTCATGCCAGTCAAACTCGGCAAACAGGGCATTCACAAAAATATTTATTTGGGCGCACGCGAACCTGATATGCAGATAGATTACCTACACGCGTTTTTCAATTTGGCTCGTCAATATCACGAGCCAAAAGCCTAACCTTAATACCACTCAAAACGCGACCCTTCCGGCAGACTGTGGGATAATGCCGCTACTCTCATTTTGGGCGGTAAACAGGCCACACAAAACAATTTATCTATATAGATCAAATACATAAAAGATTGATTCAATGAATGCTATAGAACCGACAGACCAACATACTCCCATGATGCATTGGTTTTATTTCCTTTAAATTCAAAAGCTTATAAAAAACATTAAGCCACGGCTACATTTAGACCTACAGAAATATCTTTGCAATGTTATGCACTACAAAGATATTTCAAGCGACGCCAAAACGAGAAGTCACACCACCAAAAGTTGGTTTACATACTCATACCACTTGAGCAGCTTTTAGTAGGACGATTTAAGTCCTCACACATTTCTTCAGCTTTATATCGTGACGCATATGGACCAGCAACAATGCGCCCCGATTCATCAGCAACCGCATAATGAATTATAAATTTAGGCTGACCAGGAAGGTGCTTTTCAGGATTATCCACAGAAACTTCAACAACCGTATATTCACTCATTAATTCACCTCTGCCATGAGCTAATTCACTTTTAAATAAGGTTTTAAACCAAGCAATTTATTACAACACTTTGACCACTTATTGTTTTGGCAGACAATTCTCATTGTTTTCTTGGCGACTAATTTCTGCCTGTACCTTAATCGCTGAAGAATAAGGAAAAGTTTGAGCGCCAAAGAGCAACGCAACGAATAAGAACATTAGCCCTGCACCAATATAAACTGCGACCTGAACGACACTAAGTGATTTAGTCAATATGGGCATCATAAGAAATGCCCATGAAACAAACAGAAAAAATATCCCCGCTGCTATGTTGTACCAATAGCTTAACTTGTCAAAGAATCCTAACTTCACCATTACGTTTCCATCAACAAATTTTACGGAACCTGAAGCTCTTCGAAAATGAAAGAATGGAAGACGGCCATTTGAATCTCTATGGATCTGAAAAAGCCGATCCCGATATTGCTTCTCTCCCGCAATATTTGTGATATATAGAAAATATTCTCGATGAAGCTCTTGGGAAATAAAATTTCGGAAATTCTCATCTAACAAATTGCAAGATAACGCCTCCTGCAAGCGCTTAATTTGCTTTTTCTTCCGACTTTCAAGGAAGTCAAAAATCTTAGATGCATTCATTACGAATGCAACAATCAGGAAAACCGCAAACCATAGAACATTTCCCGACTGTAAAACCTCAAATACTTTTCCTGCTATTTCGATCATATACAGCCACCCCAAACCTATTAACGGTTAGCTTTAGATAACAATTTATTAACTTCACTGAACCAACTTTTGCAATGCATGACACGCTGCTTATGCAGCTTATTGTTCAATATTTCCGCCTTCGTCAATCCAGACAATTGCTCCCAGTTATTCTCAATAACATAAGTTGCATTGTTGATTTGGGTACACTCCAAAATGAATAAGGACTTTGCTGGAAAACCAAAAACAAGATATCCCGAAAAACCAGCACGCCCTACCGCAACAAACTCTGGCTCAAACACATTAATAGACTCAAATCTTTTTTCTATAACAGCCTTATTTCCTTCCGGTAAATTGTTAATTACCGGCGAGATCAAAGTTTTAAGCTCCCCCCAAGGCTTTCTACCTTTAGGCAAAATATCCCAGTTAAGCTTTTTAATTGGCGAACTTATAATAGAATCAAGATTTTCATTTCTTAGCTCGCACATCCCAAATATTTCAAGAAATAGATTTACCGTATGCGTTATTAAACATTCATTTCCTGCATTGAAAATGACTTTAGATGCTGAAATCAATTTTCCACCTGAGGCGTCACCAACGATAGACAGCTCCACTGAAGGTGCCTCAACATAATCTCGTTGATATCGACTGTAGGGAATATCAACTATTTTCGACATTTCCTCATATTCATTACGCCCACAAAATTGCTTCCACTTCCATTCACCTTGGCGATAAACACGTTCTTTTGGCAAATCCTTTAGAGCAATATGTTTCCCTTGTGAATTAAATCGGGCAACCGAACCTTTAGCTGAGGGTAGCACTGTCTCACCAAAATCAAACATTGGACTGAAGCCACAATTAACGGCACTGACCAGATCAATGTGCTTTAGAGGCACACAAATAATCACCGGCTTATCATTAGCCAATCCCTTTGCATAACCACCTATCGATTTGATCCGCTTTTTATTAATCAGCATGCTTTACCTCACTCATATTGATGAAACTTGCAGCTACCCAAATGTTTTCCGTTTTTTCACTCGCATACTGCAATTCTGCAGAATGCGAGTGAAGCAAACCAATTACTTCTCCTTTCTCACCCCCTTGAACGGTGTTTTATTAGATGTTTTCACATCCATAAAACGACCAGTTTCAGCGTCACGCTTTACATAATGACCTGACGGAGTTTTAACTTGGGAGCGCCCTTTAACAGCGCCATTACGATGCCCATCACCCCTTGGCGGATTTGTTGCCATAAAAAATTCCTCTTAAATTATCGGTTTTAACCAGACCACATTGAAAATGAGCTTTTGCTCACAGAGATAATACTAATCACAATTTCTGATTAAAGCAAGCCGTTTATCGAGAAAGATTTAAGGCTTTATATATAAACTCTTTGCCTCCAGAGGGGGCAATTTCCTCTGACCGCATAACCAAACCATCTGAAACCAGCCTTTTAAGGCGTGTACTGGCATTTTGTACTGATATATCGAGAGCTTTGGCTACATTGGCAGTGGTGATTTGACCATGTTTGAACACCAGTAAAACTAGTTCTTTAGTCGATTCGTTAAGTGATGGGCCAATAAAAGTAACCTCCCCACCCTTCTTCAAAACCGCCAAGTTCTGCTCCTTAACCAGTGCACCGGCATGCCAATTGGCAATAAGGTCGGGATCATCAGGATTAAATCCGCTCAAAATAAACCAACGCTCCCCTCTCAAATGCCTAGCAAGTGAGATAACACTTTCCCTAGGAAATGATGAGTCAGTCGCAATAATGCCAACCATAGAAATTTCAAACACTTTCTGCTCAGGATGCCGATCCACATACGCCATCAACTCCTGATAGGTTTTTTTCCCCTGGACATTTCCAAAGGGATGATCTTTTCCATCCGTGTAGTCAATTAGGTTTATCATAGAACTTCTGCTTCATAGCGTTAATTTAAGCTGAATTGAATATATACTAATTAAGATAAAAATCAAAACAAACCTGAGTGCCTTCCAATATCGGTAAATCGAATTTGGGCTTTACTTCAAATAATTGGCTGTTTCGATAAACTAGCTTCAATTCCAATGTCTTCTGACGAATTGTTATATCGGCATTATATCGAGCCGCATAATCCTGACTCTGCTTTAATCCTAGCCCTCTCGTCTCACCATCAGGATCCGTACCAAATCGACTCAACTGACCATTCACAAAAACTTTTTGTAGCAAATATGCATCTGTTTCTTTTTTAGTGAAATCAAGTTTTTTGTAAAGCTCTGGATAGTGCTTGTTCAGCCGGGGCTTCAATGTTTCCAAAATTCCTAAACCGCTGTCAGAAACAACTACTTGAATGTGCTCTCGCGGATATTGGTAGCGTTGCATGGCAGCAAATCCCAAAATGGGAGAAGAACTATGATCCCGAACATTTCCAATTAGCTCGGAAAAAATAGTAAAAATAGGTGTCCGATATTCTTTAGCTGCGTGTTGCATAAATGCATTTGTGAGCGCCTTAGGGATTGCCTCATCCAGATCCTTTGGATCAATTGCGGCTATTTCCACCAAGTTTTCTGAATTCCCTTGGTATTGCTTGGCTCGCGATTCAGCGGGCCGTTTCGGTAATATAGAAACAGAGGGCAATAGGTGATCAAAAAAGCCCAGCCTATTCAAATAGTTTTTGGTTTTTCCACAGAGAGTGAAATCCAAAGTAATTTTTTTACCTCTATGAACACATTGGTTCGCCAAAGCAATAATTCGCGCCCCTGCAATGAGTAATATCTGGCAGTTCGCAGGAAAAATTATAAGGTACTCATCTGCATCATTTTCAAAAAAACAACCAGCATCACTTAAACCTTGCTCAAACAGCACAGCGCAAATCCACGAGTCAGATATAAATTCAAGTGTGTGTTTTTTATTTGGTAACGGATACCAACGAAATGATTCCTTGTCCTGATATAAGCCAGCACTATCCCGTGCAAGTAACGAATTGACCTCTTTCTTATCTACACCAAGAACCTTAGCTATCTCCCTACCTAATAAGCCTGGCTTGCTATTTACAATTTTAATTATTTTCTGCTTCATGCTTTTACTCAGAGTTCCATGACATAAATTTGCTCGGCTACCGATCTTCCTCATTACAAACTTTTAATATTCCAGAAGTTTTTTTATAGGTCAATTGGGTTAGTTTTCCAAACATCTTTCGCCAAAGCAATCAACAGTGCATGTCGTCTTTCAATTGATGTGGCATCCCAAATAGAAAAAGACTCGAGCTTTTCATTTATTCTGGAGATCGATGTATTTTGTCCAACAACTGTCAGCTCAACCAAACTACGGGTCAGATAGTTCCCGCACTTTTTGTACTCGTTTTGCTTAGTTGAGTAAAAATCATTGCCTGCAATTATGTTGATTGGCTTCTCTAGCAAAGTCAGGTTACCAAGTCGATTTTTGTAGTCCTCATAAACCAAATTGGGATTATCAGCTGCCCATGTTGCACGTAGTTCAGGTGATGGCGTGTTAGGCAAAATATGCTCTATTTCCAGTTTAGTAAACGGTTCTAAACTACCTGCCGTCTTGATTCCACTGAATGCCATATCCACATGTTGTGTTAACCGCGCAAGTAAATAGCGAGTGCGGTATTGCTGCATAGAGTACAGAGTGAAGCGTTTGAGCGCATCACCCAATTCTTGAGATTTACTCGCCATATTTTTTTCAAAGCGATCTGCAATAAACGCGTTTAGTTTTTCCTTCTGCTGCACTGGATCAATAATTTCTGCGATTGAACGCAATTCATCTGCCCATAGAGAAAAGCTACGCTCTAAATCCTTAGTGGGTGTTTTGGTGAAGATATAGTAAAATAGGAAACTCTCAAGCTGCGCCACAAAGTGATCGAACAATGGCTTGGGGAAGTTGGCAGCCGCCAACAATAGAACGTAATGCAAACTAAAGGCACCGCCCGCAAGCAATCTGAGATTGTCGATAGCAAGATTATGGTTTCCATCGTTGCCCCGGCCCTTCGCAAACGCCAAGTAGTGTTCAACACTTCTAATAACCTTACGTACGAATTCGAAAGGTTTATTGGTGTAATCACATAGCGCGGCGTTATCTTTAGCTATAAACCAATCGTAAATTTCGTCCTCACGGACTACTGCATCACCACGACTATTTTTAATGCTGTAATTAGCCATCAAGAAATAGCGCAAAAACCTCAGAGGTTTTTCTTTTGCCAACTCTAAAGGTTTAGTGATCTTCTTCCATTCATCCTTAAGCTGAGTAAACTGTGTTTGCTTAACCTGAGTAAATAACAGGTTCTTTAGCAAATCCATAGGGTTGAGGCCCACGCCACGCTCATTAATGGTTTCAAAGATTTTCAAAGCGCTACTAACATCTGTAGAAATTTGAATAAACGCGACATCATGAGCCAAATAAGCCCAATATTTTTTTAACTTTAACTCATTATCATAATTTTCCTTTAAATAACTAAATATCGTTCCATAAGCACCAATGAGATTTTCCAAGGAGCCAAAACTTGCAATACCGGATGCCTGTATACCTGCACGAACAGCCTGAGGATCAGCATCTAGCTCAACTAACTTAGCAATCGCCTCCCCTGCATTCTCGTATCGAGGCTCCAATTTCAAGCTGGATCTAACTTCACCAGCACGATCGACATATCTCGTGTATACAAGCCCATTAATCAATTCTCGATTTTCGGTATCTTTGAACAAATGCCGTAAAGCACAAAGCAGCAGATAAAACGTAGTTAGACGCTGTTGTCCATCTATTACATCGTAATGCCCACGCTGATCGGTCGGTGAAACTAAAATAGTTCCAATAAAATATTCTCGAGTTGAGCCTTCGTCGATCTGTTCATTAATATCTTCTAGAAGTTGATGAACTTCCTTATCTGTCCAGACATATTCACGCTGATAGTCTGGCACAATGTAAAAGCACTCACGAAAAGCTTCTTCAATACTGTATTTGTGGTTCTCCATTCTTGCCATTATTAAGCTCTCTTGTATTAAATAAACTCATGTAACTTAGCCATTGACCCAAGTACTAGCCACTAAAAATATGAGGTTTTATTGGAGAAAAGCTTCAAGCTCTAAATCTAAAGATTCAGTGATTGTAGTACCTGAATCGAAACTCTTTAAACTAAAACTGTTTCCAGAATTTTTTCTGTCGAGCGTAAATAACTCTTGTCGCCTTGTAGCTTTATTATAAAAAAGCGAAATGTAAGGGTATAAACAGATAAACTCGTCACCATAGCTAATGTAGACCTTACCTTTTGAAAGTGAAGCACTGGCCTCAAATTTTTTGCTTTCAAATGCAGGGTGATCCCCCTTTAGTAAACTTACTGTGTATATTGGTTTTCCAGACTTCAAATTCATGTCTATATCTTCAATAAGAATAAAGTTCCATTGTGTTAAAAATTCCACAGATGCCAACATGAAATTCAACGTATTTTTTTGAACAGCCCCTGCCTCCCGATACTCATAGCTATTGACGGGTCCCCGACCATGCTTAAAGTCATTAAGAATTTTTACAATTTTATCAGTTGTTGCGGAAGCAAAGTCTGACTCCTTTTTGCCCGCCCCTTTAAACCAGATAGAAGAAAAATCTGCGGCAAGAGGAGACGAATCTAATGTTCTGAGTAAGCTGCAACAGCTTTGAAATACAGTTCTCCAATGCCCTGGGGACATTCCTTTTTGCAGATTTTCAACATTAAAAGCAGCATTCAATTGATTTAGTGGCTCATTTATTTCGTCTACATGTTTTTTTACTAAACTCAAACCAACACTTGCCATAAACGAGAGAAAATGCTCCCCGTATTTCATTTGCCTATCATAAATTGCTGCATGTTCACGCTCTACGTAAATATTTCTATACGCATAAGCTAGAGGAAAAGGGTAAAGGTTTTTTATTTTGTATTGGATATCGTCTTTCTGCGCTAATGCAGATTCCAAGGCATGCGCTGTAAGTCTAATTTGATTAAAATTAACCGATAAATCAGCCTCGTTGGCACCACCAAAAATTGACACCCTTAACTGTGAAGCTTTTTCATATTCATTTTTAAGGGCTAATTCAATCTCATTCATCTCTTGAATTAATGCAATAATATTTGATTCTGGCACAGGAACTTTGATGGGCTTAATTTTCGCTAAAGATTGTGTTTGAACAACGGAATGATGGGATGCATTTGAGAAAGCACGTACTCCTTGCTCTGAATTAATAAATTGGGTAATAAACTCTATGAGCTTAGTATCAATTAACTTAAATCTAATGATGAACAGAGTGTCTGATACAGCAATGCCCTCCTCACCTGGCTTAACACAATAGGCGGCAGGTGAGTCACCTATACGTTGCAACAAAATATCATAGGCTTGCGTACGCTGAATCTGTTTTAAATACTTAGTAATATCTCTTTTTTCTAATGAATCAATATCAATACATTCGACTCTAACATCTCGCCCTTGGATTATTGGATCTTCTCCTATGGGAGTTTGCGCAAGACTAGAACCTCTTATTATTTCTGCAAGATCCGATAGAGGCTTCCATATTTTAGCAAGATTGAAATTCGTACCTTGTAGCTCATGGTCTAAATACTCATCAGGCACGAGATTAAAGTCATTTTCGATAATGGTCTGAATAGGTATGATTTTGGCTCGAATACCATCATTGGTAACTCTCGCTCGCTGCAAAATTTCATCAATTGATGGCTCATCAATTAAACGTCCGCCTCTCTTTATTTCTATGAAGCAATCGTCAGCATTAACAAATTTAATTTGATTATGGTTATCATTCGAATTTTCGAAAATTAATATTGCACACTTCAGGCTTGTGTGACGTAACAATTTCGAGGGTAAGCTTATAACTAACTTTAGTAGCTTTCGTTCAATCCAACTTTTCCTGACTAGTTTTGCATCTCCTTGATTAAATAATTGCCCCACATTTACCAAATATGCCGCTTTGCCTAAAGGCTTTAAGAGATTTAATCCTAGTTCAATGAAATTAAGTGAGACCTCATTGGTAAATCGATAATTGTAAAGCCCATCTCTATATCTATATGTCTCATCATTCTTTGACATTCGAGAGACAGGTGGATTGCATAAAATGACATCAAATTTCGATTTGAAATCACGATCTAGGATATCGAAAAAGTTTAAATTGAAAAGCAAGTGTTGATTTGCGTTAATTAATAAACTGTATAGAACAGCAATGAAATAAGAGTTTGTATTGATTTCTATACCTGTAAACTTTGGTATAGATTGACTCACATTCGTTAAAGCTTTCAGGAAGCTTCCGCTACCCATAGCAGGATCCAATACAACGTCAGACGGTTCTACTTTAAGCAATCTGACCATTGTCAGAGCCACACCGTCTGGTGTTGAATTAAGATCGAAACTACTTTGACTGGCAATCCAATAAAGGACACTAATTAAGTGGGTTTCGGTAACCCTCTCGTGCTGAACCTGGCAAACAAGCCGATGTAAAGCAGGATGTTCATAAAGTATGTCGAAAGCTTTAATATAATCGTAATTTATATTAGAAAAATCTCTGGTGAAATCATCAACTACTTTCCTAATGAAATCTCCTAGATAATGTTTTTGATCTGCATGGTTTAACCGAATATTTTTACCATGAAATGCCAGTATAGTAAGAAAAGCCCCAACAGCCGCATGATCAAAAGAAACACCCGTACTTCTAACAATATTTGCATAATCCCAAATGTAATTTTGCAGCATCAGCTCTTTGCTATTTTCCATAATATCAATCCTAATTTCTTATATGGCCTGCTCAACCAAGGCATCAGCCAGTGCGAGCTGGGTGGTTTGGGCGTTTTGGAGGTTGATTTTTAGGGTTTCGCAGAGAGCCATTAGCTCATCGACTTTGGCGACTATGCGGTGTTGTTCTTCTAAAGGAGGGATAACAATTGGAATTTCTTTTAATTTAGACGCCTTAACACCGGTTGCAGTCATGCCCGTTGCATTTTCTATTAATTGATTTTGAAATTGCGCAGACATAATTGCTATTCGAATAAATCTTGCTAAATCCGGTTCATGTAATTGAAAGCAAATGACACGCTGTGCAAGAGCAAATTTATCTTCGATATCAACAAGAGCAACATTTCCAAGTGGTGCCTCTGTTGTGAATAAAATGTCATTTAATCTTGGGTAGCCACGAGTCATCCAAACTTCATAATCACTTTCGGTAATATATTCAGCAGGATCACGATCAATGTACCCGAACCTTACATTCTTGGCCGTAATTAACGGAATACCAGATTCTACTTTTGTTGGTGTTTTTCCACGATAATCAATAAATTTTGCTAAATTTCCAAGTCTTGCAAACTCCCAACCGTGCGGCAATTGTATGTAGTGCTCACTTTCATCAATGCACTCTTCAGCAGTAGTCCTTAATCGCTCTTCGATCTCTAATCGATTTTTTTCGGCGGCGATTTTTTTGAGGAGTTCGCTGGCGGGTTCGTCGGTGGGGTTTTGTGGGAAGAGTTTACCCATTACGGCTAATTGCAGAATGGTTTGTTTGAGTTGGTCGATGCTGTGTTCGGTGGTGAATAAGGTATCGAAGTGGGTGGCTATGCGTTGCCAGTTATTTTGTAGTTCGGTGTGGTCGCTGCTGTTGGTTAAGGTGGCGAGCAGTGCTTCTACGAGCTGTGCGTGTGCGGCGATATTGTCGCTTTGGGTTTGCTCTAATTGATCGCAGAATGCCATAAGCTCATCGACTTTGGCGACTATGCGATGTTGTTCTGCGAGTGGGGGAAGTAGAAGTTCAACAACTCTTACTTTATCTGCATTCAAGTTTAAAACTACGGCTCCCGCAGCAGCCTTTTTAAAGGATCTAAAGATAAATGGTGACGAGAGCAGGTAGTATAGGAAATTTTTATCTAGCTCTTTTGGTGGACTAATTCTTAACCATCCGTCATGTATACAGCCTTCAATTTGGGTTATATACGGACGTCCAAAACTCATTGAGTTCGTTAATAAAAAATCCCCTGGATAAACCATTCTGGTTTTTACCAAACCCTCTTTCCTAATTTTTTCAGCGGTTGACGTAATATATTTTCCGCCAATATCTGAATCGCCAATTTTTATCCAATTGATTCCATCTGGGGCATTTGTTAAAAAGTCTTGTATTGGACGTGGTGAGCCTCCTCGCTCAATGGTACAAATATTCCCAAAACTTACCATCTCCCAACCAGCCGGCAAATCAAATGGTTCGTCATCTGAGTTAATAGAAACTGGCACGTCCTTTTTTATTGTCCCAGATTTTTCTGACTCGGCAATATCATGAGCAATTCGCTTTAGTAACTCGCTGGCCGGCTCATCATTAGCATCCTGCGGCACCAATTTTCCGCGCACTGCCAATTCCAAAATCAATTCACGCAGTTTTTTAATGCCGTACAAATCCAGCTTATTGCTACTGCCACGGCCTACTCCACTTCGGGTTTTGTGGGCAGCGGTCCAAATATCCAAATGTTGGGTAATAATTTGTTGTGCGCTCATTAGTTCTTACCTTCTAATGCTGCACTTAAAATGGATTTTAGTTGGTTGCGCAAGCCTTGAATGTGCGCTTGTTGCTGCGCATAGGTTTTCAACAATTCATCTGGATCATGACTGATTTGTTCGCCCACATGGGGGTTTTTAATGTCGAGGTTGTAGTTGCGGGCAATAATTTCCTCAAGGCTAACTTTCCATGCCTGCTCGTTCTCGACACGGTTTTTGCGCTTGGCTTTTACAGATTGCTTTTTGCCTTCGCCCCACCATTCTGCACAGGCAGAAAAGTCATCCAGCTTCATGGGTTTGGTTTTGTTGAAGGCTTTTACTCCGGCAGGCAGTGGAACCTCGTAATACCAAACCTCTTTTGTTGGCGTGCCTTTTTCAAAAAATAGAATATTGGTTTTAATGCCGGTGTAAGGCGCGAATACGGAATTGGGCAAGCGCACTACTGTGTGCAAGTTGCAGGTATCTAACAACAACTTTTTAATTTTGGTTTTTACTCCTTCACCAAAAAGCGTACCGTCTGGCAGAACTACAGCGGCGCGGCCATTTTCTTTGAGCACTTCAATAATTAACTGCAAAAACAAATCTGCTGTTTCGCGGGTTTGCATTTCGGCAGGGAAGTTCTTTTCTATGCCGTCTTCTTCTGTACCACCAAATGGCGGGTTGGTGATGATGACATCTTTTTGTTCGTCGTCATCCCAACTGGAAAGTGGTTTATTTAGGGTGTTTTCATGATTAATTTGTACTGGAACTTCTATGCCATGAAGTAACATATTAGTAGTGCAAAGTAAGTGCGGTAATTGCTTTTTCTCTACGCCGTGAATTTGTTGTTGCAATATGGCATGGTCTTCACCACCGTTTACGTAGTTGTTTTTAACATGGTCGAAGGCGCAACTTAAAAAGCCACCAGTGCCGCATGCAGGGTCGAAGATTGATTCACCGAGTTTTGGGTCGATCATCTCCACAATAAAACGAGTCACGGCTCGCGGGGTATAAAATTCACCGGCGTTACCAGCGCTTTGTAAATCTTTTAAAATTTGCTCGTATAAGTCACCAAATAAATGGCGCTCTTCTTTTTTGGTGAAGTCTATTTCGTTGAGCTTGTTAATCACCTGGCGCAGCAAGGTGCCGTTTTTCATGTAGTTAAAAGCATCGCTAAAGGCTTCTTTGGCTACAAAGCCGCGTGGGTTTGAGCGAATGGGGGCTGCCATATCTTTTAACTTGGGGAACAATTCCCAGTTAACAAAATTAAGTAACTCTTCGCCCGTTATGCCTTCTGGGTCTGCCGCCCAATTGCGCCAGAGGTATTTTTGTGGAATGGGCGCTTTGTAGGCATCCTCTTGTTCAAATTCCAGAATTTCTTCTTGGGCATCAAATATTTTTAAAAATAATAGCCATGAGAGTTGGCCTAGGCGTTGGGCATCGCCATCGACACCCGCATCTTTACGCATAATGTCTTGAATGGATTTAACTACGGATGATATGGACATATTACTTAGTAACTCTTATGTGAATACTCGCACAAAGCGGGTATGGATTTTTTTAGGCGCTGGCTTGCTCATTGCTGTAAAGCGCGGCTTCTAATTCGGTAATAGCTTGTTCGTATTCTTTTTTGCTACCGAAGGCATTTTTTACAATCTCTAATGGTGTGCCGAATTGATCCAGTGGTTTTACTTTTAACACGTTAATGGATTCAATTTCGGTTACACCTATATCGGCGTATTTATCTAAGAGTGCATTTAATACGTTTTGCGCGGCGGCAGAATACTTGGTGAAGTAATTTCGTTTTTTTACATTTTCAGCACGTTCGCGGCGCGTGAGTGCGGGCTGGTCAAAGGCAACGTGACAAATTAAATCGAAGGGGTCTAGGTCACGGCTTACATCTTCTTCTAAGGCTTGCCAAATAACGCCTTCGGCTTCCAACTCGTTAATGATGGCTTGTTTGCGTTCGCTGCATTGCCAGGTTTTTATAAAATCATTTAAGGAGGCGAATTGTTTTTTAATGGTGTTACGGGTGTAGTCTTTGAAAGATTCTGTGACCAGCTTGCCATCAGTATCGTAATACTGCACACGCTCGGCAATTTTGGTGACGGTAACGCCAGATACGCGGTATTTAACGTAGCGTTTGCCTTCTTCATCTTCGATTGGGCCATCGCCGAGCCCATTGTTTACATCATAAAGAGCTTGGGGTTCTTTGACTTCGTTACCGCTGTTGTCATCGAGTGCGGCTTCTGCCTCTGCTTGTTCTTCTTGCGCGCTGGCGAGTTCGTCATCGAAGGTTGAGTCTTCTAAGTCGATAACATCTTCTGCGGTCGTTACCATCACTTTTTCGGGAACGCCGTCAAAACTTGGGTCTGCAAATAATTCCGTGGCTTTTTTGAAATCTAAAATGGTGAACCAGAGTTTGTTGTAGCGATCATCAATACGTGTGCCACGGCCAATAATTTGTTTGAACTTGGTCATGGATTGAATATTTTGATCGAGCACGACAAGCTTGCAGGTTTTGGCATCCACACCCGTGGTCATTAATTCTGAAGTGGTGGCGATAACGGGGTATGCGCGCTTAGGATTGATGAAGTTATCTAACTGCGCTTTACCGAGTTCATCATCGCCGGTAATTTTCATTACGTACTTGTCGTTCTTTTGCATCTGCTCTGGGTTTAGGTTTACCAGTGCGCGGCGCATACGTTCGGCGTGGTCTATGTCGTTACAAAACACAATGGTTTTTGCCATTGGGTCGGTGCGTTTTAAATAGGCGGTAATGGTTTCGGCCACTAATTGCGTGCGCTCGTCAATCACCATTGTGCGATCAAAATCTTTTTGATTGTAAATGCGGTCTTCAATTAGCTCGCCGTTTTTATCGACTTGGTTTTTGGTGGGTCGCCAGCCTTGTAGGTCTACATCTAAATCAACACGCACCACTTTGTAGGGCGCGAGAAAGCCATCTTCAATACCCTCTTTAAGTGAGTAGGTATAAACGGGGTCGCCAAAGTAATCGGTATTGGAAACTTCATCGGTTTCTTTAGGTGTTGCGGTTAAACCAATTTGGGTGGCGCTGGTAAAGTATTCCAAAATTTCACGCCATGCGCTGTCTTCGGCGGCGCTACCACGGTGGCACTCATCGATAACAATTAAATCGAAAAAATCGCGACCAACTTGTTTGTAGGCTTTTTGAGATTCTTCTGGGCCGGTTAATGCTTGGTATAAGGCCAAGTGAATTTCATAGGCGGGGTCAATCTCGCGGCCAGTTACTTTGGTCATGGCTTGGCCGAAGGGCTGGAAATCATTTATGCGGGTTTGATCCACCAGAATATTGCGGTCGGCCAAAAACAAAATGCGTTTTTTCTGGCGAGACTTCCATAAGCGCCAAATAATTTGAAAGGCGGTGTAGGTTTTACCTGTACCGGTTGCCATAACCAACAAAGCGCGGTTTTGGCCTGAGGATACCGCCTCAATGGTTTTGTTAATGGCTTGTAATTGGTAATAGCGCGGGGCTTTGCCGCTGCCATCATCGTAATAGTCTTGGGTGATTACAGGCAATTGCGCTTGGGTGAAGCCCTTCCATACACAGAATTTTTGCCAAAGCTGTTCTGGTGTGGGGAATTCGCTGAGGGTGATTTCAGATTCAATCAAGCCGGTGCTGTTGGTTTTGTCATGGAAGATAAAACCATCGCCATTAGAGGCGAATACAAAAGGGACATCGAGCAAGCGGGCGTAATCTAACCCTTGTTGAATGCCTTTGCCGACTTCGTGCTTGTTGGCTTTGGCTTCAATCACCGCCAGCGGCAGGTTGGGTTTGTGGTAGAGGACGATATCGGCAGATTTAACGGTTTTACGAACACCCATGTTGCCGCGCACAATGACCTTTCCATCGCGCAGCTTCACTTCCTGACGCAGTTGGGTCATGGAATCCCAGCCTGCTTGGTCAATGGCTGGGAGTATGAACTTGGTGATTATGTCCGTTTCGGTTAAGTGCTTTTTGTCCATCAATTATTTTCCAACCTAACTGCGTTCGCGGTTACATACATACAATTCTATTTAGGTCGGCAATATAACATTCACCTCTAGAGATACAAACTACGTCACGTTACAAGAGAAAAGCGGTTACATTTTAATCAGCACAACATGCATTCAACCAACCGCCCGATACCAAAAAGACAACAATAGCCAAAAGCTATATAACAGAAAAGCCCAAATCTCTTGGCGAAATAGCATTTTGCTTCTGTCCTGAATGCTCACGAATCTGCTCTACCAACTTTGCTTTATCATCCGTAAAGACAATAGCTTGTTGTCTTGCCCTACTTATTGCGACATATAAAGCCTGTTGAGATGCAAGATTTCGGCGATAACTTTCAGCATGATATAAAACCCTATCGCAGGTTTTTCCTTGCGCCGCATGCACAGTTGTAATGTAATCATAATTCCAGTGCTGCGAGCGGCGGCTATTTAGGTCAATGATCCGTGTTGTACCGTCGACCAAAACCAATTCTGCCAATGCCTGACTGTGATCTATTTTTTTAACAAGCATTCTCGATCCATTGTGGAACCCAAGCCCCCTATCATTCACCGCCCATATCAGCTTATCTCCTACCGATAGCTCACTGGATGACGGACGAAATATCTGTGATTTTGCACCCCATACCGATGGGTTCAAGATGACTTCACGACCATCCACACTAACCAAATGGATTGTTCCTCTATTTGCATTCGTGCTCTTAACCTCCCAATAAGAGCCTTTGTCAATTTTATGTACCTTGTAATGACCCGAGAAATACACCAGATCTCCAACCTGATAATTTAATGGATCTTGAGCTGCGGCATGAGTGAGGTCTAGTCTCTCTAATCTGGCCACCCTAAGGCCATTGCTTGCAAGTTCCCCTGATAACTTCAGGCGCTCGCGAAGACATTGCGTTAATTGATCGCGCCCCTCTCGACTTGGATCAATCAATAACGTGGCTTCGCGCTCGCTGGCGTCTAACGCCATGTAGTAATCAACGATCTGGCGGTGTCTATCATCCGCTTTACCAGTCAATTCAATGACTGCACCACCACCGTTTTCAAGTGATCTAATTGCGTTAAAAACGTCACCATCAATTGACTGACAAACGGAATCCAATAGCATTGGATTTTCTTGCCTGACTATTTCGTCCATGACGTAGTTTCTAATCCCACTATCTTGTAACTGTTGGAATGCTGCCCCTGCCTCTACAGACCCCAACTGTTTTACATCACCAACAAGAACAACCCGTGCATTCTCAACGATTGCTTTTTCCAAAAGGCTCGACATATCTTTCGTAGCTACCAAGGACGCCTCATCCACCAACCATAGTTTATTAGTGGTAACTGAATTATCGGGTTGATATTTGAGTAGATGAGCGGCAAGAGTTTTGACAGATCCAATATTGGCACCGTCCGCCAATGATTCGCATGCAGATACCGAAGGTGCAATCCCCATGACGTCGTAGCCACGTGCCTTATATTCCTGAGCAATCGTTCTTAATATGGTTGAGGTTTTAGCAGTCCCTGCCGCACCTTGTATTGAAACAAACTGATCGGCGCTAGATAGCACTCCTCGTAGAACCGATTTATAGCCGGCAGACCAACCACCAAAACCATCCTCAATACTTTTAGCATCTGCATTGCGAATAATTCTAGCTATGTCGCTTGGAGAAAAAGCAGGCATGAACTTTCCATGCCCAGACTTCAATCTAGCAAGCATTGTCTCTTCTTGCTGGACGATTTGCGGAGTAGTAAACCCCTCCAGATTTTGCCAGCACTGATGCTGGGCAGAGTAACTTTTAACCGCCCTTGTACTGATTAAAAGTTTTTTCTCTTTTGCGTTGCCTACACCCGAATTTACAGCTGATCTACTGATTCCATATCCAACCGCTAATTTATTCAATTCTGATACTAGTGCATCTTCACTGAAAATCGCATCACGCTCGCTAAGCGAACTGATGACCTGTTTGACCAGGGCATCTAACTGCATTTCTCTTTCGATAGACCGGTGAAGCGACCAATTAGATGTGACTGTCTTGTCTTTTGATGTCTGTACGAAATTTTCAGCGCTAAAGCTATGCGATTGCGCAATATCCGTCCATTGCTGAAGCAATTGTTTCCTATCAACGTATTTTTTAGTGTTGCGGTCTTCATGTGCAAGTTTCTCTTTTATGGCTGACGAGGCATCCTCCCGGCTCAATCCCAGGTCTAACAATTTTTGATTTATTTGTTCTGTCCGCTGACTAAAAGAACGCAACAACTCTTCAGGTATGCCAGCTATTTCAAAATTTGCATCGCTGGTTCGCTCTAGCGAGTACCCCATTTCAACCAATGCCGCTGCTAGCGATTGGCGATAAACCAATCCTGCTTCTTTTTGTAATGCGTAAAAATGCCGACTCTCTAGGCTGCGCCATTGCCCATCCGTACGTAATGTTGCATTAACTACGACGGCATGAGTATGTAACTGAGGATCTAAACTGCGACTAGTATCATGTCGAAATTTGGCTACCAACAGATTACCCGTCGCAACCTGTTCACAATGGTCTTCACCTGAGACATCCCTCGTATGTAGTCGAGTATAGGCCGCTGATTTCTCTAAATACTCCAACGCCTCATTAACTGCCATTTCATGAGCAGCTATTACTCGATCATCACCACAAACTAATGCGGCAATAGATACAGATTTAGACGGTGAAAACTGCAAATCCCAACCTGATTTATGCTCACGCTCACCGTTGCGATGAACACCGATAATTGCACCGGCCACATCTCCATTCAGGTATCGGCAAAACCGCTCGGCATCAACACGCTGACCTGCAATACCTAATTTGTTAGCACCACCTCCCACCCACTCAGATGGGCAGGACTCATCAGACAGGTAATAATCAGCATGATCTCCCTGCTCAAAATAGGTAGCAGCATGTTCAGCCGATCGAATAGGAGCCAGAGTCATCATCTAAACTAAAAGCTTTTGTATCTATCGATCAATTTTGAAACACGCTCTCGTAACTCATCACCTGACAACTTTGAACCAGAGCACTGAGCCGCATCAGCAGCTAAAATTCGCGAGGCAGTAGCCGCATGCAATACAGCATCCAAATAAGCCTCTAATTTATCCAGCCGATTACAAAGCTGATCATTTTGCATAGTTAATGCTCTCTCGATAAGAACTCTAGCTGCCAGACTTTGGCTGAGACCACGTTGCGCCGCAAAGCTGTTTATATCTGAATGCA
Source organism: Cellvibrio chitinivorans (assembly GCF_035117775.1). Taxonomy (NCBI): domain Bacteria; kingdom Pseudomonadati; phylum Pseudomonadota; class Gammaproteobacteria; order Cellvibrionales; family Cellvibrionaceae; genus Cellvibrio; species Cellvibrio chitinivorans. The sequence goes on from NZ_JAYKKN010000004.1 coordinate 335,649, forward strand.
TCTGTTTATCGCAGTGCAGTTGAACTCTATAGGAATGTAGTTTGCTCATGTTTGACTCGCCATTGAGTCACCTCACGCCCACCCGAATATCAAATTGAGTCACATACGAGTCAACACAAAAAAATGACCCGAGTCACCCACCCTTGAGATTTTTTGCTAGTGAATTTTAACTCCACGAGTGTGCGTGAGGTGTCCACAGTATTTATCGCAGAATTGCGATAAATACTGTGTGTTAAATTTGAACCACAGTTATACTGTGGGGTCGTTGACATTAGCAGTAGACTTAATTCCAACATGCTTTTCAGTTGCAGGTTGAATCTCATCTAACTGGCACTCAGCCAACCGGATTAACCGTAAGACCGCATCCTCCACGTGCTCATTAAATGGAAAAGAAACACCTGCTTTTTCTGCTCGCCGCTCAATATTTTCAAGCCTCAAAGCAATTTCAGAGGAAACCATAAAACTCATTTTCTGTTTTATTGATGCCGCTTTTGATTGAAATAAATGTTTAGCCATAGTGAACCTCCTTAAATTTCATCTAAAACAGATGACGCAAGTGGCTGAGCGTTATCCAAATTCAATTTAGAGGGCTTATGAATATCGCTGCCATTTATTGAATTTTGCTTTATTGTTAATGAGAGCCTATTTTTCAGCCTGATAAGCGGAATTCTCAATCGACCCCAACCAATGTCCGCGAATTTTATAAATCCAACAAGGTCTGGCAGAGATGAAATCTCGCTGGGTAAAACTGTCCGTTTTGTCTCTTGAAGTTTTTGTATGGATGAGCTGCCCTGTGAATTAGTAGTAGTTTGTTCCCGTACCGATTCTGCATCACCAATTGTTCGACTGAGATAATCAGACGTTTCAGGATCAGGCGTTCTCAAAATTACATTCAATCCAGCACTTCCGAGGATACTTAAGGCTTCATCCTTTCCATAGATACTGTAAAGTTGATGAATATTTTGAATGCCAAGCATGAGGCTCAAGCCATATTTTCTCCCTCTGGCTAATGCATCCATTAAAACATCAATTTTTCCATTAGCAGCAAGCTCATCCAATATCAGTCGAACATTTCTAGTGCTGCTTTCTGGTAACCCGAGCGCTGAACGTGCAAGAATTTCTATCCATGCAGCCCGCAATTGCGCTGTTGCTAATTTTGTGAGATCGTCATAAACAATCCACAACCACCCTCCACTCCTATGATTTTGAATCCAGCGCCGAAGGCTGAAGGCGTCCTCGCCGGCATCTGGATCAAGCAAATCTAAAAACGACAAATTCTGACTCAAAATGCTTTGCACATTGCCCAACATCCGTTCATTACCAGCTTCAAACAACCTCTGTGCAGATGTACCATGCACTAGCACTCTTAACTCATCCGTACTTGCAATTTTGATGTAATAGTTCAGCTCTCTATTAGTGCGCTGATTTGTTCTCCAACACTCAGACAAAAACACAGTTAGCAGCTCTCGTGCATAGCCATTCCATGTTCTGGCCTCACCAACACCCGAGGAAATAAGAGCGCTCGCCAAAGCTGCACACTCAATTAAATTTTCAATCTCTGAAAATGGAGACCACTGCTGACTCCCTTCTACATTAACTGATAAAATTTGATCTCCCCGCATGGCCAATTTCTTGCAAATCTCTCCTCCCACATCCATTGAAACGACACGATCTGACCGATGTCTAATTGAATGAAGGAAACCTAAAATTAACTGGGTTTTTCCTGATCCTGGCTCTCCAAATATCGCCATCGAACGATTTTCAAGTTTTGAGGGAAGATAATACTGCCCTAGCCCAGGTGCGATTTTTGCTCGACCGGCCGACCTAAGTTTCCTAACCATTTCCGATTCAGGTAACAACTCCGACCCTCGTAAAATACGAGATGGTGATCTCATCACAAATGAGAAAACCAAAATCACCCACGCAAAAATAGCCCCAGCAACAAAAGCACTCCAGCTGGCCATAACATCCGAGTTCTGTACCAAATAGGGATAATTTTTAGCTATCGTTCTAATAACATTTCTAAACCATTCAAAACCATATAACTCCCTAAAAAGCGCTGGTAAAAAAGAAAATCCAAAGCAGGTAACGATCAAAATAAGAACTAAAGCGATAGCTGAAAGCCATCTCTCTAGCCACCAAAGAATGATCAGTGGAATAAGCGCACCCAATGCGCACAAAATTTGAACGAAAAGTACAGATAAAATAAATTGTTCCATTATTAATTCCCCCCTCTATCCGAAAAATTTTTCTCAATCCATTCATTTACGGTAGATTCCGACCATCTCCGAATAGATGTTCCGGGAACAAATTTAGGGGGTGGAAAAACTCCAGATTGCTGCCATCGCCAAAGTGTGGTCGGTGATATACCTCCAAGTTTTTTACAGACATCGGATTGATTGAGTAACGTTTCATGCATTTTCTGCCCTCCTCTAGAGCGTTGAATAAAGTGCACAAACACATTACTGCTGCTAAAGTTCTGTTGCGCTACAGGAAGTTCCAAAAAAACGTACCGAGGTAATATTGTTTGAAAACTCGCCTTTGCTTAAGTAAAACCACCATTGCCTATTTCGAAGAGAGAAATATCCCCCTTCCAACCCGGAGATACCCTGAAGAGCTAATATTGTCATTGATAAATATTCGAGATCAGTTAAATCTATTGAAAAAGCAAAGGGTTTCTATTTGTCAAACCTCAGCCAAATGCAAAGGTAAATCCCCATCAGCCTGGACTTACCTTTTGGGACTTGAAATTACGGAGAGCAACCAAGAAACACTCAAAAAATTTGGCATACCAAACGATTTTGGATTATTTGTGAAGGAAAGGTGCGAAGGCAGCCTACGTAGAGCGCGAGATGAAATTAGAATGATATTAAGGAAGGTTGATGACTTAACATCTTTTGAAGATTTACATATAGCCCATGATTTCTTATATAACTTATTTTTAATGGTCGAACCTTCTATACGAAGAGACAATACAGAAGATAAAAAAAAGCCTATTGTTTTCTGTACTTTTTGCCACAGACCCACCACATCCAGCTACTGCAATATTCACACTAAAATAAAACCCTCAATGCGATTGATTGATAAAAATAAGAAAGACCAATACACCACCCTAAAGGAAATATTTAATCGTGCCTTAGATCACATACAAAAAGATCGATCTAAGATTCCATCAATGCATTTCCATTATGGTGAAAATGCGTGGTTTCTTGAGCCTATAGAGTTAAATGAAGTTACCACATCAAAACCAAAAATAAACACCGCAAAGATTGCTGATTATCTAATAAGATGGGCGCGCCATAATGATTTTCACGTAGCATTTAATAAACGCGTAAATAGAATAATGGAGCAATATAAAAAGGACGAGTGGGATGAAACCAATATTGAATGCATTCTGAAAATTATTGAATCATCTCAAAAGTATCCACACATGAGACATATCATAAAACCTCCCTCTATGCGATTCATAAAAAGCAAATGGCAACCAAATAATGTAGTAGAGATTCTTAAAGAAGTATTGGGTTATAACTACAATGAAACCATATCCCCCGAAGATTTCGCCCTATCTATCAAGCGGATATCCATGATGAATTTGATTGCTATATCATCCAAGAAAAAACATAAGTTGCATAAAAAAATACTGAACAAGAGCTATTACTATAAAGAATTTTTAGAGCAGTATTACTCGGTATCAGCTCAGACCTAAAAAGGCATTCACATTATGTGTACTAGATCAGACCTGAGCTGACAGTTACCGGTTTTTAAGAGTGCCTGTCAGTTTAGATTTGAGCTAAATTATTTTCAGCCTAAACCTTCTTGCCATCCAGCAAAGTTTCCAGTGGTGTGCGACCACAGCAAACCTTGCCTTGATGAGTTCGTTCATTGCTGTAGTATTTCATCCATTCGTCCAGATCCTTTTGCAATTCTTCCAGTGTTGCATAATTTTTTTTGCGAAACGTCACCTGATAAAACTCTTGTAGTATCGTTTTATGGAAGCGCTCACAGATGCCATTCGTTTGCGGCGACTGCGCTTTTGTTTTCGTGTGATCAATATCATTGATAGCGAGATACAGCTGATAATCGTGCTGATCCATTCGGCCGCAATATTCCGTACCACGATCAGTGAGAATTCTCAGCATAGGCAGTTGCTGTTGAGTAAAAAATGGCAGGACTTTATCGCTGAGAAGATCAGCTGACGTTATCGGTGTTTTGCTTGTATAGAGCTTGGCGAATGCCACTTTGCTATAGGTATCTACAAACGTTTGCTGATATATCCGGCCTACGCCTTTGAGATTTCCTATATAAAACGTATCTTGCGAACCAAGATAGCCAGGATGATGTGTTTCAATTTCACCGGAGGCTTCATCATCAATCTTCTTGCGTTCTAACGCGGCAATCTGGCTATCCGTAGTAGGATGCCTTCTTTGGCAACCTTCTCTTCCAACGCCTGCAATCGCTTTTTAAAACTCTCGACACCATGCCTCAACCAAATTGAGCAAACACCACTACCGGATATGAAAATACCTGTTTTGCGTAATTCATTGCGGGTTCGATGCTGACCATGTGCAGGCTGTTCAACGGCATAATCAAGAACAGCTTTCTCAATAGTAGGATCAATACGGTTTTTAAGATTGGGAGTGGACTTGCTTTGGCTTATCAGTGCATCCACTCCGCCTTCCTGAGCTAACTCTTGGTAACGATAGAAAGTGTCGCGAGAAAAGCCCATTACTTTGCAGGCTTTAGATACATTGCCAAGCTCTTCCGCCAAATTCAGCAGGCCAGCTTTGTGTTTTATGATTGGATTGTTAGTATGTAGCATGAGAGTTACCTTTGTGGTTTTGTTTTAGGATTCGCCCCCATATTCAAAACCGGTAACTCTCTTCTTTCAAGTTGAAGTGTCAGATCAGGTCGCGACTAGTACACGTTACTCAATATTCTCATATCTACATCAAATTGCACACTGCATTGAATTAGAGAACGGTTTATAAAACAATTTCTGCAATAACGCTTGCTATTTTAGCAGGTGTTTTTTGCTTATTTGGCATGTTAACTAATCAAATAAGTTATTTCCCTTTGCATATTGTAATAAGATCTTCTTGCATCTTAATGAGACGTTGCTTGTCTTCTGGATTTCCCATATCCAACTGAGATTTGAAACTATTCAAATAATTTTCACTATGAACCAAGCAACCATATGCTTTTGCGGCCGCAACTTTTGCTTCACCATCATGTTCGTAATAATTTTTCATTCCCTCCGTCAGATGCTGGGCGGCAACACCCGTAGAAAAAACCTTTCCTAAAGCTAATCCTGTATCTGCTTTTACGTTGGCATTTCCACCATTGGCTTCAGTTACTGTTTTAGTATTCGCATCAAAACTTCCGAACACAGAATACGCATCTTGTTTATTATTATCTAATCCGGCGATGTTAAAAGCATTTAGTAGCTTTGATGCATCAATACTATCAAAAGCTAATCTTGCAGAATTAAGATTTTTTTCTGCTACTTTAACCGCATCTTCAGCTGCGGTAACTTCTTTTGATTTTGTAAGACGCTCTAGCTTTATTTGTGCATCGTTGTCGCTATTAGTAGGTGGATTAATTTTATCAAATGCTTCCTTTGCTGCCACTGCCGCCTTAAACTTTATTTGCGCATCTGAAAGCGCTTTATTGGCTATATCCCTGCTTGCCCCTATACCTTTAAATTCTTCTAGATGTTTTTTGGCTTCTTTAATCTCATCGCTTTCGCTTCTTGAATCTTCCACCTTATTGTTTCCAGCTATGGTCAACAATTTATATATTTCATTAGTACAATTAACATTTGAATTGGCTTTCGTGTTTGAATTGGCTTCTGTATTGATTGTTGTGTCTGTTTTATCAGAAGAATCGACATCTCCATAATCAAAGTCGCACGACTTAGCGACAGCAACAGGAACATATGCTGCATCAACCTGCTTGTACCCAACATTTACTGAAAGACCAGGTTGTTCTGTAGCAGTTGCAGAAATGTCAATTCCCACAACAGATTTAGACGAATAAACAAGTGGAGCCTGCTCTAACGGCGCACACCCTGTAAATATGATTATGCAAATTAAGAGTGTTAAGTACCTTTCTGAAATAACCATGATTGCCCATCCTTTGATGCTATGCACAGTGAGTTGATTTCTGATGTGTTGTCTTTAAGCTGTTGCTTTATGCTATTTAGCTCATTAACTGTTTCCACCAAAATGAGCAGATTACATTTGGAAGGATCTGGAAATTTTGATACAAATTCACTTATATATCCTAGGCCCACTGAATTGTGGGTTTTAACCACTCCTATTGAGTTAGTCATTACAACTATAGGATTTTGGTTGTCCTTCTCAATCATTACATTTGCGAAACCAAATCGATATTTAATCGACGGTGTTGCTCCATTAACTTTTATAATTGTGCATCCATTAAATAAGAAGCAGCAAATTATAAAAATTACAGACGCTAGCCCCCATTTCCTATACACGGCTAATTTCCCCGCATTACTTTTATTATTTTTTATAGGATAACTATAAATGCCTGTCAATTACACGTAATTACACCGCGCTTAGCTTTAGTCTACTTACATTGCTACAGCTTCCTCAGTCAGTCCTAATCAGCTCTCTATACTCAGAATGCTGACCATCAACTGATTGCGTAACAACCTCAAAAGTGTCCGAGCATCTATAAAGTAGTCTCGTTAAGTTAGTTGAAAATGGGGTTGATGCGAGATCCAATATACATATTCACAAAAAGCAACTTTCTTCTTCCAAAGCGTAGTGTCAGATCAGGCCTGAGCTAGTGCACATTATGCACGCCAACCGCACATTGAGCCGCAAGATAGTATTTATATACATTGGCGCACACTCTACTTATATTGGTGTTCGTCAAGTCGATCAGCCCACTTTTGCAGCCAGACCTTACACTGATCCTCATATCGATGAAGATCATATGTTCCTTCTATTCCTTTTCTGGAATGCCCAAGTATGGCTTCAGCAACTTCACTTGGACATCCAATTCTAGACAATCCAGTTCTCACAGTTCGACGCAAATCATGTGGAGACCAATGCTCTATATCAAGCATTCTTTCACTGGTTCGTAGCTGCCAAGCTTGTTCAGTAATTGACTTTTGCTGGATCGGAAGACCCGTTTTTTGTGAGGGGAACAGATAGTCACCGGTAACCAATTTTAACTGCTTGAGAAAATCTACCGCTTGCATCGGTAGCTGTACGTATCGTTCCACGCCGGTTTTCGTGGCTTTCAAGTGCCAAGTAGCATTACTTAAATCAATATCACTCCATCTGGCATCGCAAATTTCACCAGTACGGCAACCAGTCCACAACGTAAACCTGAGAACATTTTTCTGGGTTGGAGTAAAAACTGACTTTGGAAGCCACTTAAAAAACTGAATCAGCTCAACATCTGATAACACTCGCTTACCTTTATTTGATGTTAATTTAACTCTTGCCTGTTTAAGACTTGATTTTGCCAGCAAAGCAGGATTAGCAAAGCTGTCATCAAAATAGCCAAGTCCGATGGCATACTCATAAGCTGATGACAGCTCCCTGAGAACATTCCCAGCTTGCACATTTGCCCCTCTTTTAACGATCTCCATTACCAAATTAACGATATCCTTTCGAGTTACCTGTTCTGCTGAGTGGTCACCCAGAACCCTCACAGCATCGCCATACAATGTCCTTCTAACTTCAGACTGCCCTTTTCTTTTTCGAGCACCGGCAATGGTCTTTCCGGAAATAACCCGATCCTCAATGTACTGCGTAAGATAAATATCGATAACAGCCTTCAACGTGAAGACTTCTAGCGTCTGCTGCTTAGACACAGCCACTTCGATTGCAGCATCGCGCTTCTCTGTAGCTGGACAGCGCCCCTCTTTTCTTCTCTGCTTTAACTCACGAAGCTGTACTCGTGCTTCAGCTAATGACATCGCAGGAAAGTGGCCAATGTGCACTTGGATTAACTTGCCAGTTTTTGGACTTGTGTAGCGGTAAAAAAATGATTTAGTCCCAGCATTACCGCATGCCACCCTCAAACCTCTGTTTTCTCCGACATCCGCCAAGTCCGAATCTCCGGGGCGCATAGATGCCAAACTGGCCGAGGAAAGTGCCTTTTTCGATTCACTCATTGACTAGCCTCACGAAGTTCATACACGTATCCTTAGATACCTTTTCTATTGTGAGTAGGTTATTTCTATAGGTTTTTAGCTTTCCTCGATGGGACACCATTAAACCTATGTAAATACCTACATTTAATTTTGCAAATGCATGAAATTCCATGCATTACATTGAAAACCAAAGAACACCAGAAACAATATACTTTCCATATAAATTATATACTTAGAGATAAATTTTTGCAGTATGGACAACATTAAAGAAGACCAACACACCCCTATGATGCAGCAGTACTTACGCATCAAAGCCCAGCATAAAGATGAAATCGTGTTTTATCGCATGGGGGATTTTTACGAGCTGTTTTTTGATGATGCCAAACGTGCATCGGAAATTCTGGATATCACCCTCACCGCGCGCGGAAAGTCCAATGGTGAGCCGATTCCGATGGCGGGAATTCCATTTCACTCTGCCGACGGCTACCTAGCCAAATTGGTAAAAGAAGGGATTTCCGTTGCTGTGTGCGAGCAGGTGGGCGACCCGGCGACCACCAAAGGACCGGTTGAGCGCAAGGTGATGCGCATAGTTACCCCCGGTACGGTAAGTGATGAAGCTCTGCTCGACTCGCGCCGCGACAATCTGCTCGTCGCAGTGCATCAAGCTGGTGAGACTTTTGGCATTGCCTCGCTGGATATGGCAAGCGGCCGCTTTTTGGTACTGGAAGTAGAAGGTTTGGAATCGGCGCTCGGTGAGTTGCAGCGTTTAAGTCCGGCAGAATTATTGATCAGCGACCACATCACCACTCCGGCGTTGGTGGAAAATCGCAAAGGTTTGCGTCGTCGCGGCCCATGGGAATTTGATTTGGAAACAGCCGAACGTTTATTGATCCAACAATTTGCCACCAAAGATTTGGCAGGATTTGGCTGCGACCACTTAAAAACTGCAATCTGCGCTGCTGGATGCTTGCTGAGTTACGCGCGTGAAACCCAGCGCACCGCCCTGCCCCATGTGCGCAGTCTTGCGCATGAAAATCGCGATGAAGCGGTGATTATGGACGCAGCTACACGCCGCAATTTGGAGTTGGATATCAACTTAACCGGCGGCGATGAGCACACCTTATTTTCCGTTCTGAATCGCGCCGCCACTAGCATGGGCAGCCGCTTGCTGCGCCGCTGGTTGAATCGCCCACTGCGCGATTTGGATTTATTAATTGGCCGGCAAGATGCTATCGCCGAGTTACAACACAACTACACGTTTGAAATTTTTAATGGAATTTTAAAACGTGTTGGTGATATGGAGCGCATTCTCGGCCGCCTCGCACTGCGTTCTGCGCGCCCGCGCGATTTATCGCGCTTGCTAATGTCGATTGGCACCTACCCTGAACTGCAAAATGAACTCGCGCAAAAAAAATCGTCGCAGTTAAAAAATCTTGCACAACAAATTTCAACCTTTCCTGAATTGGTGGATTTGTTATCGCGCGCGATTATTGAAAACCCACCAGTCGTAATTCGCGATGGTGGTGTAATCGCAGAAGGTTACGACGCTGAATTGGATGAGCTGCGCAATATCAGCACCAACGCCGGACAATATTTATTGGACTTGGAAGTTCGCGAGCGCGAACGCACTGGAATTCCAACGCTCAAGGTTGGGTACAATCGTGTGCATGGCTATTTTATTGAGTTAACGTCGGCACAATCAGAAAAAGCACCAGCAGATTATATTCGTCGCCAAACGCTAAAAAATGCCGAGCGTTACATCACACCAGAATTAAAAGAGTTTGAAGATAAAGCGCTCTCCGCACAGAGCCGCGCACTCGCCCGCGAAAAAGCACTCTATGAAGAATTGATTGATATTTTGAATGTGCATTTGATTCCGCTACAAGATTCTGCCGCAGCCGTTGCAGAGCTGGACGTACTCGCCACACTCGCCGAACGCGCCGATGCGCTCGGCTTCTGTAAGCCGGAATTATCATTGCGCGCCGGAATTAACATAGTTAGTGGACGCCATCCAGTTGTTGAACAAGTCACTAGCGCGCCCTTTGTGCCTAACGATCTGGAATTTAATCCGCAGCGTCACATGCTCATCATCACCGGCCCAAACATGGGCGGTAAGTCGACCTATATGCGTCAGGCTGCGCTGATTACTTTGCTCGCACATATCGGCAGTTTTGTACCTGCGCAAAAAGCGGCGATTGGAATTGTGGATCGCATTTTTACTCGCATTGGCTCTGCCGACGATTTAGCCGGCGGACGCTCGACCTTTATGGTGGAGATGACCGAGACCGCGAATATTTTGCATAACGCCACTGAGCGCAGTTTGGTTTTGATGGATGAAATCGGGCGCGGTACCAGTACATTTGATGGCCTTTCGCTCGCATGGGCTTGCGCAAAACATCTCGCAGAAAAAGTCCGCGCCTTCACGTTGTTTGCCACGCATTATTTTGAAATTACCACGCTGCCAGAAACGGTTCCCGGCATCACCAACGTGCATTTGAATGCAACTGAACACAAAGACAATATTGTGTTCCTGCATAAAGTGCAGGAAGGACCGGCAAGTAAAAGTTATGGTTTGCAAGTAGCCAAATTGGCAGGAATTCCTGCGCAAGTTTTGGCAGAAGCACAACAACAGTTGCTCTTGTTGGAAAATGGCGAACATCCGCATTCCATTAAATCGCACTCGTCCAATACAGCAGCAACGATTTCAACTCCAGTAGCCTCAGTAGCAGCAGCGCCTGAAACAGCCCCCTCAGAAATCCCAGCTGCGCCAGTTGAAATGCAAACCAGTGCGGCATCACCAGCACAATCAGGATTATTTGATACTTTGCCAAATCCTGCATTGGCGGCGCTGCATAAAATTAACCCAGATACTTTATCGCCACGCGAAGCGCTCGATCAGTTGTACAAACTAAAAGAACTTTACGCGCGCGGAAAATGATAGAAATTCATTGGCAATTTCAATATGAGTTATCACTGAAACTGTTAATGAAAAAGAACGATTCTCAGTTACGGTTTTTCGCAGCAATTTGATGCTTTTTCCATGCTGATTCACCGGAAAAAGCCTACCCAAACCAGGCTTTGCTGTTTAGAATGCGCGCTCTTGTGCGGAGCCACTCATGGGCGCACACTCTTTACTGAATTCTGTTATCTGTGGAGTCTCCTATGGCATTTGTAGTTGGGGAAAATTGCATTAAATGTAAGCACACTGACTGTGTGGAAGTCTGCCCGGTTGATTGCTTTTACGAAGGCCCCAATTTTTTGGTGATTCACCCGGACGAGTGTATCGATTGCGCCCTCTGCGAGCCTGAATGCCCTGTTGGTGCCATCTTCTCTGAAGACGAACTGCCAGAAGACCAAGCGGTATTTCTGGAATTGAACGCCGAGTTGGCGCAAGTCTGGCCAAACATTACTGAAATCAAAGATGCCCCTGCTGACCACGCTGAGTGGGATGGTGTTCCTGGCAAGCTTCAGTATCTTGAGCGTTAATTTACAGCTAGCCCCAAAAGCTCTTTAAAAACCGTGCACAGCACGGTTTTTTTTCGTCTTGGATTTGCGTTGGCTATTCAAAACGCTGTGCTACACTCAGTTGTGTTTCAGTTCGGTCAAACCCACAAGCGGTAGTTTTTTCGGCTGGTTTCAACGCCAAATAAATTTCATCGTTTTACTAACAAACTCAACAACCTAGATTAATAACTGAACATTAATAAAGAGGTATTTGCGATGGGGATTAACGATAAGCCTTACAGCGAAAAACGCGATTTCATCCGCATGAAAATCGGCGCACCCTTGAGTGCAAAATTGTCTGTCAATGAAGGAGTAATTGAAGGCTTATGTTTGGATTTAAGCGGTGGCGGGCTGCAAGTTGAGACCAAAACCCATATAGATGTAGGCACAGAGATGGAAGTGGAAGTTTCTTCTGACCACGGCCACAGCCCTACCCTGCGGGCACGTGCCAAGGTTGCGCGCTCAACAACCACTGATGCTGGCGACTACCTGCTGGGTTTGGAGATTCTGCAAATTCTGGCCTAAGCCCATACAAAAACGGCTACTTTGCAGTAGCCGTCTCATTCATTTTATTCCTCAAACTCTGCTTCAAAATCCGCGTCATCAAACTCTTCCGTACCGAATTCATCAGCTACTTCACCGTTATTGATCAGGAACTCACGTCGCTGTAGATAGACATCGCGAACAAATACATAGCGATCACCAGTGAGGTTTTTCTCCAAATCCAGCAACTCTGCGCGAGTATCCAACAAAGACAAGGCCCAGATCGTATATTCAGTGCGGTTGTGATCTACATAGTTAGTTGGATTGGTATAAAAATCCACCGGGCGACCAAATCCATCGCGCACTGTGGCAGGCCCCAATAAAGGCAATACCAGATAAGGCCCCTGTCCAACTCCCCAAACAGCCAATGTCTGACCGAAGTCTTCATCTTCATCGGCAGGCAGGTTCATGTACTTGGCCACATCGAACAGACCGCCAATACCCAAGGTAGTATTCACCAGCAAGCGGCCAGTATCGTGCGCCGCGCCTTTGATATCACCTTGCAGTACACCATTAATCACATTGGGTACTTCCTGAACGTTATCAAAGATATTGCTAACACCATCTTCCAACGGGTCTGGCATTACAAATTTGTAAACTTTAGCCAAGGGCTTGAGCGTCCAGCGATCCACTACATCGTTAAACTTAAACATGGCGCGGTTAAAACCCTGCCATGGGTCTGGATCTGCCGGAGCTTGTTCTGTTTGCGCCACAGCGGTATGAGCAGTGACGATACCGCTAAGCAGCAAGGTAATAAAAGGTTTACAAATGGATTTCATAAGATCTCAGATACGCCGACTTTGGCGTTTGGCTCTCCATAAACTTAATCAGCGCAAGATCCAATTAGGACAGGATCTCAATTAAGAAATAAGACACAGAAAAAAGCCACTTTAGCGAATCACCCTGCCTTGAACAACCCAAATTAGTGCAGCCCAGCCTATGTGATTACAAATGCCACATTCCTACCGTGATCACCAACCAACCAATTCGCTTTTTTTGTCACCAAAATAATCAATCACTGAAATATTACTGACATATTATCGAAACAAATCTTTCACGGTTTTGTCGTTTAAGCGTCACATTTGTCACCGAAGATAGCGCTCCATAACGCAAAGCAAGATCGCGTTCACGATTTCCTTACCCATCCTGTGAAACCGAGAAAGAGAGTAGCTCATGAAACTGAAAAATCTTTTTGCCTTGAATGTACTGGCTGCAACCTTGGCAGCGTGCGGCGGTGGCGACATCAACCTGAACCCAAGCAACACCGTTACTGACTCAAACAACAACACCACTAACAATCCTCCCGCAACCGGAGGAAGCAGTTCATCAGTAGCAACCAATCCTTGTGCTTCATACACTCTTAGCGGGCAAGCATTTCAAGGTGTTCTTAATGGTAACAACTGTACTTACGGTGTGACTTTCGCAAGCGATACCCGTCCAATCACCGTTGACCTGAACATCCCTGCTCTGCCAAACGGCGGCGTACATATTTTCCAAGACAGCCTGTTTATCGGCGAAGATTTCGACGCGGATGACATTCTTGCTGGCGAGAAAGTACCAGCTGCTGGCGAAGGCCCAATCCTGACTATTGAAGCTGGCGCTAAAATCGCTTTCAGCAACCCGGTTGATTACCTGCGCATCGCTCGCGGTTCACAAATCTATGCTGAAGGTACCAAAGAAGCACCTATCGTATTCAGCGCTACTAAAGACTTGGTTGAAAACGCAGCCACCTTGGGTGACCGCGGCTTGTGGGGCGGCCTGCAAATTTTAGGTCAAGGGATCACCAACAAGTGTACCGACCCACTGAACTGTCACATTCAGGCTGAAGGTCGCCCAGGCACTTACGGCGGCAATGACAATACCGAATCATCAGGCGTGCTGAAGTACGTTGTGGTGAAACACGCAGGTTACGAAGTAGTTGATGGCAACGAATTGAACGCTGTTACTTTCTTCGCTGTTGGTTCAGGCACTGAAGTTGAATATGTTCAGGTTTACACCACTCGCGATGACGGCTTTGAAATGTTCGGTGGCGCAGTTAACTTGAAACGCGTTGTAGCCGTAAACGTTGGCGATGACTCTTACGATTTTGCTGACGGCTATGTAGGTAACATCCAATTCGCACTGACCGTTGCTCCATCTGGTAGCGGCCGTTGTATCGAAGGCGACAACACTGGTGGTGGTCGTGCAGACAACACCACTCCAATGACTCACGCTCGCTTCTCTAACATGACCTGTATCACTTCAGGTATTAGCAAAGACCAAGGCACTTATCCGACCCCGAAAGATGACTCAGAAGGTCCTCTGTTCCGTGAAGGCACCCAATTTGAGATCTACAACTCAATCATGACCTCAAATACTGCTGACATGTCTTCTCACGAGTGCTTTGAAGTGGATGACACCGAAGGTCCATACACTATTGATGCAATTGAAGCAGGTATCTCTGTAGCCAAGAGCAACTTGATTGCCTGTAAAGAAGCAGTCAAAACCGGCAAGGTTGATCCGAGCAATGCTGGCTTCAATGCTAAAACCTGGTTCACCACTGCTGGCAATAACAACGTTGTGATTGACTCAACTGTAACCGGTGGCTTGCCAGCAAGCATCATCAAGGATCTGGCTACCAACCCAGTTGCTTACCTGACTCCAGCAGCCATGACTGACGGTAACAGTGCAGCAATCACCGTACCTGTTTTCGATGTAACCACTCTGTCTGAAGCACCATCTACCACCACTGCACCAGTTGCAGGCACCAACGACTTCTTCGAAGCAGTTGACTTCATCGGTGCGGTAAGTGAAGCAGATGACTGGGTATCTGGCTGGACTGTAGGTCTGTCTGCCGAGTAATTCAGGGCTCACCTCCCTAATCAGGGGCAACCGGGCCTTGTTGCTGGCAACGAAAAGAGGCGCCCCAGGGCGCCTCTCTTTTTAAGCCAAGATCAGTCAGACCACCGTATTCATAAGGTTTACATCATGCAAAAACTATCATTGAATCGACACAAATTATTTATCGCCATATCAGCTGCCTCCTTGTCATTAGTAGCACAAGGCTCCTTGGCGCAAGTAGAAAATGAACCAACTCCTGTACCAGCCCCCGTCATTGATGCACCGGTGATGGAAGAAATGCTGGTAACCGGACGCCAGCAAAGTGGCGCACAATCGCTGATCCAAGAGCGAATGGAAGACGCCTTCGCCGCCGAATTAATGGGTGCAGATCAAATCGCGCGCACTGGCGATACCAGCGTTGCCGCAGCATTGACTCGCGTAACCGGTGTAACCCTGAATCAAGGCAGATATGTTTATGTCCGCGGTTTGGGCGAGCGTTATGCCAGTGTGCAATTGAACGGCGCACAGGTTCCATCACCAGAATTAACGCGCAACGTATTGCCTTTGGACATCATCCCTTCGTCTATCGTAGATAGTTTGAAAGTCCAGAAAGCTTATTCACCCGACTTACCCGGTCACTTTGGTGGCGGTAACGTAGACATCAGAACCAAAAGCGTTCCCGATGAATTCGTATTTGATGTAACCATCGGTACCGGTACTAACACCAATAATGATGATGACACCCTGACCTATTCCGGCGGTGGCAAATCATCGGGCTTGCCCAAAGCAATCGATAACGCACTGGATACCTATCAAGGCCGCATCGATATTGACGGTATTCGCCGTATTTTGAGCACCGAAGTAAATAACAGCGTCACACCTGAACAGGCACAAGAATCTATTTTGATTAATCGCGATCTTGCTCTGTCTATTAATCGCGATATCGGCATCGAACGCGATAAACCATCCCTCGATCAAAATGGCTCAGTTGCTTTAGGTGACTCTTGGGATATAGGCGATGAATGGACGCTGGGCGGGATTGTTAACTGGTCGCAAAAAACCGAATGGCGCAACAAAGACCAAAAAACTCGCGGTATAGGTGCGCCTGATACGACTTTCGCAACCATCGAACGCAGTGTTGAAGATGTGAAAGAGCTGGCATCGGCAGGTATTGGCGTCAAGTTCCAGGACATGCATCAGATCGAAGCCAGCTACATGAAAATCAGCAATGAGACTGATGAAGCGGCTATCACCTATGGCCACAACGCCAACGATCAGCTTATTGATGGCGAACAAAAAGTTACCTATCAAACCCGCTTTCAAGATAGGGAATTGGAAGTAGCCCAAGCGCTGGGTAAACACAGCTTTGATCAACTGTCTAACAGCACGCGCGGTAATATTGATATCGACTGGTTTTACTCGGATTCGAGCGTAACCACCAATATTCCCGGCGCCTCAACCATTGGCGGTGATAACGTTGTAGACCCAGCAACCGGTGAAGTGCTTTCTACTCGCCTGTCTTCTGGCTCATCTGCACAGTTCGCCTACCTGAACCTGCAAGACGATGTACGCAGCTACGGTTGGAATGCCAAATTACCAATGACCTTTGACAACGCTGAATTAACCCTCAGCGGTGGTTACAGCTACAACGACAAATCGCGTGAATACTACGGTTACACCACGTTGATCCGATTGGGCACCACTGGCGATTACCTGATAGGCACCCCCGGCGATGTATTTACCGATGCCAACATCAACAATCTGAACAACCACTTTGAAACCACCATGAGCGAAGGCTTCGGTACCGAAAGCTACGTCGCAGGTCAAATGATCGATGCCTACTACGGTATGTTTGATGCCAACTTCAACGATGCATGGCGTTTTACCGCCGGTGCTCGCTATGAAGATTACCGCACCGCAACCCTGCCCGTAGACCTGCTGGATTACACCGGTATCACCATCCAACAGTTGATCGAAAATTTAGCCAAAGAAGACCAAACCTACGCAACTCAAGATGAACGTTGGTTACCTTCGGCAGCCCTTACCTTCTTTAACGACGGCTTTATGGGCAGCGAGTCATTCCAACTGCGCTTGAGTTACGCAAAAACTGTGATTCGCCCTGACCTGCGTGAATTATCCGATGTGGTTTATATCGACCCTGAGTTGAATATGCGTATTCAGGGTAGCCCCAACCTGGTGTTCTCCACACTGGACCACTACGACATTCGCGGTGAGTGGTACTTTGATGGCGGCAACAACCTGACTGCAACCCTGTTCTATAAAGACATCACTGACCCGATTGAGCAAAAACTCAACCCAGGTTCCGATGAAGATATCGTTATGGGCTTCTATAACGCTGAATCAGGTGAAGTTTACGGTTTGGAACTCGAAGGTTTGTTGAATCTGGATTACGGCTTCTTCCTCTCGGGTAACCTCACCCTGAGCGATTCAGAAATCGTATCGCCAGAAGGCCAGGGCTTTACCAACGCGACTCGTCAAATGACCGGCCAATCGCCTTATGTACTCAATATGCAATTGGGCTATGACTCGGATGATGGCAAGCACGGTGCCGCACTGAGCTATAACATCGCTGATGAAAAAGTGTATTTTGCCGCACTTGAAACCGGCCACGACGATGCATTTGAGCAACCATTCAGCTCGCTCGATTTCACCTACTCTTTCTACCCAACCGAACAGTTAACTTTTAAGGCAAAACTGCGCAATCTGTTGGATGAAGATCGTGAAATTACTCAAGTCAGCGAATCCGGTCAGAACGTAAGTATTTTGACCCAGGAAGTGGGCACCAGTATGAGCTTAGATATCAGCTACAGCTTCTAACAATAAGGATAGGGATTATCCGGCTCATAAAGCTCTATTAAATGCTTAACAAAGCCACCTGCGGGTGGCTTTTTTGTGAGCGAAAGGAAAATCCTCTACGCACCAAAAAAGAATAAATTGAAGAAGAGAATAGAAAATTGAAAACTTATGGAATAAAAATCGATAAATAACTAAAAATTTTTATGTTTTTTCTGTTTACATCAAAAACTGTCACAAACTATTCACATAAGTGTGTTAGGTCGAGTGCTAATCTAACAATGAAGTCGGAAGTCAACGACCCAATTGGGTGCAGATTGCCGTTTAATGATTCACGAGGAGCACACTATGACTACAACTATCCTAAAAAAAGCAATTCGCTCAGCAGTAATTTTAGCGGCAATTGCCCCTCTTGCGAGTTATGCCGCGGCTTATACACCCGCAAAATTCGGCAACGCCGAAACAGTGTTAAGCAAACAAGTAACCCTGCCCGCCTCTTTTGGTGAAGGTGTTAAAACTGTAGCGGTTTATTGCCAAGCCGACATTATGAGCACCGGCAATATCAACAATGTTGACTGCTATGAAAACAGCCCCTTGGTTTCCATGCAAAATGCCACTGAATCTGCATTGAAATCTGCAACCTTTGAACCTGCAACTATTGATGGCAAAGCGGTTCCAGTCAGAATGCAAATGCGCGTTGTATATTCACTCGGCGGAACTCAAGCGCCCATTGTTTTACTGCCCAACTTGGGAACTTTACAGTCTCAATACGGCACTCACTATTTCGCACCGCAAGAGCGTTTGGACACCAACGATTGGTATGCAAACTACAGCACTAAAGAACACGGCTCAGGAAAATTATTTTTCGCCGAAGGTAAAACCACGCGCGTAATGGCAAATGTCGAAGCGGATGGAAAAGTAGAAACCGTGAGTACAATTGAAGCAGCAATGCGCAAAAAAGCCGATGCCGAAAGCATTGAAAGCTCACTCAAAAAATCCAAGTTTATTCCTGGATTCGTAGAGAACAAACCAACTGCCATGCACTATATTGCGGTAGTTAACTACCAACAATAATGCGATCAGCAACTTGGTTAAACAAAAAGACCGCTTAATCGCGGTCTTTTTTTAGCTTATTTCAGGCAGGAAAACTCAATCACCAACAGAATTTTATTTTTCGCTCTTGGGCGATATTTTTCACCTTTCACGGCAAAACCATCCGGGCAAATTTCCATTGCATCAGGCAACAACTGCGCACGCGCATCTGACACGCGGGACCATTTAGTAACCTCAACCGATAATTCATGAACCGCACCAAACTGAGCAGCACCATTAACGGATTGCGCTTGCGTTGCCGCTGCAGCCCCACTAGCTGCAATCGTTGTAGTAGCAACCGCAGTTCCAGTTTCACTCTTATTCATTGCGTTGTGCAGATAACCGTTTAATCCTTCATTGCTGTAGTCACATTCTTTTTGATTAACGTTCATTGCGTCTGCTGCATCCACAGCAGGCACACATTCTTCCTCAGCAAAAACTGGCAGAGCAGCACTAAAAACCATTAAAAAAATTGCTAAATGTTTCATCAGTTTCTCCTATAACAGTATCAACATCAGTCAGCAGAACCCTAAAACAACAAAGGGTGCATGAGGCACCCTTTGTACTTTCAAACTAATTCAAAAAACGAATTAGAATTTGAAATCCATACCAATACCAGCGTACTTATCATCACGGTATCTGTCAGTTGTCGCCAGATCAGGCATACCATTTTCTACTTGAGTATAGTAGCCGTACAGAGTGGCACTCTTGGTCATCTTATAGTCCAAGCCCAAGCTCGCAGTTTTCCCGTCAACAAATCTAACGTCAGAATCGCCATATTGGGCTTTTAATGCCCACTTGTCAGTCATGTTCCACAATACAGATGCCAATACACCGTCTTCGTCAATCTCTACCAATTCGACAGCATTACCCTGATATTCAGCACTTGGTCCCTCGTAGCTTTCACCCAATACACCAAATTGGAAAGCACCCAAAGTCAAGCGAGCTACAGCGCGAATCAAATCCACACCGTCCAATCCAACGTCTTGATCAGTCGCGATCGCAGCATAAAACATCGGGCTGGTGTAGCTAAATGAGGCCGACACACCCTCGGAGCGTTCACATTCCACAGAGGTTAAAACATTACATGCAAGAGTTACGTTGTCACGCTCAGGGGTAGCATAAGCCACAGACGCAGAGAAGCCACCACCGAAGGAAGGGGTTACGTATTGAACGATGTTGCTGGCACGAACTTCACCTTTAAAAATACTGGTGAGATCGCCTTCCAGATCATTGAACAAATCCACTTTTTCTTGAGCTACTTTAGTTGGGGTGTCGAAGTGACCGCCCATAATCGTACCGGCACTGCCTTGTAAACCTAAAAAGATATTACGCTGGCCGAAAGTCTGGCTGCCGTTGGCGCCATCATCAACTTCGGTTTGATATTCAAACTGATAAATAATTTTCAGCTGGGAGTTTACTTCTTCACTTCCTTTGATACCGATGCGAGAAGCGTTGCTAACCAACTCAACTTTGCTGCCATCTGCCTGAAGACCGTTAGCTGCTGAAAGCTCAGCCTCGTCAGTACTTTGCAAAGCAACGTTAGCTTTACCGTAAACGACAACATCGGCAAATGCACCGACAGGTACGAGGGAAGCTAATGCCACGGCCAATAATGTTTTTTTCATGGAGTTGTCTCCTGGTTTTGTGTGTTTAATGTTCATTTCCTGAACAATAGGGAATCAGGTCTGTAAGAAAAAATGACACTTGCATTTCAAATGTGTTGCCATTGTGTGACTAGATGATTACAAAATTATGACAGGCACCCAAACAGCGGCGATGGATTATATAAAGAAAAAATCAGGCATTTTGTGATTAAGCGATGTTTTAGATCAAATTCCCTATTTTTTTGCACAATTTTTGCGGTTTTAGTAATCAAAACGACACCAATCGTCCGATAAACCTGATCTAAACGTACAAAACTCAACCAAAATGGCTAATTACTCCCAAACCATAAAGCTCTTTGATTAAGGTTTGTGCATCGCTTGTAGAAATACTCTTCGCACCTGTTTGCAGTTCAGTTGCGATCATTTCCACTACATCAATAAGACGTAAAGGACTGGCCTGTAGAAGGGATAAAAGCCGCTGGGTTAACAGGCTCACCTCCATAAAACAAACTTTATCGTCACGATTACGATAAACCAGCAAGTGTGTTTGCGATCCAAATTGCGGAAGAAAATGAGGGGAAATTTTATGAACGGGATATTGGTAGGATAAATTAGCCACCAAAGGTGACACGAAAGGTATTGCATTAAGCAACTCCAGCGGTAGAGTCCCTGCCTTCGGGATCTCATCTTCACTAACATCGAGTGCCAGCTCAATCCACTCGTAATGAGCAAGCTCCAGCAAGAATGCCGGATCACCTTCACGAAGCCCTCGCTCTTGCGCTAAATAATGCAAAAACTCTTCGCTGATTTCTAAAAAATAAGGTGTTTTGCATTCATGGTGATGAATAAAATCGCGCACCATGCTGTGCCATTTTGAATCATCCAGTATCGAACGCAGTACGGGAAAAACGGTAGCGATCAAACTTTCGATATTGTTGTAAACCAGCTCGCGATAAATCCCCATACGCCGATCTTCCATCCCATCCGGTGCCGGATATTCAGTCGGCGCGCGCATATGTCTGGCAAATGTCAATTGTGTTTCCTGAAAGGATTTCATTGACCCGGCTCCTGCATCGATGCAGAAAATTTGTGCTGGCGCTTTTTAATCTCATCCAACTCGGCCATCAATTCAGGTAGAGGGGGAATATTAAAATCGCGTTCAAGTAACGTCGGCTTTACACCAAATAATTCATAGCTTTTTTCCAGCAATTGCCACACAGATGCAATCACCGGTGTACCGTGCGTATCTACACGCAAATCCTCAGCTTCATGGTAATGCCCTGCGATATGAATATAGGCGGTTCGCTCTCCGGGTAAACTGGCGAGAAATTCATAGGGATCGTAACCATGATTAATGCTGTTGACGTAGATATTATTAACATCCAATAAAAGCGCACAGTCCGCCTTGTTAATCACAGCATTGATAAATTCGCTTTCACTCATCTCTTGTTGAGGCGCGCAATAGTAAGAGGAATTTTCTATCGCGATACGCTGGCCGAGAATATCCTGCGCACGTTGAATACGTTCAGCGACGTAATCGACAGCTTCTTCAGTGAAGGGGATTGGTAATAAATCGTAGAGCTGACCGGAATCGCTGCAATAACTTAAATGCTCGCTGTAATAGCGAATACCGTGTTCGCGCATCAACTTTTTTACAGCCAATAACAATTCAGTATTTAGTGGTGCGGGTGATCCAATGGAAAGAGACAGACCATGACAGACAAATGGAAATCGCTCGGTAAAAGCGCGAAACTTTTTACCTAAGCGACCACCCAGATTAATCCAATTTTCCGGCGCAACTTCCATAAAATGAATGTCGCTCGGTGTCGATTGTGAAAGGGTATCGAGAAGACTGCGGCGCAGACCAAGGCCTGCACCGCAGATATCAGCCGTATAATTTACAGCAGAAGAATCAACGCGCATTACTCAGCTTTTTTCTCTTCTTTTTTAGCACCACATTTGCCTTCACCACATTTACCTTCGCCATCAGCTTTTTTCTCAGCACCGCACTTACCCTCGCCACATTTGCCTTCACCGCACTTACCTTCACCGCATTTGTGTTCGCCTTCCGCTTTTTTCTCAGCACCGCATTTAGCTTCGCCGCACTTGTGCTCACCTTCAGATTTGGTAGCGCTATTATCCGCCAGGGTATAACCGGCATTCAGAGAGTTAGCCGTAAAGCTGGCATCCGCAGCTGATGCAATAGGAGCCAAGGTAGCCGATGCAACTACAGCAGCACCAAACAAGGCAGACATGGAAGAGATTTTGTTATTCATAATAAACTCCAGCAGATTATGTGTTAGTAACGGCTGTCAGGCCGAGTGAGAAATTAGCATAGGCAAAGAAACAGAGCTAGCGATTGCGTCATGCATGGGCATAGACTTAAGTACACTGACTTTGTTACACCACCTAAACACTTTTTAACCCTGCGCCTCCAACATCGCCAACTCCCATTGTTTATCCAAACGCTTATCCGATACCGGCACCTGGGTTTTTAAGGTCTGGGCAAATAGTGATATACGCAGTTCCTCAATCCACCAGCGGTAATCTTGCAGCGCACTGTTTTGCGCAAGACGATACTCACCCTCTTTCTCCAGATAATCAGACAAACGTTTCCAATGAGGTGCAATGTCTGCGAGCTGCAATTTATCTTTTTGTGCATTTAACGCGGCTTTCTCCAAGCGCTGCTGAATGCCACGCATGTATTTTGGATATTGTTGCAACCATTGCGCCGGCGTTTTATAAACTAGGCCGGGGTAAAAAAGCTGACTCAATTGCTGATTGATATCACTTATGGTGAAAGCCAACATAAGCATATTTTTTTGCTGCTTAAGCTGCTTTTTAATGTCTACCAATAACTTCAAACTGGTAACCAAGTGGTTCGCTAATTCTTGAGCATGGGCAATCAACTTATCTTTTATTGATAGAAGATTTTCATCAAATATCGTCTTGGTTCTCGGCAATTGTTGTTGGTCTGCGCAGGCAAGCTGTTTGATCGCCGCCATGATTAAATCATCAACCACCTGTTCGCGATTGCCAATTCCCGCAAGTGTCAGTGCGACCTCCTGACCTTTTAATAATTCTTTTTGCAAATATTTAACCGTTTGCCCAAGCGATAAATACATCAATCGTGTCAGGCCGCGTTGAGTGAGATCCAATGCCTGTAAAGGATTATCCAGCACTTGCAAAGCGACGCTGGAGTTTTTATCAACCAAAGCTGGATATGCGCGAATATTAATTCCACCGCGCGGCAACTGAATGGATTTTGGCAGCTCATCAAAATCCCAATTGGTAATGGAATCGCGCTCAATATCCGTCGCTGCCGATTGAATATTCTGCTGCACTCGCTCGCGATATTTGTCGCGCAACGAATTCAAGTCGCGGCTACTGGCGATAATTTTTCCTTTGTCATCCACCACATGAATATTAAATCGATAATAATCATCCACGTTGGTTTCCAACCAGGCTTCTTTGGGAATATCTACGCCGGTTAAACGTTTTAATTGCAAGCCCATTGCTTCTGACAGGGGTTTGTTATCGGGCGTAATGACTGCCAATAACTTATCCACTACGTCCGGCACAGGCACAAAATGTTTGCGCAGATTTTTGGGCAGCGATTTAATCAAGCCAATACATTTATCGCGCAACATTCCCGGCACCAACCATTCCAAACGCTGTTCGGGAACCTGATGCAACACACTCA
Source organism: Cellvibrio chitinivorans (assembly GCF_035117775.1). NCBI lineage: Bacteria > Pseudomonadati > Pseudomonadota > Gammaproteobacteria > Cellvibrionales > Cellvibrionaceae > Cellvibrio > Cellvibrio chitinivorans. The sequence goes on from NZ_JAYKKN010000004.1 coordinate 359,863, forward strand.
TGGGCACATGAATGCTCACACCATCAAATGCATGATTGGGCTCAAAGTGATAGCTAAGCGGAAACACCATGCCGCGCCATTCCAATTCGTTAGGAAATTGTGCGGCAGTAATATCGCCCGCACCGTGGCGCATCAAGGTTTCGCGCGTAATGTAGAGCAGTTGCGGATTGGTCTGCTCGGCTTTTTTGCGCCATGACTCAAACCCCGCAAGGTTGGTAATGTGCGAAGGAATTCGCTCATCATAAAATTCAAAAATAACCTGCTCATCCACCACAATATCGCGGCGGCGAGATTTTGCTTCCAGCTCCTCCAGCTCCAACAACAAATTTTGCTGATGAGTATAAAAATCCTTAAATCCCGCCTGCTGTTGCAAATGTTTACGTTTGGGATGCTGAGCGTATTGCCCTTCTACCAATGCAGCACGAATAAATACTTCGCGCGATTGCGCTTGGTCGATATGGCTATAGTTAACCGATTTTTTCTCAACAATCGTCAAACCATACAAAGTGATTTTTTCATAGGCCATCACCTGCCCCGCACGCGAATCGTAATGCGGTTCAAAATGTTGGCGTTTAATCAAATGCTCTGCTGCTGCAATTACCCACTCGGGTTCAATTTTGGCAACCGTGTAAGCAAAGAGTTTTGAAGTTTCAATCAGCTCCGCTGCCATAATCCATTTAGGCGTTTTTTTGGCGAGTGATGAACCAGGGAAAATCGAAAATTTGCGATTGCGCGCACCTAAGTATTCGCGCTCTTCGTGATTAAAACCTAAATTTCCCAGCAGACCGGTCAAGAGCGCTTTATGTACAGATTCGTAATTAGCTGGCTCAGAATTAACACGAATACCAAGGTCTTTTACTGCCACACACAGCTGGTGGTGAACATCGCGCCATTCGCGTAAGCGCAAGTAAGACAGAAATTCTTTTTTGCAGAGCTTGCGCAATTGGTTTTGCGTAAGCGCTTGGCGCTGGGTTTCAAAGTAATCCCAAAGATTGATAAAGCCTGCAAAATCCGTGTGTTCAGCCCAAAAACGGCGATGGCTTTGATCCACCGCTTGCTGTTTTTCCACTGGACGCTCACGTGGATCTTGCACAGATAGCGCACTGGAGATAATCAATAATTCGCGCACACAGGATTGCTCCTGTGCAGAAATCAACATACGTGCAAGGCGTGGATCAAGCGGCAACTTACTCAGCTGCTGACCCACTGGCGTCAACTGGTTTTTCGTATTTACCGCATGTAATTCTTCGAGCAATTTAAAACCATCGCTAATCAGGCGATGATCAGGCGCATCGATAAACGGGAATTTATGAATATCGCCCATGCGTAATTGCAGCATTTGCAAAATCACCGCTGCAAGGTTGGTACGCAGAATTTCGGCATCGGTAAATGCGGGGCGAGAATTAAAATCCTCTTCGCTATATAAACGAATACAAATACCTTCTGCGACACGACCGCAGCGACCTTTGCGCTGATTGGCACTGGCTTGGGATACAGGCTCAATTGGCAAGCGCTGTACTTTGGTTCGGTAGGAATAACGGCTAATGCGCGCAAAGCCAGGATCAATCACATAGCGAATACCCGGTACAGTAATCGACGTTTCAGCAACGTTAGTCGCGAGTACAATGCGGCGCCCTGTGTGTGGCGCAAATACTTTTTGTTGCTCGGCCAAACTCAAGCGCGCATAAAACGGCACTACCTCCATATGCGCAAATTGTGCTTTGCGTAATGCTTCTGCTGTTTCGCGAATTTCACGCTCACCGCTTAAAAACACCAGAATATCGCCACCGCGCACGCCGGAGCCGGTTTTTTCATTTAATTCAATTTCATGCACTGCATCGACAATCGCCGCATATTGATCTGGTTCAGCTTCACTATCATCGCTCGCTTCAAATTCATAAAGCGGGCGATACCAAACTTCTACCGGATAGGTGCGACCAGAGACTTCGATAATCGGCGCATTATTAAAATGCTGTGAAAAGCGTTCGAGGTCGATAGTCGCCGAGGTGATAATTAATTTTAAATCAGGGCGTTTTGGCAGCAGCTGTTTTAAATAACCGAGTAGAAAATCGATATTCAAACTGCGCTCATGCGCCTCATCGATAATAAGCGTGTCATACTTATTCAGGAAGGGATCATTCTGGATTTCGGCAAGCAAAATCCCGTCGGTCATCACTTTAATCAATGTGTTTTCATTGGACTGATCGCTAAAGCGAACCTGATAACCCACCTTCTCACCCAGTGTGGTTTTCAGTTCTTCCGCAATACGATTAGCGACCGTATTCGCCGCGATCCGACGTGGTTGCGTATGGCCAATTAATCCATTTACGCCGCGGCCGATACTCAGGCAAATCTTGGGAATCTGGGTGGTCTTACCCGAGCCGGTCTCGCCCGCTAATACCACTACTTGGTTAGCAGCAATAATCTTGGCTATTTCATCGCGTTTTTCACAGACAGGTAAATCCGGAAATTCAATCTGCTCAGGCACTAATAACTGACGGCGCACCACTTCAGCTTGTGACTTTGCCAACTGCGCTTGCCACTTCTCCAGCCCTTGCTCGAATGGCTTTTCAGCGCGCGCCAGCTTTTCCAGCTCACTCAACCGCCGCCCGAGCTTGTGCCTGTCCTGCCCCATGACATTGACGATTGACTGCTTATAACTTGACCAAATATTCGACATACCAACCCAGTAGCTTCAATAACGCCATCCTGAATTAATGGCGCAGGAAATAAAACCGGATGATACAGCGGAGCGATAGGTGGCACAAACACACCATCAGGATTCGGAATGGGCTATCAAATGGACTACAGATAACCGATATTTACATAAAAGCAGAGGCTGGGATAAGCAATAAGCGTTACAATTATTACCGATAATTACTCACAATAATGAGCAAAAAAACCAAATGCAAAACGACAATTTTCTTCCGCCATTGCATCCACAGTTTTCTTTTCGCGTTGATCACGTCGGCAATGAAAAGACACCCGTTTTAATCATCGATAATTTTTTACACCAAGCAGAAGCCTTACTCGGTTTCGCCGTAAAGTTTGGCGACTTTCATGATGGGACTGACTTTTATCCTGGCATTCAATCCAAGGTTCCAGAATTTTATAGTCAAGCACTGCAAACCTATTTACCTGAACTTATTTGCAACGCATTCAATATTACACGCGACCATATCAGTCACTCACAATCCATGTACTCAATGGTACTCACGCCGCCAGCAAAGTTAGCGCCGCCACAATCGCGCCCACATGTAGATACGATTCACAAACAAAAACTCGCGTGTGTGCACTACCTGTGCACACCAGAAAAAGGCGGGACTTCACTGTATCGCCACAAGGCGACAGGATTTGAAAGCCTATCGCCAGAGCGAATGGATGAATACGCAGACTATTTGGAGCAGGAAGCGAAAGATACGAACTGGCAAAAAAAGTATATTAATGGCTCCAACCAATATTACGAGGAAATCGGCCGCTATGAAGCAAACATCAACCGGTTAATTATGTATCCCGGCGATGTATTACACTCAGCGTCTATTCCTGAAAATTTTCAATTTCGCCCAAACCCAATCATTGGGCGCTTAACACTAAATAGTTTCATCTACTTAAAATAAAACTAATCCCACGTATCAGCTTTGCAAAAATATTCCAAGTAATCCTGATGCAATGGCAGCTTCTGCACAGTTTTAAATACTGTATTTCTCGTATCTTCCAAGAATTTTTTTAACTCCTGTTCTGACATCTCATTGGCTACGGCATGGTATCGCTCTGGAATAATCCCCTGCCCGACCATTACGTGTAGCCATGAAGGTTCTGCGAAAAGCTTATAGGGCGATTCCACAAAAAGCTTTCCGGTTTCTTTAAATAGACGAATACGATGTGCAAGTGTTTCGGGAATTGGCATATTTCTGCAATAGCGCCAAAAACCACTGTCATCCCGCTCAGTGAGATGGTAGTGCATGATGATGAAATCCCGTATGGATTCCACTTCTGTTTTCATCTGCGCATTGTATTCATCGATATCACAGTTACGAATTCCATCCAGCGGAAACATTTGAACCAAACGTGTGATAGCACGCTGAATTAAATGAATACTGGTCGATTCCAAAGGCTCAATGAATCCACTCGCCAAGCCCAAGGCCACACAGTTTTTATTCCAGTGTTTGAGTCGCTGCCCGGTTTTAAAACGAATTAATTTTGGCTCAGATGTTGTACGGCCTTCAATCTGTTCTAGTAAGGTTTTTTTAGCCTCATCATCTGAAATATATTGACTGCAATAAACCAGACCATTCCCTACCCGATGTTGCAGTGGAATCTGCCAACGCCAACCGGCGGCATGCGCAATAGATCGCGTATAAGGAACAGGTTCACGCACAGATTCGGTTTGCACCGCAAGCGCGGTATCGCACGGCAACCAATGCGACCAATCTTCAAACCCTGTATGCAATGCCTGCTCAATTAATAATGCGCGGAAACCGGTGCAATCGATAAAAAAGTCACCGCTAATTATGTCGCCCGATGCCAATTTAATTGCACTGACGTATTCGTCCTTATCAAGCAGCACTTCATCAACCTTACCTTCCACACGTACGGCACCAGCTTTTTCTGCAAGCTCGCGCAAAAATTTTGCGTAGCGCCCTGCATCTAAATGGTATGCATAAGTCATTGGGGAATTCGGCATATGCGCGAATTTATTCTGTAACGCAGCCTGATACTCTAATGAATAATCCCCTAAGGGATAATTCACTCCTAGCTCCAGCCCTCTGCGCCAAAAATGCTGGAAACTTGCAGCCCAGGTATCCTTCCCTGTGTTACCAAATGGATGAATATAGCTTTCGCCAATATTTTTCCAATTTTCAAATGAAATACCTAATTTGATGGTTCCTTTTACATAGGAAAGAAAATCCTGTTCATTAATTCCCAAATAGCGATTAAATAAAATTAGTGGAGGCACTGTAGCCTCCCCTACGCCAACAGTACCAATTTCCTCCGACTCAACCAACGTAACCTTGATGCTTTTGCCCAACAGTTTGGAGAATGCGGCAGCAGCCATCCACCCTGCGGTGCCGCCACCGACGATCACAAGGTTTCTAATATACTTATTGTTGTGGCTATTCATAAGGTCTATTTATTAAAGTCTATTTATTAAGGTCATAAGGCGGATGAGAAACACAGGTTAATTGGTCCGTTTTGTTAGCCAGCTATGCGTTCTTCAACACGGGCAATTAATTTGATCATGTTTGAGTGTGAAGCAAGCACCATGTAGATGTATTCAACAAACCCCTTGTTATGTAACTCAGCAATCGCCGCTCCACTGAGCGCAGCTAATTTTTCTTCATTGATGGTATACATACCTGCCAAGTTATTTTGCTCGCCATTCTTTAAGGTAATTTCCAGTGTAACAATCTCCAGGAGTTCATTTGCCAGCAACGCCTGAATGAATTGTTCATTTAGATCAGTGCCGTATTGAATGTATTCAAGCAAATCCACCATAGATTCCAAATAAGGTGAATAACCGCCGTGAGGCAAAAATACCGGTTCACCTTGGGTTTCGCTGATACGCGGACTATCCATATCAACATAAACCATGCGGCTCGCCTGCTCTCCTTCACCCGGTTTTGGAGGCTGAACACCAATCAGAAAAGGGCGTCGTTTAATAGAAGCGGGAATATACTGCGCATCCCACCCTTTATCGGACAAAAATAAATTTTCATTTTGACGCAGACCGGTTAAGGCAATAGGAATGAACTTTCCCGTCTCATTATTTTTTTGAAAAAAGATAGGGTATTCATTTTGAATAGCGCGAAATTCCTGCGGAAACGTCACTACCGACATATCGCTATCGCCATACCGCAAGCCATTCTCGCGGATTACACGCATATTTTTATGAGCGACATTATTGAGTAAAGCAAAATTAGGCATGGTATCTCCTGGATATAATTCGTTATTGGTATTGCGATTTAAAATTTAAATAGCTTGCAGCCCATACTGCTTTATTTTTTCTATCAATTCTCGATTAGGCTGAAGTAATTTTTTCAATTGCTGAACATGCTGCGCATTCTCCACAAAAATGTATTCTGCTTTTTTTCGTTTTTTAACCTGCATGATTTTTTGCAGATTGGATTCATCTGCCGCAGTGGTAACGGTTGTCGCTTTCATTCCATAATAAATATATTGATAACTTGCCGATGGGAACATCTCCTCGCGCAGAACTTCATCTTGCAGCCAAGGTGATTGCACCTTCCAAAGCGCCAATAGTTCTGCCAAATTTTCAGGGATGCTATTGGCAAGGCAGTTGTCGCGCCAGTATTCAGTATCTGTGCGCTTGGTTAGCACATAGTGCAATTTAAGAAAGTTAATGATCTGCACCCAATGGTGATTGAGAGTGTTATTAAAGCGCTTGGCGAGCGTATCCATTACCGTTCGATTCACCGGAAACTGTTCGGCAATCATCTTTGCCGAAGATTCGATCAATACTAATGCTGTTGCTTCCAGCGGCTCAATAAACCCCGCAGACAGACCAATCGCCACACAGTTTTTATGCCAGAAAGTTTTTCTGTGGCCGGGATTAAATGCAATTTTCCGCACTGCTAATTCTTCGGCCATTTTCTCCCCTACTGCGGGGGTTATGTAATTGCGCAGCTCGCGTTCAGCAATGTCATCGGTAGTGTAGCGACTGGAAAACACATGGCCAATTCCGCGGCGGGACTGCAAGCCGATATCCCAAATCCAACCCGCAGACTGAGCAGTTGAAAGTGTGTGTGATACAATGGCATCCGCACCTTCCGTATAGGGAATTTGTACTGCAAGTGCAGAGTCATTAAATAGCACCTGTTTTTGCGATACCAGTGGCACCCCGTAGTGCTTGCCCAGCAGCATGGATGACATACCGGTGCAATCGATAAAGAGATCGCCAGCAATGTCGCCCATGCGATCAGTTGCTACTGATTTGATATCACCATTTTCATGAGAATAAATTGTAGTTACCTTGGCGCTGATGTAATTCACGCCCAGCTTTTCAACACAATGCTTATGCAAAAACGCCGCAAATTTTCCTGCATCCAAGTGATAGCCATAGTTGAGTACAGCACTGAATTCGGGCGTGGTTATTTGTTTGGGCGCGCAACCTAATTCGCAAATAACGGCTTGTGGACAAACGGCATTGGCAAAGGGAATTTTGTCTTTAAAGGGCAACCAAAAAGGCGCGAGATTGATCTCGTGATATTTTGCTGGAACAGTAAAAGGGTGATAGTAATCATCCTCTTTGGATAAGCTGGTCCAACGCGAAAATTTTGAGCCTTGTTTAAAACTGGCATCGCACTCGCGGAAAAAATCCGCTTCTGATATCCCCATAGTTTGTAAGCTGGCTCGCATAGTTGGCCAAGTGCCCTCGCCTACACCAATGGGTGTGATATCGGGAGATTCAATCAGCGTGACCTGTACAAATTCGGGGCTTGAGGCAGCAATAATTCCAGCAGATAACCAACCTGCAGAACCTCCGCCGACAATAACAACTTGAGTGACTCGATCAGTCATATACAACCTGCCTGATTTTTAATAATTTTTATTCACGTGCAGTACTAGCAAGATAAAACAAGGGAACTTCTGAAAAATTAACTTGTTTGCTCTGGCGTCGTTAAATTTGCTCTCAAAATGCTCATTTATTTCAATAAACTCCACTTTTTCGAGCAAATTTGCCTAGCCAGAGCTGCACCGTAAACATTTTTCAGAGGTTCCTTGGCCTAGATTGTTAAAAAAGCCGCTGTTTCCAGCGGCTTTTCCCGTTTCATACAACTTTCAATAAACTCATATCGAATAAATTAGAAGCTGTAACGAACACCAACGTTGTAACGCGCACCGGTTTCGATGTAGTTAAACGTCATATCTTTGTGACGACCATATTGGCGAGTCGTTTCTTCAGTGATATTCAAACCTTCGAATGACACAGTCAGATTATCTGTGAAGTCGTAGCTTACGCTCGCGTCCAATTGACCATAGGCTTCAGTGTAGCGTGGGTTGCCACCGCCGCTAGCCAGGAAGTCATCGCGCCAGTTGTAGGCCAAACGAACTTGCCAGCCGTCTTTATCGTAGAAGCCGATAAAGTTAGCTGAATCACTCAAACCATAGATCGCAAACTGACTTGCTTTGGACAGATTGTCGTACTCAGTGTCGGAATCCACTTTGGTCGCGTTCGCTTGGAAACCGAAACCAGATTCACCGAAGGTGTGTTGTATTGCGAGTTCGATACCATCAATCGCTACATCTTCGTTGTTAATCGGGCGAGTTACTTCAAATGGCAGAATTGGATCTTCATCCAATGCATACACAAAACCAGTTGTCGCATCAGAGCTCTCAGGATAATTAGCAGTAATGTATTGGTTGATTGCCACCAGATCATTACCTACTGCCGCAACTGCCGCTTGCCATCTTGGACCGTTCACTGGCGTATGGAAGCCGCTGTCTTGAATCACTTGAGGAGCACTGCTGCCGATGAAATCAACAACGTCTTTCTTGAAGTAGCCGAGCGACACATAGCTGGAATCAGCGTAGTACCATTCAGCCGAAATATCGAAGTTGGTTGATTCCATTGGATTCAGATCAGGATCACCTGCCGAAGCAGAACCCATGCTGATACGCGGTGCGGTACCCCAAATAAAACCACCTTTCAGGTCATTGTAGTTGGGGCGAGCGATAGTTTTGCTGAACGACGCACGCGCTTTAACATCGTCGGTAATGGCGATATCAAAATCCACATTAGGTAAGGTTTTGGAGTAGCTACCTTTAGTGGTGCCATACTCAAAATCGTTAGTAGAGATCAATGAGTATTCGTTACCACTGTTCCAACGAATATAAGGTGTATAGGCAGATACGTTTGCCGTTGATTCAACTTCAGTAGATTCATGACGAACACCTACCGCCAAATTCGCTGGCATACCAGCGATTTCTGGTTTGAAACCAAACTGAACATAGGCGATATCCGAAGTTTCTACGGTTCTTTGCTCATCGAAACCATCGTTCGCCATTTTTGGATCACGCGAGGTGCAATAAGCTCTTGGGCAAGCACCAGTGTCCGAACCGTACAACTCAGCACCAATCGCCAGCAACTCATTCCAGTTACCGCGCACAAAGGTATTCTGGAAGTTAGGGTTTTTCACCGCGCTGTGGTCGAAGTAGTTAGATAGCTTATCGACAATCCAGTAAGACTGCGGAATATCGCCCACACCGTTTTCACCCTGCACACCACTCCAGCTACCTTGGTTTTGTTGCTGCAAACCGAGGAAGAAGTAGTCGTTGGTGATTTCATTGGTGCCTACACCGGCTTTGATGTTGTCGATAAAGCTGTCATCAAAGGTGTAAGTACCTTTCAATTGATATTCATCAACCGAAGAGTCTTGTTCCTGAATACGGAAGATGTTGTTGGTAAATTGCTGGATGGCAACATCTGGTATGGATGTAGTGCGACCATCTTCGTAACCCATACTCAGGATCGGGAACTCACCGGAGAAATCCATTGAAGGTCGGAAGTAATCGATAGTACCAATGTTGAATTGGTTGTTACCGCCCCATTTGCCGTTCGGGCCTGAGTAAGAATCTGAGTTGTGTGCATCCAACTCCAGCATCAAATTATCAGTTGCATCCCACTTAACATTAAAACCGGCCGATTTCAGGTCAGATTTGGTCAAGTTGTGTTTGATGATGCCGTTGATTTCGTGCCAGCCGGCATTTTCGGTGTAGCTCAGAGGATACGCAGGATTGGTGTCACTCCACTCGATATCAATATCGCTAGTGCGGGTAAACCAGAAACCGGTACCAAAGGTATTGGCTTCATTTTCCTGTTGAACGTAAAGGTAATCCGCAGTCACGGTCAGGGCTTCAACTGGTTGGTATTGCACAGTCAACTGACCGTTCAGACGCTTACGGTTTACTTCGTTAACGGTGTACATCACTTCCGATGGAATACCGTAGGTTCTGCCATCGCCCGGTTGGTTTTCTGCCGGGATATTCGCCCAGTCGCCGCCATCAGCAGCATGCACAAACCAGTCGCTGACGCTGGCGTTGCGATCGCCACTGTTGCGTTCCTGATAGCTGCCGGTCAAGGCGATACCGATAGTGTCATCGGCAAAAGTATTACTAAACAAACCAGAGATTTCTGGCGTCAGGTCATTTTTCAGAGCTGATGAATCGTCGTACACCGCTTTACCGGCAACAACAGCTTTCAGACCAGGGCTTTTCAATGGACGCGGGGTGACGATATTGATCAAAGCACCCATACCGCCGGATTGCAGATCGGCACGGCCACTTTTGTACACTTCTACACCAGAGATACCTTCAGACGCCAAATTGGCAAAGTCGAATGAACGACTGGTACCAAAAGACGACGCCGGCATTTGACGGTTATTCAGGGTTACCAGATTGTAGTCTCCAGCCAAACCGCGCACGGTTACCTTACTACCTTCACCGTTTACACGATCGATAGACACGCCGGGAATACGTTGCAGGGATTCTGCGAGGTTGGAGTCGGGCATTTTGCCGATATCTTCGGCAGAGATTGCATCAACCACACCTACCGCATCGCGCTTAACATCCATAGCGCGCTGCAAGGAGCCTTTAATACCGGTAACAACGACTTCTTCGACAGTGCCGTCTTGTGCCAGTACTGCACCGCTAAAGCCTGCCAACATCGATGTTGCAATGGCGCTAGCGATCACCTTCTTTTTAAAGTCGATTGGTTTTTTAGAGTTGATTGGGGTTTGCATGAACTTAATCCTCGAACCGTTTATTGTTATCGTAACTTGCTGTCGTGAGGGCGCCCGCCGATGGGAGCAACCCAAGCCAGTTACTCACTGGTCTTGCTTTGTTGTTGAGGGATCAAACTACGAGTTCTCCTGATCCCAGCTCATAATGCAGGTTCGTTAGAAGTCGGGCGTCCGAGTAACCTGACGCGTCACAACATGGGAAGTTCAGATAAACAAACTTTATCTGTATGCAAATAAATTTCTTATAAACCAACAACTTATAAAATCAGCATCGCGTCAAAACATATTCCGAGTGGCGTATATTTCTACCTATCCACTTATGTATTCAGGAGGGTTCTAGGAAAAAACACCTATTCATACGCGCAAGTTTTGATCAAATACCCAATACCCCAACCTGCACACGATTACATTCTGCGCAATAAAAAAGGGCCCTAAGGCCCTTTGGTGTACATCAGTTAATGCGTCTTTGATGTGCTGGATTATTCCAACAAGCTGCGCAACATCCATGCGGTTTTTTCATGAAGCTGGATACGTTGGGTCAGCAAGTCAGCAGTTGCTTCATCTTCGGCAGCTTCAGCCGTTGCGTACAAAGAACGCGCGGTACGCACCACAGCTTCTTGCCCCTCAACCAATAGTTTGATCATATCCTGTGCTTTAGGAATGCCCTCTTCCTCTTTAATACTGCTCAGCTCGGCGTATTGTTTGTAAGTTCCTGGCGCTGGAAAACCCAACGAGCGAATACGCTCTGCAATGTCATCAACCGCCAATGCCAGTTCTGTGTATTGCGTTTCAAACATCAGATGCAATGTTTGAAACATTGGTCCAGTGACATTCCAGTGAAAGTTATGAGTCTTCAAATAGAGGGTGTAAGTATCTGCCAGCAAATGGGACAAGCCCTTGGCAATCTCTTCACGATGTGATTTGGAAATTCCGATATCAATATTCATAGCGACTCCTTAATACCATTAATGAATTGATCAAACACGACTATAGATAGGGATAGGCTTCTTTGCCATTTGCTTATGGCTATGGTGGGGATTAAATCAGCGGGTTCAACCCTGCCGATATCCCATCAATAACCAATCGCGGCCACGCGCGCGGTAAATGTTATAAGTCGCGAGAATATCCTTAGGGCAATGATCGGGATTCAGAGTAAAACCCAAGGCCGAGTAAAAATCGTCCAAATGCTGCAAGGCGAAACAATAACAACCCTGCGGCGCCAAATCTGGCAATAAATAACGCATTAAACCCGTTGCCAAACCCTGCCCGCGCTTATCGCTCGCCACCAATAAATTACGCAACCAATAATGTCCGGACGATTGCGGTACTAAACGCACACTAGCGATAAAACCTTCATCTTTATGTACGATTGCATACACACGCTCATTTGCTGCACATTTCACCTTGTAGCCTTGAGCGCGATAAAACCGATCAACCAGCGGAAAACGTTCGGCATCAACGCGCTGAAATATTTCATGATCGCTGATGATATTTGGAGAAGTTTGACTCATGCAAAACTGATCTGGTTATTTTTTATCGCCACTGGATTCATCCATATTATCAAGCGGAAAAAGATTATCAGCCATCAAATCATCCGCCATGGTTGCCATAGAATCAGGCGTATCGTTCATGGGAATATGCGCCGAGTCATCATCGGATACGTCAATGGTTGTTTTGGGCGCGCTCTGTTTGGCATCACTGATAGGCTGACCTAATGTTTTTTCTATCTCAGTCAGTTCATCTTTATCGCCACCACCAACAATCAAGCGATAGGCAAAATATCCCAATAACAATACCAGTACGTTACCCACACCGATCCCAACATAAAGCCACAGATTACTTGCGGACTCTTCCGGTTCAATAGCCTTATCTTCTTGCTCTACCGCAGGGGCAAGCGTGTCAGTCGTGGTAGTGTGCGCAGGTGTATTTGTTAACACGGTGGCTTCATCTGGATAATAAAATTGATCGGCCTTGATTGTTTCACTTAACGGACTGCCATCCAAATACTGCCCTTCTACCTGCATGTTGATGTCATAACGCGCAGTTTGTGCCGGCGTAAATGCAAATTCCCAAAGCGTGTTTTCAATTACGTTCAATTGCTGCTCTTGGTGATTATCCAACGAATTGGCGACTTGTGCTGTGACACTGAGCGTGCGCACATCAACCAATTCCGCATTCGCGCTTAGCTTATACAAATGGCGCCGCTGCCCGCCCTCATCATCAAGCTGCTTTTCAACAGTAAACGCCGAAGCAGATACATTCAGATGATGCACAAACTCACGCTTAAACGTTTTGCCATCAATCATCAAAGTAAGATTGTACTCACCCGGTTTTTCTACTCCAGCCAGGGGCTGTGCAAACACACCTTTAGATGAAGGAGCATTTGGTATCTCAACTTCGATTGCGCTTTGTTCATTAGTGTTAGCGACAAATATTTTCCCGCTTAACAACGAAAGAAATTCCTTATTAGTAATCACTTGTGCGTTTTCTTGGAACGCATAAGCCAGATCTATCGTTTGATTCACACGGAAATTATTTTTGATTGGTTCCACAACGAGTTTTAAATCACTTACCACTGTTACACGGCTGCCATGTTCCATATCCGTTTTTATTTTCCATTGCCCTGCGACGGGTTTTTGCACAGTAATCAAATCGTATTTATCAGTGCGATACCAATTCACATTATTCGCAGGATCAGTGCCGCTGTAATCTTTACCATCGGGCGAGGTAATAGTCGTTGCGGGTACATCGGAACGGCGGAAAATTAACGCAGTAAACTCCTGAATACTGCCATCAACTAAAAATCCATTTTCATCCAAAGGCACTCGCTCGGCGGGAACAGCTTGATCAAAAATGCGCAGAAAGGTGCTCATCAACTCATCGGCAGTGTCGGCCACTTCAAAAATACCATCGGTGGCTAGCGACAGTTTTTGCATCAACTCTTGATCGGCATCCGCTGAAAGCGCGATGGTGTGAATGCGATAACCCGCTGCTTTCAAGCGCGGTAACACATCCGCCAGTATGCGTTTGCGTTCATTGAGATTGTCGATGGCTTCTTTGCTGACATCGACCACACCATCGGTTAACAAAATAATATTGCGGCGATATTCTTGCTCTGCAATTGCAGAATCTTCAGCCGCTTTTTCCAGTGCCGCGCCTATATTGGTAAACAAGCCAACCGAATTAATTGCGGTCGCTTTCTGCGCGGCCTGATTGCGCCATGCGGTGTCTACCTGTTTATGCGGCATTAACATATTGACGGACTGACCGAAAGTCCAAAGCCCGGCTTTGCTATTGTCCGGCAATAACCGCACGATCAAATCTACTGCGGGCTTGCGCAGATTTTCCGGATCAGTTTTTTTCATACTGCCAGAAATATCGATGATCACCCGCACATCGGCGGGTAAAGGAGCGGCGGGTTCATTTGCCTGAACCGAAGTGGCAAATAACAAGCAGATAATTGCAAAAGAAAATAAATGGCGCATGCAGGTTCCCATAAAAATTCTCTCAGCGCGGATGTTATTACGCGGTCTTTTTAGCGCTGATATCGCCATTAGTTATAGCAGTTCGGCGCCATTTCGCCATTTTGGATACAAGAACAAAACTCCCAAATACCCCCCCCAAAAACAAAAGCCAGCGCTATGGCTGACTTTTGTATCGGATATTTTTCATCAAGTTGCAGCTATCGAATCGCTCTTATCGGCTCTTCGTAAGGCAAGTTATTGTTACGTGGGCGCTCGTCGTACAACAACTCATCGCGCGCCTGCCGCTCTTCGCGCGACAATGAAGGCGAAGAGGTACGACGGGCGCTTTCGGCGTATTTGTCGTTGCGCTTATTGCGCGCAGATGACTTGCGTTCATGCTCCTGCGGCTCGATGTATTTGTGACCACGCGTCAACAACTGATAAATCAACGACAGCACTATGCCGCCAATCCAGAACCCCAGCATCAGTTTAACGACTGGTTTGATGGCGAGATAACCGCTCTCCAAATAACCAAATGCCAAGGTATAAACCGCAGGCGCCATAGTCATGGTTTCAGCATCAATCGCATAAGGCGTAAACAAAATCACCATTACAGTGATAACAAAAAAATGCGTAACCGCGCGCCCTGCACGGCGAAACAACAACCAGGTTGCAAGGCTGCAACCCACTGCGCCAACCAAATACAGCATCCAAGCGTATTGATAGTCAGTCATATTTTCCACAAGTAAGCCCTCTTTATTACCAGTCCGTTACCACTCAACTCTTAATTACCCCAACTAATTAACCCAACGCACCACATGGTCTTCCAAATCATCTGGGTCGACGCTGTTTTCATGCACTACCCGACCACGCACAGAAATTCCGGCAGTGTGGACAGAGTCAGGATCACCCGAAATTAGCGGGTGCCAATCGAACAGCGGAATACCCTCGGCAACGAGGCGATATGCACAAGTTTCCGGCAACCAGTAAGTCTCTTTTACCGATTCTGGCGACAATACCGCACAGGCCTCTACCAAGCGCTGACGATCAGTGTATTCCTGACAGCGGCAGGTGTCATGATCCAAATAACGACAGGCGACATCGGTGTAATAGACATCGCCCGTATCTTCATCTTCCAGTTTATGCAGGCAGCATTTGCCGCAGCCATCACAGAGGGATTCAAACTCCTCCGGCGACATCTGCTCCAGCGTTTTTGCCAGCCAAAAAACCTGTTGAGCCATATTACTGACCCGATAGTTTTGAATTAAGTAAACGCAGTTGCTCTGCCTCCGGGTCGCGTTGATTGCGCGGCGGCATTTGTAAATAGAAGCCCTTCTCTTCCAAACTTTCAGCTACTTTTTCAACACTGGCATGAGCCAGCTTTTTACCCGGTGTTAATAACAACACCATGGCCGGTTGCGGGCGGCCAAACATTTTCAGCAACTCTTCCGGCACGCGGCTTAAGCCTTCCTCTTTTTTCACGTAGAGGTACATGCCTTCTTCTTTTGAACTGCGGAAAATTTCGCAAATAATTTTCATCTAAATCACTTCACTCTTGCTGAGTTGCTGGGAGATCTAACTGGGTCTGTGCGATGCGCAACAAGCCTTCGCCGATTAAACCAAAACGCCAGCCCAACAACCGTTCTGGTAACTGATAAGTGCCGCCATGCATACCTGAACGCACTATAGCTTCGTAATCTTTTTTACGAATCAGAATCTCCGCCGGCAATTGCGCTTGCTCAGCAAATTCGCGCACATAGGTTTTGAGCGCTTTCATTAAGGGGCCTTCGCTCTGCGCCAACGGCGGATCGAGACGCGCAGGCCAAGTCGATTCATCTTGCGCGAGGGTTTGGCGCACTATATTCAAGATAGCATCTGTATCGTTTTTCAGCGTACGCGCGGGAATATCCGGCACCTTGGACAAGTGCACTACATCCTGAATTTTCTTACGCGCGATCTCCCACAGCGATGGCTCTTTTACCAAGCGATTGCGCGGAATGTCGCGCGCACGCGCTTCGGTTTCGCGCCAAATACACAGCTGCTTCAGAATCGCCAATTCTTGTGCGCGCAACTTCCAGGCAAAACCGACTTTTTGGTAAGCATCGCTGTAATCATCTACTTTGCGCGCATTGGTAACCAAATCCGCGCAGTCACTTTTCACCCACTCCAAACGTTCGCTGACTCTCAGGATTTGCAGCAATTTGCCGTACACAATCAGCATATGCGCTACATCGAGCGCCGCATAATTTAATTGCGCAACGCTGAGCGGACGCTGCAACCAATCGGAACGGGTTTCATCTTTAGGGATTTCAATCGTCAATAAGGCTTTCACCAATGACGAATAACCCAGACTAAAACCCAAACCTGCAAATGCGGCAGCGATTTGTGTATCAAACAAAGGCTCAGGCACCACACCTAACCAGCGCTGAAACACCTCCAAATCTTCCGAGCAGGAATGCAGCACTTTGGTTACGGCGGTGTTGAGCATCAAGTCGCGCAAAGGTGCGAGATTTTTTATCGCCAGCGGATCAATTAAGTAGCAGCCTTTGCCATCGCCAATTTGCAACAGGCCAGCAATTGGGTAAAACGTATCGCTGCGCATGAATTCCGTATCCACTGCAATGGCAGCTTGATTTCGCCATGCAGAGCACAACTTGGCTAATTGATCGTCCTGATCAATCCAGATAGGTTCACTTGGAATCAGCATTAAAATTACAAACTTCTACGAGAGGAAAAGGCATGAGCGAGAGTACCACCATCGATAAACTCCAGCTCACCACCGAGCGGAACACCGTGGGCAATACGCGACACAGTCACATTTAAATTTTTAGCGCGTTCACTGATGTAAAAAGCGGTCGCCTCACCCTCAACGGTGGGGTTAGTGGCCAGAATCACTTCGCTAATCGATTCTTGTTGCAGCAATTGAATCAGTTGATCGACACCAATATCTTCTGGCCCGATACCATCAATCGGCGACAGATGACCAAGTAATACAAAATATTTGCCCTGATAGGTGCCCGCCTGCTCGATGGCCAATACATCGCCCGGTGTTTCCACCACACACAGCAAACTGTTGTCGCGGCGAGTGTTAGCACAAATACCACAGTGAGTTTGCTCGGTAAGCGTGCGGCAGCGCTGACAGCGGCCAACACCGGCTACGGCTTTTTGCAAACTTTGCGCGAGACGCTCGGCACCAGCGCGGTCGCGCTCTAATAAATGCAGCGCCATCCGCTGGGCAGATTTTGGGCCGACGCCGGGCAAACATCGCAGCGAGGCCATAAGTTCATCGATAAGCGGACTAAACATGAATCAATTCTTTTGCGAAATTAAAATGGCATTTTGAAACCGGGTGGAACAACCATGCCAGCGGTCATTTTTTCCATTTGTTCACGGCTTTGTGTTTCGACTTTACGCACTGCATCGTTTACCGCAGCCGCAAGCAAATCTTCCAACATTTCTTTTTCTTCGCTCATCAGACTCGCGTCTATATTCACGCGTTTTACATCGTGACGGCCAGTCATCACAACCGTAACCAAACCCGCACCTGCTGCACCAGTCACTTCAGCTTTCGCTAAATCTTCCTGCATTTTTTGCATGTTGGCCTGCATTTCCTGGGCCTGTTTCATCAAATCGCCAAGACCTTTCATAGCATCCTCTTTAATCGACAAATAAGTTAATAAATGAAATAAGTGAAAAGTTAAATTGGTTGAATTGTGTCTTCACGCAGGGTCGCGCCAAATTGTGTGATTAACTGCTGCACAATCGGATCATTTTTGATTGCGCTTATCGCATCCTGCAAACGCTCTTCGCGCACGCGAATCGCCATCAATGCCGGCGTTTCAGCGGTGATCTCACCTAGCTGGATATGCGCACGCACTTGCTCAACAAAATAACTCGTGAGCAAATCCGACAAGCGTTTTTCATGGCTGACATCAAATAAAGTGCTGTTGGCTTTATCCAACACAAAATAAAAATCATTGCCCTGACGATTGATCAATTGGCAGTTGGCAACCGTGCTTTGCAATATGCCGGTCACGCCCAACCCCAAATAGATTTCCGTCCAATCGGCAGGGCCAGCTTGCACATAGGGAACCTTGCGCAAATTTTTAGGTGCCGCAGCTACAACCGGATCAGATATGCGCACAGGTGCTACAGCTGTCGGGACCTCAACATGGGTGGACGCCAGAATTTCCGCCACTGACATCGGCGGCTGAGCCGCCTCAGACTTTTTTGGCTCGTTCACCTCGGCAGCAGGCGCTTCGTAATAGGCTGGCGCTGGCTCGTAGTCATCATCCATTGGCGCATAGTCATCAGATATATGGCCTCCATCTTCATAGACTGGAGGCTCAGGCATGGCTGGCGCAGGAGCCTGTGTAGTTACTGGCGCGGGTGCAGGACTAGGAATCTGACTCGCTGGCGGGGCAGTTGCAGGAACAACAGGTGTGACCGGAACGGGAGCATTCACTACGGGTGCAGCAGCCATTGGAGCAGGTGCAGGTACAGGTGTTGATGCAGCTGTCGCTACAGGCGCTGCACTTTGTGCAATAGAGGCGACTGCTGGTTTTATCGGCGTTGATGATTGCGGCAGCGGCTGCGTTGGCACTTCCATAACACCTTGTGGCTTAAAAGCCAGCATGCGCAGCAGTACCATTTCAAATCCGGCGCGCGGGTCCGGTGCCAAAGGCAAGTCGCGGCGGCCTAACAACGCGGTTTGATAAAAGAGTTGCACATCTTCCGATGGCAATTGTTGTGCGAGCTGAATAATTCGCTCGCGATCGCCGTGACTGTTATCCACCGCTTCCGGCAAGGCTTGCGCAATCGCAATTCGGTGCAACACTGCCAGCATTTCCGCCAATGCACTCGCATAATCCGGCGCCTGCTCCGACATACGCTCAACTGCTGCCAGAACTGCGCGACCATCGAGCGATGCCAGTGCATTCACGATATCGTAAACCGCAGTCTGGTCGATGGTGCCGAGCATGGCACTGACTTCGCCTTCGGTAATCTTGCCCGAACCATAGGCGATGGCCTGATCAGTCAAGCTCATGGCATCACGCATACTGCCATCGGCAGCGCGCCCCAAATGCCAGAGCGCCGATTCTTCAAACGGCACCAGCTCTTCGTTCAACACGAATTTCAAATGTTGAACGATACGCTCGGGGTTCATGTTTTTGAGATTGAATTGCAAGCAGCGCGACAAGATCGTCATCGGCAGCTTTTGTGGGTCAGTTGTCGCCAGCAAAAACTTTACGTGCGGCGGAGGCTCTTCCAGGGTTTTCAGCAAAGCGTTGAAACTGCTGTTGGAAAGCATATGAACTTCGTCGATCAGGTAAACCTTGTAGCGACCGCGAGTCGGGGCGTACTGGACGTTTTCCAGCAGTTCGCGGGTATCTTCTACCTTGGTGCGCGAGGCCGCATCCACCTCGATCAGATCAACAAACCGACCTTCGGCGATTTCACGGCAGCTGGAACATTGGCCACAAGGTTCAGAGCTAACCCCGGTTTCACAGTTCAGACACTTAGCGAGAATCCGCGCGATGGTGGTCTTCCCTACCCCGCGAGTACCAGTGAATAAGTAAGCATGGTGCAAACGGTTGTGATCAAGCGCATTGATTAACGCCTGCAGGACATGCTCCTGCCCGACCATTTCACGGAAAATGCGCGGACGCCATTTACGCGCCAGAACTTGATAGCTCATGCCGATTGCTGCTCTCTATTCAATTGCTGCTCTCTATCAAAGAGGGAGGCGGTTCACTTAAAACAGGGCGCGATTATAGCGGCCAATGGCGCAAATAGACACCAACGCCCCTGCATCAAACTGCCGGGGCGTATCACTTGCGGTGTTATTAGGGTAATTCTTGTGGTAGTTGTTGAGACAATTCTTAATTAACTACCAGAGATCAAAAATTAAGGCGCCGGAACCTTTTTGGTCAGGGCAGATGCAGCAACTTTGCCTGCTCCTTTCATATCAACTTCACTGACATCTGAGCGCAGCAGTTTGCTTACCCCACCTTCCCACAGCAAATTACCGGATTTCACCGAACGCATACTCAAAGTTACTATGCCATGCTCCAGCATATCGCCGGTGCCTTCAGGATTTTCCCATCCAGTAAATGCGAGAGAACCGCGGTTATCGGTAGTCCAATGCGGTGAGTAATAGGTCTCACCAATATCTGGCTGGGTCGCAACCGAAATACGGTAGTCGAGCAGTATTTCTGCTTTGTCTGCAGCTAACACATAACCCTTTTTTGCCAGATCCGCTTCAGTTGCGCTACGGAAAGACGAGTCAAACTCTACCGCGCGTTGACCCGCTTTCGATGTCATTGGCGGAACTTCCCAACGGTAATATTTGAGCCCGGACAGCTCAGCAGCAACAGGTTGGATTTGGTGATATTTAATTGGTGTACAGCCAGCAACCAGAACAACAAAAGCAGCGGCAGCGATAAATTTGTAACGGGAAAACGAGAGAGATAAACGCATTGGATCAATTCCATTTCTACAGTTAGGTGAAACGGATTATAGACAATCGAAATCAATTGGCGACAACTAAATCGGCCAGATAAATTGAAACGGAAGGAATTAAGAGAAAGAAAAATTAGCGGAAGTTTGGGTGGCGACCTAACCAGCCACACCCCGGCACATAACTTACTGCTACCGTTGCTCCCTTCCGGGCCTGGCGGGGTTTACAGATCATTATTGCGAGGGGACCGGCTAGATCACCATAGCGGCTTGCAACAGCTAACTACTAGTAAAGCGGTAGCGGCCTACGCAAGAGGCGCGCATTATCATCACTTTACCCCCTCATTGCAAGGCGCAATTTTGTAAATAAAGCGCAAGCTAATGAGAGCAATCGCTTGTTATCTAAAGATTTTATTGCGCTGGCGCCCATTGCAATTTCTTTTTCTGCCCTTATCAACTAGGCTTCATGCAGCATCAAACATGACAGAACTACGACAACCCCCACATATTCAGGAGCATTTCGATGGCAACAGTCACCCTCAAAGGAAATCCATTCAACACCAACGGTAATCTGCCTGCAGTAGGCAGCCAGGCACCAGCTTTCAAACTGGTGAAAACTGATCTATCTGAAGTATCTGGAGCAGACCTCGCTGGCAAACGCGTTGTGCTGAACATTTTCCCAAGTGTTGATACTCCAACCTGCGCACAATCTGTTCGCACCTTCAACGCCCAAGCCAGCGCTTTGGATAACACCGTAGTGGTTTGCGCATCCCAAGACCTGCCATTTGCTCTGGCTCGTTTCTGCGGCGCTGAAGGTTTGGACAAGGTGATCCCAGCTTCTGCATTCCGTTCTGACTTTGCTTCCGACTACGGTGTAAAATTGGTTGATGGCCCACTGACCGGCTTAACTGCTCGCGCAGTAGTCGTACTGGGTACCGATGGCAAAGTGTTGCACACTGAACTGGTAAGCGAAGTGGCGCATGAACCTAATTACGATGCAGCCCTGAAAGCCTTAGCGTAATACCAACAGACGCAAAGTAACTCTCCCGCAACAAACCACTGCACCTTTTAAAAACTGCACCTTATGCAATTTGGACAACATGCTCAATTGATATAGGTGCAGTTTTTTCTAAATATTCCCATTACCCCATCCCTCACCAGCGCGATCAAGTCTGAAGAATGGCAATAACTTAAGCGACAAAGCCTCACTTTTTTCTTTAATTTTTAAAAGTTAAAAATTTAAAATAAATGTTATGAATTTATTTTAATTTCTAAATACTCTGAAAAACACGCTGATTTTTTATTTAGGCGCCTAACAACTAAAAAAGTGATGCCTATAATCAAGACCAAGCGGGTCAGATTTGAGGGGGGAACCATATAAAGAAACCCCAAAATGAAAGTCTCTCCCAACAGGAGAATCAGCGAATGTCACAACAGGAATATCATCAACAAAACACCCAACCCAGTTACGCAAAAGAGCTGTTAGATGCGGTTCCCGCAGGCATTATCGTTACACATCAGGACGGACGCATCAGCTATTTAAACGCCGAAGCTGAACGCTTATTCGGATACTCCCGCAACGAATTACTCGACCAATCAATTGATACTCTTCTTCCTGATCGTTTTAGTGGCCACCACTCAAAATTACGCCAAGGCTACATAGAGCAACCGTCTACTCGCTATATGGGAGCTGGGCGCGACCTCTACGGAAAACGAAAAGACAACAGCGAATTTCCTCTAGAGATTGGCTTGCGACCTTTGATCGCTGATGGTGAGCAATTTATTGTTGCCACTATTGTTAACATTACGCGTCGCAAACAATTAGAAGAGCGATTGGTAAAGGTAATAGAGGCTTCACCTTACGGCCAATTGCTTGTTGATGAAAGAGGCATTATCCAACTAATTAATCCGAGCTTACTAAACCTTTTTGGTTACACAAAAGAAGAATTATTAGGCGAGTCGATGGATATTCTCTTACCTGAACGCTACCGAAAAGGTCATGAAAAACTGCGCGCAGGCTATGTACAAAAGCCCAGCTTACGTGCAATGGGCTTAGGCCGAGATTTAACTGGCCGCCACAAAAGCGGGACTGAAATACCCATCGAAATAGGGTTAAGCCCTGTAGAAAGCGATGCAGGCAGCCTAACGCTAGCAGTTGTTACCGATATTTCAGAGCGCAAGCGGCTTGAACTCAATCTAAAACAAGCCAACGCACATCTGGAAGAATTCACCTACGTTGCATCACATGATTTGAAATCACCTCTACGCGGCATAAGTGATCTAGTGGAATGGATCAATGAAGATTTAGGAGAAAATTCAACAGAATCAATTCAAAAAAATATTGAGCGCATTCGTCTCCGCATTGGACGAATGGAGCGACTTATTGATGATCTTTTACTTTATGCGCGAGCGGGGAAAAAAGCGAAAGAGTCCACCGCAATTAATGTCGAAGCTTTAATTGCCGAGATTATTGACCTACATCCGATTCCAGCCCACTTCAAAATCCAACAAGAAATTCATATTAGTGAAATTAATGCAGCAAAAATTCCACTGGAGACCGTGCTACGAAATTTGTTTACCAATGCACTTAAACATCACACTGGCGTTGCCCCTTGTATCACTATAAGCGCAGAGGCGAGCGGCAGTTATTGCTTATTCAAAGTAATTGACAATGGCCCGGGAATTCCTGTCGCCGCTCAAGAGCGGGTGTTTCGGTTATTTCAAACTCTCAACAATAACTCATCTAGCGGTAGCGGCATTGGCCTCGCTTTGGCAAAACGCCTGACAGAAAGCCATGGCGGGCAAATTGAACTCATTAGTGACGCGGGCAGTAAAGGTTGTAGTTTTCACGTATGGTGGCCACGTTTTGCGAGGAAAGATATCGATGAATAATCCAGTTAAAGTCAACATATTAATAGTCGATGATGATGATGTTGCCGCAGAATCTGTAGTTCGCAGCTTGCGAAAACATGCTATGGACTTTCCAGTCACGCTAGCACGTGATGGCATTGAAGCACTGGAAATTTTACGAGCCACTCACAGTGAGTTACGCATTGAAAAACCCTACCTTATTTTACTTGACCTAAACATGCCGCGCATGAATGGTTTTGAATTCCTACAGGAAATCAGGAGCGACTCAAAACTGCAAGACGCTATTATTTTTATCCTAACCACATCAGATGCAGATTCGGACAAGTCCAGTGCGTATCACGAAAACATTGCTGGCTATATGGTCAAGTCTGCAGTAGGGCCACAATTTTCAAAACTGGCGACACTCTTGGATAATTATCGATCCACAATCAGCTTTCCACTTTAACTAAAAAATACGCAATGCGAGAGGGATTGCAATGTTGCAAACATCCGTGGCTGATAAAAATATCAGATTACTCCTTGTCGAAGACGATGATGTCGACATGGAAAAGATTGTGCGTTTATTGCACCAAACTACGCTTTCATTAACTATTTCGGAAGCAACTTCCGCGTCGCAAACACTTGAGCTAATCGACCAACATAGTTTTGATTGTGCGATTCTCGATTACCAACTAAAAGATGCTTACGGATCAGAATTAATAAAAAAAATACAAAATCATAAAAATGCACCCACACCAATCATAATGATTAGTGGCAATAGCGATGAGCGCATCATTGCTGACGTAATGCGCGATGGGGTATTCGATTACTTACCCAAGCGCCATATCAATATTGAAATGCTCATTAAAAGCTTGAATGCCAGTTTGGCCTGGGGCGAGTCGGAACGAGCCCTTAAAGAGAACCATATTCGCTTTAATCAACTGGCAGATGGGCTACCGCAACTGACTTGGACGTGCTTACCTGATGGCGAATGCGATTTTTTAAATCGTCGTTGGTGCGACTACACTGGCATCGCTGAAAAAGCGCAATTGGGCTTTCTTTGGTTGGATCAAGTTCATCCAGATGATCGCGCCAACCTGATCGAAGCTTGGAGAAAAGCCGTACACGCCGGAGAAGAAATGTACGCGGTTTTTCGCATTAGAAGATACGACGGCGAATACCGTTGGTTTGATACTCGTGCCACCCCCCAAAAAAATGAACACAATGAAATTGTTCGCTGGCTAGGTAGCAATACCGATATCACGGATATTGAAATTACACGACAGGCACTGGCCAACAGCGAACAATTATTTCATACCGCATTTGATTACGCGCCATTGGGTATGATGATGGTTGGCCTCAATGACACAATCATCCAAGCAAATCCCGCACTTTATAAATTGCTAAATTATCAAAAAAGCCAAACAATCGATTCACTTCCTCCCTTTTCCCAGCTCATCCATCCAGACGAAATTGGTAACAATGAATTTCAAATGGAAAAAATTCGTCGCAAGAACATTTCATTTACCCAATATGAAATGCATCTCCTGACAAAAGAAAAAAATCCGATCCCAGTGCTAATTAGCATGGCTTTTATCAGCAAGTTTGATGATGAACCCTGCTATCTTGTGCAAGTTTATGATCTATCAGAACGAAAACGCTACGAATCGCAACTTATAAAACTAGCTCACTACGACCCTCTCACCGGATTGGGGAATCGCAGTAAACTGCATGAAGAAATTGAATTTTTAATTCAAAAATCCCATCGCAATCACGACACATTTGCGGTGCTATTTGGCGATCTTGATCATTTTAAACAAATAAACGACGGGCTTGGCCATGAAGCTGGGGACCAACTTTTAAAAACCGTCGCACGCAGACTAAAAAAAGCCCTACGACGTGAAGATAGTATTTGTCGGCTAGGAGGCGATGAATTTGTAGTGCTTTTAAAAAATGCCACAAAATATGAAGACGTGGTGAGTGTTGCAGAGAAACTTATCACATCCATCAATCAGCCAGTTCGTCTCGGTAATCACAAAGTTCACGTTGGCATTAGCTTTGGCATTGCGCTCTACCCCACCGATGGCGAAAACAGTAAAACCTTGCTGCGCAATGCCGACAGCGCACTTTACGATGCAAAAGACAAAGGTCGTGGCCGCAGCCAGCTGTACCGAAAAGAATTAACCGAATACGTCAATAACCGACTGCGTCTGGATAACGATTTACGTAAAGCGATTACCAACCAGGAATTCGAGCTTTATTACCAGCCCATCATTGACTTGCATACCAACCAAATTGCTTCAGCTGAGGCTTTGTTGCGCTGGCATCATCCTGAACGGGGAATGGTTCCTCCGGATGAATTCATTCCCTATGCACAAGAGCATGGATTAATAGTTCCAATTGGAGAATGGGTTATTAAACAAGCATGTGCTCAGGCAGTTGAATGGCACCAAGCAGGCTTCCCCCTTAGCGTTAGTGTCAATGTATCGGTGCGACAATTTCAACAGGAAAATTTATTTGATTTGTTTTCATCAGCATTGGCTAAAACTGGTCTTCCTGCTAAAAAATTAATAATAGAGATTACCGAGCAAATGTTTCTTGAGAATACTGAAAAAAATCTGGAACAAATCAGCCAGCTTAAAGAGATGGGATTGCGTATATCGCTTGATGATTTTGGAGTTGGCTATTCCTCTCTGAGTTATATCGTGCGCTTTTCACCTCATTATTTAAAAATCGACAGATCATTTGTCAGCCGTATCGGCCAAGCCAAAGAACACGATGAAATGGTAAATGCGATTATCGGACTAAGCAAAATAATACCAATGAAAATTGTCGGCGAAGGAATAGAAGAACCACATCAACGGGATTATTTAATAAGTAAAGGATGCGACAAGGGTCAGGGATATTTATTTTCACGCCCACTGCCACAAGATAAGTTTTTAGCTTTTTTGCGCAGCAATAGCATCAATTAATTTGAACTAGAAAACATATCAGTTACCAATTCAGAAAACCCTTACCAATGCCATTCCATTGCGATGCTCGTCTCGCGGCCGCGATTGGGCGTACCGTAGGCGATTCCGTTACCCTGCGCGGGTGAAAAATAATCCTCATCCAACACATTTTTAATTTGCAGATTTAAACCAACGGCGGGTGTAAGTTGATAAGCCAGTTTGCTGTTGACCACCCAAAAATCATCGAGCGTATTACGCTCATTCACTCCCGCAATAGCGGTTGCGACGAGGGTTTGGGCCTCGCCCTGATATACCGCCGTCAGATTCCAATTCCATGCAGCGGCTTGGTAATTCAGCATGAGCGATGACAGCTGATCCGCCTCGCGAAAGGCTGAGTCGGGTAAATCGATAAAATGACTGTAGGTGATACGCGCCAGCCAGTGCGTGCCCAATTGCTGGCTCGCCTCCAGACTGACGCCGTTGCTGTGTTCGCTCTCGCCGTTGATGTAGGTACGCGTTGAACCTTGTAATCCGGCCAGAATCGGCTGATCGTAATCGCTGTAAAAACCGTTAAGACTCACACTGGTGTGCTGCCAAGTACCCATCCAGATTAAATCCCAGGTTTTCACAATTTCATGCACCAAGTCTGGATTGCCAACCAACCGGGTATTATTGATCAACCCCATTTCGGATAAGGTCGGCGCACGAAACGCTTCACCATATAACAGTTTGAGCGTTTGCGTATCTGTCAGTTGTTGCACCAAACCCAAACGTGGGCTGACATGATCGCCAATATCGTTATAGTTGTCGTAGCGTACCCCTAGCGTCAAACTGGTTTGGTCGCTCAGTTGCCGCAGGTATTGGCCATATACACCCAAAGATTCATGGGAACCTTCGCTGCCCAATGGGGTTTGATAATCGATACCAGAATAAGATGTGATTGGATAATCCCGAGCAATAAACTGTTGCAAGTCGTAATTGGATTTCAGAATGGCCTGCGTTTCAGTATCTTCGCGCAGCTCCAAACCGAACTGACTGCTGGCCAACTCATTGATCGTCCAATCATTGGACAGCGAGAGTAAATAGCTTTCGCTATTCAAGGTCGCATCCGCCAATACCGGCGCTTGGCTCGGCGGCTCGCTTAGTCCGTATAAATCACCCTCATCGGCTAGCTCAGCATGAATTAACTGCTCACCGCGACTGTAACTAAACGACAGTTTTGATTCGATATGCTCTCCCAAGCCAAAGCCCTGCTCCAGACTTATCTGACTAAAACCCAAACGGTTATCGTTAAAATTATTGTGTATACGCTCGACTGAATAAAAATCAGAGGCATCTGTGCGGTTGTAGGCAATGCGTATTTGCGTCTGTTTATAACGCAGCCCCAAATCCAGATTGATGGAGGAAAAAGGGTCGTGACTGAGCACTGGCTCAGAAGTAGAAATATCGCGCAATAAAAACTCCTGCCCTTCATCTTCATAGGCATGAGCAAAAAGTGAAGTTTCCCAGTCACCAGATTCTCTACCCCAGAGCAGATCAGTACTGCGGCGCGCATCAGAACCTACGGCTACGCTCATTTCAGCTTGTTTTTTACGGGTAATAATATTGATCACTCCAGTAAAAGCGCTGGAGCCATAGAGCGCAGAGCCGGGACCACTGATCACTTCGACTCGCTCAATTTGCGCAAGTGGAAACAGCGGGATAAGTACATCGCTGCCACCAGAGCGGGGATTGGTAAAGCGCCGCCCATCAACCATCAACAACACTTCATGTACTTGCGCAGCGTTGCGCCGGCCGCGTGCACTAAAACTGTAGTTGACTCCACTATCCGCCAAGCGATTGGTTTGATAATCCGGCACCAAGTTGAGCAGCTCGTATAAATAATCCATACCCAATGCGGCGATTTGTTCGTGGGTAAATACCGTCACCGCCGAGGGCACAGTTTTTAACGATTCGTCGCGCAGGGTTGAGCCGGTTACGGTCACTTGCAGTAACTGCTCCAGGTCCATATCCAGATACTCTTCTGCACTTGCCAGATTTGTTAAAGCAAACCCAGCCAGAAGGACTCGCGGCATAATCGTTAATGGCCTTGCGTTCATCAGCAATCTTTCCTTGCTTTTGTTTGTCGATTTTTTTCTTATCAAATACCACCCCACTGCTCTAACCATGTTTCAAATTGCGCAGAAGGCAAAGGTTTGGAGAAATAATATCCCTGCATCAGCTGACATCCTTGGCTGGTAAGCAGCGCATAGTCGTCGGCTGTCTCCACCCCTTCGGCGATAGTTTCCATCCCCAAAGACTCAGCCAAACGAATGATCGAATTCACAATAGCGAGCGATGCTTCATCGGATTGCATATCGCGCACAAATGATTGATCGATTTTGAGAATATTGGCGGGCAAACGGCGCAGATAATTAAGACAGGAAAAACCAGTACCAAAGTCATCGATGGCAATGCGATAACCCTGCGCGCGAAAGGCTTGCAATACTTGTATCGACATTTCCATATCATTCATCAACATGGATTCAGTCAACTCCAACTCAATCGAGCTGGGCGAAGTACCGGCTTGCGCCATCAAACTCTGCACCTCAGCCAAAAATCCAGCCTGATGAAATTGCAGCGCGGAAATATTTACGCTCACCACCAAATCGGTAAGCCCGGCTTGGTGCCAGCACTTGACTTGCCGCGCGGCCTCGGCGATTACCCAAGCACCGAGCGGAATAATCAAACCGATTTCTTCTGCGAGAGGAATAAAGTGATTAGGAGACACCAATCCGCGCTCAGGGTGACGCCAGCGCACCAAGGCTTCTGCGCCGTAAAGTTGTTTGCTGCCGGCGATAATCTGCGGCTGATAGTGCAACTCAAACTGCCCCTGCTCCAGCGCTGAGCGCAGGTCGTATTCCAACTTTAACCGGTCGAGCGTGCGCGCATTTAATACCGGTGTGTAGAACTGATAATTGTTGCGCCCTTTTTCCTTCGCTAGATACATAGCCGCATCGGCGTTTTTAATCAGCGTATTCGGATCTTCACCATCGTCCGGATAAACCGCAATGCCGATACTCGGGCTTATATGCAGCGGCATATCTTCCAACATGTAGGGGCGCAAAATTTCATCGCGCACTTTTATTGCCACTTCGGCCATGCTGCGCTCATCGCGAATACGCGCAAGCAATATTACAAATTCATCGCCACCTAAACGCGCGACTGTATCGTCGGTGCGCACGGCTTCGCTCAGGCGCGCCGCTGTCTCGCGCAAAATTAAATCGCCCGCCGCATGCCCCAGTGAATCGTTGATGTTTTTAAAACGGTCGAGGTCGATAAATAAAATGCCCGCTTTTTCACCGCGTCGTTTGGCAGTATTGATCGCCATTTCCAAACGATCATTAAGCAGTGCGCGATTGGGTAATTCAGTAAGGCTGTCGTGATGAGCGAGAAAATCGATACGCTCGCGCGATTTTTTGCGCTCGGAAATATCGCTGAAAATTGCGATGTAATTTTCCGGTTGTCCATCGGTATCCACTACCTGACTGATCGAATACCAAGTGGGAAACTTCTCGCCATTTTTGCGCTGGTTGATCAACTCACCTTCCCAGTGACCTTTTTCTTTTAACACATGGACGAGGTTGCGGAAAAAGCTGTGAGAATGCAGTTGGGTGCCTACTTTTATAGTATCCACCCCCACCACTTCTTCTTCGGTGAAGCCCATAATTTTTTCATAGGGTTTATTCACCAAAATAATACGCAGGT
Organism: Cellvibrio chitinivorans; assembly: GCF_035117775.1. Classification (NCBI taxonomy): domain Bacteria; kingdom Pseudomonadati; phylum Pseudomonadota; class Gammaproteobacteria; order Cellvibrionales; family Cellvibrionaceae; genus Cellvibrio; species Cellvibrio chitinivorans. The sequence goes on from NZ_JAYKKN010000004.1 coordinate 390,094, forward strand.
CGGCATCGGTAATCAGAATCGCTTCATTACTGCCTTCAAATACTTTTGCCCACAAACGCAACTCAGCTTCCTGCTTACTGGCGTCCCTCAAGGCTTGTTTCGCACGCAAAATAAATTGAATACGAAATGGCAAGGTGCCCCAGCTCACGGGCTTGGTGATGAAATCAGTCGCGCCGGATTCATAGGCTTGATGGATAGAGGCGATATCATCCAAGCCAGTCACCATCGCAATGGGCAGGTCGCGGCCATTGGGCAGTGCCAAAAGCTCGCGGCACAGGCTGTAGCCATCACCATCTGGCAAGAGCACATCGAGAAGGATGATATCGGGCGTCTGCTCCGCAAAATGGGCGCGCGCACTCGCACAATCGGCCGCTTCCATCACCCGATAACCCGCCTGCTCCAGCGTGATACTGGTGGTCAGGCGCGCCGCTTCGTCGTCCTCTACCACCAAGACCAGAGCACCCGCATTTAGGGCACCGCCTGTAGACCTTAACTCGCTCACGAGCCTTGCTCCCCTTGCTCAAGCTCAACCAGAGCCTGCAGTGATAATCCATAAAGCCGTTGAATAGTCTGTAGCTGCTGTCCCGCCTGTTCCAAACTACCCTGCCGCGCGCGCGCCTCGCAGTCGCGGCAAACTGCGGCCAACTCTGTCAGCCCCAAATTAGCCGCACTATTTTTTAAATTGTGCGCGGTTTTGTAGAGTAAATCGGCATTTTGCTGGGCGATAGCAGTTTCCATTTGCGCAAGCAGCGGCGGGCTGCCCGCGCGGAATAATTCAATCAGGCGCGGCAACAATCCCTCGCGCAATTCACGCAATTGGCGAATGATTTGCTGATCGATTTCCAACCCCTCGGCCGATGACAAGGATGGCAGTGGATTAGATGCAGCGGTTGATACTGCGCTAGCAGGTTCAGGTATAGCGATATCCGCAGGTGTATGGCGCTGGGGCAGCCAGCGCGCCAGCAATTGATGCAGCTGTTCCTGCGTGAAAGGTTTACTCAAATAATCGCTCATACCCCGCACCAGACAGTTTTCGCGGTCGCCACTGATCGCATTGGCCGTGAGGGCGATAATCGGCAAGGGCGGTATACCCAGCTTCGCTTCTCGCTTGCGAATACTGGCGGTAGCTTCAAAGCCATCCATAATCGGCATCTGGCAATCCATCAATACCAGATCAAAACTTTCCCGTTGCAACAGTTCCAGCGCTTCCTGTCCATTATTGGCGATGGTGGTTATCACCCCAATCCGCTGCAGCATGGCGCAGGCGACTTCCTGATTGACCATATTGTCCTCGGCCAGTAATACCCGCCCGTTTAGACGCACAGGCTTAACATCTGCGACGACTGAATCAATCACATGAAACTTGCGTGTTAAATCGCCTGCAATCACCTGAGCAATCAGGTTGTGCAACTCGGATTGACGCACCGGCTTCAGCAGCTGCGGCGCGCGTTCAGCGATCTCGAGGCGCGCCGCCAGACCGGCAGAACTAAGGATGATGATCGCCAAGCGGTTAAAACGTGCATCGGCAGCCAAGCGATCCATTAGTTGCCCTCCGTCCATGCCGGGCATACACCAGTCGGTCAGCATTAAATCAAATGGGGTCCCAACATCAGCCTGCTCCTGAAGCAAAGCCAGAGCCTCGGCGCCAGAGGCGGCCATCACCGGTTGCATCCCCCAGGATTTCAGCCAGTACTCCAGGATTTCGCGGTTGGTGGGATTATCGTCCACCACCAGCGTATGCAACTGACTAAAACCGGTAACCAGTTGGTAGTCACGCGGATCATTCACCTTTTGCAGTACAAGATTAAAGTGGAAGTAGCTGCCATTTTCAGCCTGACTCTGGACGCGAATTTCACCGCCCATCATCTGCGTCAAGCGCTGGGAAATTGTCAGCCCCAAACCCGTGCCGCCGTATTTACGCGCCATTGACGAGTCAGCTTGAGTAAAGGATTGAAACAGACGCAGCTGTTGCTCGCTGCTGATACCAATCCCCGTGTCACGCACGCCGAATTCCAGCTCGACTTTGCCGTCCCGCTCATCGAGCAGCTGCACATCAATCGTCACCTCGCCCGACTCGGTAAACTTGATCGCATTGCTCAGCAGATTGGTCAGCACCTGCCCCAGACGAGCCGAATCCCCGACCACCGATAAAGGTGGCAGCGGCGTCCTGCACAACAATTCCAACTCTTTGCCCTGCGCGATGGGCGCATAGCGCTCGGCAATATCCTCTACCAATAAATTAAGTTGGAAGGGGCGATGTTCCAGCTCCAACTTGCCTGCTTCGATTTTGGAGAAATCGAGGATGTCGTTGATGATCAGCAGTAAATCCTCACTGGAACGACGGGCAACGCGGGCAAAGCGTTTTTGTTTGGCATCCAGATCTGTATCCATTAACAAACCCGTCATACCCATGATGCCGTTCAAAGGCGTGCGGATTTCATGGCTCATCACCGCGAGGAAATCACTCTTGGCTTTGCTACCCGCTTCGGCTTGTTCACGCGCGGCCTGCAACTCACTGGTGCGTTCCAATACCCGCTGCTCCAGCGATTCCTGAGTGTGGCGCAACTCGCTGTCTTGCGCCTCAATGCGATCCAGCATGGCGTTAAAACGGCTGGTGAGCTGCCCTACTTCATCGCGTACAGCAGGCTCAGGCGCGCGCTCGTGATACAGCCCCTCACGCCCCACTTTTTGCGCCAGCTCGCTCAGGCTACCCAAGGGGCGCAAGACCGATGAAATCAGTACCCATGTGAGCAAACCGCACACCAGCAGCGCAATCAGTGCAATCACCAGCACCCACAGAATCTGGCCGTAAAATTGGGTGCGCAGCGGCTCAAGGGTGATATCCAACTCCAGCAACCCCAAGTCCTCGCCCTCCCAAAACACGACGGCGTTGATTTGCTCATCTTTGGTGAAGGATGCACTCTGCGCACTACGATATTCAGCCAGTAATTGTTGATCTTTCAAACGCAAACGCGCCGCCAACACCTTGGGTTCAACCCGCAAGGTAGCAAGGCTTTGTTTGGCAGCATCAGCATCGATAAACATACTCGGCGCAGCCAGATTGAGCGCAGTCGCCTCCGCCAAAATCTGCAACTGGCCATTAACCTGATGGCTGATGTAGTTGTACTGCTGCCAAGTGCTCGCCAAGGCCGCACCCAGTACTGCAATACTGGTCAGCAACATGGCCATAAGACTGATTTTGCGTGCTAGGGACGTTTTATTCATTGGCGCCCACCATCTGTTTTTGAGCCCTGATTTTTAGGCTTTTTGGCCAGCTTGCGCAGCTGGCTGCTCACTTTAACGCCAGCGTGATTAAGCGCCCGCTCGTTCATTACAAACTCGATACGGCTATCGATGGTGCGTAAGAGTGAGATGCCCACGCGGGCATCGTCAGGATGAGCCTCATCCATCACCAATAACACACCGGAAGGAAAAGGCTGAGGCAACTGGAAATCGGCTCCACTGGTGGGGACGTAAAGCAGCTGGCAACGGTTGATCTGCCCGGACAACTCAGTCACTAAATCTATGTAGATAATATTGATCGGGCGGGATTGCAGGGTTTTGCTGCCCAACTCAGTCAGTGATTGACGAGCGGCACCCTGGGCATTCAGGGCGCAGAGGGTAAACGCTGAATCGCCCTGGGTTGGCCATTCTATAAACTTGAGAAAGTTATAGACGAACGCCACCCGCAAGCTTGCTTCCGCTGCCTGAGCTGAAGCCAGTAACGCTTGAGCACCAAGAAGTGCCCCTACTCCCCAGCACAAGAGTATTCTGCTCGCTATTTTCACGCGCCCCACCGCCAAACGTGCCTCCTCGTTGCACTCTTTTTACACTTATTCGTACTTATTAATGTGCGTTTTACTCGTCATGCCGGCCGTTGACCAACACTGGGGTTGGTGCCGGGGCAAGCAGAATAAAATCAGTGCCTTGAGCATAGTTCAGACTTTGGTTAATAGCGAAAACGGATGTAATTTTATACGCCCAAATAATGATTTTTATGCCAGCAACATAAGATGGCAGATAAACACCTGCAACAACCTAAGTGGTATCATGCCCGCCCTTTCCACACCTAGCTCATGGCACTTTTATGTTGTTGTTTGTCGATAACCTCACCAACGTCGATTTCAGTTTCCTCGATCCGCAGCGTGGTCTGCTCGGCGAGACATGGCTGGCCAATGTGCGCTTAATTGGCGATCTGGATGAGCAAGGCATGGTGTGCGATTTCGGCACAGTCAAAAAAGTCCTGCGCCATTGGTTGGATACCGAGCTGGATCACCGTCTGGCGGTGCCGGTAAAGTCGCCCAACATCCGCATTGAAGAAGACGGCGACTTTTTGCAGATTCACTGGCAGTTCGGCAGCAACGGCGAATTCCTCAGCACCCGCTCCCCGCGTGATGCCATCGCCTTGGTCGATGCCGAAGTGCTCACCCAAGAGAGCATCGCCAGCTGGTGTATCACCCAACTTAAACAACACTTTCCAGATAGCGTTGCGCGCTTGGAATTGGATTTCAGCCTTGAAGCAATGGACGGCGCGGCTTTCTATCACTACAGCCACGGCCTTAAAAAACACAAAGGCAACTGCCAGCGCATCGCCCACGGCCATCGCTCTCGCATTGATATCTGGGCTAACGGTGTGAAATCGCCCGCACTGGAACAGCGCTGGGCAGATGAGTGGAAGGATATTTATATTGGAACGCGTGAAGATTTAACCGCGCAACCTGAACACGCGGGCACGGCTTACTACCAATTTAATTACGATGCCGAACAGGGGCCGTTTGAGATTATTCTGCCTCAACGCTGCTGCTACATGATCGATACCGATAGCACCGTCGAATTTATCGCCCACCATATTGCGCATAAAACCAGGCAGGAAAATCCGGATTCCAACATTCGCGTTAAAGCCTACGAAGGCATTAACAAGGGCGCGATTGTAGAGGCTTGATTAGACCTGAACAGATAACTAATCCGCCTTCAACAACATCACAAATGGCAATAGGGTTAAACCTGCGACAAACACAATGGCGATAGCCGATGCGATAAACCGGATCGGCTGTGCGCAAAAATGTTGCCACACACTGGGCACCTGCCCCGCTTCTACCAACTCAGCGTAGTTTTGCTGCTGACGCACCACCCGCTCCGCTTGATAGTTGCGAATCAACTCGCGCGCCTGCTCTTCCTGATTGCCATCGCTCAACCAGATTGCATCCAAACCCACGCGGAAAAAACCGGCATCTGTCTCGTAGTAGCGAATCTGATGTTCATCCAATAAGGCGCGAATATCAGCGGCTTCATCGGCGGGAACCTGTGCAAGTTTGAATAAGAGTCTGGCCATAATCGTCTATTGATCGCTATTCATTGAGATAAAAAGAAACGCGCGCAGCATAGCAGCATTGGCGCCCATTGCATCACGTGATACGCAGTGTCATCACCCCGCAGACATTTGGGGCTACACTCAGCAAACATGCCGCCGAAATGGAGTTAACTCATGAAAGTTGCTGTTTTTAGCACTAAACCCTACGACCAGCAGTGCCTGACCACGGCCAATGAAAACCTGCAACATCCCTTGGAACTGATATTTCACGAAGCCCAGTTGAATGAGCGAACCGCTCTGCTCGCCCAAGGCTGTAAGGCAGTTTGCTGCTTTGTTAATGATCATCTCAACGAAACCGTACTGCAACAACTGGCCGATATGAGCATAGGTTTGGTCGCCCTGCGCTGTGCGGGTTTTAATCAGGTGGATTTGGACGCGGCGAAAAAGCTCGGCATCAAAGTCGCGCGTGTAGCGGAATACTCGCCGCACGCCATCGCCGAACATGCGCTGGGGCTGATTTTGATGCTCAACCGCAACTTGCACCGCGCGTTTCACCGCGTGCGCGAAAACGATTATTCGCTCAACGGCCTGCTGGGGTTTGATCTGGTTGGTAAAACAGTGGGGGTAATCGGTACCGGAAAAATCGGCCAGACCTTTGCGCGCTTGATGCTGGGTTTGGGCTGCGAAGTTGTCGCCTTTGACACCAACCCCGACCCGGCCTTGGCCGCAGCCGGTGTGAGTTATATGGCGCTCGATGACCTCTGGCCCGCAGCAGATATTATCTCGCTCCACTGCCCGCTCAATACACACACTCATCATTTGATCAATGCATCTTCCATCGCGCAGATGAAACCGGGAGTGATGCTAATTAACACCAGCCGCGGCGGTTTGATCGATACCCGCGCAGTGATCGATGCGCTCAAAAACAACACTATCGGCTACCTCGGGTTGGATGTGTATGAAGAGGAAGGTGATCTGTTTTTTGAAAACAAATCCAACCAACTCCTGCAAGACGACATTTTCGCCCGCCTGCTCACCTTCCCTAATGTGGTGATTACCGGACATCAGGCGTTTTTTACCCGCGAAGCCCTAGCCACCATCGCACAAGTCACGCTGGATAACATCCGCCACTTTGACGCGGGCGAGTTCAGCAAGATGGTGTTAGTGAGCTGATACCTACGATCAGTCATCTCTGTTTAGAGATTAGACAATATTAAGCACCACAATGATTCAAGCGACAATTTTTTATTAACTTTTGTTATTTACTATCCAGCATCAGTTTAAGAAGGCCTGTTTTCGCCTATGCTCAGCCTGTTTGTGCTTTTGCTAGATCCAGCACAAACCAAACACTAACAAGTGTTTGATAGCAATTAACCATACTGAAAGGACGAGTTATGAACATGAAGAACACCGCACTGTTGGGCGGCTTGGCAGGTGTGATTGCACTTAGTGCATCGTCTGCACAGGCGGGGCGCGCCAACACTTACGAATTCACCCTGCAGGTTCCTTACGCCTACGAAGAGACCATCGACTTCAGCGGCGGAGCCAATATCAAAACCAACTCTGACGCCGGTTTTGGTTTCTCGGCGGGTTACAACTACTCTCACAATTTCAATCTGCGCGCGAACTTCAATTGGAACTCAACCAGCTATGAAGCCACACGCGTGATCGACGCTGCTGAGCCCACGGAAGAAACCTACGGCGGTGTGCTCGATTCTTTCTCTGCAACGCTCGCAGGGGACTACTACTTTGGCAACGGCGCACTGCAACCCTTTGTCAGTGGAAGCTTGGGCTGGTCAAACATCGACAGCAATGTCGCCAGTGGCCCGACCGAAGGTGTGTGCTGGTGGGATCCGTGGTGGGGTTACATCTGCGATTACTATCAACCCACCTACAACACCGACAGTTGGACTTACGGTGTAGGTGCAGGCTTGCGCTTTGATATCAGCGAGAACTTATTCCTGCGCGGCAGCTACAACGAACGCTGGATTGACCTTGACCATGCGAAAGGCAGCCCGTCGATTGGTACGCTCACCGTAGAATTCGGTTTTATGTATTAATCAAACTGCTCGCTTTCCAATGCTCCCGCCCGCTGCTTAATGGGCGGGAGTCGCGGGTTAAGCGCACAAACTCCCTCCCCCATTCTCCACCGCTGTGCGAACGGCGTTATCTACAAAAGTTTGCGATTTTTGCAAAAACACAGGCGCAACTTTTCCAAAAACCCAAGCGCAATTATCGCGGTCACTACATCAAAAATAGCGTGCTACTAGGAATTTGCCGCCTGCTTCAACAACTTGGCGCGATTTTTTCATCTATTCTTTTTACCAATAACGACTACATGGACATGGTGATAAGGGGAACCCATTGCTCGATTCTGCTGAAGTGCATTTTCGCTACGAAGACGCCAACCTGCATTTACTGGGTGATTGGCAATTGGGTCAATGCCCCGACGGCGAAAGTCTGATCAACGGGGCATCCGCCGACTGCAAACAAATTACGCTTATCACCGATGAATTGAATGAATGGGATTCCAGTCTCGCTATCGCCTTGCTGCAACTCGCGCGCTGGTGCGAACAGCAGCAGATCACGCTTGATTTCGCGCAAGCACCTGAAGCCCTACAAGAACTGCTAAACCTCGCGACCTCAATTCCCCCTTATCAAAACAATGAAGAGCATGCGCACAAACACTTCTTTATTCGTGTGTATGAATTCGCACGCACGCGTTGGAATAATTTTGCCCAAACCCTGACTTTTATTGGCGATATCGCCATCGCGCTCGGTCAATGGCTGCGCGGGGCTGCCAAAACACGCCGACAAGATATTGTGTTTTTTATCGACCAATCCGGCCCGCGCGCGCTGGCGATAGTAACGCTGATTGCGCTGTTGGTAGGAATGATCCTCGCCTATCTCGGCTCGGTGCAATTGCGCCAACTGGGCGCGGAGGTTTATGTCGCCGATCTCGTTGCAATTGGCATGGTACGCGAGATGGGTGCACTTATGACCGCAGTGATTATGGCTGGCCGCACCGGCGCCGCTTATGCCGCGCAACTGGGCACTATGCAAGTTAACGAAGAGATAGATGCACTCAAAACGATGGGCATTTCCACGGTTGAATTTTTGGTGCTGCCACGTTTGATTGCGTTGGTATTTATTATGCCGCTGATGTGTATTTACGCCGATGCGATTGGCATTTTCGGCGGAGCCTTGGTTGCAATGAATATGGATGTAAACCTGTTGCAATATGTGCTGCAAACGCGCGAGGCAGTAAGTTGGATAGATATTGCAGCCGGGCTAATCAAAAGTTTGGTGTTCGGGGTGCTAATTGCGGTGGCGGGTTGCCAAGCGGGACTCAACTGCGGCCGCAATTCCGATGCCGTGGGCATGGCAGCCACCAACGCCGTAGTGCGCTCGATTGTGTATCTGGTAGTGGCCGACGCGGCGTTTAATATTCTCTACGACAAACTTGGCATTTAATCGCAAACACTTTTCTAACCGCGGTACCTTTTAATCAAAAGCAAGGGAGTTGGGTGATGACAAGCAGTACACCTTTTATCAGCATTCGCGATCTCAGTATTGGTTATGGCAATCGGGTGGTGCAGGAAAATTTGAATTTCGATATTGATCGGAACGAGATTTTTTTTATTGTCGGCGGCAGTGGTTGCGGTAAAACCACACTGCTCAAACACATGATCGGCTTGCTGGTTCCAAGCAAAGGCGAGGTCTTGTACGAGGGTGTTAACTTCTATGAATCCGATCCAGAAACTCGTTTAGCGCTGCTGAAAAATTGGGGGATTACGTATCAATCCGGCGCGCTTTTTTCGAGCATGACGCTCGCTGAAAACGTCGCCCTGCCCTTGCAGTTGTATACCGATTTATCAGCGAAACAAATCGCCGAAACTGTCGAGTTTAAATTAGCGTTGGTCGGCCTTGGTGGCTACGAAGATTTTTACCCCGCCGAAATCAGCGGCGGCATGCACAAACGCGCTGGGCTTGCGCGCGCTATCGCGCTCGATCCACAGCTGCTGTTTTTTGATGAACCCTCTGCCGGGCTGGACCCGATCAGTTCACTGCGTTTGGATCAATTAATTGTGCAGGTGTGTAAATCACTCAACTCAACGGTGGTGATTGTGTCCCACGAGCTGCCAAGTATTTTATCCATCGGCACAAAATGCGTGGTGCTGGATGCGCAGGCTAAAACCATGTTGGATGTTGGCGACCCTAAAGAATTATTGCATCACAGTAAGCATGAAAAAGTACGTCACTTTTTAAGCCGCGCAGGCACTGCTAATGCCGAGTCACCAAATAAAGACTCACTAACGGAGGGAGCAACCACATAAATGGCTAATAACACGTCTTCTGGCAACAAAACGTCCGGCAACAAAATCTCCAGTAATAAAAGCTCCAACAATAAGTCCTTCACCATAGGCGCATTTATTGTCGGCGCCCTGCTAGTGGTATTTTTGGCGCTACTGTTTTTTTCAGGCGGAAAACTCTTTTCACAAAAAGAGCGAGTGATCATGTATTTCGATGGCTCGGTGCAAGGCTTACAAATCGGCGCGCCCGTTAAATTAAAAGGCGTAGTGCTGGGCGAAATTACCGATATTCAAATCAACTTTCAAAGCGATGATAAACCCGCACTCACCGCCGTCACTGCCGACCTTCGCTTACAGCGTATCAGCAGCCAAGGTGCTGACGTAAACAAAGAGTTTTTGATCGATGCCATCAAAAACGGTTTGCGCGCGCAATTAAATTACCAAAGTTTTCTGACCGGTTTGCTCTACGTGGAATTGGATTTTCACCCCGAGACATCACCACAGATTTATGACTTTCAAAATAACTTCTTGGAGCTACCTACCGTTGCAACTAATTTCGAGGAAATATCCAGAAGCCTGCAAGAAATTAATGTGAAAGATTTGGTGGACAACCTCGATAAACTGACTGCAGATATAAATGAATTAGTCGAAAGTGGCGCAGTGGTTGACACCATAACGAGCGTAAAAACCGCTGCCGATTCAATCAACTTTGCCGCGCGCAGTATCGCGGCAGACGCCAAAACTGCCAATGAACAACTCACCCTCACTACGCTTGAGCTGACCAAATTATTGCAGTCGTTAAATCAACAAATTCCGGGCATTAGCAACAACATCAACACCAGCCTTGTGGAATTGCAAAAGAGTTTGGAGAACATCAACAAAACCGCAGAGTCGCTTAATGGCACTGTGGCGGAAGATTCTCCGCTGATGTATCAACTCCAACAAACACTCAAAGAAGTAAGCCGCTCAGCCAATGCGCTGCGCGATTTCAGCACGACACTGGATGAACAACCCGAAGCCATTTGGCGCGGCCGATCAATTCCGGATGAGGAATAATTTATGATTTCACGCACGCTTATCATTGTGCTGGTATTGCTCATCAGCGCCTGCGCTAACTCACCGCGCAAACACTACTTTGCGCTGAGCGCCGCCATGCCGGAAACGAGCAGCGAATTGCAGACAGCGAGCATCCAGAAAGTCATTGGCGTTGGCCCCATTAAAATTCCGGAATATTTGCAAGCCTCGCGCATCAGCTATTGGAAAACCGCCCAGCAACTTTCACCCACCGACAATGGCTTTTGGGCTGAGCCTTTGGAGCTGGGGATTACCCGCGTACTGGCGCTGAACCTGCAAGCTGCACAACCAAACTGGCAGGTGATGCAATTCCCCTGGTTGCAGAGCCAAAAACCCGCATTAGTAGTGCGCGTGGATATTCAACGCTTGGATGCCTTTCCAAGCTATGCACTGCTGGAAGCGCGCGTAGATTTGGTGGATACCAACACCGGCAGTACCCGCAGCAAACTCATCCGCACGCGGGTAGATTCCTCGTCCGATTCCGCCAGCATCGCCAATGCTTTTAGTCAGCTGCTGCAACAGGCATCCAGCGCAATCGCGCCAGAGCTTTTGTGACAATTCGCTCTGTGATACCTGAGAGTGTGGCAACTAAGAACAAACAACAGGAAGTGTGAAAAATTGTTTTGATCCTTCGGGTTAATCCGGCGCAGCGGCTATGATGCGCGCCGGATTCATCACCAAAAGGTTTTCACAGTAGCCGCAGGCTTCTGAACACAATTATGAGCAGCACTCACACCACATCCGCCACCGGAATTCACACCACCCGCGCACCGCTTTCTACCCGTATCGCCTTTCTTATTACCGGCCTTGCTATGTCAGCTTGGGCACCGCTGATTCCCTACGCCAAGGCGCGGCTGGCGATTAGCGAATCCACTCTCGGTTTACTGATTTTGTGTTTTGGTATCGGCTCGCTGATCGCCATGCCGGTCACTGGCGGCTTGGTCGGCCGCTACGGCTGTCGGCGAATCATCACCTGCTCGCTGTTGCTGATGTGCGTGAGCCTGGTGTGCCTTGCCATATCCCCCGGCATTCCCGGCATGGCGCTCAATTTGTTGATTTTCGGGATGACACTGGGCGCGACCGATGTCGCCATGAACATGCAGGCAGTGGTGGTCGAGAAAGCGTCTGGCCGCAGCATGATGTCGGGCTTCCATGGTTTTTACAGTCTGGGCGGGATTTTCGGCGCAGTGATTATGAGCGCACTGCTTTGGCTGGGTTTATCGCCTTTCTATTCTCTGCTGCTACTGGCGGCCGCGCTCTTATTGATGCTGGGTTATTGCTCGCCCGATTTATTAGGTGCAGACACTACCAATAACGAGGAAGCTAGCGAAAAACAGCCCTTTTTTGTGATGCCGCACGGCAAGGTACTGTTAGTCGGCAGCCTGTGTTTTATCGCCTTTTTGGCAGAGGGCGCAGTGTTGGATTGGAGCGCCCTGTTCCTGACCAGCGTGCGCGCTATAGACCCGGTTTACGCCGGTTTAGGCTTCGCCTGCTTCTCCATCGCCATGACTATTGGCCGTTTCACCGGCGATAAAATCGTCAGCCACCTTGGTGGCACACCCGTAGTACTCGCAGGCGGAATCTGCGCCGCAGCAGGTTTGCTGCTGGTGGTGTTTGTTCCCTACAGCGCAGCCGCCTTTATTGGCTTTGCACTGGTAGGCGCTGGGGCATCCAACATAGTGCCGGTGTTATTTACCGCGGCGGGCAATCAGCAATCCATGCCCGTAGGCTTGGCGATAGCGTCAGTAGTGAGCATGGGCTACGCAGGCTTGTTGGCAGGCCCTGCCCTAATTGGCTTTGTCGCCGATGCCAGCAGCCTCGGCGTCGCCTTCACATTGGTCGCGGGCGGATTGCTGGCGCTCGCCTCCACAGCCAAGCGCGCGACTCAGGCTTAATTCATCAAAAACTCCAGCCATAAAAAAACGCGGCAGAATCGCTTCTGCCGCGTTTTTTATGGTCGTCATGTTGCTTAGCGTGAAAACACCACCGTCTTGGTGCCGTTGAGCAATACACGATGCTCCGCATGCCAGCGCACGGCGCGGTTGAGTACCACAGCTTCGGTGTCGCGCCCTATCTCTGCCATCTCGTCCGGCGAGTTTACGTGGGATACACGCTCAACCGACTGCTCGATAATCGGGCCTTCATCCAAATCAGCCGTTACAAAATGCGCAGTCGCGCCGATCAATTTTACACCGCGATCAAACGCCTGATGGTAAGGCTTGGCGCCTTTAAAGCCGGGCAAGAAGGAGTGATGGATATTGATCGCACGGCCATTGAGCTTATGACACAGGTCATCCGATAGAATCTGCATATAGCGCGCAAGCACCAAAAAATCCGCCTGCAAATCCTGCATCAACTGCCATAGCTGACCCTCTTGCTGCGGCTTGGTATCGGCAGTGATGGGCAGATAATGGAACGGCAATTCATACCATTCGGTGAGGTCGCGCATCACATTGTGGTTGGATACGACCCCAACTATATCGATTGGCAAAGATCCGTTTTTCCAGCTATTTAGCAGTGCATTCAGGCAGTGACCCCACTGGGATACGGCAATCAGTACTCGTGGCTTGGCATCGCTATCAAAAATATTCCAGTCCATCTGGTACTGCTCACCCAAGGGTTTGAACAGCGAGCGAATCTGGCCGAGGTTGTAGCCGGTGGGACACTCGAATACGGTGCGCATAAAGAAGCGATTGCTGTTTACATCTTCAAACTGGGAGGACTCTTTAATATTGAATCCCAAGGTGGCGAATAAGGTGGCCACCGCTGCTACCAACCCTTTTGAATCCTGGCAGCTAAAGGTCAACACAATTTCTTTTACCGCAGACATGGCATATTTCTCTACTTTTTCCGATTTGTCGGCATCCTACCTGTAGTTATAGCCCTAGGCAATTTTTGCAGCCGATGCGATAGCACAATCCATGCACAACAAAACAACAACGGCTGAAACTCTGCTGTAAAAAAGTTCACCTGTTGCAAAAAATACAAATCGAAAGAAAAAACATCAGCGGTATTAAGCCTATTCCGGATTGCCGAGTGGCATTTAGATCATTTTTACATGTGTCATTTTTCCTAGCCCATCTCGTCCAAACGCCCGCCTCATGCAGGCTTGCGATTTAAAAGATGTTTTCCATTTCTCGGCAATTGTTACCAACATAAAAAGTTGGACTCATTTTTGCTCTATTAATATTACCTAACTCGCCATGATCTACACACATAGCAAGTAGGTATTCCTCGACAGAGTTTTACCGGACGTCGCTAAAGGAAAATGCCTCACGATCCAAGGATGGAACAAAGGACTGCCCGGAACCCCATGGATTAAAAAATGGAAACCATTTTAGACATCAGTTGGGCAAGTTACTTTCCGGCATTTAAATTGATTGCTGTCGCAATAGTTGTAATGTTGGTTTTGCGTTTGGTGACACCTTGGCTTACCAAATTACTCGTGCGCATTACGCAACCTTTTCAATTTTTAAACCTTGTTGCTAACAATATTAAACGCCCGATTCATTGGTTGATTCCTTTAATCGGCACCTATGTTGTTGTTCACTCCCCGCCAGATGAAATTCCTTTTTTAGCGCCGCTACAAAAATTAGTGACGCTTGCAGTTATCGCCGCAACCACATGGCTTGCGATTACCGCAGTGCGCGCGATACAAGCCATCATTATCGCGAAAAACCCAATGGATCTTAGCGATAATTTATCGGCCAGAAGAATTCAAACCCAAACGCGAGTATTAGTACAAACACTCAGTTTTTTTGTATTGCTTTTTGGCCTTGCAGCCATGCTGATGACCTTCCCTAGCGCGCGCCAATTCGGCACCAGTTTATTAGCATCTGCAGGCGTTGCAGGCCTCGCTGTTGGTTTTGCCGCAAAACCCGTACTCGGAAATTTAATTGCCGGTTTACAACTGGCGATCACCCAACCCATTCGTTTGGATGATGTTGTTATTGTCGAAAATGAATGGGGGCGAGTAGAAGAAATCACTGGAACCTACATTGTTATCCGCATTTGGGATGACCGCCGCCTTATAGTTCCTCTGCAATGGTTTATCGAAAACCCATTCCAAAACTGGACGCGAAAAACATCCAGCCTGCTAGGTTCTATTTTTTTATGGGTCGATTACTCCACCAATATTGAACAACTGCGCGAAGAGCTTAAGCGTTTATGCGAACAGGTTCCCGAGTTGTGGGACGGCCGTGTGTGTGGCCTGCAAGTAACTGAGAGCAATGAAAATTCTGTACAGCTGCGCATGTTGGTCAGCTCAAATGACTCATCAAAAAATTGGGATTTACGCTGCTTTATTCGCGAAAAAATGATTAATTTTATGATGCAGAACCAACCGGAATGCCTACCGAAATTACGTGCAACTATTAGTGAAAATGAAAGTGCTCCCACTCCGCCTAATGAGCAAATTGAGACACCAGAGCGTCAACCACCAGTTTAATAACCGTAATAATCAATTTTTATAATTGGCAAAAGTATTGCAACGGTAAAACCATCAAAAAGCAAATCCAATTAACTATTTTTAGCAACCCATTTTAAGAGTAGACATTCAAATGACTTTATTATCCATCGACACTCATCTGCTCCGAAAACCTACCCACGGCGCTCATTATAAAAATGGTAAAGCACTATTTTCTTTATGGGCTCCCGATGCAAAAGAAGTCACACTGCAATTTGCAGATGGCACTTTGATACCGCTTGAGCTTTACGACGACGGTTGGTTTTCAAAAATTGTCGCTTGCCGCCCCGGCACCGAATATAAATTTCTTATTAACAATGACATGGCCGTTCCTGATCCTGCCGCTTATGCGCAAAGCGATGATGTTCATGGCTGGAGTAAAGTGATCGATCACAGTGCCTATCAATGGAAAATGCACAATTGGTGTGGCAAACCTTGGTATCAAATGGTGATCTATGAGTTACATGTTGGTTTGTATGGCGGATTTAATGGAGTCAAAAAACAACTGCCCGCGTTAGTTGATTTAGGAATTACCGCAATTGAATTAATGCCCGTCGGTGAATTCGTGGGTGAACGCAATTGGGGTTATGACGGGGTATTACCCTTCGCACCTGAAAGCAGTTATGGCACACCAGAAGAATTAAAAAGCCTGATCGATTACGCACATCAATTAGGTCTGATGGTTTTTGTCGATGTGGTTTACAACCACTTCGGTCCTGAGGGAAATTATTTAGGGCAATATGCAAGCGGATTTTTCCGCGATGACATTAAAACACCTTGGGGCAACGCCATAGATTTTCGCCGCCCGCAAGTACAACAGTACTATATTGAAAACGCATTAATGTGGGTGCGCACTTATCGCGTAGATGGTTTACGTTTCGATGCAGTGCACGCCATTAATGACGAGGCGTTTTTAATTAGACTTGCTGAGACGTTACACAAATCAGTTCCACTCGGGCGTTATTTACATCTCATGCTGGAGAATGAAAACAATTCGTGTCATTTACTGGAAAATGGTTACATAGCCCAGTGGAATGATGATGGGCACAATGTATTACACCACTTATTGACGGGTGAAAAAGAAGGCTATTACAGTAATTTTTGCGATTTGCCCACCACAAAATTAGCGCGTTTCTTACGCGAAGGTTTTATTTATCAGGGTGATACCTGCGGATACAGTCAAGTACGCGGTGAGCCAAGTGCGCATTTATCTCCACTCGCATTTGTGCTGTTTTTACAAAATCATGATCAGGTTGGTAATCGCGCATTTGGTGAACGTCTCACTCAATTAGCCGACCCTAACAACCTGAAAGCAGCCATCACCCTGATGTTGCTTTGCCCTATGGTGCCAATGTTATTTATGGGCGAAGAATTGGGTCTTGAACAACCTTTTTATTATTTTACCGATCATCCGGATGAACTCGCCAAAGCCGTATGTGAAGGCCGGCGCAATGAATTTTCGGCGTTTGCTGCGCATCAGCAAACCGATAAAGATTTGATTCCCGACCCAAATGACGTAGCCACTTTCACTGCATCAAAACCTGCCCTTTCTATGCTCAGTGAAACACAACAGGAATGGCGGGATTTTTATCGCACACTGTTGCGTTTGCGCAGCTTGGAAATTATTCCACGCTTGCCTGGCACTTTTTCTACCGAGGTGGCGGTATTAGGACCTGGCGCGGTTTCTGCATCATGGGAAATGGGCGATGGCAGCAATTTGCGTATTGACCTCAACTTGAGCGAAACCAGTGTCGCGATAAAAAAACCCTGGAATCGCAGCCGGGTTTTGTTTAATCAGGGCGTTGATAGCTTGAGTTATATGGAGAATTTTTTACCGAAACACTGCGCATTGGTCACGCTCAACGATGGATGCAACTGATCAAAACAGATGAGGTAAGCAATGGTAAATATCCGGGCAACAGCACGACTGCAGTTTCATCGGGGTTTCAACTTTATTGATGCAACCTCTTTGATTAGCTATTTTGCCAAGCTCGGTATAAGCCATATTTATGCCTCACCGATTTTGACTGCGCGCCCCGGTTCTACTTATGGATACGATGTTATTGACCCTACGCAAGTGAATCCAGAACTCGGAGGTGAAGCCGCACTAGAAACCTTCGTTGCAGAATTACGCAAACACAATATGGGATTAATTGTTGATTTTGTCCCCAATCACATGGCGGTTGGCGGCGCGACAAATCCTTGGTGGCTAAGCGTGTTGGAATGGGGCAAAGAAAGTCCCTATGCCCGCTTTTTTGACATTCAATGGTATTCGCCCGACCCACTTTTAAAAGGACAATTATTAATACCTGTGCTGCGTGCAGGCTATGGCGAAGTTTTGGTTGCAGGCGATATCACCCTTCATTTTGATGAGCAACAGGGTAGTTTTCATGCGCAGCATTTTGATCACAAATTCCCACTTTACCCTCCGACCTATAACGAAATTCTAACTAAATGCAAAACACCGGAACTGCAATCACTAGGCAGACAGTTTGCACTGCTGGAAAAGATTCAGACCCAATCTGAAGCAGATGGACAGTCACAAGCCCCATTAAAACCAGCACAAACGCTACAAAAGCAATTGAAAGAATTAGCGCAAGCAGAAGACCAATTACAAGACATATTGAGTGCACTGAATTACTTTTGCATCGGCGACAGCCTGAGCCAATTACCAGTAAACGAGCAGTACCAAGACGATAAAGTCAAACGCATTCACCGGTTACTCGAACACCAACATTATCGCCTCGCTGATTGGCGCACTGCATCGGACGATATCAACTGGAGACGTTTTTTTGATATCAATGAGCTAGGCGCATTACGCGCTGAACGCACCGATGTGTTCGATGCAATTCACGAAAAAATATTTGATTTAATCGGCCGTGGACTAATCGACGGTTTACGTATTGACCACATAGATGGATTGGCAAACCCGCGCGCCTACTGCCGAAAGTTACGGCGCAAAGCTGAACGCCTGTTACCCATCAACAATTCAAATCAGAACAAACCACATTTCCTGATTTATGTAGAAAAAATTCTGGCACATAAAGAACAACTTCCACAAAACTGGTTGGTAGAAGGCTCTACCGGCTACGACTTTATGAATCAGGTTTCACTTGTGCAACACGATGCAAGCAAGTTACCTGTGCTAGCAAATTTCTGGCAACGAAAAACCAATCGCCCAGCGGATTTTTCTGAAGAAGTCATAGAAGCTCGCCGATTGATTTTATCCACTTCGCTTATTGGCGATTTTGAAACCGTCGCTCAAGGTTTATTGCGCATCGCCCGTGCAGAATTAGCGACACGCGATATCACACTCGGTGCAATAAGACGCGCACTATTGGAATTGATTGTGCACTTTCCCGTCTACCGCACCTATTCCCGCGCTTGCCCCCGTACGCCGCAAGATCAATTATTTTTCGAGCAGGCACTCGCCGGAGCACGCACAACATTAAATGAGCATGAGTGGCCATTGCTCGATCAACTGGATAAATGGTTGGGCGGAGAACCGCTACACCAGTTGCCACCGGGCAGCATGCGTAAATTGCGCTACCGAACACTGATCCGCTTTCAGCAACTCACCTCGCCTATCGCTGCAAAATCCGTTGAAGATACCGCCTGCTATCGCTCTGGAATTTTATTATCGCGCAATGATGTGGGGTTCAATCCAGAATTGCTCGGCATAAGCAGCGAAGAATTTCACGCGGTCTGCAAAGAACGTGCAGAGCAATTTCCGCAGTCGATGCTCACTACTGCTACGCACGATCACAAACGCGGTGAAGATGCGCGCGCGCGATTAGCAGTACTAAGTGAACACGCCGAATGGTTTACCGGGAAAGCGGAATACTGGCAAACCTTGGCTGTGCCACTTCATCAATCAGTGGAAGAAGAAAATGCTCCAACACTTGGTGACGAGTTAATGCTTTATCAAACGCTGCTCGCCACTTGGCCGTTAGATTTGGATGCAGATAATTTCACCCGCAAATTTGACAACTCTTTTGACGGCAATGAAGAAGAAAAAGCGTTTAAGGACATCGTCAGTAATTATGTAGGGCGTATCCAGCAATGGCAGGAAAAAGCATTGCGTGAAGCAAAATTGCGCAGCAATTGGGCTGCACCCAATACGGCTTATGAAACCGCCTGCAAAGATTTTGTACAGAATTTATTTACCGCTACTAACGCAGCCGAATTACGCAACAGCATCGCCGCCACGGTGCAAGAAATAGCGCCCGCAGGTGCACTAAACAGCATAACCCAAACTCTATTGCGCTTGACCACACCCGGAGTGCCTGACTTGTACCAAGGTACTGAGTATTGGGATTTCAGCTTGGTTGATCCGGACAATCGCAACCCCGTCGATTTCAGCACGCGCATTGCGAGCTTGAACGATACGGTTACTGAAGCAGATGAATTACTCAATCAGTGGCGCGATGGCAGAATCAAACAACATCTCATCAACAAAACCCTGAATTTGCGCCGCGAAATGAGCAACGTATTTACCTCAGGTGATTATCTCCCGCTGCAAGTTGCTGGAGACCACGCGGAGAAAATTATCTCCTTTGCTCGCCGCTTGGAACATCAGTGGATCATCGTTGTTGCTCCGCGCCTGTGTGCACATATGCTTGTGGGTCAACCGACACCTTATATATCGCCAGATGCCTGGGGAGACACCAGATTAGTCTTACCCTCCTCAGCACCACAAAATTTTACTGGGCTTTTTTCACGGGAGGTTTCACAGCAAGCTGTGCATTCCGAAGCAAATCGAACAGCTGCTGATTTGAATATCAGCAGTATTCTCACCGATTTTCCCGTCAATATTCTTTTTACATCCACATGATTCATGCAAACCGTATCACTTGGGGAGGCAGCCATGAATTCACAAAACAAATCTATCGAGATGAGTACACCATCGCGCATTATGGAAGGCATGCCCTTCCCGCTTGGCGCCACATGGGATGGAACTGGAATTAACTTTGCGATTTTTTCTGCTCACGCAACAAAAGTAGAACTGTGTTTGTTTGATGAAACAGGAACAGTAGAGCTGGAGCGTATTGAATTACCCGAATACACAGACGAAATTTGGCACGGTTACTTGCCTGATGCAAAAGCAGGCCAAGTGTACGGTTATCGCGTATATGGCCCTTATGAGCCAGCTAACGGGCACAGATTTAATCCAAACAAATTATTAATTGACCCTTACGCAAAACAGTTAGTAGGCACATTAACTTGGGATGAAAGCTTATTCGGTTACACCATCGGCCACCCGGACGGTGATTTAAGTTTTGATGAACGCGATAGCGCACCATTTATTCCCAAAGCAAAAGTAGTCGACCCGGCATTTACCTGGAATGAACATTACAAATGCCGCATTCCAAACAATGAAACGATTATTTATGAAACCCATGTGCGTGGGATCAGCATGCTACACCCTGAGGTTCCGAAAGATTTGCGCGGAACCTTTGCTGGCCTAGCCAACCCACAATTACTGGACCACATCAAATCATTGGGCGTAACCAGTATTGAACTTCTGCCGATACATGCATTTGTACATGACAATCATCTTTTGGAAAAAGGTTTACGTAATTACTGGGGCTATAACAGCATCGCCTTTTTTTGTCCGCACCCGTCCTATTTATCGAACGGAAATTTGAGTGAATTTAAAGAGATGAGCGCAAGCATTCACGCTGCTGGCTTGGAACTTATTCTCGATGTTGTTTACAACCACACCGCTGAAGGCAGCGAACTTGGCCCAACACTTTCTATGCGTGGCATTGATAACGCCACTTACTATCGCCTTGTTGAAAATAATAAACGCTACTACGTTAACGATTCGGGCACCGGCAATACGTTAGATTTAGGCCATCCCTGCGTGCTGCGTTTAGTAACTGACTCACTGCGTTATTGGACAACCCAAATGGGCGTTGACGGTTTCCGTTTTGACTTGGGAACTATACTCGCGCGCGAAGCAACCGGCTTCAATGAAACTCACGGATTTCATGTTGCTTGTCGCCAGGACCCGACACTCAGCCAATTAAAATTAATTGCTGAACCCTGGGATTGCGGTTTAGGCGGTTATCAGGTGGGTGCGTTTCCACCGGGTTGGCACGAGTGGAACGATAAATTCCGCGATTGTGTTCGTGCGTTTTGGCGCGGCGACCAAGGAAAATTACCTGAGCTAGCCAGCAGCTTAACGGCATCCGGACATTTATTTAATCGTCGTGGGCGCAGGCCAGCTGCATCCGTTAATTTTATTACGGCGCACGATGGCTTCACCATGAATGATTTGGTTAGCTACAACGGCAAACACAATGAAGCCAATGGCGATAACAACACCGACGGAACTGACAATAATATCTCCTACAACTACGGCGTTGAAGGTGAAACCAAAGATAAAAATATCTGCGCGATTCGCGAACGACAAATGCGCAACCTAATCGCAACACTGATGTTTTCACAGGGCACCCCCATGATGGTGTCTGGCGACGAATTCGCACACACCCAAAAGGGCAATAACAATGTTTACTGTCAAGATAACGAACTCAGTTGGCTTGACTGGAAACTGACACCCAAAAGTAAAACCATGCTGAATTTCACTCGTCGCGTTATTGATTTGCGAAAGAAATATCCGATGCTGCGCCGTGAACGCTTTTTGGTGGGCGAATACAACGAAGAGATTGGTGTAAAGGATGTCACCTGGCTGCTACCGAATGGAGCAGAAATGAGCGAAGGTGATTGGCACAATGGCTTGCTGTCTTGCATGGGAATGCTGATGGACGGACGCGCGCAACCTACTGGCATTCATCGCCCCGGCAGCGATACCTCACTGCTACTAATCGTCAATGCACACAGTGACCCAATTAGCTTTACGTTGCCCGAAGTTGCTCAAGGGCTGAGCTGGCACTGTTTGTTAGACACTAATCGTCCGGATGAATTTGATTCCGATTTATTTCCTATCGGCCATGAATTTATTGTCACTGAGCGTTCATTATTATTGTTTGAACTTAAACAGGAAGAGCCACAGTAAGCCTGTGGCTTTTTCACTTATCTTTTTTAAATCTTTATCAGCTATCTTTGAACTCGTGTGGATTTCCGGCGCGGCAAAAATTAGCTGGATGTTTGGGATTGTCTTTCAGTAATTGATAAGTCACCCCATTAGTCCAACCAAAGCCATCCTGTAGCGGATATTCCCCGCCACACGCATGCTCTTCGGTTGGGCGCAAAATATATTTCTCTACCAATTTACTATCACATTCGTACAAGCCTGAAACAATCGACAACCAACGCCAGCTAATTTGTGAGGCAAGCTCGGTGTATCCGTAATTGCGCAAACCAAGAATTGACATCCATTGCAATGGCGCCCAACCATTGGGACGATCCCATTGCTGTTGGGTGCGATTGAACTCAGTGGTCGATATACCTCCATCAACCAATAAACGTTCTTCAACTATTTTTACTAATTGCTCAGCTTGATTCTCACTTGCCAATTTCACAAACATAGGTGTCAATGTTGCAGCGGTGAGATTTTTTCGTTGAATGCTATAGCGCCAGTGGTAATCAAAAAACGCGCCCTCAGTTTCATTCCAGCAATAAAAATTTATCGCTTCTTTGCGCGTTTCTGCACGTGCAAAAAACTCATCTGCCAAAATCACATCATCCTTCAATTGCGCCAGTGCAGCGATCTGTAACTCCAATTTGTACAGCAAACAATTAAGATCGATTGGCACAATGTTGGTGGTGCAAATAGTAGCCAAATCATAAGGATCAATTTGCCAGCGCGAACTAAAATCCCAGCCTGATTCTGCGCCTGCTCGCAAGTCGCGATACACATCATGAACCGGTCTATTTGAGCGCTGCGCGGTTAATACATCTTCCCTGTAAGATTCTTCGCGCGGCGTATCGCGGTCATCCCAATAGCGATTTAACAGCGCACCATTGCCCATGCGCACACAACGCCTATAGCCCTCCCCCGTCCGCAAGTCCTCTCCACCCGCCATCCAAAATCCATACTCTTTGCGCAATTGCGGCAAGTAATCCACCGCTTCACGCACCCCATTTTTTTCAAATAAATCCACCATGAGCGAGAATACAGGCGGTTGTGAACGGCTGAGATAATAAGTGCGATTGCCGTTGGGAATATGACCGTAGGTATCAATCAAATACGCAAAGTTATCAGCCATTGCCGCCAATAAATGCGAGCGATTTGCACCATGCAGCCCAACCATTGTGAAATAGGAATCCCAGTAATAGAGTTCAGAAAAGCGTCCACCGGGAACAATATAATCAAACGGCAGCGGCAAAATAGATGAGCAAAATGGATGCTCTTGCGGGTGACGGGTTAACACCGGCCAGAGCGATTCAATGTGCGCAGCCAGCGTTCTATTTGGATCAGAAACAAATGCGCTGGAAGGCGTTTCAACCACTTCAAACTGCTCAAGCACAAAGGCTTTCAAATCGAAACCAGCATCATTACAACGGCTGCGATACAACTCCAAAATTGCATCCGGCGCTTGGCGGGGAGCGCAGTCAACAAAGGTTTTTCCATCATCAAAAATGCAATTCATTTGCACTTCAACAAATAGTTCCTGGTAGCGATCCGCAGGCGTCAAAGTATCAGCTTGCGATACTTGTTTGACTCCATCATATGGGTTTGCAGTGACTGAACTAGCTGTTTGCATAACACCTCCGTTTAAAAGCTCGCGTGAAATCATCCGTCGTCAATTAAGTGAATCAATCTACTTGCATTTGATGCTAGTAAATTTCATTACATTGAACAATGTAAAAAGGTCTTAATTTTTTGGAAAAATCAACATTCCTCGTACTAATTTTAGCAACCCAAATCAAAACTTATATTAAAAATCAATGACATACAAATATGGCATTTAGGTTGCTATGTATATATTCACACAGACATTAACACTATCGCGCCTGCTCTGTCGCAGGCTCACATAGATATCGTTATTAGACGAGGCAATCATGAACAAGATGAATACCAACATTATTGAGAGCGCTCACTATCAACACAAATTTCAGATTAAAACACACACATCAATTCCATCTATTGCAGCGCATTCGCTCGAACAAAATTATTTATTGGCGCAGCTGACACTGGATGAGCAGTCGCAATTACTTGCGCACATGGAACTCTATGCAATGGAAGCCGACGAAGTGATTCACGAAACCGGTTTGGGAATTGAATGGATTTACTTCCCTATTAATGCGGTGGTGAGCATTGGTTATATCGCCGAAAACGGCTCTACACCAAGCGTAGCTCTGACCGGAAAGGATGGATTGATTGGTTTGCCTGCACTACTCGGTAGCGACCATGCAACACACTATGCCTGTGTAACAACCCCTGGCCTAAGTTATCGAATTAAAGCCCGCCAGCTCAAAAATGAATTACTTGGAAATAATGAGCTATTGCAAATAATACTGCTGTATTCGCAATTATTTTTTACGCAGGTTTCGCAAACTGCCGTTTGTAATCGCCTGCACTCAGTGGAACAACAGCTTTGCCGTCACTTGTTAATGAATACTGATTTATTAGAAAAAGATGAATTAAATTTAACGCACGAATCTATCGCTAATATGCTCGGTGTTCGCCGCGAAGGAATTACTCACGCAGCGGGCAAACTGCAACAAAAATCACTCATTCGCTACAACCGCGGCAAAATTCATATCCTCGACCGTGAAGGTTTGGAGAGTGAAGCCTGCGAATGCTACGCCGCTGTGTGCAATGAGCGCGCCCGCTTAATGCCAGCCGCTATTCCATTTACTCACACCTGCATGCGCAAGCCGTTAGCGAGCTATCAATACAAAATGAGTTAGTAGATTGGGGCGGCATCTGTTATAACTTTGCCACCTAAACTCATGCTTATATTCTCTATGCAACAAGCTCAACTATTTCGCCCTTGCGTCCTCTGGTTTACTGGCCTGAGTGGCGCAGGCAAGTCGACTACTGCAAATGCGCTTCAACAAACACTAATAGAATTCGGCTGTAAAACTTATTTATTGGATGGTGACAAACTGCGCGAAGGACTCTGCAAAGACCTTGGCTTTAGTGAGGCTGATCGCACAGAAAACTTGCGCCGTATCGGTGAAGTCGCTCACCTGATGGTAAATGCCGGATTGCTGGTTATTTGTGCAACCATATCTCCTTTTGAACAAACTCGCCGCGATCTGCGTGCGCGTTTTGCAGATGGCGACTTTATCGAAGTGTTTATTGATGCATCCCTCTCGGTCTGCGAAGCCCGCGACCCCAAAGGGCTTTATCGCAAGGCGCGCGAAGGAAAAATTACTCAATTTACCGGAATCGATTCCGCCTATGATCGCCCGACCAGCGCGGAAATTCATGTGCGTACCGACCAATTAACAACGGTTGAATGCGTCGAAAAAATCATGACTTATCTACTTGATAACTACTACCTGCAAACGCAGAACTAATACACTAATGGATCTCGAATAAGAATCGGGGATTGACACTCCGCTCCCCGATTTTTATTTCAAATTTATCCGTAAAACTCCCCCTTCAGCATGGTTTTTGTTTTACCGCTTAACAGCACTCGTTCTCTTTGCAGCTCCAATGTTAATAAGCCGCCTCGGGGCGAGGCTTGACGAGCGCGCAGATGGTTTTTGCCGAACCGATAACCCCAATAAACTGCGAGCAAACAGTGCGCAGAACCGGTGACCGGATCTTCGGCAATTCCGACCTTGGGTGCGAAAAAGCGCGAGACCATATCCAACCCCGAATCTGCATCGCCGGGCGCAGTGATGATCAGCCCACGTTCGGTAATAGCGCTGATCAGATTGAGATCGGGAATAAAATTTTCCACAGCTGCTGCATTGTCCAACACCAGTAATAAATCATCGCGCCCACAGCCAAACCATACCGGCGGCTTACCGAGAAATTGCAGCAGCGCCGGAGGCAAGTCGCGGGTTTTAGGTTGATCGCAAGGAAAATCCAATTGGATCTCATCACCGTTGCGGGTTGCACTTAATATGCCGCTGCGTGTGTGGAAGTGAATGACCGGATTGCACACTCCCACCTCCTGCCAAAGTGCATGTGCAGCAGCAAGCGTGGCGTGACCGCAAAGGTCAACCTCAACCTGCGGTGTAAACCAGCGCAGATTCCAACTGCCATCGGCACGTTTATGTACAAAGGCGGTTTCAGCTTGATTCATTTCAAGCGCGACTTTTTGCATCCAACTAGCGGGCTGTTCAGTACTGAGAACGCAGACACCAGCGGGATTACCGCTAAACGGCTGATCGATAAAGGCATCAACTAAATACATGGGAAAAGTCATAGCGCCCTCCTGAGGGATAAACAGGTCAGGGCAATTAGCCCATCCAACAATTAACAATTCGACAATAACTCAAGGAAAATCAGTTTATTTTGTAGCCGCCAACCAGTACAGTTTCAAAAAACACAAATTGATACGATACAGATTAAAAGTAAATCAATCTGTACCCATCAAAATCAAACAGAACTGTACCTAAGAGCAGCGTTTATGGATATTTTGTATCGCAAACTGGCCAATGAACTTGCAGGACTAATCCAATCAGGCAGCTTTCAATCCGGTGACCGTATGCCGGGGGTACGGCAACAGGCACGGCAACACCAGTTGAGTATCGCCACTGTTATTTCAGCCTATCGCCAATTAGAAGACTGGGGGCTGGTGGAAGTCCGCAACCGTTCCGGGTTTTATGTAAAAAACCCTCGAATTACCCCGTTACCAGCACCACGAATGCACGTAACCACCATGCGCCCAGCGCCAGTGACTGGTCAGGACATGGTGTTGCAACTGGTCAAGGCCGCGAATGACCCCGCAATTGTTCAGTTGGGTGCCGCCGTTCCAGCCAGCGAGTTTTTACCCACACGCGCAATAGAACAGGCGCTGACCAAGGTAGCGCGCCACCATAGAGTACGCAGCGCCAACTATGAATTTTCGCCCGGTGCTCCCGAGCTGCGACGTCAAATTTCACGTCGGTTGGCCGAAGCCGGTTGCGCGGTACACCCAGACAATCTGGTCATTACCAACGGCTGCCAAGAAGCCTTATTTCTGGCGCTGCGGGCAGTCACTCAACCAGGTGACGTAGTCGCCATAGAATCCCCCACCTTTTACGGCCTGCTGCAAGTCATTGATGCTCTGGGATTGGAAGCGTTGGAAATTCCCGCCACCTCCCAGACAGGTATGTCACTCGAAGCCTTGGAACTGGCACTCAGCCGCTGGCCAGTAAAAGCCTGTGTGGTCACGCCCAATTTCAGCAATCCGCTCGGCTCCACCATGCCAGAGGCCAACAAACAGCGCTTGGTGAGCATGTTAAAAGCCCGTCAGATCACCTTGATTGAAGACGATATTTATAGCGATTTAGGGTTTGGGCAGGTACGCCCCTCTCTTCTCAAAGCCTTGGATGACAATGTAATTCTGTGCAGCTCTGTGTCCAAAACACTATCGCCCGGCTTGCGAGTTGGCTGGATCGCCGGTGGTATTCATCAAGAGCGCATTGAGTATTTGAAATATGTACTGAATCTCGCCACTGCCACAGCCCCGCAATTAGCTGTCGCAGAACTTTTGGAAAATGGCCAATACGAACGCCACTTACGCCGGGTGCGCGGCGACTACGCACAAGCGGTAACGCGGATGACAAAGTTGATTTTGGATAACTTCCCTGAAGGCACCAAAATCAGTCAGCCGCAGGGTGGATTCGTCATCTGGTTGGAATTGCCGGGCAACATCGACAGTTTTGATCTGGCCAAACATGCCTTGGCAGCCGGAATAAGTATTGCCCCAGGCCCGATTTTCTCGGCCAGTCAGAAATACACCTCGTTTGTGAGGCTGTGTTGCGCGTGTGAGTGGAATGCACGCGTAGAAAGTGCGGTGATAAAGCTGGCAGGATTAATTCGGAACCAAATTCCGAAAACCAATCCCATTAATTAAGTCCACAAATCCCCAACCGGCGTATAAAAACTAAAACGTTTGGCTAGCTGGGCTTGCAATAATTCTGCGCAAGCAAGTGCATCGGTGGCGGCATGATGCGGGCGATAAGGAGGTAGGTTGTAGCGGGTGCGACTGGCAGCAAGGCGGATAGATTCTTGACGCACACCGCGCATTTTTTGCCACCAGGTTAAGGGCGTTTTGCGATGCAGCCGAGCCTCCAACTCCATGGTGTCTATCACCGGAAAATAAATTCCTTCGCCCAAACGGGCTAGCAGAGCGGCATGCAAAAAAGGCCGCTCGATGGCTTTGTAGTGCACCACGATTACTTTGCCGGCCATATGGGCAAGCAACTGCGGTAGCAGCGCTTCCAAATCCGGTGCTTGGGCTATATCGGAATGGGTGATGCGATGCACTGTGACTGAACTGTCACTGAGTTCAAAACGCGGCTTTAATAACCACTGTTGCGCCTGCGAGCTTTGAATCTGTGAGAAATTCATAGGCATCAACCCAATGCTGGCGATACCGTTATGCGCAGGGTCCAAACCGGTGGTTTCCATGTCTAACGCCAAAAGTGGCACACGACCAATCGGAGTGTCTGCTGGCACCATACCGACTTGATAAAACTGTTTTAGCAATGGGTGTTTAGCCTGCTCTGCCTGCTGCTGATAAAACCCTTGCCAGTCGGTGATTAATGCCTTGGCGTTTGCCGCTTTTTCTGAGGGTAAAAGAGAAGAGCCCAGATACAACATGGCAAAGTCCTGACTAGGCCCGAAAGTGAAACTTGAGAAATTTTTGCGCGTTACTCAGCACAGAAAACGCTTCTTTTAAATGCTTACGCTCAAACTCGGATAGTCGCTCCGGCACGACATTATTATCGGCAACCTCGCCCGCTTGCAGAGACAACGCCTGTTGGCGGATGCGCGTAAGCGCGATAACTTCATAGGCATCGCGCAGGTCTTCGCCGCGCCCTTTGGGTAAAACACGATGATTGATAATGTCGAGCAATCGATCAAATGTGTTGATTGCCGTAGACCCCATCGCCAAGGCGTGGACCCGCACCAAATCCACCATAGGAGCAGTACCGCGGCGTTTAATATTCACGCTGTTGTTGTGCCGCCCATCGCTCTCCATCACAAAATCTTTGAAGAACCCCAAGGGCGGCGTGCGCTGCAGTGCGTTGCGCGTCATGCAGGCTAAAAAGTGCGGGTGCTGGGGCGCTTTTTTTGCAATCAACTGTTTGAGCTGCTCGGCCCATTGGGTCTGGCCCCATACCGCATCCAGATCAAAGAAAATCCCACTGTGCAGTAAGCGTTCGGCGGTTGGTTTCTCTATCCAATCGGTAAAATATTGTTGCCATACACGCAACGGCTGACGCCATTGGGTATTGGTGGCCATGATGCCGCCACTGCAGTAACTATAACCGCAGGCAGCCAAACCATCGGACACATACTGCGCGAGCTGAAGGAAGTAAGCGTCGTGCTGCTGCGGGTCAAAGCTGTCATCCAATATCAGCGCATTATCTTGATCGGTCACTATTAACTGTTCATCGCGCGCCATCGAGCCCAAAGCTAAAAAACAATAAGGCACTGGCGGCGGCCCGAACTGTTGCTCGGCTAGCTCCAACAACCGCTGTTTTATGCTGCGACCGATGGCAGCCATAGCCGCACCGATCATCTGCGAATTAGCATCCTCGTTTACCAATCGCAAAAAACAGGCGCGCACTTCGCTATTGAGCGCAGCCAAACCTTCTGCGGAGGATTGGCGGAAAATGTTGCTCACCACATAAAGACTATTTTGTGATTCGTAACGGATGATATCGGGCAAAGCCACCACCCCAATGGGCTGCTGACGTTTGAGTACGGGGAGATGGTGAACGTTATTGCGCAGCATCAACATCATGGCATCGAAGACGTATTGCTGATCGTCGATAGTGACCAGCTCGGTCGTCATTATCTGACTAACTGGTGTGTCCGCGCTTAAACCCGCTGCAACAAAACGCGAGCGTATGTCGCGGTCGGTGACGATACCTGCCAGTTTGCCTTGCTGCTGCTCATCATCGTGTAGCAATAACAGACAGGATACCTGCTGCTCCGTCATTTCCTTGGCCGCCTGCACAACGCTTAGGCTACTCGCCAAACAAACCGGCTCGCGGTGCAATAAGGTGCTGATTTTAACCGCCAGCAAATCAGCCTCAGCCGCTTGTGTAGTGCGGCCAATGGTGCGGCCAATTTTGCGCCGCTCGGAATCGCCTACTTCAATGTAATCGGCAAAGAACTCGTTTGTATCAAACAACTGCTGAAATACTGCGGCAGGGACAAAATAAATTAACGTGTCTTCAAACGCAGTCGCTGGAAAACGCACCTTGCCACCGCGCAACAAGCCTTGTTCGCCAAAGATGCCACCTTCACTCAAGCGATTGTAAAGATCGCCATTGCGCCTAAAGGTTTCTACCGCGCCACTGCGAATAATATGCAGCGCCGCCAGCGGCTCGTTGTAGCGGAGAATCTCGGCACCCTTTTGGAAATAACCGACATCAATACTTGTGGCGACTTGCAACAATTGTGGCTCGTCCAACTCCTGAAACGGCGAGTGCCGCTTCAGAAACTCCATGATTTCAATTTGCTCAATTTCCACGTTAGATCACATCGCTCTTGGTTCGGTCAGCAAACCTTTTACCACCGCAATACAGGCCATCAGCAACACCAGGGTAAACGGGAAACCGGTTGAAACTGCCATCGCCTGCAAGGCAATCAAACCACCACCAAGAATCAGGGCGATGGCAACCAAACCTTCAAAGGTGCACCAGAAAACTCTCTGCGGCGTCGGCACATTAACCTTACCGCCAGCGGCAATGGTGTCGATGACCAGTGAACCGGAATCCGATGAGGTCACAAAAAAGATCACCACCAGAATAATGGCAATAAACGAGCTGATTTGCGCCAGCGGTAGTGCATCCAACACAGCAAATAACTGCAAAGGTAAATCGGCATTCGCTGCAGCTTGGTAGCCCTGCTCGACCACTTGGCTAATCGCAGTGCTGCCAAAAACCGTCATCCACAATACACAGGCTGCGGAGGGAATTAGCAGTACCGAAATAAGAAATTCACGCACGCTACGTCCACGCGAAACCCGCGCGATAAACATGCCGACAAAAGGCGACCAACTGATCCACCACGCCCAATAGAAGGCCGTCCAGCCTTGCGAGAAGTGAACATCTTCACGGCCAAACGGATTTGCCAATGCAGGCAAATGCTGCAAATAACTGAACAAATTGGCAAAAAATCCAGTAGCAATCGCCAGAGTCGGGCCAACCAGAATCACAAACAACATCAGCAGTGCCGCCAGAACCATATTGATCTCAGAGACTCGTTTTACTCCCGCCTCTAATCCGGCGACTACTGAGGTCAAGGCGATGATGGTTATGCCTATCACCAGAATAATTTCAGTGGTGGTGCCCTTGGGCACATCGAACAAATAATTCAAACCCGCACTGGCTTGCGATGCGCCCAAACCGAGTGACGTAGCCAAACCAAAAAGCGTGGAAAATACGGCAAGGATATCAATGACGTGGCCGGGCCAGCCCCATACACGCTCGCCCAGTAATGGGTAAAAAACCGACCGGATCGTGAGTGGCAAGCCTTTGTTAAACGAAAATATAGCTAGCCCCAGTGCCAATATTGCGTAGATAGCCCAAGGGTGCAGCGCCCAATGGTAAATCGTCGCGGCCATGGCCAAACGCTCAGCGCTAGCGGCATCCCCTGCTGCGCCAGAGAGAGGCGCCCAATCGGTACGTACGCCGCCCTCGCTCGTCACACCCGCAAAAGAAGAGTTGAAATGCGAAAGAGGCTCGGACACCCCATAAAACATCAGACCTATGCCCATGCCCGCGGCAAATAGCATCGAAAACCAGCCCAGATAACTGAAATCCGGGGTTGCTTCAGTGCCACCAATACGCACATTGCCTAACGGAGAAACGATCAACACCAAACACAGCAACACAAACACATTGGCAGATGAGATAAAAAACCAATCCAAATTACTGATGAGCCAGGTACGCATGCTGCCAAAAATCGGGGCGGCTTGCGCCTTGAATGCAATGGTCAGCACCACAAACAGCACTACTACCAAAGCAGAAATCAAAAACACGCGGTTATGGATATCCAAACCAAAAGGGCCAACTTTGACCAAGATATTGTCTTGCCCTATTTGATAGTCGGTATCGATGGGATTCACTTTACCGTCTGGGATCATGGGATCTTTAGGTTGTTCCATGGGAAGTCCTTACAGATTGGGGGTGAGATTAAAAGTAATAACCGATATTGATGTTGAAGCGCCGTTCGGTTTCGCTGCTATCGCCCGCCACGCTGCCGCCGACAAACGGTTGATTCCTGGCATGCACCAGATCGAAGTAGGTAAACAAACCGCCGGCCGATACGGACACGCCGGTCACGTTCATCATGGTGTCGCGCGTGCCGTCTGTTTTGTCATAAATCAGGCCGTAATTGTTGTAGAACTGCAAACCAGTCACCGGCCCCCAGCTCACTGGCAGGCTGTATGCAAGATTGATCGTACTGGTCGTCGCCTGTGCGGCAATACTGTCGTAGAAAGCATAAGCGCCCACCGCCATTTGCACCGCATCATCGACGTTGTAATCGTATTCGCCGTGCTCTAATTGCAGATTCCAGCGGTTGTACTGACTATTCAGGTGGATCGCCCAGGCACTGTAGCTCCCCGCGCGTTCGGTATCGTCGTGCAGGCCACCGGAAAGCCCCGATACCCCCAACTCTGTAGTGAAATCGGTGGCATGTTCTATCACGTAAGCAAATCGGCCAGTAAAGGTGTTGTATTCACCCAGTGGCTGAGCGGGATCATCGTAAATGCCATCACCATCAAGCCTGTAACCAACTACATCGTATGAGTAACGGTCAGCTCTGCTATCGACATAACCATCAATACCACCCAGCTCATCGTTCTTGAAAAAACCTAAATCCAATTGCCAGTTGTCGCTTAGCGAGCGCTTAAATACCAAGCCCAAGTCATGGTCATCTTCTAAGCCAATGTAGTAATTGGTACTAAAAAAATAGTTGTGTGAGTTGTAGGGCAAGTTGCCAAATGGCACTTGGGCGATACCGGCCTGCACCTGCCAGAGATCGGTAAATTGGTAAGCCACATAGGCGTTTTTGACTGCAGTCATGTAATCGTAAAAGCGAATTTCAGCATTCAGCGACACCGCGCCGATATTGCCATTTAAGTTAAAACGAAAAATATCAAAATCGAAATCACCGCCGCGATCTTCATTGCCTTCGCTATAACTTGTGTAACTAAAATTCGTGCGAATGGCGCCGCCAACGCTAATGCCATCAGATTTTTCTGCTGAAGTTTCGGCTTTTTTTTCTGGCTCAGCTTGTTGCATTTCAGGTTGTTTTATTTGTGCTTCCTGCTGTTTCTGCTCAAGCAGTTTTGCTTCAAGTTCTGTGATTTGTGTTTTTAATAAATCAATTTGCTGTTGAAGGTCATCTTCTGCAGCAATGACATAAGTAGGCAAAAAAAAGAAAGGTAACGCGACACTGCTAATAAAAACTCGGCGTAATGGAAACATTCGCTCACCCTGCGCTAATTACGTGATTTTGTGCATAAAGCTTAGTGCAAGCTCACGATATGTCCACGCTGCCAAGAATGGATCACAAGAACAACATAATTATGAGGAAAGTGTTTTTGATACTTGGGCTTGAGCTGGAATTGAGGCAGGAGTAGAAAACGTGCAGATAAAACTGGCGAGATTGATACAAAAAATTCTCCTGAATCAATCCCGCCAGTTACATCAAATTAGAAGTGATAACTACCGATTAGCGAAAATACATTCGTTGTTTGATCATCAAAATAAATCCGGCGCAGGCCAATACCAAACCCGAATTTATCATCTACTGGAATATCCAGTTTTACACCAACCAATACGTCTTCACCTTCGTCTTTATCGACAGCAAATACTTGCTCTTCGATATCGATTTTATTGCGCCAGATAAATACACCAACTTCAGCGGAGATTTTAATTGGCGCATCTGGCGTGAGCATGATGCCCTGCACTAACGTCAGACCTTCAGCACTGAGTGGATAGCTGGCAGCGAAGTCTTGCGAGAAATCCCCCAAGTCAGTTTCGCCATCGAGTGTTAAATCCACTTTTACATCGCCCAAGTCCAGATAGCCAAGTTCAGTGTACAAATGACGTTCCCACTGCAACCCCAGCGCAAGCTGAAAGCCGGAGCGGCTCGCATCAAAACGATTGATATTGAAGTCGTAACCTGCCGTCGATAATGCAGACGAAAAATCTTCTTTCTCCACACTGCTGGTGACGCCGGCGATATCGGCACGCAGATAAAAGCCTTTGCTCTCGGCCGCTTGGGTATTGACCGAGGCTGCTACCAGCGCAGCCAAGGTAATCCAAACCGGTTTTACACGTTTAAACAACATCAATCCTCCTAACAGCAACAACCAGAGTACTTCTATCGCTCCGCCCCCACCTGTTGATTTGATTTCAATAGGTGGCTTGGGCTCTGGCACTTCAGGTACTTCTGGCTCCTCCGGTTCTTCTGGCAAAGCCACGCTCACGGCACCCGGATCAACCACAGCAGAGTTCACCAAACCGTCATCGTCATTCGGGCCGCCATCTTCGATGGTCAGCTGCACACAGCGATGACCTTCGGTTAAACCGCTGGTCCATTCGGCATTACCCGGTGGAGGACAGTAGCCGGGATTGCCTGGTGCCGAGTGAATACTGTTGTTTGCATCTTCGATAAAGGTTACCCATGCTCCGCGCTGGAACTTGCGATAAACCGCATTAGCTGGAATAGCTATACGCTGTGGAATTACCACACGCACAGATTGACCCGGCGTAGGCAGATCACGAATGGCAAAATCGAATACACCACCAATAGGCTTAAAGACAGGGTCAACAAACAAGTCATCCAATGTGGACAATTCATCATCCATTACCTGAACACCACCGGATACTCCGCTGCGAGCAAACAACCCAAGACCACAGCGCACCCCCGGATCACACTCAATCAGGTATGCATTAGTGGTATTACCCTGCTGCGGCAGAATATTGGACGAAGGCATATTATCCAGATAGTCCGGAATACCGTTATCGTCCGCATCACCCGTGCCTTCCAAACTGTCACTGAAACCATCGCCGTCGGTATCCACATCAGCACTCAATACCGGCAAGCTGCTGACGACACGGAAGTACGCAAAAGCCTGAACACTGGCACCAGCAGAATCAGTCACTGTGACCAATAGTTGTTTGGTTCCACTCAAACCAGATGGATCAAAAACACGGACTGCATTAACTGGATCGCTATCTGCATCAGCCATACCGCTAGTAGCAGACCAATCGAAGCTATGGGTATCCTCCAGATTAGCGTCATCCACTATGGCGGTAACCGTTACTGGTCCGCCAGTTGGCGTAATCAGACTGGTGGTGATGCCGCCCTGCACAATGCTCAAGTTGACCACTGGAGGCACGTTTCCTTCCCGAATACTGATGGTGTGAGTATTGGCAACACCAGAGTTGATGCCATCACCTAAACGCACAACCAATTGACTATCACCCAAACCATTGAGATCAGTCAGAGCAACTGGAACCACAAAGGACACCTGCCCCTCGGTAAAGGTGGCGACACCTGCCATCAAGTTATGCTCACTTGAGCCAGCAGTAGTGGCAACATCGATCTGATAAGGGATGCTCAGCGGGTATTGCGGTGATACACCGTTTAACAACACCTGGAATTTCACATTACTTCCACGCACAGCAATTTGCGATTTACTGAGCGACACCAATGGACGCACATCGACAATTTGAATAGCTGAGCCAGTAATATCCGCCGCATTAGTGGCACTCCACTTAATCTCATGACGCCCGGGTCTCAACATCAACACATTGTTGGCATTGAGTCCTTCCGGCTGAGTTACGCAACATTGATTACCAGAGATGCCATCGCTGGCCATGCTGTTTAATAGCGCATCTACCTGCTCTTGCGTAGCCGATTGATTCAAGCTCAGCAATTGACGCAAAGTGATTGGTGTATATAAAGCAGATGCATCGATTGTGATGTCTGCCGGTGCAGTCACAATCGGTTGCAGTGGATCAACCGTACGAATCACCTCAAGATTGAATGCAGGCAAACTCGCCGACATAGTGCCATCACTCACACTGATCACGATTCCGGTTGTAACGCCCACATCGGCATTGGTTGGTGTACCAGTCAGCGCGCCAGTCGCCGAATCAAAACTTGCCCAACCAGGTTTATTGATAATGCTATAAGTCAGTGTTGTTCCCGCATCAACATCCGTCGCAACAGGTACGAAGCTGTAAGGTACATCCTGATCAACACTAGTAGACGGAGTGCCACTGATTGTCGGCGCGTCATTGACGTTAGTCACCGTCAGGCTGAACGCAGGCAAACTGGTTGAAACAATGCCATCACTCACACTGATCACAATTCCGGTTGTAACGCCCACATCGGCATTGGTTGGTGTACCAGTCAGCGCACCAGTTGTCGGATTGAAACTGGCCCAATTCGGTTTATTGGTGATGCTATAAGTCAGCGTCGTTCCTGCATCCACATCCATTGCTACCGGCGTGAAGCTGTAAGGCGCATCCTGCTCAACGCTGGTTGTTGGTGTACCGCTAACAACTGGGGCGCTATTTACCGATAGTGTGAAGCTGGCAGTACCGGTATTACCTGCCTCATCCACTAAGCTGAGTGTAATGGTGGTTGCGCCTGAACCTTGGCTTGTCAAGGTGATAGCACGGTTGGCATCAACCCCACTCAATAGCAGATTCGCCAGCGGCAACACCGCAAGATTTGAGCTGTTAGCGCTCAGCGTAAGGTTTGCTGGTGCACTGAGGTTATCGCTCAAGGTGACGGGCAGCGCATTGCTGGTATTGCCCAACCCCAAGAATTGATTAGCAACAGTGCTCAGGACAGGGGCTTGGGTATCGATAGTCACTTG
The DNA here is from genome assembly GCF_035117775.1 of Cellvibrio chitinivorans. Taxonomy (NCBI): domain Bacteria; kingdom Pseudomonadati; phylum Pseudomonadota; class Gammaproteobacteria; order Cellvibrionales; family Cellvibrionaceae; genus Cellvibrio; species Cellvibrio chitinivorans. Next base: position 427,201 of record NZ_JAYKKN010000004.1, read on the forward strand.
TACAGCGGCCGATGGCGTACTGACATTACCTGCGGCATCTGTCGCTGTCACGGTGAGACTATGGTTGCCGTCGCCAAGCTCATTGGCGGTGATGCTCCAATTGCCAGAACCATCAACCACTACCGTCCCCACTACACCACCAATATCGCTAATCAAGGTGATGGTGCTATTAGGCTCTGCGGTGCCAGTAAAGACGGGCGTTTTGTTGCTGGTGATGCCATCACTGTTACTACGCCCTGTATCACTTACGGGAGATAAGGCCGGAACCGATGGAGCCGCAGGAACGGTAGAGTCCTCCGTGATACTGGGAACATCAGCGGTAGTCGAGACATTGCCTGCCGCGTCTTCAACAACGATAACAAAGTTATTGATGCTGTCAGGTGTAAGCGGTGCAACAAGCTCCCAGAGACCATTGATGACGGTAGATGAATCCAACACCAGTGAGTTGTCTGGGATGCCATTGTTGTCGGCATCCAGATAAAGCTTAACGGTAACGCCGTTTTCACCGTGGGTACCATTAATGGTGTAGTCATCCACGTTTGCAGTAACAACATCTGCTGGAGATACAACTACTACTCCATCAGGGACAAGGGTATCAACCTGTGTATTGGCATTGCTGACTTGCGCATAAATAAGGCTCGCATCGTTATTACCTGCATCGCGAACCGTATCACCATTGAGGGTGATGCCATTAGCCAAGGCGATGACGCCCGCAGTATCAGTGTTGTCGCTGGCCTGCACGGTATATTGATACAACAGAACACCCGCATTCTCACTGACAAATACAGCCTGACGAGTGACTCCGCCTATATTAATCGCCAATGTGGAATTAGTTCCTGTTACCACCACATCACCATCGAGCGTCAGGGTTAGGCTGATCACATCACCAGCTGCATAATTACCAGTAGCAATAACCACACTGGACACTGAAGGCACACTGGTGTCTTTGCTGATGCTATTGGTGACCGAGTTTGAGGCATTACCCGCTACATCCACCAAGGTTAGGCTGACGGTGAGTGTGCCATCGCTCAAACCACTCACATCAATACCCATAAATTGCTGGGTGACTGAACTCACTGCCAAACCAGAGGCACCGACTGCAGTGCCGCCGTTATTACTGGTAATGCTGTAAGTCGCTTTTGTTCCCGTTTCCGCACCGGCTAACGAAAGACTGACCGCCGATTGATTCAGATTGGTCAGACTCGACTGATCAAATGCAACACTGGTTATCACCGGTGCAGTGATATCGATAACCACAGTCAACGCATCGGAATACACACTGGTATTCCCCGCCACATCCGTCTGCTCAATTTGCAGTTGATGTGTGCCTGCAACCAATCCCGATACATTCAAACTCCAACTGCCATCAGCATTGGCAGCAACATTGGTCAAGCCGCCATCTAAAGAAGAACGGGCGTGAATAACAGCATTGGCCTCTACCGAGCCTACTGCGCCTTGCACGGTCAAGTTGGTCAAATTGGTAATGTTATCCGTCGCACTTTCACCCGAATCAGATGCTGCTGCCAAATCCGGCGCAGTAGGTTTGGCGGGTGCCGTTGTATCTATGGTGATAGTCAGCACTGTCGATGCAGTTGACTGATTCCCTGCAACATCAGTGGTTTTGGCAGAAAGACTATGGCTGCCTTCACTGAGCACACTCGAAGTAATACTCCAAACACCACCGGTTGCCACTGTGGTACCCAGAACTGTCACACCATCGGTATCGTACAAAGTCACTGTACTCCCTGCTTCCGCTGTACCCGTGATAGTTGGAGCTGTGACATTAGTGATGCCATCGGTATTACTGCTACCGCTATCTGAAGCCGAACTTAACGCTGGGGTTGAAGGCGCATCGGGAGCAGATGTATCAATAGCAAAACTATTAGAGTTTGTAGTGCCTGTGCCAGCATTACCCGCCACATTGACTACGCCAGTGTTATCCAAAGTGATGACGTTGGTTGCGCTGGTAATACTGGCAGACGGCGTAAATGTTGCTGTCCAGGTAATACCGCCGTCCGATGAGCTAACCGCACTCAATGAGCCATTCGCAATGGTTAGATCGGCATTGGTAAACCCTGTTACTGCCTCCGAGAAAGTGAACGTCACCAAACTGGTTTCACCAACAGCCAATGCAGTATCGGCGACCACAACACTCACTACGCTTGGAATCCGGGTATTGATTGCAAAGTTATTGGAGTCCGTTGTTCCTGTGCCCGCATTTCCTGCTGCATCCGTTACACCGGTGTTATCCACTGTGACGAGATTAGTTGCAGCGTTAGTGTTGGACGATGGAGTAAAAGTGGCTGTCCAAGTCACACCACCATCCGATGAACTCACTGTGCTCAGCGAACCATTGGCAATGCTTACATCAGCGTTGGTAAATCCAGTCACTGCTTCCGAGA